>DAITKX010000053.1:9832-20167 GCA_036835995.1 Bacillota bacterium | reverse complement strand
GGCGGTGCGCGATGCGCTCTCGCCGGACGTGGCGGCGCTGATGCTCACCAATCCCAATACCCTGGGATTATTTGAAATCAATATTAAAGAAATTGCGGACTTAGTCCATCAGGCCGGAGGATTGCTCTATTACGACGGCGCAAACATGAATGCCATCATGGGAATTACACGCCCGGGAGACATGGGCTTTGACGTGATGCACCTCAATTTGCATAAGACCTTCTCGACGCCTCACGGAGGGGGAGGTCCCGGCGCGGGACCTGTGGGCGCATCCAAGGGGCTCGTTGATTTTCTGCCCCGGCCCACCGTTGAAAAAAGGGAAGACGGAACCTGTTTTCTGGATTCGGACCGTCCTTTATCCATCGGCAAGGTGAGGAGCTTTTACGGCAGCTTCGGCATTCTTGTCAGAGCGTATTGCTATATCAAGTCCATGGGAGGGGAAGGATTGACGGAAGCTTCCCAGACCGCGGTATTAAACGCGAATTACCTGAAGGAAAAGCTGAAAGAGCACTACGAACTGCCTTTTGACCGCATCTGCATGCACGAATTTGTACTGGCCGGGTTAAAGGAGAAGGCTTCCGACGCCGTAACCCTCGACGTGGCAAAGAGGCTGATCGATTTAGGCTACCATCCGCCGACGATCTATTTCCCGTTGATCGTTGACAACGCCCTGATGATAGAACCTACGGAAACGGAAAGCGCGGAAACCCTGGATGATTTTGCGGCCGCGATGATTCAAATCGCGGAAGAAGCGAAGTCCAACCCCGAGCTCCTGAAGGAGGCCCCGGTGAAAGCGCCAGTCAGAAGGCTGGATGAAGTCGGCGCCGCAAGAAAGCCGAAGCTGAAATGGCAGGATGGGAGTAAATAATATGGGGAATTATGATTTTGATCTGATGGTGATAGGAGGAGGGCCCGGCGGATACGTTGCGGCCATCAGAGCCGCACAGCTAGGGGCTAAGGTTTGCCTTGCGGAGCGCGAAAGGATGGGCGGCACCTGTCTGAACACGGGATTCCCACCAAGGCGTTTTACCGGAGCGCCGAAGTCTGCAGACTGGTCCGAAACAGCGGGGAGTTCGGCATCGTAAGCGACGGCGCGGCTGTTGACTGGGAGCGGGTCCGGGAGAGAAAATCCCAGATCGTGGACCGGCTGGTGGGCGGCGTCGATCAGCTGATGAAATCAAACGGTATCAAGGTCGTAAAAGGAGAAGCCTGCCTGATAGGGGCCCATGCGATCTCCATTGAAAGAGGAGAAAAGGGAAGCTCCGGTGCGGGAGCGGATGCCGAAGTCGAAAGGATAACGGCGGAGCATATCATCATCGCCAGCGGTTCCAAATCGGCAGCGTTACCCCTTGAAGGGGCAGACCTGCCGGGAGTCCTTGACAGCACAGGGCTTCTGAACATCGGGCATATCCCCGGCCGTCTCGCCATCATAGGGGGAGGCGTCATCGGGATTGAATTCGCCGCTATCTTTAACGCTTTCGGAAGCGAAGTCACGGTGGTGGAATTTCTGCCTGACATACTGGCCCAGATGGACAGCGATTTAAGAAAGAGATTTGTGCCAATGATGAAGAAAAAAGGGATCGGGATATGGACTTCATCCAAGGTCACGAAAATCGAGAAGCGGGAGGAAAACCTGATTCTTACGGTTTCCACGGCGAAGGGAGATCAGACGGTGGAGGCGGATCAGGTCCTTATGGCCGTGGGCAGACAGCCCGCTGTCGAGGGTCTTGGCTTGGAAACCGCCGGAGTGATATACGACAGAAAAGGGATCCGGACAGATCAATTCGGCCGGACCAACGTACCGAATATCTATGCCATCGGCGATGTGACCGGGGGGATCATGCTTGCCCATGCCGCATCCCATCAGGGCGTTGCCGCGGTGGAACATATCATGGGGCTTGAACCAAAGCAGAGTGCGGAAGCGGTGCCAGGCTGCGTCTTCGCCTTCCCGGAAATCGCCTTTGCAGGCGTTACGGAGGACGAGGCCCGGGAGAAAGGAATCCCGTATCATACCGGGAAGTTTCTCTTTGGAGCCAACGGCAAGGCCCTGACCCTGGGAGAAGGGGAGGGCATGATCAAGGTCATCTCCGATGAGAACGACGTATTGATCGGAGTCCATATCATGGGCCCCCACGCGTCGGACCTGATTCATGAAGGCGTGCTGGCCATCGGAATGAAAATCAAGGCTGACGACGTCATCGGAACGGTCCACGCCCATCCCACCCTCAGCGAATCATTTGCCGAGGCGGTGATGGACCTGAAAGGGGAGGCGTTGCATTGTGCACCTAACCCTGTTCGGCGGCGGTAAAGAAATAAGAGAAAGGAAAAGCATATGGATACTTTGAAAAGAACGGTGCTTTTTAACGAGCATATCAAATTAAAGGCCAATATGGTGGATTTCGGCGGCTGGGAGATGCCTGTCAACTATCCTCAGGGCATCGTGGAAGAACATCTGTATACGAGAAAAAAGGCGGGGATCTTCGATGTTTCCCATATGGGAAGATTCACAATCTCCGGAAAGGACGCGGTGGCTTATCTGCAGTACGTTCTCACCAGCAATGTGCTGGCGCTGGAGCTGAAGCAGGCGCAATACACCATGATTCCCGATGAAAACGGGGGAGCTATCGACGACGCTTATCTTTACCGCTTCCGGGAAGGCGAGTATATCCTTGTGGTGAACGCCGCCAACGCGGATAAGGATTGGGCGCATCTGACGGAGGTCATCAAAAAGTTTGACGCAAAGATCGAAAACCACACCGAGGATATGGCGCTGATTTCGATCCAGGGGCCGGATTCCAAAAATATTCTGGCGAAGCTGGCGGGAACCTCCGATCTGACGGAGCCGGTTAAAAATGCGCTGAATATCATTCAGCTGGACGGAAAAGAAGTATTGATCTCCAAAACAGGTTATACGGGAGAACCCATCGGATTCGAACTGTTTGTAAAGTCCTCCGACGCGGCGGATCTCTGGGAACGCCTGATGGAAAACGGCGCGATGCCCATCGGCCTCGGCGCCAGAGATACCCTGCGGCTGGAAGCCGGACTGCCCCTTTACGGGCATGAGCTGGGCCTCGACGAAAACGGCGGGGAAATTCCGATCTTTTCCGTGCCTCTGGCGAAATTTGCAGTGAGCTTTGCCGAGGCAAAGGGGGATTATATCGGCAGAAGCGCTCTGCTCAAGCAGTTTGAAGCCTATCAGAAAATTTTCAACCGGGATTTCTCAGATCTTTCGGGCCTGCCGAGGATGATGAAGCCCATCGCTCTGACCGGCAAAGGGGTCGTGCGAAACGGTTTTAAGGTGTTCAAAGACGGAGCGGAAATCGGATACATCACCAGCGGCACTATGGTGCCATACTACAAGACCGAAGGAAGCGGCCTGGAGACAGTGATCACGGAGGAAAAAGGCATGCGGTCCATCGGGCTTGCCCTTTTAAAAAGCGATGTTCTGACGGACGACGAGGTGGAGGTGGAAATCCGCGGAAACCGGGTCAAGGCAGTGATCCCGGCCTATCATCTGAGAGGAGACGCGCCGCCCTTTGCGAGGCCGATCCTCTACGGCTATGAGGAAACATATCAGGCGGACACGCCGGCGGATTACAGGACGAAGGCGGTCAACCTGATCGAGAAGAGCTGTGAAAATCACGTCTGGAGGCAGGAGGAATGCATCGACCTGATTCCTTCCGAGCAGACCCAGTCCAGCGCCGTAAGGATGCTGTCCATTCTGGACCCGTCTTTCCGGTATGCGGAGCACAAGAAGATCAAATCGTTTTACGACCACGACGTTTTCTATTATCAGGGGACGAAGTTTATCGACGAGGTGGAGCATCTGCTCATCGAGGAAATGAAAAAGTATTTTCACTGCTCTCTGATCGAGCCGCGGGTCCTCAGCGGGCAGATGTCGAATATGACGGTTTTCAGCGCCCTGATGGACTTTAAAAACAGGGCCAACCGCAAGAGGGAAGCAAAGCGGCTGGGCTACGTCATGACGAATCACATCATAAAAGGCGGCCATCTGAGCGCGCAGCCCATGGGCGCCCTCCACGATTACATCGCCGTCGATCCGGTCACGGAGAGGCCCGCCGTGGTGAATTTCCCCGTGCGAAAGGACAACTGCTACAAGATCGATGTAGAGGAGACGAAAAAGCTCATCGCTCAGTATAAGCCGGAACTGATCGTTTTCGGAAAGAGCATGGTGCTGCACAAAGAACCGGTCAGAGAGATCAGGGAGTTTCTGGACGATCAGGGCATGAATTCGGTTATCATGTACGATATGGCCCACGTCCTCGGGCTGGTAGGAGAATATTTCCAGGATCCCTTTGGGGAAGGGGCGGAGCTCGTCACCGGGTCCACCCACAAGACGTTTTTCGGAACCCAGAGAGGCGTCATAGCCGGGAACTATAAGGAGGAGGACCTGAAGTACGAGCTGTGGAACACCATTGAGACCAGGGCGTTTCCGGGCAGCGTCAGCAACCATCACCTGGGAACTTTGCTGGGCCTTCTCATGGCGACCTACGAAATGAACAACTTCAAGGACGAATATCAGAGGAACGTCATCGAAAACGCGAAGCACTTTGCGAAAGCCCTGAAGGGGGCGGGCCTGGAAGTGGCGGGAGATCCGGATATCTCCTACACCGAAACCCATCAGGTCATCGTAAAGGTCGGCTATGGAACCGGCGCGGAGGTTGCGGGCAGGCTGGAAGAAAACAACATCATCGTGAACTATCAGGCCACGCCGGAGGAAGAGGGCTTCACCGCGTCGGGAGGATTGCGGATCGGAGTTTCGGAGATGACCAGGTTCGGGTTTGGTAAAAAAGAGTTTGAACAGCTGGCTGAAATCATGGCCGACGCTATTTTAAGAAATAAAAATGTAAAGGAAGATGTCAAAAAACTGAGAAGGGATTTCACAAGCCTGAAATACTGCTTTACGGATGATGAAGCGGCAGAAAGTCTCAATAAACTGGCCGGCAATATTTTATAGCATCAGAAAAGGAAATATCGCCGGAGCCGTTCCGCGGTATTTCCACATGTTTTCTTATGAATCGTATGTTCTTTAAAAAAATATTATGAAGGGAACAGGAGGAAAGGAAGATGGCAAGGATACTGATCACTGACGGAATGGAACAGGACGCGGTTGAAAAGCTTAGAAGCTTCGGCCATGAGGTGGTGGAAAAGCACTATGAACCGGAGGAATTAAAAGACCAAATCAGGGATTTTGACGCGGTCGTAGTAAGATCCGCCACAAAGGTGAGGCAGCCGGTCATAGACGCGGCGCTGGAGACAGGCCGGCTGAAGCTCATCGTTCGCGGCGGCGTGGGAATCGACAACATCGATCATGAGTATGCAAAAGCGCGGGGAATCGCCGTGGAAAACACGCCTAACGCCAGCAGCGCTTCCGTGGCCGAGCTTACCATAGGGCACATGTTCAGTCTCGCAAGATATATTTACATAGCGAATCATACCATGCGCTGCGGGAAATGGAACAAGAAGAGCTATGAAGGGATTGAGCTTGCGGGCAAGACCCTGGGGCTGGTGGGCTTTGGAAGGATCGCCAAGGAAACGGCAAAGAGAGCCTCGGCTCTCGGCATGAAGGTCATTTACACGAAAGGCTGTGCGGCGGAAGGCTTTGAAGATCAATATGTACCCCTTGACGAGCTCCTTGCGGAATCGGATTTCATCTCGCTTCACATGCCCTGCTTAAAGGATAATTCTCCGCTGATCGGGAAGGAACAGATCGCAAAGATGAAAGACGGAGTGTATATTATCAATACGTCGAGAGGGGAGCTGATCAATGAGGAGGAACTGCTGGACGCTCTGGATTCCGGCAAGGTGGCGGGAGCGGCTCTGGACGTATTTGCCGAGGAGCCCACGAAGAATGAAAGGCTTTATACCCACGACAAAGTGTCCCTCACTCCTCACTTAGGGGCTTCCACCCTTGAAGCACAGAGACGGATTGGAGACGAAGTGGTTCAGCTTGTCCTGAAATATTTTCAATAGCTCGGCGATGAAAAATCTCTGAACAGCCGTCGTCGGTATCGGCAGTTACCCGAGGCTGTTCAGGGATTTCGAAAAATTATAGTTGTGTAATTTTGCGCTAGGGAATATAATGACAGTAGATTATAGAAACCGATTTCTATACCATTGCCGAAGGAGAGTATTCTGATGAGCGATCACAGCAATTTGGAAATATTACAGAGAAACCGCCTTGAGAGCAGAGCATATTTCATTCCCTGTGGCAGCAGAGAGGCCGCGCTGACCTTTGAAAGGGAAATGTCCGACAGGATGCTGCTCTTGAATGGAGTTTGGAAGTTCTTCTACAGCGATTATACGGAACTGGCGCCCCAGAATTTCTATGAGAAGGATTTCAGCGCCGAGGGCTGGGATGAGATTCCTGTGCCCGGAAACTGGCAGATGTACGGATATGGAAACCCTCATTATACGGATATGATCTATCCGTTTCCCATCGACCCGCCCAAAATCCCTTCAAAGAATCCTACGGGATGTTACCGAAGGGATTTTATTGTGCCGGATCACTGGAAGGGCAAGAAGATCATCCTGAGGTTTGAAGGGGTGGACAGCGGTTTTCACCTATGGATCAACGGAGGATTTGTCGGCTACAGTCAGGGCAGCAGGTGCCCTTCGGAGTTCGATATCACTTCCCATGTGAATTTCGAAGGAGCAAACAGCATTTCGGTGAGAGTGTATCAATGGACAAGCGGCACATATCTTGAAGATCAGGATATGTGGTGGCTGTCGGGCATCTTCCGGGATGTATCGCTGTTTGCGCGGGACAAGGTATTTCTGAAGGATTGCTTTATCAAGGCCGGGCTTGATGAAAACTACAGGAACGGCAAATTGACCATCGAGTCAAAGATAGAAAATACCGTGACAGGTTTCAGGATTCGCTATGAGCTGATGGACGGCCTGGGCGTGATTGCCGGGCGGGAAGACCATCTGAACCCCGGCGCGCCGGGCGACATAACCTCAGCCTTTTCTCTGGATATCGAAAACCCGCACCAGTGGAGCGCGGAGACCCCTTATCTGTATACCTTGCTTGTCTCTCTTTCCGATCAGGACGGGCAGCTTCTCGAGGCTGTCGCCCAGAAGGTCGGCTTCCGGAGAGTGGAACTGAAAGACGGCAATATGCTGGTAACGGAAGGGCCATCATGCTCAGAGGCGTTAACCGCCACGACGCAAATCCCGATACGGGCCGGGTGGTCTCCTATGAGCAGATGAAACGGGATGTATTCCTGATGAAACAGCACAACATCAATGCCGTAAGGACCTCCCACTACCCCAACGATCCCCGGTTTTACGACCTGTGCGACAGGTACGGCCTTTATGTTATGGATGAGGCGGATCTGGAATGTCACGGCTTTGAATTAATTGGAAAATACAATATGATCACCGACGATCCGCGGTGGGAGGCTTCCTATCTGGACAGAGTCGAAAGGATGGTGGAAAGGGATAAAAATCATCCGTCCATCATCATGTGGTCTATGGGAAATGAATCGGGTTACGGCTGCAATTTTGAGGCGATGGGAAACTGGGTCCGGAAAAGGGACGATTCACGGCTGATCCATTATGAAGAGGACCGGGAAGGCAAGTTCGTCGACGTCATGAGCACGATGTACTCGAATCATGAAAAGACGGAAGAATTCGGAAGGATGGAGAGCAGCTCCAAGCCCCACATACTCTGCGAATACTGCCATGCCATGGGCAACGGACCCGGCGGCCTCAAGGAGTACTGGGAGCTGTTCTATAAATATAAAAGGCTCCAGGGCGGCTTCGTATGGGAGTGGTGTGATCACGGGCTGAAAAAGCGAACCGGCGACGGTGTGGAGTATTTTGCCTATGGCGGTGATTTCGGAGATTATCCGAACAATTCCAACTTTTGCTGCGACGGGTTGGTACAGCCCGACCGGACGCCCACTCCGGGACTTTTGGAATATAAGAAGATCATAGCTCCCGTAAAGCTGGAGGAAGAGGATGCCGCGTCCGGCAGGATTCGGGTCACGAACCTCTTTGATTTTATCGGGCTCGGGGGCTTCAAGCTCTCCTACAGCGTCGAAGGGGACGGATCCTGCCTGCAGAGCGGGGTCGTTGACCTGCCGGATATCAAGCCGTACGAAAGCGAAACGGTCAGCCTTCCACCCGAGATCGGAGGAGAGAGGATCCTTCATACGGACCTGTGGCTGAATCTCGCCATCGTGACAGGACGCGACGCCGAATGGGCGCAGAAAGGCCATGACATCGCCTGGGATCAGTTCAGGCTGCCGCATTTGGAGGGGATGACCGTGGAGGATGTCCGAAGCTTTCCCGCGCCGAAGGCGGAAGAAAGCCCGACAGGCATTCTGATCAGCGGGGATGGATTCTCCTGTTTCTTCGACAGGCTGGAAGGAAAGCTGTCGGAACTTCGCTATGAAGAGCAGGACCTGCTGGCGGCAGGCCCTGTGTTTAACATGTGGAGAGCTCCCATCGACAACGATATGTACGTGGTCGGCGAATGGAGGAAAAAGGGTCTTGATAACGTGTTGAACAGGGTTGACAGCGTCGTGCTGGAAACCTGCGGCCAGGCGGCGATCATAAAGGTTCTTCAATATCTTTCGCCTCCCAACGGGGACTGGGGATATGAGCTGGAGCAAACCTACGAGATTTACGGAAACGGCGATATATACCTGAACACAAAAGGGCGCCCGAAAGGGAATCCTCCCGAGTTCATCCCCCGGCTGGGATATATGATGGGCCTTCCGGGCAGCTTCAAAGAGGTAACGTGGTACGGCAGGGGTCCCGGCGAATCGTATATCGACAGCAAGGAAGCAAACCTTGTGGGTCTATACACAAAAAAGGCCGGGGACATGTTCACCAACTACGTGTTCCCTCAGGAAAACGGGAACAGAACAGATGTTAAGTTCATGGCCTGTACCGGGGATTCCGGGGCAGGGCTGCTGTTCTCCTCGGAAGAGGCGTTCAATTTCAGCGTACACGAGTACACTCTTGAAAATCTGGAAAAGGCCGGGCATACCTTTGAGCTTGAAAAGAGCGGATTTTTGAATCTCTATATAGACCACCGCCACCACGGCCTGGGAAGCGGGAGCTGTGGGCCGGCTCCGCTGAAATGCCACAGCCTGGCGCCGGAGGAATTCGATTTTACCATACGGATCAGGCCGTTTTCCCCGGGCCTGATATCGCCGGTCTCACTCTGGGGTGAGAGAGTCAGGAGGCGGACGAAAAGATGAAGAAGCTATGGAGCAGGATTAAACTCAATCAGAAGAGCGCGCCCTATTATTTTCTCGTTCCGATCATCGTTGTGTTTGGCGTGTTCATGATCTATCCCATCGTGAAATCATTGCTGCTGAGCTTCTACAAGTTTGAGGCGGGGGAGTATGTTTTCACGGGAATTCAGAATTATCTGAGCCTCGCAAAGGACCCGGTGTTTAAAAAATCCCTGTTCAATACTCTTGTTTACCTCGTGGTTCAGGTGCCCGTGATGGTGTTTCTTTCTCTGGTGCTGGCGTACCTGGTAGACCAGGCATTTGTAAAGGCGAAAGCGGTGTTCCGGGTTTCGCTCTTCCTGCCCGCGGTAACCTGTCTGGTTGCGTATTCGCTGGTATTCAAGCTGCTGCTGAACAATGAGTACGGGCTGGTCAACTACGTGCTTCATATTTTCGGACTCAGCGGAGTCAACTGGCTGGGAGGCAGCATAAGCGCAAGGATATCCATCATGATCGCCATCACCTGGCGCTGGACAGGCTACAACATGGTCATCATGCTGGCGGGACTCCAAAATATTCCACATGAGATATATGAAGCGGCGGATATCGACGGAGCGGGAAGGATACAGAAATTTTTGAGGGTGACCCTTCCCAACATGAAGCCGATCATTCTGTTCGTCGCAATCACTTCCACAATCGGGACGCTGCAGCTGTTTGACGAGCCGTATATCCTTACAAGCGGAGGGCCTGACGGCGCGACGATAACCATCGCCCAGTATCTTTACAACACCGGATTCCGGTATGTCAAGTTCGGGTACGCGGCCGCAATCAGCTATGTCCTCGTCATTATCATAGCCGTTTTATCGTATGTTCAGTTCAAGCTGGGGGAGACGGATTCATGAAGAGAAGAAAAAGAAATCCTCAGAACGCGACTCTGAGGGTAAAGATAATTACATATGGACTGCTGCTGATCGCGGCTTTTATTTCCCTCTTTCCGTTTTATCTCATGTTCGTTTCCTCGACCCTGAGCACCGGGGAGATTCTCAAGATACCGCCGACGCTGAGCGCCGGATCAAATCTGATGGCGAACATGGACAGCCTGAAGGATAAGACCGATATCTGG
>DAITKX010000053.1:4332-9822 GCA_036835995.1 Bacillota bacterium | reverse complement strand
AGAGTCGTATTCAACTCCGTGTTTATCTCGGTGGTCTATACCCTGCTGACCCTCGTGCTGGATTCCCTGGCGGGATACGCCCTGGCCAAATTTCATTTCAAGGGAAGAAACCTGATCTTTGCGCTGATCATGGGAACCATGATGATTCCCGCCCAGGTGCTTTACATTCCGCAGTTCACCATGATGACTTCCATCGGATGGGCGAACAAATACAGGGCTGTGATCATCCCCGCCCTGGCCAACGCCTTTGGGATATTTCTGATGAGGCAGAACATGATGTCCTTCCCCACGTCCCTGATCGAATCGGCCAGGATAGACGGATTCAATGAATTTTCAATATTTTTCAGGATTGTTCTGCCGAATATGAAACCGGCTCTGGGCGCCCTGGGCATCTACAATTTCATGTCCCAGTGGGGCAACTTCATGTGGCCTCTGATCATTCTGAGCACCGAGGACATGTATACCCTGCCTGTTGCGTTAGCGTCCTTGAACGGGCTGATGTACAAGGATTACGGCATGATGATGCTGGGAGCTTCCATCGCCACCATTCCTGTGATTGTTATGTTCCTGTCATTCCAGAAGCAGTTTATTTCCGGACTGATGGGTGGAGCAATAAAAGAGTAATAAAAAGGAGAGTGTCACTATGAAAAGAAAAATTTCTCTGTTGTTATCGCTGTTGCTTGTTCTGTCGCTGGTGGGCTGCGGTTCCAAGGAACCGGCTCAGGAACCTTCCGGATCATCCGGCGAGATCAGCGGCACAATCGTGGTGTGGAGCTGGGACGTTGCTGCCAAGGCGCTGGAGGACGCGGCGGTGAAATTCAAAGAAATCCATCCCGATGTAGTTGTGGATGTCGAAGATCTGGGCACCGACCAGGTGTACGATAAACTGCTCACCAGGCTTGCCAGCAAGACAGGGCTTCCGGACGTAGTCACCATGGAAGGCGAGCGGGTTGCGACCTTTGCTGCCAAATTCCCGGACGGCTTTGCAGACATGACGGAGTATGTCAATCAGGATGATTTCCTTCCGGTCAAGATTTCAGAAGTCACTTCAAACGGCAAGATCGTCGGATTTCCGTGGGACGGAGCGCCGACAGGGCTGTATTACAGAACCGATCTCTTTGAAAAGGCGGGCATAAACCCGGATGACATCAAGACCTGGGATGACTTTATCAGAGAAGGAAAGAAGATGGAAGCCATCGGCGTCAAAATGATGCCTCTTGCCGCGGCGACCAACCCGACCTTCTTTGGGATGCTGTATCAGCAGACAGGGAGCTATTTCTTCGACCTGGACGGAAAGACCACCGTCTATTCGGAGAACGGTCTGAAGGCCGCGAACACCCTGAAAAAATTGTATGATTCTGGAATCACTTATGATAATATTGACTGGGATGGCCTGGTGACGGCCACGAAGGAGGATAAGATCGCTACCGTTCCCTCCGCCGTGTGGTGGGTCGGAACGCTGACCGACGAAGTTCAGGAAAGCACCGGAAAATGGAGAGTGATGCCGCTTCCGAAGGTCGAGGAAGGAATGGATTACGTAGCTGTAAACGGCGGGTCCAACGTTCTGGTTCCGTCGGATGCTCCCAACAAGGCCGCCGCAATCGAGTTTGTCAAGTTTGCCATGACGGATGTCGGATCACAGATCAACGGTTTTACCAAATACGGACTGTTTCCTTCTTACATACCGGCATACAGCGATCCGGCGTTTGATGAGAAGCTGGATTACTTTGGCGGACAGCAGGTGTGGAAATTCTTTGCCGATATAAGCGGCGACATTCCCAAGCTGAACTATACGGAGAACTTCAACGAGGCCATCGACCAGATCAGAGACGCCCAGGCCAGGATGCTGCTGAAGGGAGCAAATCCCGAGACAACGTTGAAAGAGCTGCAGGATACATTTGTCAGCAGCTTCGGCAAATAAAAATTTATTAAAATAAGGAATGCAAAAGGTGGGAGAGTGTCCAAGACTATTTATGATATCGCGAGGCTTTCGGGGGTTTCAGTTTCAACCGTTTCGAGAGTGCTGAACAACAATTATCCGGTCAGCAAGGCAACGAGGGAAAAAGTAGAGAAGGTTGTCGATAAATATGGCTTTACGCCCAATGTGATCGCAAAGAGCCTGATCACCAAGACGACCTTTAATCTTGGCGTTGTCGTGCCCGGAATAACCAACCTGTTTTTCCCCAGCATCGTGGAGGAGATACAGAGAAATCTGGCGGACCAGGGTTTCATCATATCGCTGTTCACAACCGATGGCGATCCCGGGACCGAGAAAAGCGTCATAAACAGCATTATTTCGAGGAGCATGGATGGAATATTCGTCATTGACCCCAGTGTCGAAAATCTTGAAAACGGATATCTGGCAGGCATCTCGAGGCACACTCCCACCATTTTGATCAATGGCAGGACCGACGTGAAGAACGTGAACTTCATATCCTACGACGAGGAAGCGGGAACCAGGGAAGCGCTGAACTATCTGAGAAGCCTCGGGCACAGGGAAATCCTGTTTATCAGAGGGGACAGGAGCCTTTCCTACGACCTCAGGGAGGATGTATATAAAGCCTTTATTGAAGAGAACGGGTTCTCATACAGCCGGATCCTGTTCGTCGGGAAAGGCAACACCGCCGACGTCATAAATGAAACCGACGGGAAGGTCAGGGCGTGGGCTGTGGAGGGAATGGACGCCACAGCGGTGCTGGCGTGCAACGATCTGATGGCCGTTGGAGTTCTGAACGGATTGATCAAAGAGGGGATCAGGGTGCCGGAGGATGTTTCCATAATAGGGTTTGACAATACCCTTGTATCCGGAATCAGCAATCCAAGGCTTACGACAATTGGAATCGATGTGAAATATATCGGTGAAAAGGCCGCGGAAAATATGATGATTATGATCCGGAACAAGCAGATGAAAATGGACGGGATCCTGTTTGACACGAAGCTCATTTACAGAGATAGCTGCGGAAAGCGGGGGCAGATATGCTTAAAAACATAGATATGCTTGAAAATAGATTCTACGAGCTGTACGGAGGAGGGGAAGCGTCGGTTTTCTTTTCCCCCAGCAGGATCAACATAATCGGAGAACATACGGATTACAACGGCGGATTGGTTCTGCCAGGGGCTATTGAGATGGGGACCTGCGGCGTCGCAAGGAAACGCCCGGATCACACCCTGAAAATGGCCTCGGCAAACGTCGATCTGAAGGTGGAAATTCCGGTTGAAAACATGGCCTATGACAGCGGTCACGGCTGGGCCAACTATGTCAAAGGCGTTATTCGCGAGTTTGATATATCGGGATATGTGACCGGCGGAATGGAAATCCTTGTGGGGGGCGACATCCCCATTGGAGCGGGGCTTTCTTCCTCCGCTTCTTTGGAAATGCTGGTGGGCGAGATGCTCAACAGCCTTTTCAACGGGGGACGGATCAGCAAGACTGAAATGATAAGGATGTGTCTGAACGCGGAAAACAATTTCATCGGAGTTATGTGCGGCATAATGGATCAGTTCGCCATCGGCATGGGAAGGAAAGACAAGTGCATTCTGCTCGACTGCGATACGCAGGAGTATGAATATATCGATTTTTGCATGAACGGGCATGTGCTCGTCATTATGAACACCAACAAGCACAGAAAGCTGAACGAGTCCAAATACAATGAGAGAAGAGCGCAGTGTGAAACGGCGCTTAAGGAAATCAGAAAACACAGGGACATAAGGAATTTATGCCAGCTGTCGGCCGGGGAATTCGAGGAATATGGCGGAGATATCGGTGATCCTGTCATAAGAAACAGAGCCCGGCATGTGGTCTATGAAAATGAAAGAGTCAAAAAGGCGGCGGATGCCTTAAAAAATGGTGAAATCAAGACCCTTGGAGAGCTGATCGACCAATCCCACACGTCGCTGAGAGATCTTTATGAGGTAACGGGTCCTCATCTTGACAGCATCGTCGAGGCGGCGGCCGGACATGAAGGCTGTATCGGCGCCAGGATGACGGGGGGCGGCTTCGGAGGCTGCGCCATCGCAATTGTCCGAAAGGACCGGGTAGATGATTTCATGAGACATGTAGCCGGCAGATATAGGGATAAGACCGGTTTCCAGGCGGATTTCTACACCACGGGGATCGGAGACGGCGCTAGAATAATCACTTCGCATACACTATGATATCAATTAAGTAAAAATATAAACAAGGCAGGATTCAAAAATGATAAGCGATAAGTATTCTAACAACCTTTCCCTTGCGGAGGAGATAGAAAACATCCTGCGCCAGCGGATATTAAAAGGACAATACGGCATCGGAGAGCGAATCAAGGAAAACCAGGTGGCCGAAGAGCTGAAGGTAAGCAGGACTCCGATCCGGGAGGCGCTGAAGCAGCTGGAAACGGAAGGTCTGGTCCAGACGATCCCCAACCGGGGGTCCTTTGCCATGGGCTTTACCAAGCAGGACATTCAGGATATCTATGAAGTCCGGGCCGCAGTCGAGATGCTGGCGGTGGAACGCGCTGTCTCCAGGATCTCCGCTGAGGATCTGAACACCATGCAGGAAATCTACGACATGATGGAATTCTACACGGAGAGAAGGGCAAGCAAGAAGATCATGGAGCTGAACCGGACATTTCACGGAATCATCTATCATGCGTCCGAGAGCCGTTTCCTGTCGCAGGTTTTAAAATCCTATCAAACCTATGTGGAGCAGACCAGAAAGGTGACCGTATACAACGACGAAAATCTGGCGCAGATTTACAAGGAGCACGGAGAAATCCTGGAGGCTTTGAAAAGCAGGGATTTGGAAAAAAGCCTTGAGAAGACCCGGGTCCATTTAAACAATTCAAAGCTTCGGGCGGAAAGGCGGATCATCACAAAGTAAATCAAAGGGCATATTGCCAGACATAAAAAATAATGTTACAATAATGTAAATTTAACAGGACTGGATTACGGTTGGACGAATGTATGTTCGATTCCAAGAACAGTATGGCTTCTGGGGTGGGAAGCTCGTTAGTCGCGAGTTTCTCTCCCTTTTTATATGCCTATATTTATTTTATGAAAATGAGTTTTAGGGAATTATATTGGTATATGTTAAAAAATAAAGAATAAGATGAGGCGGTTTCATGCAGTTTTTACTTTTGATTTTAGGTTTGATTGTGATTATAAAGAGCGCGGATATCCTGATCGATTCCTCAGCTAAAATAGCGCGCAGATATGGGGTTTCTTCCTTTATTATCGGTATTACCGTCGTTGCTTTCGGGACCAGCGCACCCGAGCTTGCAGTGGGGATTGTGTCAGGTATAAATCATAGGAACCAGCTGGCGTTGGGAAACATCATTGGAAGTTCCATGTCAAATATCGCGCTCATTGTCGGGCTGGCGGCAATTATTTCTCCTTTGGAAGTAAAGGATACCGTCGTAAAGCGGGAGCTGCCCATATTATTTGCCATTCAAACTGCCTTGGGAGTAATGATATTCATAGGTGGGCAATTGTCAAGAGGTGAGGGATGGGCTT
>DAITKX010000053.1:0-4322 GCA_036835995.1 Bacillota bacterium | reverse complement strand
TCATAGACGGACGGTTATCGAGGATTGAAGGATTCATTCTGCTGTGCGCGTTTGTGTTATTTATGACCTATATAGCCAGAGACGCCAGGAAATCGATCAAAATACAGATCGATGCCGAAGGGGACATCGATACTGACGATGACGGAAACGGGCTGTCCTCACAGCCGGACAACGAGCAGAAAAACACCGGGCTGATTAAATTATGGTGCTTCTCATTACTGTCTTTGGGGGGGCTTTTCATTGGGGGAAAACTGACGGTAGACAGCAGCACGCGGATCGCACAAAGCTTTGGGTTAAGCGAAACGCTGATCGGCTTGACGGTGGTAGCCCTTGCCACAACTATGCCCGAACTCATTACAAGCATAGTGGCGGCGAGAAAAAGGGAACCGGAGATAGTGCTTGGAAATTGTATCGGAAGCAATATTTTCAATATTCTTCTTGTATTAGGATGCTCTTCGGTAATTTCTCCGATTTCCTCGGACAGCAGTCTCTGGATAGATGTGATTGCAATGCTGGCGCTTACCTTTTTTGTATTTGTCATGTCGCTGCTCCACAAAAAGCTGAAAAGACCTACAGGAATTTTTCTGCTGACGGGGTATGTCGCATATCTTACTTTTAAGATCATATCTTTCTTAGTGTTGTAAATGTTCAGCAATACAATAAAAATACATTTATACCAAATACGATCATAATTCAATAATACATGGCCATTCCCGGTACATTTATGCCATTAAGTGTAAAAGGATGATAAGATAAATACAGAAGATAAAACCAAAAAGGAGGCGCCATATTTATCATGCAATTACACCCAACGGAGTCTCATGTAAAGAATGGTCGCAAAGTAATTTTACAGGGAAATGAAGCATGTGCCAAGGCAGCCGTCTACGCGGGCTGCCGTTTTTTTGCGGGTTATCCCATCACTCCTTCCACTGAGATCATCGAGCTGATGTCGACGGAAATGATCGGCGCGGGAGGGACCTTTATCCAGATGGAGGATGAAATCGCGTCCGCCTGCGCTGTCGTGGGAGCGCGCTGGGGCGGGAAGAAGGCCATGACGGCCACTTCCGGCCCAGGATTCACACTGATGCAGGAAACCATCGGATACGCGGCGGTTACGGAAACCCCCGCAGTCATCGTCGATGTCCAAAGAGGCGGCCCCTCTACCGGACAGCCGACCATGTCGTCCCAGCAGGATATTTACCAGGTGAAATACGGCAGTCATGGGGATTATGAAATCATCGCACTGACGCCTTCGTCGGTCCAGGAAATGTATGATTTCACGATTCGGGCCTTTGAACTGTCTGAAAAGTTCAGAACCCCCGTGGTGCTGCTGTCGGATGAAGTGGTGGGGCATATGCGGGAAAAGATCGTGATCTATGACGGTGAAAAGAAAATTCGCGGCGGCCACCGCAATTATGTCGTATCCCCACAGGAGGATTTTTATACGGGAAATAATTCGCTGGTGGAAGGCCAGCTCCACGATGAAGAGGGCAGGCGGATCGGGCACCTCGCATCCAAAAGCTCGGATTTCATTCAGAGCATCAACAGAAAGATCACAAGCCATATCGAGGAAATCCAGGATATCGAAACATTTTTTATGGAAAACGCCGATATCGCGATCCTGACCTACGGCTCCGTATCGCGGCCCGCTCTGAGGGCGGTGAAGCTCGCCAGGGGCATCGGGGAGGAGCCGGAAGAAAAGCCGGGGAAGCTGGATTTTCTCAGGAAGAGAATGAAGCTGAAAACAGCGGGCGAAAACCGGTATTTTCACCTGAAGGTAGGGCTGGTCAAGGTCAACGCCGTATGGCCCTTTCCGGAAGATGAGATCAAGCGTCTGACAAAAAATTGCAGATATGTGTTCGTCCCTGAAATGAACGTCGGAAAATACTGCAAAGAGGTGGAGCGGTGCGTGAAGCACGGAACCGTGATCTCCCTGCCCAAGCTCGGCGGCGAGATCCACAAGCCTGAGGAGATTCTTGAGGCAATCGCAAGGGAGGTCGAACGCCATGAATAGGCTGATGGAAAGTTATCTCCGGCTGGACGCGCTGCCGACCCTGTTCTGCCCCGGTTGCGGAAACGGGATCGTGCAGGCTGCGGCGGTTCAGGCTATCGATACCCTTGGAATTCGCAAGGATATCGCCTGTGTCAGCGGGATCGGGTGCTCATCCTGGATCCCATGCTATTACAACATGGACGTCATGCATACCACCCACGGCAGGGCGCTGGCATTTGCCCAGGGCCTGAAGCTTGCCTGTCCGGACAAAAAGGTGCTGGTGTTTACCGGGGACGGAGACTGCCTGGCCATCGGAGGCAATCACATGCTCCACGCCTGCAAGAGAAACATCGATATCGCAGTGGTCATGGTCAACAATCATATTTACGCCATGACAGGCGGCCAGAAATCGCCTGCGACTCCTGAGGGCGTCAGCACAAAAACTTCTCCCTGGGGCGCCTATGACGAACCTATGGAGGGCGCAGAGCTGGCGATCAGCATGGGCGCCACCTATGTGGCCAGATGGACCACGGCCCATCCGGTGCAGCTCGAAAAGAGCATTCGGGCGGGAATCGAGCACAAGGGATTTTCCTTTATCGAAGTAATTTCCCAGTGTCCCGTTCAAAGCGGAAAGGAAATTTACGGGGACAAAGACCCGTCGTTCATTATAAATTATCTGAAAGAAAACAGCTATATCTATAAAGAGGGCATGGAAGAGCAGAAGGGCAGGATCAAATGCGGCATTCTGAAGCACGACAACGACAGAGAGGAATATATAGAGAGAATGCAGAGCCGTCTTGAACGGTTCGGAGACGCCAAAGCGGAGCGCCGGGAGATGAAGGCGGAGCAGCGCAGAGAGGTGAAGGCCACAAGGGAAAAGAAGGGGGCGCAGGGGAAAAATGATCGTTAACATCGACCCAAAATACTGCAAAGGCTGCAATATATGCATTTCCGTCTGTCCAAAGCAGGTGTTTGCGCCTTCTCCGAAGCGGAACAGCTACGGGACCACCATGCCGGAAGCGGCAAAGCAAAAGGAATGCATCGGGTGCAAGTTATGTGAAAAGCTGTGTCCTGACGCGGCGATCAATGTAGAAGTATAAAGAATGCGGAAAAAATGTAGAAGTAAAAATCGAAGAAAAAATGAGATTTAGCGGAGGAGTGAAAGAATGAGATTAAACGTGAGATTTGCAGGAGCCGGAGGCCAGGGGATCATCCTGTCTTCCGTACTGCTGGCAAAAGCCTACGGTTTGGGCGAGGATTTCAACATCTCCCAGACCCAGAGTTACGGTCCGGAAGCCAGAGGAGGCGCCTGTAAGGCGGAGGTCGTGGTTTCCGACGAGGACATCGACTATATGAAAGTCGATAACGTGGACGCGTTTATCGCCTATAACCAAAAGGGGTATGATAAATACTGCGTCGATCTTGACAATTCGGCCATGGTCCTGATCAACAGCACCCTGGTCCAGACAAAGAATCCGAACCATTACGCGATTCCCGGGACCCAGATCGCTGAAGAGATGGGGAAGCCGATGGTAGTCAACATGGTGATGCTGGGAGCTCTTACAAAGCTTTTGCCGAAGCTCCATTACGATAAAATGCTGGAAACGATCCAAAGCGATTTCCCCGCGCCCATGGGAGCGATCAATATCAAGGCCTTTGACAAGGGATACCGGTATATGGAAAAGATGATGGAAGCAAGGGCGGAAGGGGCATCGTGAAAGAATTATCTATAGAGGATTTTCTACAGTCGAAAAATTTTTCCAGATGCGTTATAATAGAAAAGTGAAGCAGTGAGACGGCATCCCCGTCTCACTCCAAATATGAAACCAATATAAAACTGGTAATGAAATGGGAGGATAAAGGCATGAATGATCCATTGAACTTGAGCGGCAAGGTGGCTGTCATTTCCGGCGGAGCTTCCGGAATCGGCCTGGGCACAGGAAAGCTGCTGGCGGCCCATGGAGCGAAGGTGGTCCTGGTGGATGTGAATCAGGAAAAGGGCGATGCGGCGGCGGCGGAAATTGTCAGCGAGGGCAATTTTGCCGTCTTTAAGAAATGCGACGTGACGAACAGCCTCAATTGCAAAAATGTCATTGAATCCGTTGAAAAGGAATTCGGCAGAATCGATATCCTGTTCAATAATGCGGGAGTCACCGTGAGAAAGACCGTGGTCGACCTTACGGAGGATGAATGGGATTTCGTCCTTGACACCGGCCTTAAGGGGACCTATCTGCTTTCCAAATATGTGATCCCCGTGATGGTGAAAAACGGCGGCGGAAGCATCGTAAACACCGGTTCCGGCTGGGGCTTGAAAGGCGGAGATAAAGCC
>DAITKX010000052.1:19303-22293 GCA_036835995.1 Bacillota bacterium | reverse complement strand
ATATTACATCGGGAGGCAACTCAACGCGGAGCGGCTGGAGCGGCTTTTTGAAGGCAAGTTTGGAAGGAGGCTGCATCTGAAAAAAGAAGATGTGCGCAGGGCGGAAGGCTGGTTTTCGCGGCATGGAAATAAGACGGTTTTCTTCTGCCGGTTCATCCCCCTCATAAGGAGCCTGATCTCCCTTCCGGCGGGGGCGGCAAAGATGAAGATGAGGGTGTTTCTGCTTTTGACCGCCGCCGGCACGACGATCTGGAATATCGTGCTGGTTTTTCTCGGAAAATTCGCCGGAGACGCCTGGGGAACCATCGTCCGGTATCTCGATGTGTATTCCCTTATCGCCGTTGGAATTTTGGCGATGCTCACCATAGGAGCCGGTGTGGTCTTTATTAAGAAGAGATTTTTAAAAGCGCACGGCAACGCTGGGAAAGGGCAATGTGGCTCAAAATGATGAGCCCGACGAAACCGGAACGAATCAATCCGGTTATTTTGCGTTTCCTTTCTTTATCCCGAATTGATCGATGATATAAGGCGCGCCGTTATTTTTTGTTTTCGACATCTGGTAGGCGATTGCCGTCAGCTTGGTTCCGTCGATTGTCACGGTCATAAAGGTCTCCTGGTGATCGAGCCCAGGATCGCCCTTGTACGGGCCTTTTGCGACGTCAAACAAACCCAGATAGCTCTTGCTCAGCTTGGGATTCTGGAAGTAATGCTTGGTTCCGGCGGTTCCGGGCGTCAGATAAATGGTACCCTTTGGATTGATTATGTAATTGACCTGCCTGACATTGAAGCTTTCAGCCGAAATGGATTCCTTGACGGCGCCGCCGTTTGCGATGGGCTTGCTGCGGGCGTATACGTGATCGTGCCCCTGAAGCACGAGATCGACGCCAAGTTCATGAAACAGGGACGGAATTTTTTCACGGGTATCCTTTACGTTTGCGTCTGCCGAGTGCTCGGCGGTTGAGTAGGGACCGATATGCATGACGACGATGATCCATTTTGCACCGGCGCTTTTAGCGGCGCCGATATCCGCCTTTAGCCAGTCGATCTGTTCGGTGGAAAATTCCTTATAGCGGTTTGAAGATTCGTTGGTGTTCAGCACTGCGAAATGTGCATTGCTGTGGTCCACGGAATAGTATGCGCCTGTGGACGTTTTTTTACTGGGCGTATCGAGGTTGAAATGGTCGATAAAAGTGCTGTTCCCGACGTCATGGTTGCCGGAAGCGGGCATAATTGTCATGTTCATCAGGCTGGATTGCGCGTTTTTAAGCAATAGGTTCCACTGTTCCTCGGACTTGTTGTCGACGACGTCGCCGTTGTTTATGATAAAGCCGGCGTTTTCCGATTGTGCAAGAGCCGCTGAAATCGTATCTGAGACGACCTTCGCGCCGGATTGACCGGCAAACTGCGTATCCGACAGATCGATAAAGGTGAATGGTCCGCTTTTCGGAGCCGTTGTGAAAACGCCGGTACCGCTCCAGATATTCAGCGCCGCGTCGCCGACGCGGTAATAATAGGACGTATTGCTCTCCAAACCTGTGACGGAGGCTTTGTGGATCAATTCATCGGGTGAATTGTGCGGAATTGCAGTGTTTCCTGCAAACACCGCCGCTTGATTGAAATCGGGCGATTGGCTTGTCTTTTCGACCACTTGTACGTCGCTTGACTTAGAGTTCCGGTCGGTGTACCAGGTAAACCCCCTGGCGGTAGATGCGTCTCCGTAGAAGGTAACAGTGATTTTGCAGATTCGCGCCGAGGGCTCGTCCGCGTTTGATGCAGCCGGGGACGAGAGGGAAACACCGGCGGCAGGTGCCGAAGCCGATGCGGCGGATGTCGGATTCGCATTGCAGGAACAGACGACTGCCATCAGCATGATGAGGACGATAATGAGCAGAGGCAGCCTGCGCTTATAAATGGGATTCATTTTCACACTCCTTTTCGGGCGATTATACTGAACATATCGAGTGTAATAATAGTATCCCGAGTTTAACTCCAGTGAAATTGGAGTTAAACTGTTGATAAACAAAAGCAGTACAAGGTCGTCGATTCTTTCTTCATAGATTCCATCAACGCGCTGAAATCCATTTTTTAAATACAAATTTATCGCCGGTTTGTTTATATCTACGGCAAATAATCTGAGATATGCGGCATTCTTCTGCCTCGCAAGCTCCATGGCATTTTTGAGCATCAACCCGCCGATTCCCTGTCTTAAATAATTCACACTTACTCCGAAACGATCTATATATAACGCCTTTTCTTTGACGCTTTTCCATTTCAAATGATCTTCGCCGCTATTTGATTCGCATAAGGCGAACGCGGCTATCATTTCACTGTCCTCAGTCAGGATGTAAAGGCTTTTATTTTCAATATCATCTTTAAAAAACTCACAGGGATAGATTTCATCCCAAATCTTTATGTTGTTTTTATTCATATTGCCGATTATTTTTTCATACATCATTTTAATCTGCGGCAGGTCGTTTTTCTCGGCCAGTCTGAAATCCACTTTAATTCACCTCTTTTTCAATGGAAATTTTATCAAATCAACGATGGGTTTTATTTCATATTTTATCGGCGATCTTGGATGCAGTCAAAGAATTTTTCAACCGGCTCCGGTCAACAGGGCAGGCTTTATAAATCTTGTTTCATTCGGAAAAAAATGATATCATTTCCATGAGGTAAGCCATAACTGCCGTATAATCATGGAGTGACTGAGAAGCAACTGATAAAAGGGAACTTGCCAGGGAGAGCATATGAATAATATTTACGACGACAGACAATTTTTTGACCAGTATGCGAAAATGCCGCGAAGCCAGCAGGGGTTAGCCGGCGCCGGCGAATGGCATCAGTTCAAGGCTCTGTTCCCGGACCTAAAAGGGAAGAGAGTGCTGGATCTCGGGTGCGGTTATGGCTGGCATTGCAAATACGCCGTGGAATGTGGCGCAGAGCGGGTGTTGGGAATTGACCTGAGTGAAAAAATGATACGGGAGGCGAAA
>DAITKX010000052.1:0-19293 GCA_036835995.1 Bacillota bacterium | reverse complement strand
AGAAGAATGCTGACCCCAAAATCACCTACCGGGTCTGGGGACTGGATGATTACGATTATCCGGCAGATTCATATGATTGCGTGATCTCCAATCTGGTGCTGCATTATATTGCGGATATTGACTCGATTTTTATAAAGGTATATCAGACTCTAAAGGACAATGGGGTTTTCCTTCTCAACATGGAGCATCCTGTTTTTACGGCAGGCGTAAACCAAGACTGGATTTACAATCCGAGTGGCGAGCCGAAGTATTGGCCCGTTGACGACTACTTCTATCCAGGGGAGAGGGTCACACGTTTTCTCGGACAGAACGTCGTGAAACAGCACCACACCTTGACGCAGATAATGATGGGGCTCATAAACGCCGGGTTCCGGCTGGAAGTTGTTCAGGAAGCGACGCCGAGCCCCGGCATGATGAACGTTCCGGGAATGTCGGATGAAATGCGCCGCCCGATGATGCTGTTGATCAAATCGCTTAAGCTATTATCCACATAGAGTGCCTATCATGTCCAAGGGCGCCAGGCAGACGCCCGTCAGCCTTTTTTGACATCGGATCGCGTTGGCCGTGATGGCTACGGCTTCGTCGCTTATGACGCGCTCCATAGATTGCGCGTCCTTGACGGCCGTCGGTTCGTCGATGCCCATTTCCCTCAGCGCGTGGGCTAAAATGCAATGACGTTCAAAAATATTTTCCGCAACAGCCTTCCCCGAGTCGGTAAACACCAAATCGTGGTCAATTTTTAGCAGATAGCCTTTTGCGCAAAGGTTTTGAACGGCCTTTGTAACGCTGGGCTTTGAGTGATCCATGTAGCTGGCCACGTCGATGGAACGGACGGAACCGGAACGCTTGGTTAAAATATAGATCGCCTCCATATAATCTTTTTCGGAACGGCTTAACTCTGGCATACTTAAATCCTCCTGACTGAAATCTTCACGATTGATCCCGGCTCTATACATCGATGCCGAGAATGGATTTTGCGAGCATTCCTATGACAAAGGAGATCGCCGCGACGCTCAGACTGATAACCGCCATCTCCCCGAAACGCCGTAGAAACGGAAGGTCCTGAGCCAGAGAAATATAAAAGTTAAACAGCAAAATGATGAGCACCACGATGGCCAGCATAATTGCAAAGGCTGCGATATACATTTTGTCCGGCAAAAGCAGATAGGGCAGCACCATGAGGGCAACTGTGATCAAATAAGCCATGCCGGTATACATGCTGGACTTTATGGCTTTCGCGTTGCCATTGGCTCGCTCGGCCAGATAGTTTGACGCTGCCATGGAGAGGGTGGCCGATACGCCGGTGATGATGGCGGAAAGGGCGACGAGCCCCGTGTTTGCCAGTGCGAAGGTGAAGCCGGCAACCGCCCCGGTGAGCTCCACAAGGGCATCATTGAGGCCTAACACCATGGCGCCCACGTAATGGAGCCGCTCCTCGTCCACCATAGCCATCAGGCGGTTTTCATGCTCATCCTCCTGCTGCAGGATAGCGCCCACTTCTGGGATTTCCTCTTCAATGGCACGAAATCCTTTGGCATTAAATTTCTTGAGCCCGAAGTCTTCGCTTTTTTCAAAGAATTTGATGGTAAAAGTATCCCCAAGGATGCGACTCGTTATCTTCCCCAAAGTGATTTTGAACCAACTGGGATGGACATCTCTTCCCGTGTATTTTCTCCACGTTTCGTAATGGGTGTATTCTTCTTTTGCGATTTCAAGGAGGGCGGTTTTATTGCTCTCTTCTCTTTGATGTTCAGCGATATACTGATACAAAATACTGCCGCTGATTTCATCGCGCTGAAACTGCAAAATGCGCTTATAGGTAGATGGGCTTAACTGATTTTGCATACCGACTCACCTCGCTTTCGTATTGAAACAGGGTGCATCCGCCCTTGTGGTTCATGGCTTCCGCCGCGCTTATCTCGCGCACCTTCTCAAAGAGTCCCGATTGCAGTACGGCTACAAGCGACTGTTCCTTCAGGTTCATTTCCGAGTAAGGGGAGAAGGGGCAGGGTTCTGCGCCTCCTGTGGCGTTGATATGAAAGAAACCGCGGCCGGCGGCCAGGCATCCTCCCATGGATTCCTCATCTCCGGGGAAGGAGAGGATGATCATGCCTTTGTTTTTCTTATTCCCGCGGAGACCGTCGATCCGCTCAGCGAGGATACGCAGGTTATCTTCCCCCAAAATCAGGTGGTCCATACCTTTTTCCACGGGGACGTATTCGACATAGAAGACAAGGCCGCATCCGTTTTCCCGCAGGGTTTCGGCAAAGCTCTGCTCCGTCACCTCCGTTTGATTTTCCGTCGTCACCGTTATGGAAGCTCCGAAGAGGATGCCGCGCTCTTTTAAGCATTCGGCGGCGTGCGCTACTTTTTCCGATACGCCGTCCCCGCGTCGGGCGTCTGTTTCTTCAGCGTCGCCTTCGATACTGAGAACCGGGATAAGATTGCGGTGCGTATCAAAAAGGTCGAGATAATCCTCGTCTATCATAGTTCCGTTGGTAAAGATGGGGAAAATGATATGCTCAAACTCCGCCGCCAGTCGAATGACGTCGCGGCGCAAGAGCGGCTCCCCGCCGGCGAGCAGGATAAAGGAGATGCCGACGTCTGACGCTTCTTGAAATATCCGCCGCCAATCCTCGGCGGTCAACTGCTCCTGGGAGTGCTCGCCGCCGCAGCCTCCGTTTGCCCAGGCGTAACAGCCCGCGCACCGCAGATTGCAGTCCGTTGCAATGCTCGCAATCAGAAAAGGGGGGATATGGACGCCGGTCTGCTCGTGCCGCGCTCTCACCTTTGCGCTTTTGTTCAAATCGGACATGGTGTGCAATATGAACGATTGCCCCCGGCGGTTGCCCAGATAGAATCTCCCGGCGATATCGGCAATATTTTTTATTTCACTATTCATAAATTCATTCAAGTTTAACATGGTAGATGCTCCTTTTAAAAGCGCTTGTATTTGAAATTGTCTTGTGATATGATTTTATTACAAAATAAGAATAAAGCAATAACGCAGTTTATTCATACTTAGTATTAAAAAACTTACCATGAGAATCGAGGAATATAAAATGGATGTGAAAAACAGCCGGAAGGCCGCGGAATCAACCGAAGAATTGCTCTGTCCCATCCGCTATCTAATGAGTATATTCGGCGGCAAGTGGAAATTGCCTATCGTATGCATGCTTTCGGGAGAAATTCCTTTAAGATACAGCACCATCAAAAGAAGGCTGGGGGATATTACAAACGTCATGCTGGCGCAATCTTTGAAAGAGCTGGAAGCGGCGGGGATCGTCCATAGGGAGCAGTACAACGAGGTGCCGCCCAGAGTCGAATATACGCTGACCGAAAAGGGCAAAAGCATTTTACCTGCCCTTGAGCAGCTTGCGGGATGGGCCATACAGGAGATGCAAAGCGAGGCAGGCTGCGGCATTTTATGTACGAAATGCCAGTCGACGGCATAGAGGTGAGAATTGATAATTCCATTAAAAGATTGACAAATAAAATAAATGGGGTTAGAATATCTATCAAATATTAAAAGCTGTGATAAAGACGTATGCACAAACATTGCACAGAGAGGAAGGGTCTGCTGGCTGAAAGCCCTTCTGCCGATTGTTTCTGCATAAACCACTTTGGAGCTGCCCGCCGAACCGAGTAGGCCGGGACGTGACCGCACGTTACAGCGGATCTGAGCGACGGCGATAGCCGTATGCAGGGTGGAACCGTGCTGATGTTGTCCGCACCCCTGACTTGGGGAGCGGGCTTTTTTTATTTGGTCGATAACGCTGGGAGCGGCATCGACGGATTTTATAGGAGGAAAGAAATGTCTGACAAGATCATAAATTCATTTGAAAGCGAAGAGTACCGCAAAACCTACTGGCACACCTGTTCGCATATTTTAGCCCAGGCGGTGAAGCGCATCCATCCGGACGTGAAGCTTGCCATCGGTCCGGCCATCGATACGGGTTTTTATTACGATTTTGATACACCTGTGCCTTTCACTCCCGAAAATCTGGAGGAAATCGAAGGGGAGATGAAAAAAATCTGCAAGGAAAACCTGAAGATAGAATATTTTGCGATGAGCCGAAGCGAGGCCCTGGAACTTATGAAGGACGAACCCTACAAGGTTGAGCTGATAAACGACCTGCCTGCCGACGCTGTGATCTCATTTTACAGGCAGGGAGATTTTACCGACCTGTGCGCCGGACCGCATCTCGATTTCACGGGACGGGTCAAGGGCAGCGGGATAAAGCTGACCTCCTGTACGGGAGCCTATTGGCGCGGAGATTCAAGCCGGAAGATGCTGCAGCGGGTTTATGGAACCGCCTATCCTAAAAAAGAAGAGCTTGACGCATATCTGGCCTCCGTCGAAGAGGCGAAGAGCCGCGACCACAACAAGCTTGGGCGGGAACTGGAATATTTCACGACGGTGGACTATATCGGCCAGGGGCTGCCCATACTGCTGCCCAACGGCGCCAGAGTCATTCAGCTGCTCAGCCGGTTTGTGGAGGACGAGGAGCAGAGGAGAGGGTACCTGCTGACCAAAACGCCGTATATGGCGAAGCGGGAACTCTATAAGATATCGGGCCATTGGGATCATTACCGGGAAGGGATGTTCATCCTTGGGGACCCGGAGGATGAGACAGAGGAGTGCTTTGCCCTCAGACCTATGACATGTCCTTTCCAATATCAGGTGTTTTTAAACAGCATGCGATCCTACCGCGATCTTCCCATGAGGCTGAACGAAACCTCGACGCTGTTTCGGAATGAGGAATCGGGAGAGATGCACGGCTTGATCCGGGTCCGGCAGTTCACGATCTCGGAGGGCCATCTCATCCTGCGGCCGGACCAGCTGGAAGAGGAATTCAGAGGATGCCTGGAACTCGCAAAATACTTTTTGGAGATCCTGGGCCTGGAGGAGGATTGCTCCTATCGTTTTTCCCAGTGGGACCCAAACAATACCGAAAAATATGAAGGTACCGCCCAGCAGTGGGATGAAGCCCAGAGTTTGATGGGCAAGATCCTGGATAACCTTGGAGTGGAATACAAGGTGGGCATCGATGAAGCCGCCTTCTACGGACCGAAGCTGGATATCCAGATCAAAAATGTCCACGGGAAAGAAGATACGCTGATCACAATCCAAATCGACATGCTTCAGGCGGAGCGGTTTGGAATGGAATACGTGGACGCGGACGGAAAGAAAAAGATACCGTATATCATTCATCGGACTTCCATTGGATGTTACGAGCGCACATTGGCGCTGCTGATCGAAAAGTACGCGGGAGCGCTTCCCACGTGGCTGATGCCTGAGCAGGTCCGGGTGCTCCCCATCACCGACCGGACGGCGGAATACGCGGAAAAGATCACGGCGGAACTGCGCTCCTTGGGATTCCGGGCTGAAATCGACAGCAGAAGGGAAAAGATCGGGTATAAGATCAGAGAGGCGCAAAGCGCCAAGATCCCTTATATGCTCATGGTGGGTGACAGGGAAGCGGAGGCGGAACAGGTTTCGGTAAGGCACCGATCGGAAGGAGACCTGGGAGCGATGCCGGTTCAGGAGTTTGTCGATATGCTCAGGACGGTAGTAGAAGAAAAGCTGAGAAAATAGAGGAAAGCAATTGAGAAATAGGGGGGAAAGTAAATGGAAGGGCGTAGAAAGACGAGCGGGCTATCTCAGGCCATGCTGTTTATCCTCTTGTTCGGCATTGTAAGCCTGTTTTCCGATATGACCCATGAGGGTGCCTCCAGCATACGCGGAGCGTATCTCTCCCTTTTGGGGGCCTCCGCGGCGACCATAGGCTTTGTGTCCGGCATCGGAGAGCTTATCGGATATTCGATGCGCTACGTATTCGGCAGGCTCACCGACAGGACGAAGAAATACTGGCCCATGACCATCATCGGTTACATCTTCGACGTGCTTGCGGTTCCCGCCCTGGCTCTCGTAGGAGAGCACGGATGGATATGGGCCTGTGGGCTGCTGGTGGTTCAGCGCATGGGCAAAGCCATAAAAAAACCAGCAAAGGACACGATCATGTCCTTTGCCGCGACCCAGGAGGGCGTGGGAAAGAGCTTTGCAATTCAGGAATCTCTCGATCAGATCGGGGCGTTCCTCGGCCCTGTGCTGCTCTATCTCGTGATGCTTTTTAAAACGGAGGGGACCACGTTTCAAATATACTCCACCTGCTTTGCCGTCCTTGCGATTCCCGGCGCAATCACCATCATCCTGCTCCTGGCGACGAAGCATAAATTTCCGAACCCGGAGCGCTTTGAGCCGGAGCCGAAGGTATACGTTCCCTTCAGGATGAAGAAAGAGTTTATACTGTATATAACCGGCATCAGTCTCTTCGCCTTTGGCTTCATCGACTATTCCATCGTCATCATGCATGTTGCGAGGGTTTATACGGACCTTGCCCCCGGCCTTGCCGGGTCGTCTCTCATAAACAGCGGCACATTGCCCCTGCTCTATGCGGGAGCGATGCTTGTGGACGCGGCGGCCGCCCTGTTTTTCGGGCACATGTACGATAAGAAAGGGGTGAAGGCGCTGGTGTGGTCTACCGTGATCTCCGCGCCCTTTGCCGTGTTCGTATTCGCCTTCGATTCGGTTCCCCTTCTTCTTGCCGGCATCGCCCTTTGGGGCGTGGGCATGGGCGCCCAGGAATCCATCCTGAAGGCCGCGGTGGCGACCATGGTACCGAAATCCAGCCGGGCCACAGGCTTCGGCATATTTGAATGCTCTTTCGGAGTTTTCTGGTTTTTGGGAAGCTGGCTGCTGGGCGTGCTGTATGACGCCAGCCTTCCGGCCATGATCACGGTGTCCGTTTCAGCCCAGCTTGCGGCCATACCTTTCTACCTTCGCTCCGCCAGGCTGAGGGGCGATATTGAGCCGCCAAAATAAAAGTTACAAGGAGGAAGAGGATGAACAAGGGACCTGTTTATTTAGACCTGAAAAACTACGGTCGGTTACAGCATTTTGAATATTTCAAATCCATGGCATATCCATATGTCGGAATTACATGCAACGTGGATATTACCGAATTCCATGAATGGATAAAGGTGAACGGCCATCCCTTTTTCCTTTCCTTTTTGTGGTGTGTTGCTCAGGCTGCCAACGGCATCGAGCAATTCCGCCAGAGAATTTGTGACGATAAAATCGCGGAATACCCGTTCTGCCCTACGTCTCATACGGTGGCGAAAGAGGATGGCACCTATTCCTACTGCACCTTGGATTGCAGCAAGCCGTTTAACGAATTTGTGGGATACGCCGCGTCAAAGCAGGAACAGGCCAAAATGCACGGCGATATTGAGGAAAACCCCGAAGAAGCACAGTCCTTGCTGTTTATTTCATCGCTGCCCTGGCTTTCCTATATTTCGCTTGTACAGCCGGTCCCGATGCCAAGCGACAGTAATCCCAGGATCACATGGGGAAGGTTTTATCAAAACGGTGAGTCGATTCTGATGCCGGTGTCAGTTCTCTGCCATCATGCATTGGTTGACGGAAAACACATTGCGGATTTCTATCAGTTGCTGGATGCCAAAATGCGGCAGCTGTCAGATCGCCGGCGCTAGAGCGGTATCAGCTTTCTTTTCCTTTTTTTACTCAAATTCGGCATAAATCCCTTATAATTATTGTGATTTTCCCTCTTCATATGGTAGAATTGAAAAAGATATGCTGTCCCTAGCCGCACACCGCTAACAGGGCGGCAGGCAATCAACGAAAACAGCGATGAACCAAAAGGGGAAAGGGAGAAAGAAATGAAGAAAAAAGCATTGAGCATCCTGCTTTGCATTGTGATGGTACTTTCTGTGGTGCCATGCACCGCCGTCGGCGTATGGGCCGACACCGGGGGGAAGGAGCCGATTCTGGCCTACGTTCCGCTGGACAACCGGCCGGTAAACGTGGACCGGGTCATTTATGAGGCGGAGTCCGCCGGCTTCAAGGTCATGATGCCGGACGCGGATCTTTACACGACTCGACTTGACGGACAGCCGCTGAATTCCAACGGCACTCCCTACGGCGACGGCAAAAAAATCATAGAGTGGCTCAAGTCCATGGACCAGCAGACCGACTATTTTGTCATTTCCCTGGATCAGGTGCTGTCGGGGGGCCTTGTGAATTCCCGTTCCATCACCAGCAGGAGCTACACCGAGGAAGATAAGCTGATCGACGCCATCGTGGAGCTTTCCAAAACAAATCACGTCTACATAACAGATACGGTGGCCCGGCTTGCCACCTGCACCGTGGGTTATCAGAACGCGACTTCCGATACCTACAATTATCTGCGTCAGTACAGCCTCACCCCACGGGCCTCATTGACTTACAGCAAGCTCACGGTAAAGAACATCGTGGAGGGGTATCCCTATGACGCCAAGGGCAACCTGATCAAAGTGGAGAAAAGCCGCAAAAACGAAGTGCAGGCCATGCTCCAGACCAGAGAGAGGAAGCTGAATCTCATCGACCATCTCCTGGGTCGGGATATGGGGGAAAATATAAAATATTTTATCGGAATCGACGATTCCAGTTCTCAGAGCACCATTCAGAGCAATGAAATCAATTACCTTAAGGATAAGCTGGGCAGCAGAGGGCTGATCTACTCCGGCACGGACGAGCTCGGCATGATGGCGGTGCTCAGCCTGATGATCGACTATTACGGATACGACGTAAAGGCCGCAGCCGTGTATTTCGGCGAGACAGAGGGATCCCACGCGGGCTCCATTTACGATATGGAAACCGTAAAGGTAAACCTGGAACAGCATTTGGCGAGCCTGAACGTAAGCCTGGTGGATCCGAAAGAAGCGGATATTCAAATCGTCGTGCTGACCACGCCGGCTCAGAATATCCTGAATTCGAAATACATCGACAAAACCATCGACTATCTCAACTCCAATATCGCAAAGGGAATTCCCACCATACTCATCAACACCGCGCCGTCGGTCTACAACGGGAGCCTGGAGTACAGGATGATGCGGGAATGCGAGACCAGCATGCTCCTTTCCTACAGCAGCTGGAACACCGTGGGCAACTCCGTGGGGCTGGCGCTGGGGAATGGAATTTCCCGATATCTATATCTCCACAGCAGGGACAACAGCAGCAACAAGGCCGATATCGCTTTTCTGAAGGGGCTTGTCTTTTCCTATGCAAAGGATATCAGCTATCAGAAAGCCGGAGGAAAAGAGCTGTTCAACAAATATCTGGCCTCGAAGGGCTGGTCCGCCAACAATTTCTATCAGAGCGACAGCCAGGTGGCTCAGGTGAACACAGATCTGGAAAATCTGCTGAAGACCTCGGATTATAACGTCACCGTCGGAGACATCATCAACAACATGACGGGCACAAGGTATTTCAAGAGCCTGGAAGGGCAGAGCGGCATCATCGGCAAGATTGCCACTTCCAATTATTCCGCACCGTTTTTCAGAACCTTTGAAATCAGGTTTGACATCGATGTGAAGCTGAGCAACGCCACCATGAGCGACATCAAGGATTCGCTGACCATCAGCATGCCGTATCAGCCTCAGGAGGGGCAGCTGACCTATGCCGTCACGCTGTATTACAGGGATGAGGATGGCAAGATCCACGAAATTCCCTGCACCTATGACAAGGAGACAGGTACGATCAAGTTTGCGGCCGGTCTGTCGGGCTTCTTTACGGACACCCAGAGCATGGACGCGGCCACTGCTTATTCCCTGTTCTCAGACGTGCCGGTTTCCTCATGGTATTTCGATTACGTCATGTACGCCTATGAGAAAGGGTTGATGAAAGGCGCGACTCAGAGCACCTTTGAACCCAACGGGTATATGACCCGTGCCATGCTGGCGCAAATTCTGTATAACATGGCAGGAAAGCCTGCAGTGAATACTTCTGTTTCTGTTCCGGAAGCAACGACGGGATCTTCTATAGAGGCTCTGATCCCGGAGGCCGAAACGGCCTGGTATGGAGCGTCAGCCGCTTGGGCGCTGCAAAATGACATTATCCCCGACGAGGGAAAAGGCACCTTTGGACCGTCGGAACGGGTGACCAGGGAGCAGTTGGCGGATATTCTGTGGCGTTACGCCAAGTACAGCGACAGGAATATGGATGCCGGAACCTATCCCGGAATCTATCAATATGCGGATGTCTTTGCCGTGCGGCAGGATCTCAGGGACGGTTTTGACTGGGTCTGCAGCCATGGAATCATGCAGGGCAAGGGCGACGGAACGATGCTCAAGCCGCAGGATCTGACGACCCGGGCCGAAATGGCCGCGGTGCTGCGGAGGTTTTCAGAATAACTTTTTTAGAATAATTTTTTTAGAATAACCGCTGGTTTATTTCACCAGTTCGATGAGGATGGGGAGAACGAGGAAAGAGGCGAGGGTCGTCCACAGGATGCACTTTGAAACCACGTGGGAGGACGCGTCAAACTTCTCTGACAGTATGACGGCGTTTACCGCCACAGGCATCGATGCCAGAATAAAGCAGGTGGAGAAGAGAACCCCGCCGGCGCCCAGAGCGTACAGCACCAGACAGGCGGCAAGGGGAGCAATGAGGGACCGAATGGCCATTCCCGACCAGAATGCCGCCTGAAGCCCTCTTTCAAGCCTGATGTTTTTCACCCCGGCCATCTGGGCTCCCAAGATGGCCAGCACCACTGGAGAATATGCGACAGCGATCATATCGATCCCTTTTTCGATCCCGGCAGGCAAGTGAAGGGCAAAGGCCCGGAGGATAACGGCCAGCATCGCCGCATAGATCGCGGGAAGGGAAAATACCGAACGCAAGGCGTCCTTTATGGAAAAACTGGATCGCGCGGCAAAATAGACGCCGAACGTATTCACGATGATCATCTGGATCACGACATAGACGGACGCCTTGTCCAATCCCGCCTGGCCAAAGGCCAGCAGGACAAGGGGCAGCCCGTAATTGACGGAGTTTGTCAGCGTTGATATCAATGTGAGCCCGGCAACTTCCGGGGCCGCCAGCTTCAATAGCTTGCCCGCTATGTTTGCGATGGCCCACAGAAGAAAAAGATTGAAGAGACAGAACAGAACCGTCTGATAGAGATCCCCAAAGGAAATCTGAGCTTTGAACAGAGTGTCGAAAACCATGCACGGCAGCAGGCAGTACAGGACAAGGGTCAGCAAATGCTTTGTCTCCAATCCTTTCAAGCGCACCAGCAACGCTCCGGCCGCCACGGGAATCGCAAGAGGGACGATGACCTGTATTAAAGTTGAAAATACTGATTGTATCAAGAAAAGTTCCTCCGGTGTTTCATATGGTGTTGAGCAGCAGGGTTGGTTTAATAGTTGTTTTCTATGGACAGGATCAGATCCTGGAGCTTCTGATTCGCGGCTGCGTGGATTCCATATCTTTTAGTCATAGACAGAACGGTTCCGGCAAAAAGTCCGACCTCGCTGGGCCGCTTCGCCTCGATATCCTGTTGCATGGAGGGCTTTCCCTCCGGGTTTAAAACCCTCAGGACATTGAGCCAGTAATCAAGATCGTTTTCCGTAAGTCCAACGCCTTCCTTTTCGGACAATGCCAGGACCTCCCGCATCGCCATGATCATGAGCTCCCTTGCGGGGCCTTCCTTCTGGAGGCCGCCGTAATCGCATCCATAGGCCGCCGCCGTCTGATTAACACCGACATTAAGCATAAATTTACCCCACATATGCCTCTTCATATCGGATTGCATTTCATAAGGGATTCCCACTTTATCAAAAAAACCCGCGAGATCTTTCATTCGCTGTGAAGGGCTGTTTGATTCCAGCTCCCCGAAGCAGAGCATCCCCGGCGACTGATATGTCAGGCGGTTTCCGACCTTGACCGCGTCCATGCCCTGGGCGACACAGTACAGGATTTTCTCGATGCCGTATACCGCACCTATGATGGACTCGCTGGATATCCCGTTGAGCAGCGACAGGATCACCGTGTTCGGACCTACGTGGTTCTTTACCGCGGGGATTGCATCCGCCAGACCGTTGAATTTTACGGCAAAGATTAGGAGGTCCGCCGGTTCGCAGGATTCGTCGGGGGTTATATACTGAAAGCCGCAGCGCCGGTCATTGCAGAATATGCCGTCCCGTTTGTAGCGTTCAGCCCTTTGATTTTCCGCAACGATGCGGAGATCTCCTTCAGGTATTTTCCCCAGCATCTGACTCCCGAATAAGATTCCCAGAGCGCCGAGACCGATGATCGATACTTTTTTTATTTCCATGTCCTGACCTTTCGATATGTGTGTCAATATTGCTTGTGTTAAGATTTCTGCCCGGCGCTTTAACGCCGCCGTACATTAAGTATAACATAAATTTGATGTAAATTTATAGGAAAGATGATATACTGAATGATAGTAAGAGAGGTGGATCTATGCCGGATTGCGTGACGCATTATCAGTTTGGACAGGACGTTTTCGAGCGTCTGGATGAGGATTTGAAATCCTGCGTCCTTGCTTATAAACGGGAATATGATACAGGCCTTCAGGGGCCTGATATTTTCTTTTTCTACAAGCCTTACCGGAGAAACGATACCGTGAAATACGGTCACGGGTGGCATGAAAAGCCCGGAGTCAGGATGTTCGGCCCCCTTTCGGAAGCGGCGCGGGAAGGAGCCGCCCTGTCTTATTTGACCGGGCTGGTCTGCCATTACGCCCTTGATTCGAGCTGTCACCCTTACGTGTATGAGCACAGCCTCGGACCTTATGATCACACGCTGATGGAGGCGGCCTACGACAGGCATATCATGCTGCGGCACGGGCTTGCCAAGGCGAGGACCGAATATCTCCATACCGGACAGATGGATTTTGATTCGATGGCTTCGCTCTGGCCTGGGATGAGCGCGGAGCGCATCAGGCATTGCGTGAAGGATCAGCGCTTTTACAAACGGTTTTTAGACGACCGCAGAAATTTTCTGCTTTTTCTTGACTCTGTTGCAGGTAAGCGCGGCATGTTTTCGTCCATGTCCCTTCCGGATGAAATCTCGGAAGAACAGCAGGAGCATGGGCGGCATCTGGACGAGCTTTACCTTAAAGCGCTTCAGGAATGCCCCCGATTGATCTCCCAGGTCTGCGGGGCCGGGGAAGCGCAGAATCGGATGCAGAACTTTGAGGGGGGTCAACTGCAGGGCTTTGACAGGAACTATAAAGGAGAATATTGCGATGGGACTTAACGATACGCCTTCCGGCGACAGAGTGCATATAGGGTTTTTTGGGCGGCGAAACGCGGGGAAATCCAGCGTTGTGAATGCGGTTACAGGTCAGGAGCTGGCGGTCGTCTCCGAAATAAAGGGGACCACCACAGATCCGGTCTATAAATCCATGGAGCTTTTGCCTATGGGACCGGTCATGATCATCGATACCCCTGGCTTTGACGACGAGGGAACTCTGGGAGAACTGCGGGTCAAAAAAGCGAAACAGGTGCTGAATAAGACCGACGTCGCCGTTTTGGTCGTGGATGGGGAAAGAGGGCTTGACCGCTGCGACCGCCAGTTAATCCGGATTTTTGAGGAAAAGGAGATCAATTATATCATCGCTTATAACAAAAGCGATTTGATGACTTCCCATAGAGATGCAAAGCCAAATGAGATCTATATCAGCGCAGCGCAGAACACGGGCATATACGAACTGAAAGAGAAGATCGCCGGGCTGGCTGTGACCGATGACGGAAAGGTCAGGATCGTCGGCGACCTGATCCATCCCTCAGATTTTGTGGTGCTGGTAATCCCTATTGACAAAGCGGCGCCAAAGGGCAGGCTGATCCTGCCCCAGCAGCAGACCATCCGGGATATCCTGGATGCCAACGCGGTTTCCATCGTCGTGAAAGAGGACGATTTAAGTGAAACCTTAAAAAATATCAATAAAAAACCGGCGCTGGTCATCACTGACAGCCAGGTGTTTGCAAAGGTATCCGCCGATACGCCGCGGGATATTCCGTTAACGTCGTTTTCAATTCTCATGGCAAGGCATAAAGGCCTGCTGGAAACAGCGGTAAAGGGAGTCGCGGCGGTGGAACATCTCAAGGATGGAGATACCGTTCTGGTTGTGGAGGGCTGCACTCATCACCGGCAGTGCGATGATATCGGCACTGTGAAGATTCCCCGCTGGCTGAAAGACTATACGGGCAAAGAGCTTAACTTTAAGACAACCGTGGGGATGGTATTTCCGGAGGATCTTTCGGAATACTCTCTCATTATTCATTGCGGAGGCTGTATGCTGAACGAGCGTGAGGTGAGATACCGCATGAAGTGTGCGGCGGACCAGAATGTGCCCATCACAAATTACGGAATCCTCATCGCGCATGTGCAGGGAATTCTTGAACGCAGTCTTGAAATACTGATGAAATGAAGAAAGGGAAGTGAAAATTATGCATTGCACACGGCAGATAACCCCTCAGATATACTGGGTAGGCGGCAACGACCGGCGGCTTGCGCTCTTTGAAAACATGTTTCCCCTGGAAAACGGAGTAGCCTATAATTCCTATCTGATTACGGATCAGAAGGTGGCCTTGATGGACACGGTGGATTCCTCCATCACACAGGAGTTTTTAGAAAATATCGGGCATGTTCTGAACGGAAGAGCGATCGATTACCTTGTCGTAAACCATATGGAACCGGATCACTGCGCCAATATCGAGGAGCTTTGCAGGAGATTTCCGGAGATGAAGATCGTGGGAAACAAAAAGACCTTCCAGATGATCCGGCAGTTTTATGATTTTGATTTCGAGGACCGGATTTATGAAGTCAAGGAGGGAGACGGCCTTGATCTCGGCTCCCATAAACTGCGCTTTTATTTTGCCCCTATGGTCCACTGGCCCGAAGTGATGTTTACTTATGAGGAGGAGCAGAAGATCCTCTTTTCGGCGGACGCTTTCGGCACCTTTGGCGCCCTGTCCGGCAACCTTTTCAGCGATGAAACGGATTTTGCCGACGCCTATCTCAACGAGGCAAGGCGTTACTATGCTAATATCGTAGGCAGGTTTGGACAGCAGGTGCAGACGGCGCTGAAGAAGCTGTCATGCGTTGAAATTAAGATGATCTGCCCGCTTCACGGTCCGGTTTGGAGGAAGGACATCAATTTTATCCTCGACAAATATGATCTCTGGAGCCGGTATGAACCGGAAAAGAAGGGCGTTATGCTGGCCTACGCATCCATGTACGGGAATACGGCAAACGCGGCGGAAGTCATCGCCAACAGGCTTGCGGAAAGGGGCGTACAGGATATGCGCGTCTATGACGTGTCCAAAACCCACGCTTCCCACATCATCGCAGACGCGTTTCAATACAGCCACTTGATCTTTGCTTCCCCGACCTATAACAATGGGCTTTACTTTGGAATGGAGGCGCTGCTGCGAGATATGGCCGTATTGAATCTGCAGAACAGAAAGGTGGCCCTGGTAGGCAACGGTTCCTGGGCTCCTGCCGCCCACGTCGTCATGGAAAACCTGATCTGTGATATGAGGGAGATGGAGCTGCTTGCGCCGCCCTTTGTACTGCGCTCAAGCTTAAAGGCGTGCCAGATGGAAGAGCTGACGGCCCTTGCGGACGCGGTAGCCGATTCCGTTTTGAAATAAGATATCCAGGGAAATCAATACAAATAAGTTAATCTGAAAGAAAAATTATTTTTAATAGCATGGGACGAACTTTTCCATGCTATTTTTATTGACAAATAAAACAAGAGATGTATAATGATTATAAAGTCAATGAGTATGGAGTCAATGAAATGAAAACAAACAGCCGACAACTTCAAAAAGAACAAACGAGAGCGCTTTTGGTCAAAACAGCCTATGAAGTTTTTTCCGAACGGGGCATCATGAACACGCGAACCTCGGATATCGCTCAAGCCGCGGGAGTTTCCCACGGCACGGTATTCGCTCATTTTCAGACCCAGGAAGCGCTGATCGAGGAAGTGATCGAGGTCTACGGACAAAAGATGGCCCTTCGCACCCATGTCCTCGCAGATTCCTGCAGCCGCCTTGAGGAACTTCTGAGGGCGCATCTCTGCAGTATTATGGAGTTTGAACGCTTTTACACCCGATTGATCATCGAAAACCAACTGCTGCCCTCTGGCGCCAGAGACAGCTGGATCTCGATTCAGTCCGCCGTTTCCTTTCATTTCAGCCTTGTTTACGAGAGGGAATTCGGTGACAGGAGCCCTCGGGATATCCCCTTGCATATGCTCTTTAACATGTGGATGGGGCTTGTCCATTATTATCTGCAGAACGGGGATCTCTTCGCGCCGGAAGGAAATGTGATCTGTCGCTACCAGGACATCCTCATTGACAGTTATTTAAAACTGCTGACAGGAAAGGAGAAAAAATGATGAAAACGTGTATTGCATGCGGCATGCCGATGACAAAGACTTCCGATTTTGCGATGGGGGATGAGAGCAAGGATTACTGCATTTACTGCGCCAGACCGGATGGCTCCATGCAGTCCTATCCGGAAAAGCTTGAGGGGACGACGGAATTCCTTATTCGAACTCAGGGTCTGGATCGCGGGGCCGCCCGTGAGATGGCCGTGCGCACCATGGCAAAGCTTCCCGCTTGGAAGGACCGGACAGCGGATGCTTGATGAAATTCTGCGAGTGTTCAAAAAACTAAGCGTAGAGTAGCCAAGCAGGTCCATGCCCGAGTTTTTGAGCAAACAAAAAGTACGACGCGGTTTTAGCTTCCGCGTCGTACAAGTGCGCCGTATTCATTTTTTGTGATATTTTTTGGTCCAGCTTGCCACAATGCCGCAAAGCTCTGCGAAAGGGTACTGTTTACAATCCTGAAGCAGATCTTCATAAAAAGCCAGGGTATTCTTTATCGTTCCAAATCCGTGATTCAATTCATATTTAAAGTAAGCTTCAGATGAATTTTTTAATTCCAGGATTCCTTTGTGAAGTTTGGGGATGAGATCTGATGCGTCGGCGGCTTTTTCTTGATTTATGATCATCCAGCCGCTGGAAGCCTTGATCAGATCACGGGTATCCCACTGTATTTCATGTATATTGCCTACCTTGACCGAATTTCCGCCCGGGATGTTCAAGCGCATATAAAATCGGTATTTCATAAAAACTCCAAATATTAAAAGACTGCTGCAAATTTTCAAGCCAGTTCATTATATTCCATAATGCTTTAAAATGCAATGCTTAAATGACCATCTTAAAAAGGATCATCTTGCTTAAATGATCGTCTCCAGGGCGATTTTCATCATATCCGTGAAGGTTTTTTCCCGCTCTTCGGAAGTCGACTGCTCCGACGTGATGAAATGATCGCTGATGGTTATCATGCATAGAGCTTTAGCGCCCAGATACGCGGCGTTCATATACAGCGCGGCGGCCTCCATTTCCACGGCGAGGACACCCATCCGCGCCCATTTCTGCCACCAGTCTTCCTGCTGTTCATAGAAGACGTCGCAGGAGACGATATTTCCCGCATGGACCGGAATTCCAAGCCTGTCGGCGGAGGCTTTCGCCTTCAGCAGCAGGTCGAAGTCCGCGCATGGGGAATAAGTCCCGTTGATCCCGAAGGTATGAGCGTAATTTGAATCGGTAGACGCGGCAACGCCAAAGACGATATCCCGAAGCTTTACCTTTTCGGAAAAGGAGCCGGCCGAACCGATCCGGACGAGATTCTGAACGCCGTAATCATTGATGAGCTCCCAGCTGTAAATCCCCATGGAAGGCATTCCCATGCCGGTGCCCTGTACAGATACGGGAACTCCCTTGTACGTGCCGGTATATCCCAGCATTCCTCTGATTTCATTATAGCATTTGGGGCTGTCCAAAAAATTTTCCGCAATATATTTTGCTCTCAGCGGATCTCCCGGAAGAAGGATGGATTCTGCGATTTCGCCTTTTTGTGCGGCATAAATATGTGCAGTCATAGCAATATTGCCTCCTGTTTATTATTTTATCAATATAGATATAGTATAGCATAACCGGAAGAACTGTGGAAACACTTAATTCTTTACTTATAGACTCAATTAATGTATGATATACGAGCGGTGTTATTGTTTCGCATAACATATAACAAGATATTCCATACCTTGTTACCTGGTAAAACAGTTCTTGTAGGAGAAGCATGAAATGGAAAATAAGATGAAAGCGAAATATTATGAAGTCAGAGAGAGCGATTCGATAAAGGACATGCTGGACGCCAGTGCACGAACCTATGGGGAAAGGCCCGCTTTTCTGGTCAAGAAGGAAAAGGGCGGCGAATATTTCCATATAACCTACGGACAGGTGAAGAACGATGTCGACGCACTTGGGACGAAATTGCTGGATATGGGACTCAGGGATGCCAAAATCGCCGTCATAGGGGAAAATTGCTATGAGTGGATCGCGTCCTATTATGCCGTTATGAACGGAACGGGCGTTGCGGTTCCCTTGGATAAGGAACTCAGCAGAGATGAAATATATAACCTTTTGAGGCAGGCAGGCTGCAGAGCCGTCTTTTTCACACAGGGCTTTGAAAAATATTTTGAGGATTATGATATCGAATTTAAAATAAAGATGAAGGTCTACGGGGACCGGACGGATCTTTCGGAACCGCTGCGTTCACCCGAAGGGAATCCAGACACGAACCGGATCCTTATTTGGGACGAGCTGGTGGCCGCCGGAGAAAAGCTCGTTGCGGCGGGCAACAGGGAGTTTATCGACGCAAAAATCGATCCCGATGAAATGAGGAGCATTTTGTTTACATCGGGTACGACGGACGTTGCAAAGGGCGTTATGCTGAGCCATCGCAATATCACAGCCGTCATCACGGACACCTGCAAGTTCGTGCATATCACGCCGGATGACAGGACGCTTTCGATCCTGCCGATCCATCATACTTTTGAATCTACCCTGGGGATGTGCCTGGTTATGTACCGCGGAGCGTCCGTATCGTTTTTTGAAGGGCTGAAATATATCAACAGAAATCTTGCGGAGGCTAAAGCCACCGTGCTGATCGGAGTGCCCCTCATCTTTGAATCGATCTATGAAAAGATATGGAAACAGGCGAAAAAATCAGGGAAGGCGGGCGCCTTAGAAAGGGCGGTCAAGCTGAACCAGACATTGAAAAGCATGGGCATAGACGCCAGCAAAAAACTTTTCAAGAGCATTCACGAGAAATTTGGAGGAAAACTGCGGCTGCTTGTCTGCGGGGCCGCCGGAATCGATCCCAATGTTCTTCGGGGATTTGACGAGCTTGGCATCAAGATGGTGCAGGGCTACGGCCTGACCGAATGCGGGCCGCTGGTTTCCGGAACCCCCGATTTCAGCAATACCTATAAAAAAGCCGGTTCGGTGGGACCGGCAGTACCGAGCGGTGAGATCAGGATCATCGATGAAGATGCGGACGGGATCGGTG
>DAITKX010000051.1:13148-22353 GCA_036835995.1 Bacillota bacterium | reverse complement strand
CATAAAAAGGAGCTGTGCACTGGCGATTATTTAATCGTCAGTGCGACAGCCTCATTTTCATTTCTTTTGCTCTTTATCTTAATTTTTTCCTTAAGTTTTAGATTCCGGCATAAATTTTTCGGCACCCGCGCATGTTGTACTTTGTCAAAGGCTAGTAAGATGCTATAATATACCTTAACCGAAACTATCGGCCGGCCAACGGCCGTAAACCTTTTGAGTGATATGGAGTACTGGGAGTAATTGATGAATGAAAACGCTGAGCAGAGAATTTTATGACAGAGATTCCATAATTGTCGCGAAAGAGCTCTTGGGGAAAGTTCTTGTCCATGAGGTGGACGGGCAGAGGATCTCCGCGAAAATAGTTGAGACGGAAGCGTACATGGGGGTCGAAGACAAAGCCGCCCATTCCTACGGCGGGAGAAGAACGCCGAGGGTTGAGATCATGTATGGAGGACCGGGATTTTCCTATGTATTCTTTGTTTACGGTATGCACTATTGTTTCAATATCGTAACCAGGGAAGAAGGGAACCCTCAGGCCGTCCTGATCCGGGCGGGCGAACCGGTGGGCGGATTGGAACTGATGGCCCAAAACCGGTTTGGAAAGGCATTGGGGCAGCTGACGAAAGGCCAGGTCAACGGGCTGACCAACGGGCCGGCAAAACTCTGCGGCGCGCTGGCCATCGACAGAAGCTTAAACGGCGAAGATCTGTGCGGCAGGACGCTCTATGTGGAGGAGGGAGATTCCGAAACGCCGGGCATCGTATCGACAAAGCGCGTCGGGATCGATTATGCAGGGGAAGCGAAGGATTATCCCTGGAGGTTCTATATAGAAGACAACAGATATGTTTCAGTGAAATAGATACCCTCTGTTACCTTGTCAACAGAGGGTAGATCGGATCAGGGAGGAAATTATTTGGAGCAGCATATTGATGCCGCTGTTATAGCGGAAATAAATGAAACGATCGTCGGCATGATCGACGATCATGTTCTGGTCTGCAATACGGAAGGGCAGATCGTCTATGCCAATAGGGCGATGCGGTTACACCTCGGTTATGAAGATTCGGAGCTGAAACAAAAATACTTTGTGGAGTTCGTTGCCGATATTCACAGGAATAAGGCAAAATTCTATCTTGCCGGTGTCTCAAAAGAACCCTCTCCCCTCGGAGAATTCTGGATTCAAGGTCAGAACAGCATACTGAAACTTCACGTCAGTTTTTTTCAGAAGAGAGATCTCATCTACATTGTGGGCAACGAAAAATATGTGGAATATGAGAGGATACGGCAGAAGCTGGACGTTGAGCTGGCCAATGCGATAAAGATCCATAGGCGCTCTCTGCCCGACAGCCTGCCCGACAACGAAAACATCACCTTTGGGGCCCTGTATATTCCCGCGGAGGAGCTGGGGGGAGACCTGTACGACGCGTTCCGGGTGGACAACGGGCTGCTGGACGATTATTTTGAACAATACGTATGCTATACGGCGGACGTTTCCGGCCATGGCCTGGACAGCGCCATGCTGGCAATCTTTGTAAAGGATACGATAAGGAGCTTCTTCACGCTGAAGCACATACCGGGACAGGTGCTGTCTCCAAAAGAAATTATGGATTTCTTCATTGAGCAATATATAAAAGAAGGATATCCCACCGAGTACCTGGTCTGCCTGTTCATCGCCGTCGTCGACTTAAAGACAAAGGAGCTGACCTACTGCAATGCGGGGATCCATATCTGCCCTTTATTGGTGAAAGATGGGAAAAATATAATAGAGCTGAGCAATGTGGGCCTGCCGGTCTCGGCGGCGTTCAGCACCGATTTGATGCAATATGAGGATTCTCTTTTTCCTCTGCAGACGGGAATGACCCTGTTTATAATGTCAGACGGATTGCCGGAGCAAAGATTCGACGGGGAATTTTATGAAGGCAGGCTGAAGAAGCTGATCCCCGAAATTTACCCGCTGGAACCCGAGTTCATCATCCGGAAAATCCACGAGGACTTTACGAATTTTCTCAGGTATGAGAAAATAAAAGACGATATCACTTTAATCGTTGTGAAATTATAAAATTGTCGCAATAAGGAGGGAAAATCACATGCAAGTAATACTTGAAGGAATATTGGAAGCCATCGAAGACGAGATCAGAGCTCAGGCGAATTATCAGAGGCTGGCCGACAGGGCCGAGGACCCAAAGGTCAAGAAATTCTTTGAACAGCTGAAATTGGATGAGGAGAACCATGAAAAGGTATTGCGCACCCGTTATGAGGCCTTTTCAAAGGTGCTGAAGGCGGAGCAGGAGAAATGACGGCTTTCGGGGCTTTCACAGGAATAAAAGGGTTTGTGACGGAACATGAATAAATTGGTTATCGGCATACTGGCTCATGTGGACGCGGGCAAGACGACGCTGTCGGAAGGCATGCTTTATCTGAGCGGCAAGATCGGAAAGCCGGGAAGGGTGGACAATAAAGACGCTTATCTGGATACCTACGAGTTGGAAAAGGCCAGGGGGATCACCATCTTTTCCAAACAGGCCGTATTTGAAATGGGCGGGATCAGGATCAGTCTGCTGGACACTCCCGGCCATGTAGATTTTTCGGCGGAGATGGAGCGAACTCTCCAGGTGCTTGATTATGCCATTTTAGTTATCAGCGGGGCCGACGGGGTCCAGGGGCACACCAAAACGCTATGGCGGCTGCTAGATTTATACCGGATCCCTGTTTTTCTATTCGTCAATAAGATGGACCAGAACGGGACCGATGGAAACAGGCTGATGGAAGAACTGAAAAATCAGCTGGATGAAGGCTGCGTCGATTTCGGACAGGCAGGGACAGATCCTTTTTACGATCAGCTGGCCATGTGCGGGGAGAGCATGATGGAATCGTACCTGGAAACCGGGCGCGTTGAGACCCCTCAGATCAGAAGGGCAGTCAGGGAGCGCAGGGTATTCCCGTGCTTTTTCGGCTCTGCTCTAAGGCTGACAGGGGTCTCGGAATTGATGCGGGGAATCGGGAGATATGCCGATATACCCCGTTATCCGGATGCTTTCGGGGCGAAGATCTTTAAAATAACCAGGGACGAGCAGGGGAACCGCCTTACCCACATGAAGCTCACCGGAGGAACGCTCAAGGTGAGGGACGCCCTGACCAACGGCGAATGGGAAGAAAAGGTGAATCAGATCCGCATCTACTCCGGCCAGAAATTTGAGGCGGTAAGCGCGGTAGAAGCGGGCTCCGTATTCGCGGTGACAGGCCTCAGCAGGACCCGCCCGGGAGAAGGTCTGGGGATCGAGAAGGCCTCGGCGGCACCTGTGCTGGAGCCGGTTTTGTCCTATCAGATCATGCTCCCCGAAGGCTGTGACCCGAGGGCAATGCTCCCTAAGCTGCGCCAGATCGAAGAGGAAGAGCCGGAGCTGCATATCGTGTGGGACGAGCAGCTGCAGGAGATCCAGGCCCAGATCATGGGCGAGGTACAGGTTGAAATCCTGCAGAACCTGATCGAGGTCCGCTTCGGAGTCGAGGTGGGCTTCGGAGCCGGAAGGATCGTGTATAAAGAAACCATTGCCAACGTTGTGGAAGGGGTGGGTCACTTTGAACCGCTGCGGCATTATGCGGAGGTCCACCTCCTTCTTGAGCCGGGGGAACCGGGAAGCGGACTGGAGTTCGGTACAAATTGCAGCGAGGGCGTCCTGTCGGGAAGCTGGCAGAGGCTGATCCTGACTCACCTGAAAGAAAAGGTCCATAAAGGGGTCCTGACCGGCGCTGCTATCACGGACATGAGGATCACCCTGGTTTCCGGGAGAGTGCACAACAAGCATACGGAGGGCGGCGACTTCCGGCAGGCAACTTACCGCGCGGTGCGCCAGGGGTTGAAAGAGGCGGATTCCGTCCTGCTGGAGCCCTATTACGCCTTTCAGCTCGAGCTCCCGGAAAAGATGGTGGGAAGAGCCATGACGGATATCGAGCTCATGCACGGCGCCTGCGAGGTGACCGAAACGGATGGCGAGATGTCGGTCCTGACAGGCAGCGCCCCCGTGGCGGCTATCCGGAACTATCAAAAGGACGTCTCCGCCTATACCAAAGGGCTTGGCAGGCTGTTCTGCAGTCTGAAGGGATATGAGCCCTGCGGAAATGCCGCCGAGGTCATCGAAAGAATCGGCTATGATTCGGAAAGCGATGTGGCGAATCCCACCGGCTCCGTGTTCTGCGCCCAGGGCTCGGGATATCTGGTGCCCTGGGATGAAGTCAAAGACTATATGCACGTGGAGGGCTATCTTCAGCAACGGGGCGGTTTACGGCTGGAAACCGTCCGAAACCAGGCGGGCTCCACGGGAGAAATGTCCATCAGCCTGGATGAGATCGAACGGATCATCAATAGCACTTATTATGCGAATCAGGGAAAGAAATCCGACTGGAAAAAGCGCGTTCCGGCCCGGGAAAGAGATTACAGCTCCGAAGCCTCTGCGGGAAACCGTGGCGAGGGCCCATATAAACCGGCCGCCCCGGCAGAAGGCCGGGACGAATATCTCCTGGTGGACGGCTACAACATCATCTTTGCGTGGCCTGAGCTGAAAGAGCTGGCCGACGGGAACATGGACGGCGCTAAAACGGGCCTCCTCGATTCCCTCAGCAATTATCAGGCTGTCCGGGACTGTGAGATCATCGTCGTGTTCGACGCATACCGCGTCGCGGGGCATCGCGAGGAAGTCAGCGATTATCACAATATTCACGTCGTATACACCAGAGAAGCCCAGACGGCGGACCAGTATATCGAAAAGTTCGCCCATGACAACAAGAAAAAATATGATATCACCGTTGCAACGTCAGACGGCCTGCAGCAGATCATCGTAAGAGGGTCGGGCTGTCTTCTGTTTTCCGCAAGGGAGCTGAAGGCTGAGATCGATGAGGCGAATGAAAAGATCAGGCTGGTGTATCAGAAGGTGCAGGGCAAAGGCCGGAATTCTCTGATGGACGCGCTGTCGCCGGAAGCAAAGGAGAAGCTGGCTCAGATACAAGGGGACGGCTCTTCTGTTCTGTAACACAGAGGGCGGTTCTTCTGCCGGCAGACAAACAGCTTATGCCGTCCCTCTGTGTTACTGCAAAAGAACCATTCCCTTAATGCTCTGCATTTATGGTATAATGAATCCAATACTTAATAGGGACCAGGGAGGTTTTAAAACATGATATCGAAGAAAATGCAGGAAGCTGTCCAGGGCAGTTCCGTAATACGGGCAATGTTTGAGGAAGGTAAAAAGATGGCGGGATTGTACGGAGAGGAAAACGTGTACGATTTCAGTCTGGGAAACCCCAATACGCCGCCGCCGCAGGAAATCAACCGGATCATCTTTGATATTCTGCAAAAGGAGAAGCCCACCTTTGTCCACGGATATATGAGCAATGCCGGATATGAGGACGTGCGCGGCGCCATTGCGGAATCCCTGAATAAAAAGTTCAGCACCGACTTTGGCGAGCGGAACATCATCATGACCACTGGAGCGGCGGGGGGGCTCAATGTGATCCTGAAAACGCTTCTGGACCCCGATGATGAGGTCATCGTCTTCGCACCGTTTTTCGGTGAATACCGGTCTTACACGGAAAACTATAGCGGAAAGCTTGTGATCGTACCGCCGGACACTGCGGATTTCCAGCCGAACCTGAAAAAGTTTGAGGAAATGATCACGGAGAAGACGAAAGCGGTCATCGTCAATTCGCCCAACAATCCCACCGGAGTCGTATATTCGGAGACTACCATCGCAAAGATGGCGGAGATATTGAGAGAGGCTCAGGACAGATTTGACACGAGCATCTACATCGTCGCGGATGAGCCTTACCGGGAGCTCGCCTACGACGGCGTTTTTGTCCCCTATATCCCGCGGTATTATGAAAACACGATCGTGGGTTACTCCTACAGCAAGTCGCTGTCCCTCCCGGGAGAGCGGATCGGGTACCTTGTCATACCGGACACGGTGGACGATTTCGGAGATGTGCTGGACGGCGCCGTCATCGCAAACCGGATCCTGGGATATGTAAACGCTCCTTCCCTGATGCAGCGGACCGTTGCAAAATGCCTGGATATGGAGACGGATGTGGCCGGCTATAACAAAAACAGAGAGGCGCTTTACCAGGGGCTGATCGAAGCGGGGTATGAGTGCATCAAACCTCAGGGAGCCTTCTACCTCTTCGTGAAATCTCCGCTGGAAAACGACAAGGAGTTCTGCGAAATGGCGAAGAAATATCATATCCTGATAGTGCCGGGTTCCGCTTTCGCATGCCCCGGCTATGTAAGGATCGCTTACTGCGTTTCCTTCAACACGGTTATAAACGCCCTGCCCAAATTCAAAGAACTGATGCTTGAGATAGGGCAGAAAGGTTAAACCATGGAAAGAATGTCGCTGAAATATGGAGAGGCGGCCGTCGAGATCGAGTTTGACGGCGCCCGTTCAGTGCAGGTATTAAAAGGCGGGAGCATCCCGGATACAGGGGATTACAAGGAGATGTTTCTGAGGGCGATCGGCTCGGAATGCATCGGATCGAAGGCTTTGAACGAGCTGATATCCCCATCCGATAAGGTGACGATCATCATCAGCGACATCACCCGTTTTTGGATGCGCCAGGATAAGGTATGCGGGCAGTTGGTTCCATATCTTCACGACATTCTCGGCGTGGATTATGAAAATATCGCAATCGTAACGGCTTTGGGAACTCACCGCAAACAGACGGAAGAAGAGCTGAAATTGCTGGTTTCGGAGGAGGTTTATAACCTTGTCCAAGTGGTAAACCATGACTGCATGGCCCATGATCTTGTGTTTCTGGGAACGACGTCCCGGGGAACGCCGGTTCATGTCAATCCTCTTGTAGCAGGGCGGAAGGTGATCCTCATCGGAGGAACGATCCACCATCTGATGGCGGGGTACGGAGGCGGCCGCAAGAGCATTCTGCCGGGAGTCAGCGGAAAAACCACCATCAACTGCAATCATATCCATGCCTTGGATCCTGAGCTGCCAATGTCAAGCTCGCTGATCGGCATGGGCCTTTTGGAATATAACCCGGTCAACGAGGATATGAACGAGGCGGTGGAGATGGCGGCGCCCGTCTTCGGCATCAACGTCGTGATGGACAGCCAGTCGGGGAACTGCCGGCTGATCTGCGGCCATTTTGCCGAGGCCTGGGAAGAGAGCTGCCGCACGGTCCAGGAGATGATGGGAGTTCCCGTGGAGAAAAAGGCGGATATCGTCGTGGTGAGCTGCGGCGGATATCCGAAGGATATCAATCTCTATCAGGGAGTCAAAGCTCTGATCAACGCCGCCGAGGCGGTAAAGGACGGCGGAAAGATCATCTTTCTTGCGGAATGCCGCGAGGGCGGGGGACCGCCGGACTATTTCGACTGGATACGCCCGCTGCGGGCGGGCACGCTGGACGCAGAAAAAGCGGAAGTCTTTATGATGACGAAGATTCCGGCTGAAACGCTGGAAGGCATGGGCGCGCGCGTTTTTTCCGATATTGACAGTCTCCTTTCAGAGGTGGATTTTACGGATCAGGACGTCTATGTCATGCCCTATGGCGGGTATACCGTGCCATACTTGAGATAGGAAAAGTGGCTTTGCCACTTCTGCTAGGGAACTTAACGGCCTGGGGCCGGCTGCCTTTGTATCTCTGTCCCTGCCTCTTAAAAGGTTCAATTCTGTTCAAAAATCCGGCTATGGAGTAGACACATTGGCTGCTTTGTGCAAAATGTCTAGCGTGGAGTAACCTTTTGCTCAGATTTTTAAGTATGGCGTAGATTTTCCGGTTCCAACGGCCTTTCAACGGCTAAAAGATACTCCATACTCGCATTTTTGAACATATGGAGACACATGATTACGCCATGCTCGCATTTTTGAACACGCCGAGATCTCTGATTACATCACACTCGCATTTCGAACCTGTTCGCTTTTGGCTCGCTTTTTCTCGATTTTAGCCTGAAAAAAACTTGACACGCAGCAAAAGGAATGCTATGCTAGACAAAATAAAAAACCGTTGATGTAGAGATCAAACCATAAGCGCACTTTCAGAGAGCCGGCGGGGATGCGAGTCCGGCAGAAAGCGGGATGGCAAATGGACTACTGAGGGCGCACTGAACGAAAGCGGCAGCTTTCCAGTATGATGCGACGCAGAGCCGGCGTTATATGGCAGGGGTGTGTTGGCACTCTCATAAAGTTGGGTGATTTTATATTACCAAGCAAGGTGGCACCGCAGACATGACGTCTGTCCTTGATTACGGATATCCGTATCATGGACAGACTTTTTTATTTGCGAACCTAGCCCCATTTGCGGAGCAAATGACGGCAGGCGCCATACGGAAATTCCCCGGCTTTAGCCGGATGGAATTTTTCCGTTGCAGGGAATATCGCTTCCGTGCACAGAGCGTTCCTTGCGGCAGCCAGGCCAGACGTTTTAAACTCTACGATCTACACCAAATGAAGTAGAAAGGAAAAATAAAATGAAAAAAATTATTGCAATCTTACTTGTTGTCCTGATGCTGACGGCCATCACCGGCTGCGGCTCCAAAGACGAAACCGATTCCACAGGCGGCGCCACATCGGAAGCCATCCAGGTGGGCTTCATCCAGCTCGCCGACAACGGCGCCTTTACCGATATGCGGGAGGGATTTATCGACGAGATGAGGAAACTTGGCTATACTGAGGATAAAATGGTCATCGATTACAAGAACGCCAACGGCGACACCGCGACGTTAAACTCCATCTGCCAGACCATGGTGGATGATCAGAAGGATATCATTGTGGCGGTTGGGACTCCGGCTTCCCAGGCTATCGTCAATATGGACAGCGGCATTCCCGTATTTTTCATTTCCGTGGGGAATCCGGTGGGTGCCGGGATCATTACCGACATGAGCAAGCCGGATAAAAATGCCACGGGCACGTCCAACGCGATCCCCGTCAGCGAGATGTTCAAGCTGGCCGACAAGCTTACCCCGGGTTGCAAGACTTACGGGCTGGTGTATAACACGGGAGAGGTCAATTCCGTCACCACCGTCGAGAACGCCAAAAAGTACATGGATGAGAACGGCCTGAAGTATGAGGAGGCCGTTGTGACCGCATCCTCCGAAGTACAGCAGGCGGCACAGTCTCTGGCGGAAAAGGTCGATGCATTCTTCATCCCCAATGACAGCATGGTTCAAAGCGCGATGCCTCAGGTGGCAGAAGTCGCCGCGGACGCGAAA
>DAITKX010000051.1:11453-13117 GCA_036835995.1 Bacillota bacterium | reverse complement strand
CCGGTATACGGCAGCTCTGCCGTCATGGTGGATTCCGGCGCTTTTGCGACCATCAGCATCGACGATATCACCATCGGCTCCATGACGGCGGACATGGCGGACCAATTCTTAAAGGGCACTCCGATGGAGGGCATTCCTGCCGTTACCGTTTCGGACTTTATTACGGTCATCAATAAAACCACCGCTGATAAAATCGGCGTGACCATCCCTCAGGATATCCTGGATTCCGCAAAGGTAATCCAGTAGAGTAACAGGAGGCAGAGACTATGACTTTGGTAATCGGATCCGTCCAGCTGGGGCTGATCTATGGACTGCTCGCTTTGGGCATCTATATATCCTTCCGCATTCTCAATATTCCCGATCTGACCGCAGACGGAAGCTTTACCCTTGGATTGTCCATTTCGGCGGTCCTGACGGTGGCGGGGCATCCGTACCTGGGCATTCTGCTGGCCGTCATAGCGGGGGCGGCGGCCGGCATGGCCACCGGATTTTTCCAGACGAGGCTGGGAATCAATCCGATTCTGGCAGGAATTCTGACCATGAGCAGTCTGTACAGCGTGAATCTCTTTATCCTGGGAAGCCGCTCAAACCTGTCCCTCATCGGCAGCGACAGCATTTTCAATCAGATGACGGCGCTGATGCCGGAGAACAAGGAGGCGGCCAAAACCATTGTGCCTTTCATCATCTGTTTCCTGTGCGCGGTTCTGGTCATCTGGTTTTTCAAGACCCATCTGGGCCTGTGCATCCGTGCAACCGGAAACAACGAGGACATGGTCAGGGCCTCCTCCATCAACGTGAACGCGATGAAGATCATCGCCCTGGCCATATCCAACGCCTGTATCGGTCTGTCCGGTGCAGTGCTGGCGCAGTACCAGGGGTATGCGGATATCAGCTCCGGGATAGGCATGGTGGTGGTTGGCCTTGCTTCCGCCATCATCGGCGAAGGCGTATTCGGGCGGCGTTCGGTGACGACAGGCCTGGTTTCAGCCGTTTTCGGTTCTCTGATCTACCGATTTATCATTGCGGCGGCTCTGAAATCAAGCATTTTCCCGGCTTATGCCCTCCGGATCGTTTCTGCGGTGATCGTAATCATCGCTTTGGCACTGCCGGTAATCAAAAGGGATATTCAATTCAGCAGGATGAGAAAGAAGGCGCAGAGAAATGCTTGAAATAAAAAATGCAAACAAGACCTTTTTAAAAGGAACTCCCAATGAGCATACGGCGCTGGATGATGTTAGCCTCTCCCTTGCCGAGGGAGAATTTGTCACGGTCATCGGCTCCAACGGAGCCGGAAAATCTACCCTGTTCAACGCTATCAGCGGAACCTTCTGGCTGGACAGCGGAAAAGTTCTGCTTCAGGGGGACGACATCACCTATATGGCGGAGCACAGGCGGGCACACATGATCGGCAGGCTGTTTCAGGACCCCATGAAGGGGACCGCTCCAGACATGACCATCGAAGAAAACCTGGCTCTTGCCTACAGCCGCAGGGGGAAAAACGGTCTTCGCCTCGGCGTTCACCGAAAGGATGCGGCCCTTTTCCGGGAAAAGCTGGCCTATCTGGACATGGGGCTTGAGAACAGGATGAAAACCAAGGTGGGCCTGTTATCAGGAGGGCAGAGACAGGCGCTTTCGCTACTCATGTCCACTATTGGAAGCCCCAG
>DAITKX010000051.1:10460-11428 GCA_036835995.1 Bacillota bacterium | reverse complement strand
TGCTGTTGGATGAGCACACTGCGGCTTTGGACCCGGCTTCCGCGGAAAAGATCATGAAGATCACAAATCATGTCGTAAATCAGGATCATCTCACGGCGATGATGATCACCCATAATATCCAGACTGCCCTGAAAACCGGAACGCGCACCATCATGCTGGATGGGGGAAAGGTCATTCTGGACATATCGGGAAAAGAGAGGGAAGAGATGACGGTGATCCGGCTCATGGAGCTCTATACTCAGAAGGGCCGGGGAACTCTGGACAACGACAGGATGCTGTTTTCGGAAAACTGAATGCTGCTGTTTACCGCCGAGGCTCGGGTTGCGGGCACAGCTCCGACACTTGTTCCAACTGTGCCCATATCCCGGCCTTCAAATGGCTGTGAGGGGTAACATTTAAATCAAAAAAACTGTAAAAATATGTAAAATTTAAGTTTACAAACCTGTCATCTTATGCTACGATATACTTGAGAACAAAGAGCGCGTAAGGGGAATAAGAAAAGTCAGGAGGGCGCAGCAGGGATGATGAATAATGAGGAATTGCTTGTAGAAATAACGAATCGGTTTGACCAAAAGGCAGAGGAAATCAAATCTTCCTTCAATCAATTGGAAGGGAAATTCGTATCTCTGGAACAGAAGTTTGACGACCGGACTTCTGTGTTGGAACAGAAACTCGACGACAGGACTTCAGCGTTGGAGCAGAAACTCGATGACAGGACTTTGGCATTGGAGCAAAAATTCGATGACAGGACTTCGGCGATTGAGCAGAAATTTGACGGCCGGACTTTGGCGTTAGAGCATAAATTCGTAAAGCTGGAGCAGAAACTCGACGATAAATTTGAAGATGTCAAACGATATACCGGGGTGCTGGTTGAGGATCTGCGCAGGGATGTCAGGGCGATCGCCGAGGGACATGACATTTTAAATGCCAGAATGGACGGGCTTGAAAAAAATATGAATGTGGTTAAA
>DAITKX010000051.1:9162-10450 GCA_036835995.1 Bacillota bacterium | reverse complement strand
TTATCGGCGTTGATGCGAAGCTCAATGAGCACGAGATAATATTAAAAAGGGTGAAGTAAAATCAAATCAATCCGTACATATCATATATAATAGATGATAGGGGAGCTGCAGCACTAAAATGAAAGAGTAGTGCTCAGCTCCCTGTTGGTTTTACAGCTGTTCCAGCCGCTCTATAAAAGTGTCCCAGCCGACGCGGTCGAGCATAGTGCTGAACCGCTCTCCTTTTTTTCCATACTCTTCAAAAAATTTCAGGGTGGCTTCAATGACTGCAAACAGCTTTTCTTTAGAATGAATGACCGGAAGCAGCTGCCTTCCTATGGAGATGCGATTGCCGTAAAGACCGCCAAAATACGCGGTATATCCGCTCTCGCCGCTCCAGGAATCGCAGGGGCAAACTTTGAGACATCTGCCGCAGTTCAGACATTTTTCCCTGTCAAATGTGAGGCTTCTGGATTCTCTGTCCACAGCGATGGCTTTGCCGGGGCAAGCTTTCTGACACAGGCCGCAGTAGATGCAGTCGTTGGCGTTCCAGGCCGGCTCCACGGCACCCTTGACGCCGATATCGTTTTCCTCCGCTTTCAGGCAGTTGTTCCTGCAGCCGGTAATCCCTATTTTAAACTTGTGGGGAACAGGCCTCCCGCCAAATCTCTCGTCGAATTCTTTCGCAAGCCGGGTCGTGTCGATCAAACCGCTGGGGCAGACGGCGCTGCCCTGACAGGCGGTAATGGTTCTGACCTTCGGCCCTGTGGAGGCGGCTTCCAGCTTCTCCTGGACGAGAAATTCCCGGACTTGCTCAATATCACCCTGCTTGATAAATGGGATTTCTATACTCTGTCTGGACGTCAGATGGACATAGCCGTTTCCGAATTTTTTCGCCAGTTTGTAGACGCTGTTGAGCTGTTTTGCGGTCACCTGACCCCCCACGATCTTTAATCTCAGCGAGAACCGTTCCTCCTGCGCCTGTTTTAGAAATCCGTTGCGTTTCAGATAGTCTATGGTCTTCAATTTATCATCCATGATTTTTTTCTTCCTCTTTTAACGCATGCGTAGAAAATTTTTCCGCATCTGTGCGTTATAACTCCTCTGACAAAATTTGATAGATCGGCGCTCCTTCGCACTGGGCGGGAATCCTGGCGCCCAGCAGTATCGCTATGGTCGGCGCCACATCCACCTGGCGGATGACGCGGTCCGTAATGAAGCTGTTTTTGATGCCCTGTCCCGCCGCGATAAAAATCGGAGAAACCGAGGTGTTGAAATATCCCTCCGCCGTGGTCAGGCCGTCTCCGTG
>DAITKX010000051.1:0-9152 GCA_036835995.1 Bacillota bacterium | reverse complement strand
TTGAAGCCTTCCTCTATGGTGAAGAAGATATCGCCGCATTCCGGGCCGCTTGTGCCGAAAAGTACGGCGTCCTTGTTTCTCAGCGCCACCCCGACGACACGTTTTCCGGTGGTTTCATCCCTGTAATTGTATAAATCGGAAATGATCTGTTCTTCCAGGTCATATTTGTCACTGGGGTCCACAATGCCGGATTTGTCGCGGCCTTTGAGGTTGATATAGATGTAATTGCTTCGGATCTGAACGGCCCGCGTCTTTTCCCAATCCACTTCATCCATGGGATTGCCGTCAGAATCCCTTTTCAGAACGGTGTAGCCGAGTTCCTCCATCATACGTGTATTGAGGCCGGCATATTCTCCGAGGATCGGCGGTACATTTTCGCCCACCAGAAGCCCATGATCCGACACGATGAAGATGGTGTATCCCTCGTTCAAATAGTGCAGAAAGCGTCCGAGATAGCGGTCGGTCTGAACGTAGAAGTCTTCGATCAACTTTTGATAGACCTTTTCATCGGTATACTTCCACGGCTCCAGAGTCTTTCCCAGGTGCCAGATCTGATGACCGGCGCAGTCGATATTATGGAGATGGCTGAATACCGCGTCGTATCCTTCATGGTCGAGAAGGTATGAAAGGCTGTCCGCCTGCCATTGGCAGTAGATATCCCAGGAAGGTTCAAAAACCTGGTCCACCAGATCGGAATCCTCGCCCCCTATAAGGCTGACCGGGGGGATATGGCCCACATTTCTCAATATTGAATCATGGAGAGAAGCCGGATGCCAGAGCATGTGATTGGTGATATCCAGGGCATTGCTGATCCATAGACGGAGATTTGTTCCGTCGGGATTCAATTTCAACAGCTTATAAGAACGGCAGCTCGGTTTTGTGACGCCCTTTTTTGTCGCGTCGTCTATGACGCCCGAGACCATTTTGCCTTTTTCAAGGGTGGCAAAGGGTTCGCCGTCGGTCTTTGAACGGTAAAGGGAAACCGCGTCACAGGCGCCGTCTTTCCGGGTGACGAGGCCGAATCGCTCTTCTTTTCCACCTGAAATAAAAAAGGTGAATTCCAGCGCGTCGTCCGGCGCGTCCTGCCAGCCCGCCGCAGGTTTTAAAGGTGAAAAAATCCTGTCATAAGCCACCTTGGCTCCGATCATCATCTCCGTATCGTCGAGGTTTTTCACGTAAGTCCTGATTTCTCCGCCTTGCCGGGCCCCGTCTCCCCACCAGAGCTCCATCATCTCATCATCCGTGTCTTCATCTGAAGGGATCGGAGTCCTGACGGCGCGCGACGCTTCTTCCTTCGGGGATTCGCCCCTGTCGGCACAGGGACTCATTTCGCCGGAGAAGACTTCTCCCAGATCGGTGATATTGCAGCCGACTCCGGCCGCTTTCTGCGTATGGGGGATAAAACTCAGAGCCTTGGTGTCGTCAGAGGCATAGACGATCTTCTCCCAGTCCATCTGGGCGACGCCCATGTTGACGGAGCCCGGCTGAGTGCCGTCTACTACGTCAAGGAGAGGGCTGTCGGAGGTCGGAGGCCAGGAAGAGCCGGGCCAATGCCATACCAGAGTCTTTAAACCTGCCTCAGCCGTCGCGTTCCAGATCTGCTCCGCTTTGCAATTCCTCGAATCCATGTTATATACAACGGCATCGAGGCTTTCGGGAGATTGACGCCAATAGCAGGTTATTCCGTGGGTGCCCGGATAAGCCCCGGTGGCCAGCGTCGTCCAGCAGGGCGGCGTAATCGTGGGATGAGCGCCCAGCATGTCCAGCCCCGCTCTCACAGAACCAAGCTCCAGATATTTCTTTATATTGGGCAGTTTTCCTTCATCCGCCATTCTTCTGGCGGTGGCCGGGTCCATCCCGTCGATTCCAAGGACAATCAGTTTGCGTGTTCTTGCCGTTCGATCCATAGTTAACCTCCATCGTTTCCAAATCGCAGAAAAATTCCTTGACGGAAAGCTGTAAAAAAGATATAGTATCTAAAACATATAAATCATATATGAATAATATGAATTGGTCAAGCGCAAATTATTTTTTTTATTCGTCATGGAGGTGATCGCTTGAAATTTGAGCAGTTATATTTTTTCAGGGAAGCAGCGAAGTATCATTCAATTTCAGTGGCGGCAGAAAAAAACTTCATGTCCCAATCCTCCATCAGCTATTCCATCATCAATCTGGAAAAAGAGCTGGGGACGGAGCTTCTGAAGAGGACAAACGCGGGCGTCACACCGACACAGATAGGAGAGCTGGTGCTCCGAAAGGCAGAGGACATTTTTAAGGCCGTCGATGAGATCACGGAGGTGGCCGGAGAACTGAGGACTTCCGGCGAGGTGCATATCGCCTGTATTCCATGGGTCTGCGACTGGATCATTCCAAAGGCGTCGCAAAGGCTGAACTGCCATAAGGCAGACATCCTTCTTTCCGTAACGACAGCGGAAAGCAGCCAGGTAGCCCATGAGGTTTCATCGGGCATTTCAAAATTTGGAGTCCTGATCAAATATGGCGAGTTGAAGCGCAATACTGATCTGAGATATACGCCTTTGTTCCGTGATGAGTACGTGCTCTATGTGGGAAGGCGCTCCCCTTATTGGGAAAAAGAAAGCATTTCCTACGGTGAGCTGGTAAAAGAGCCCTATATCGCCTACCGGGATGAATTCAGAAAATATAACGGAGGGCTGACGAACATGATCGGAACGGATCAGATGCCCAATGTCGTATTTCGGACCGACAGCCTGGATTCCGTCAGAAGCATGATCACTCATAATAACTTTGTCGCTCTTTTCCCGGGATATATGTCGGAAAATGATTCTTATGTCCAAAGCGGCCGGATCAGAAGGCTGGCGGTTTCAGATAAAAATATGGAATTTGAAGTCGGATATGTTGAAAGCATCAAGTATAAGATGAAGGAGATCGATAAGATCGTATTGAATGCCATCAAGGAAACCGTCGGAGCAATAAAGCCATAGCGATAGCTGCTATTAATGTAACCGCTCAGGAATGCTTGAAGGGTTATAAGCTATGGCTTCCTCCAACGCTTGACTCAGCCATGGCATATAGCCTCTTCATCCAAATTTTCTGGGCGGTTACATCATTAATGGCTATGCTATGAAAATATTGAATACCCCGTATGAAAGAAAAGGGCGTTCCCTATCGGACCTAATTACGTTAACGTAATTACATAAAATCATATATGATTACTATGAAATGGAGGGCGAGATCATTAACAGCATCAACAGGAGATATAATATAAGCATTTTAACGGGCGCCGTGATTCTGATTCTCTGGATGGCTGTGACGTGGAATCACAGGATTTCGAGCATTATTATCCCCTCGCCCCTTGAAATGTGGACCTGCTTTCTGGACCTACTGCGAAACGGATACAAAGGGTATACCTTGTGGGCCCATTTAGGGGCGAGTCTGAGAAGGCTTATGGCTGCATATTCTATCGCTGTTCTGACGGCGATCCCCCTGGGCCTTCTCAGCGGCTATTCCGAAAAGGTCAGAGCTATCTTTGAACCCATCATCGCGTTTATAAGGCCCCTTCCGCCATTAGGCTACTATACGATCATCATTCTGTGGATGGGGATCGGCGACGGCTCCAAGATATTCCTTTTGTTTCTGGGAGCTTTTGCACCGATTTTCGTTTCCTGCGTTGCCGGGGTTACCCGCGTGAAACAGGACTACATCAACCGCGCCAGGACGCTGGGAGCCAACAAAGGACAAATTTTCGCATGCGTGATCCTGCCGTCGTCCCTGCCGGATATCTTCGTCGGTTTGAGAAATGCCATGAGCGGAGCCTACGCAACCTCCGTAGCCGCGGAAATGGTGGCGGCGGCGTCGGGAATCGGCTGGATGGTTCTGGACGCAAGCAAATACCTGCGCAGCGACGTGATCTTTGTAGGAATCATCATCATGGGCATTACGGGGATCATGCTGGATAAGATACTGCTTTATCTGGAAAAGAAGATCATATTCTGGAAAGGCCAAAGTTGATTAACAAAACAAATCAAATCAATGGGAGGAACATCAAATGAAATTTATAAAAAAAATATTAATTGTGAGCTTGGTATTTATTCTGTCCGCTCAGTTTTTCGCATGCGGATCAAAAGACGCTGAAAACGAATCATCGGGAAATTCGGCGTCGGCTTCGGCTTCGGATACAAACAAAGATCCGATCACAGGGGAAGCTTATCCTGATCAGATCAACGTCGGAATCATCGAAGGCGGTCCGGAGTCAGCTATTTTGGTTCAGGAAGACTATTTAAAGGAAATCGGGGTCAAAGTAAATGCCGTCACATATTCGGCGGGGACCGATATCAATAACGCTGTCGTCTCGGGAGATGTGGACGTGGCGACGCTAGGTTCCTCTCCGGTCTCCCTGGGCATAGCCAACGGTATAGGCTATAAAGTGGTCTTTGCGCCCTATGTTGAGGGCGGAAACATCGAGGCGCTGGTTGTGAAAAAGGATTCCGGCGTCAGCACCGTAGCCGGTCTGAAGGGAAAGACCATCGGCACTCCATTCGGCACAACGTCCCATTATGCGCTGCTGAACGCATTGGAACTGGGCGGTTTAAGCGCGTCGGACGTTGAGATTCTCGGGCTGGGTGGCCAGGATATCGTGGCAGCCTGGACCCGCGGAGACATCGATGCGGCATATATATGGAGTCCGGCTTTGGATGAATGCGTGAAGAACGGCGGTTCCATCATTACAAATGACGGCGAACTGGCGGAGCAGGGCGTTCTGATCCCGGAGGTCGGCGTGGCAAGAAACGAATTTGCAGAGAAATATCCAACCCTTGTAAGCCAGTATGTCAAGGCCCTCATCAAGACCTATGAGCTGGCCCAGAACGACCCGAATCAGGCTGCGAAGGATGTTGCGGCCTGGGAAGGCATTGCAGAGGAAAGCGCAAAAGGTCAGATCGCCGACAACATCTGGGTTTCCGGGGAAGATCAATTGACAGGGGACTATCTCGGCACCTCCGGGAAGAAGGGTAAGCTGGCCGGAATATTGAAGACCATCGCGGATTTTCATCAAGAGCAGGGAAACATCGGAAAATCGCCGGACGTTAAGATATTTGAGGACGCCATCGATCCGTCTTTTGTTGAAACAGCTTTAAAATAGGGAATTTATTATGAACAGCCAAAATCAAAAAAATGATGACAGAAGTCCCGGCGTGGAAAGTTTTTTCGAGACGACGAACGAACTGATTTCCATGGAAAATGTGTCGCTGAAATACGGCGGCGGAGACGGTGAAATTCCGGCCATTGAAAATGTAAGCTTCAATATTTATCCCGGGGAATTCGTCTGCGTCATGGGCCCCAGCGGATGCGGAAAGAGCACTCTGCTGAATATCCTGGCGGGATTTATCTCTCCCACAGGCGGATCGGTAAGGCTCAATCAGACGGAGATCAAAGGCATTGATTCCGACAGAGGCGTAGTTTTCCAGCAGCCGCCCCTCTATGAATGGTATTCCGTCCGAAGGAATATCGCTTTCGGTCCGATGATGAAGAAGGTTCCGAGGGAGAAAATCAGGGAAGAGGTGGAGACATATCTCGAAAGGGTCGGTCTGAGCGAATTTGCGGATAAAAGAGTCTATGAGCTATCCGGGGGAATGAAGCAGAGAACAGCCATTGCAAGCGCATTGATCAACAATCCGAAAATCCTGCTGATGGATGAGCCCTTTGGCGCGCTGGACGCCCTGACAAGGGAGCAGATGCAGGACCTGATCCGAAAAATATGGTGGAATACGGGCAAGACGATCTTCTTCATCACCCATGACGTGGATGAGGCCTTGATGCTGGGGACGCGGATACTGGTCATGTCAAAGCATCCCGGCAGAATCATCGCGGACCTCTCTGTGGGCTTCACGAGAAGCATGATCCAGGACATTTCGGATGACGTGAGGTATACGGAGAAGTTCCATAGCGAACGAAAGGAGATCCTGAAGCTGATCAACGAGCAATAAGCGGGCAATCGCATAAAGTCGGGGCGGTCTTGGAATAATAGAGGCATGGGTACTAAAGACTGCTAAAAAGTACCAGAGGCAGATAAAGGCAGGAAAGGAGATTTATTATGCTTCCCAAGAACGCTTCCGACAACAGCATGAAGAAGATGGAGCAGCTTGCTCCCGATCATGCGGACAATAACGGACAAAAGCTTACCACCAACAACGGGGTGAAGGTTACGAGCACCGACGATTCCTTAAAGGCGGGGGAACGGGGACCTACCCTCCTCGAGGACTTTCATTTCCGGGAGAAGATCACCCATTTCGATCATGAACGAATTCCCGAGCGCGTCGTTCATGCCCGGGGCTTCGGCGCCCACGGATACTTCGAGCTCTATGAATCGATGGCGGAGTACACCAAGGCGAGTTTTCTGCAGAACCCCGGCGAAAAGACCCCGGTGTTCGTGCGCTTTTCCACCGTCGTCGGGTCCAGGGGGTCGGCGGACACGGTGAGGGATGTGCGGGGATTTGCGACCAAGTTCTATACCGAGAGCGGAAATTATGATATCGTGGGCAATAATATGCCGGTATTCTTCATTCAGGACGCCATCAAGTTTCCGGATCTGGTCCACGCGCTAAAAGCGGAGCCTCATAACGAGATTCCCCAGGCCACCACCGCCCACGACACTTTCTGGGATTTTGTCATCAACACGCCGGAAACGGCCCATATGGTCATGTGGCTTATGTCGGACCGGGCGATTCCCAGAAGCTTTCGCATGATGGAGGGCTTCGGGGTCAACACCTTCCGGTTTATCAACGCCCAGGGAAAAGCGCGGTTCGTCAAATTCCACTGGAAGCCTCTGCTGGGTGTTCATTCACTGATTCGGGATGAGGCTCAGAAGCTTTCGGGCAAAGACCCTGACTTCCATCGCCGTGACCTGTGGGACGCCATCGAGCAGGGCAACTATCCGGAGTATGAGTTCGGCGTACAGATGATCGAAGAGGATCAGGAATTCAACTTCGGCTTTGATATTCTCGATCCCACCAAGCTATGGCCTGAGGAGCTGATTCCGGTGAAAATCATCGGCAAGATGACCCTCAACCGCAATGTGGACAATTTCTTTGCGGAAACCGAGCAGGTAGCCTTCTGCCCGGCCAACATCATACCGGGCATCGATTTCAGCAACGATCCCCTTTTGCAGGGGCGGCTGTTCTCCTATGAGGACACCCAGATGACCCGGCTGGGAGGGCCTAACTTCAGAGAGATTCCCATCAACCGGCCTGTGGCGCCCGTTCACAACAATCACCGCGACGGGATGCACCGTATGACAATCAACCCAGGGCCGGTCAGTTATTTCCCTAACGCGCTGGCGCAGAATTCCCCGTCTCCCGCAACAGAGGAAGAGGGGGGATTTGCCCATTACGCCCAGAGGGTAGACGGCCATAAGATACGGGGGCCGAGCTGTTTTGGAACAGCATGTCGCCGGTGGAAAAAGCCCACATCATAGATGCGTTTCATTTCGAATCGGGCAGTGTCAAGGATAAGAAGATCCGGCAGGCCGTGGCGGACATGTTCGCTCATGTGGCGCCGGAGCTGGGAGAGCAGATTGCGGCAGGGATCGGAGTAGATCCGCCGAAGCCGGTGAAACAGGCGATGGCCGCAGACAAGACCAACCCGCCAAAACAGGCGGTTCCCGCAGGTATGATCGCTTCCTCACCCGCTCTCAGCCAGGAGAATACCATCAAGACGGCAAGGACGAGAAAGGTCGCCGTTCTTGTGGAAAACGGATTCTGCGATATGTCGGTGAAGGCTATGATGGATGGGCTGAAAGCGGCGGGAGCGGCGGCTGAGACGGTGAGCAGCAGCATGACCCCTATCACTGGAAAGAACGGCATGAAGCTGGAACCGAACAAGAGCCTTGTCACCGCCAACGAGCTGATTTACGACGGAGTTTTCATCCCGGGGGGAGCTGATCATGTTGAAGCGTTGAAGGCAAATATCGACGCCCGCTGCTTTATCAAGGAAGCGATCCATTATGCCAAAACGGTGGGCGCCACCGACGAGGCTGCGGAGCTGCTGGAATGGACCGATACGGCAGGCTTGACATCGGGTTTTCCGGGAGAGACGGGAACGCCCTGGGTTTCTCAGGGCGTCGTGATCGTAAAAGGGGCGCAGGATATGAATCCCTTCTGCACGGAGTTCATCGGCCAGCTTTCGATGCACCGCCATTGGGCAAGGCTCAATAACAATAATTAAGGGCTGCCGATCGAGCAGGGCTATGTTTTTATCAAGGAGAAACATAGCCCTGCTTCACGTTTGGGGAAAAATTTGGTACAATACAATATGTTGAAGAGGAGGCAGTCAGTCGATCATGGATCTTTACGGAAAATATTTCAGAAGATACAGGACGCCGTTTTTGACAGCGGTGTTATGCGTGACCCTGGAAGCGGTGTGCGATCTGCTGGGGCCTACCTTGATGTCCCATATCATAAACAGCGGAATCGAAAAGGGTTCTTTGAACGCGGTATATCACTGGGGCGGGCTGATGCTCGCCGTGACGCTGGCGGGCGCCTGCTTCGCCGTTGCGAGAAATAATCTGGCGAGCTATGTTTCCCAGAGGATGGGCGCGGACCTGCGGGTCGATCTGTTTCAGAAGATCCTGTCCTTTTCGGAGGACAGCGCGGATAAAATCGAGGGAGGCTCTCTGATTACCAGGATGACCAATGACACTTCTCAGGTCGTACAGTTCGCAAACGGAATGATGCGCATTTTTTTGAAAGCGCCCATCCTCTGTATCGGGAGCATCGTGCTGGCAAGCCTGTTGAACATCCGGCTCAGCCTTATCATTTACGGCGTTGTGGCCGTTGTGACCGTGCTGATCTATATCAGCATGAAGCTCAGTTATCCGAGGTTTTATCAACTGCAAAAGGCTATGGACCAGGTCAATCTGAAAGTGCAGGAATATCTGATCGGCGTCCGGCTTGTGAAGGCCTTCGGCACCTACGGGCAGGAGATGGATAAATTCGAAGAGGCAAATCTGGACCTGATGCGGAAGGGAATCTCATCCCAAATGATCATTACGCTGACCTCGCCATTTCTGACCCTTGCGGCCGGGGCCGGGACGGTTGCGGTGATCTTTATCGGCAGCAGATTTTTCACGGTTAACCTGGCCAACACAGGAGATATCACGGCCTTTACGGTTTACATGG
>DAITKX010000050.1:0-22386 GCA_036835995.1 Bacillota bacterium | reverse complement strand
TGTCGATAACTTAAAATTTTCCCAGGAGGCCGTGAAAAAGGGAATCGAGGCGCTGAAAAAGGGCGCGGTGATCGTCACCGACACCCAGATGGCCAGGGCGGGGATCAATAAGGGAGTACTGGAGGCTCTGGGAGGCGAAGCCTTCTGCTTCATGGCCGATGAGGATGTGGCCGAGGCGGCAAAAGCAGGCGGAACGACCCGGGCAACCGCCAGCATGGACAAAGCAGCGGCTTTGGACAGACCCGTCATCTTTGCCATCGGAAACGCGCCGACGGCCCTGGTGCGGATCTATGAACTGATTACGGAAGGCCGTTTAAAGCCGGAGCTGATCATCGGCGTTCCCGTGGGCTTTGTCAACGTGGTGGAATCCAAAGAGCTCATCATGGAGCTTGACGTTCCCTACATCGTAGCCCGGGGCAGAAAAGGCGGGAGCAACGTCGCCGCGGCCATATGCAACGCGATGTTGTACCAGTGCAGGCCAGAGCGAAAATAACCTGTGTGCTCCGAACAGCAGGTTCGCCTCCGGAGCACGCGATGATGAAAGAGGTTTCCCATGAAGATTGCTTTGATTTCCTTTACCGGAGCGGGAGCAAAGACATGCCATATAATAGAAGAGGGGCTCAAATCGAGGTGCCATGACTGCAGCGCGTCCGGGAAAGCTCCCTTTGCCGCCGAGGCGGGGATAAAACCGCTGAACTGCAGTCTCGATCAGTGGGCCGCCGGCGCTTTTTCCGAGGCCGGAGGGCTGGTCTTTGTGGGAGCGACAGGCATCGCGGTGCGGGCCATCGCGCCCTATCTCAGGGATAAAACTGTCGATCCCGCCGTCGTAGTCGTGGATGAGCGGGGAAAATACGCGATTTCGCTGCTGTCGGGCCATCTTGGAGGGGCCAACGATCTTGCGGGCGAGATCGCCGGACTCATTGGGGCCGAAGCGGTGATCACGACGGCTACGGATATCAATCATCGGTTTGCCGTAGACGGCTGGGCGAAGAAGAACCGCCTCCAAATCGGCGATATGGCTATGGCAAAGGAAATTTCCGCCGCCATTCTCAGGGGAGAGACCGTGGGCGTATCCAGCGATGAGCCCATCGAAGGGGAACTGCCGGAGCAGCTTTCGGCGGAGTCCGGCTTGAAGGTCGGCTTTCGAATCTCCATCTATGAAGGGGACGGACCCTTTGAACAGACCCTGCACCTCATTCCCCGGACAGTGACTGTGGGGATCGGCTGCAGAAAAGGGGCTTCTCCCCAGGCGGTGGAGGAGCTGTTTGAAAAGGTGATGAAGGAGCATGGAATTTCCATAAAGTCCGTCGAGAGGATATGCTCCATCGATATAAAAAAGGAGGAGCCCGCTTTAAAGCGGCTTGCGGAAAAGCTGGGAGTGCCTCTGGAGGTCTTTTCCGCCGGGGAACTTAATCAGGCGGAGGGTGATTTTACCTCTTCCGAATTCGTGAACCGGATCACCGGAGTGGACAATGTATGTGAAAGAGCGGCGGTGCTGGGAAGCCGGGGGGAGCTGATCGTAAGAAAAGAGGCCCTGAACGGAGTCACCGTGGCAATGGCCGCCAGAACTGAAACAGGAGGATATAGATGGAAGCATCAATGAGGCCGAGGAGGCTGAGAATGGACAGCAGGACCAGAGAACTGGTCAGAGAGACGAGGATCGGAAAGAAGTCTCTGATTTATCCGATCTTTGTAGAGGAAGGAAAGGGGATCGTTACGGAGATCGAGGCGATGCCGGGACAGAAGCGATACAGCCCGGATACATTGGCCTACGGGCTGGAAGAAGCCGCGAAAGCCGGCGTTATGAACATCATGTTCTTCGGGATCCCTCAGCATAAGGATGAAATGGGAAGCCAGGCCTACGCGGAGGACGGGATCGTTCAGCAGGCATTCCGGACTGCGAGGAAGGAATTTCCCGAGCTCTATTACATCGGGGACGTCTGCATGTGCGAATACACCTCTCACGGCCATTGCGGGATCATCAAGGGAGACAGCGTCGACAACGATAAGACCTTGCCCCTCCTGGCAAAGACCGCCCTGTCCCAGGTGATAGCCGGGGCGGATATGGTGGCTCCGTCGGATATGATGGACGGACGGGTAAGGGCCATCCGGGAAGAGCTGGACGCGGCGGGGTATATCGATACTCCAATCATGTCCTACGCCGCCAAATACGCGTCGGCGTTTTACGGTCCCTTCCGGGAAGCGGCGGGCTCCGGCAATTTTAAGGGCAACAGGAAAACCTACCAGATGGATTTTCATAATCGAAAGGAAGCCATGAAGGAAGTCTTTCTCGATTTGGAAGAAGGCGCCGATCTCATCATGGTGAAGCCGGCCCTTTCCTATCTGGATATCATTCGCGAGGTATCCGAAAGCATAGACGCTCCCACAGCAGCCTACAGCGTCAGCGGGGAATACGCCATGATCAAGGCCGCGGCGAAAGCGGGAATGGTGGATGAAGAGGCCATCGTCGCCGAAACCACCGTCAGCATTTACCGGGCGGGGGCGGATATCCTGATCACGTATTTTGCAAAAGAAATCGCCAGGATGATCGACGAAGGCCGGATCGGATAGAGGGTAAAAGGTAAACAGGATGAACAGGTGAAGGGAGAATAAGAGAATGGGCAACGATGCTGTTAAATCAAAACAACTATTCGAAGAAGCGCAAAAATACATCCCCGGAGGTGTGAACAGCCCTGCCAGGGCATTTCAGGCGGTGTCTGAGACGCCGAGATTTATCGAAAAGGCCGACGGCGCGTATATCTATGATGCCGACGGCAACCAATATATCGACTATATTGGTTCCTGGGGGCCGATGATCCTCGGAAACAACAATCCCGTCGTCTTAAAGGCGGTGAGAGAGGCTATCGAAAAGGGCCTGAGCTACGGCGCCGCCACGGAAGCGGAAGTGGCGATGGCAAAGCTCGTCTGTGAGCTGGTGCCCTCTGTGGAAATGGTCAGGATGGTGAATTCCGGGACGGAGGCCACCATGAGCGCGCTGCGCGCGGCCAGGGGATTCACGGGAAGAAACAAGATCATCAAATTTGAGGGCTGTTATCACGGTCACTGCGATTCCCTCCTGGTCAAAGCGGGCTCCGGCCTTATGAACAGCGGCATTCCCGACAGCGCGGGTGTGCCCGCAGGCTGTGCCGAGGATACGCTTACGGCAACATATAACAACTTTGACAGCGTGGAAAAGCTCTTTGACGAGAACAAGGGCGAAATCGCCGCCCTGATCATCGAGCCCATTGCGGCAAACATGGGAGTCGTGTTGCCCGATCCCGGATTTTTGAAAAAGATCAGGGAAATCTGCGACGCCAACGGAACCGTTTTGATCGCCGACGAAGTCATTACAGGCTTTCGGATGGGTATCGACGGAGCCCAGGGCCTTTTGGGGCTGAAGCCGGACCTGTCCACCTTCGGAAAGATCATCGGCGGCGGCATGCCCGTGGGAGCCTACGGCGGAAGGAAGGAAATCATGGAGATGGTGGCGCCTCTTGGCCCTGTCTATCAGGCGGGGACCCTGAGCGGAAATCCTGTCGCCATGGCGGCGGGCATCGCGCAGCTTACGGAGCTGAAGAACCATCCGGAAGTCTATACCCATATCAATGCTCTGGGAAAAATGCTCTGCGACGGCCTGAGGGAGATCGCCGCCGCGGCGAAAGCGGACTGCGTCGTGAACCACATCGGTTCCATCGGTTCCATGTTCTTCACCAGGGAGCCGGTCACGGATTATGCGTCCGCGAAGAAATCCGACACGAAAGCCTATGCGGATTATTTCCGGCACATGCTGAACGGCGGCGTTTACTTTGCGCCGGCCCAGTTTGAGGCCATGTTCGTGTCAAACGCCCACAGCGAGAAGAATATCAGAGATACCCTGGACTGTGCGGCCGGGTTCTTTGGAGTATAGGAACAAAAATATAGCCGTTTGGATTGTGGAGTGTGCTGATGAAAAAGATTTATCTCGTGGGCATCGGAATGGGCAATGCCGAAACCCTGACGGAACAGGGACGAAAGGCAGTGGAGGAAAGCGAACTGCTGATTGGCGCGGAACGGATGGTAAAATCCTTTCCGAACTATCAGGGCGACGTCTGTTATGCCATTTCACCGGAGAAGATCATGGATGCGATTTTAGAGCATCCGTCCTGCCGTCGCGTGGCGGTGGTCTTTTCCGGCGACGTGGGCTTTTTCAGCGGAGCGAAAAAGCTGAATCAGGTCATCGAGGAGCGAAAAGCAGGGATCGAAAATGAACGGACCACAGGGGACAGGGCGGATGCCGAAAACCTCTGGAGGGATTATGAGACGGAGTTCATTCCGGGAATCAGCTCTCTTCAATATCTCGCTTCAAAGCTGAAACTTCCCTGGGAGGACGCAAAGATCGTAAGCCTTCATGGCAGAGAAGATAACGTGATGGGAGCCGTTTGGAACAACGGCAAGGTGTTTTTCCTGACCGGCGGAGACTACACCGTCGGGAGGGTATGCCGGATCCTTTCGGAAAACGGCTTAAAGGAAGCCGTGATTCACGTGGGAGAACGGCTTTCTTACCCCGACGAGCGGGTACTGACGGGAACGGCGGGCACCCTGGCCGGGGAGGAATTCGATTCCCTGGCGGTGATGCTGGTGGAAAATGAAAAGCTCATTCCGAGGACCGTAAGCACTCACGGAATCAGCGACGAGCTGTTTTTAAGGGGGCAGGTGCCCATGACGAAAAGCGAGATCCGCAGCGTCTCTTTATCAAAGCTTCGGCTCAGACCGGGAGACGTGGTCTATGACATCGGCGCGGGGACCGGTTCGGTATCGGTGGAGTTGGCCCTGCAGGCGTATAAGGGCAGCGTCTATGCCGTGGAATGCAACGAGGAGGCGCTGGAATTGATCCGGTGGAATGCGGAACAATTCGAGGCGTGGAACCTAAAGGTCATAGCGGGGAAGGCACCGGAGGCGCTGATAGGCCTGCCGGCCCCGGACTGCGCCTTTATCGGCGGTTCCAAGGGGAATCTGGCGGAGATACTGGAGCTGCTGATCGGCAAAAACCCGGGGATCCGGGTGGTGGTAAACGCAGTCACCCTGGAGACGCTGGCCGAGGCTGTCGGCCAGTTCCAGAGGCTGGGCTTCCGGGATATCGACATCGTTCAGATCTTTGCGGCTCGCGGAAAGGCCGCAGGAAACTATCACATGATGCAGGGACAGAACCCCGTATTTATCATCAGCGGAGAAATGAGGGGGCAGTCCCGGCAGAACCTTTGAGCCGCGATGGTCATATTATACGGAGTTTACGGAATATATATTGAGAAACGGAGGGTAACATGGAACAGAGAAAGATTCCCAGGGTCATGATTGCGGCGTCGGGAAGCGGAAGCGGCAAAACAACCGTTACCTGCGGCTTGCTTCAGGCGTTTCTGGACCGTGGCAAAAAGCCCGCGTCCTTTAAATGCGGCCCCGACTATATTGACCCGATGTTTCACTCCGAGGTATTGGGGATCAAATCAAGAAATCTGGATTTATTTTTTACCGATGAAAACACCACGAATTACCTGTTGAGCAAAAACGCCGGAGCCGCAGATCTGGCGGTTCTGGAAGGAGTTATGGGATATTATGACGGGCTGGCGGGGAAGTCCGTGGACTGCAGTTCCTATGACCTGGCCCGGAAAACCCGAACCCCCGTCATCCTGGTGGTGGACTGCAAGGGAATGTCGGTATCCGTCACCGCCTTGACCAAGGGCTTTCTGGAGCTGCGCAGGGATCACGGCATCAGAGGCGTGATCCTCAACCGGATTCCGCCGATGCTCTATCAGGATATCAAAGGATTGATTGAAGAAGAGCTTTCCCTGGAGGTTTTGGGATATCTGCCGGTCATGACCGATTGCCAATTGGAGAGCAGACACCTGGGCCTTGTGACGGCAAAGGAGGTCGGCAACCTCAAGGAGATATTGGAGAAGCTCGCGGCACAGATGGAGGCTTCCGTGGATCTGGAGCGGATCCTTGCAATTGCGGAGGAGGCTCCTGCAATGGATCACCGGATCCCCGGCGATATAGAAAAAATTGTGCGGCACATGAATCCCCCGGATCATGAAGATCCAGCAGATTTGCGGAATTTCCCGGTGAAAATCGCCGTGGCCATGGACCGGGCGTTCTGTTTTTACTATCAGGATAATCTGGAACTGCTGGAGGAGATGGGCGCGGAGCTCGTGCCTTTCAGCCCCTTGGAGGACACGGAACTGCCCGGGGGCATCCGGGGCCTGATCCTGGGCGGAGGATATCCGGAGCTCTATCTGGATCGGCTGTCAGAGAATAAAACCATGCTTGAGAGCGTCAAAAAGGCGATTGAAGGAGAGCTCCCCTGCATCGCGGAATGCGGCGGGTTTATGTACCTCCATCAGTGGGTGAAAGACAGAGACGGCGCGCGGTTTCCAATGGCGGGCGTCGTGGAAGGGGAAAGCTTTCCGACCCAGAGGCTGACCCGGTTTGGTTATATCAGCCTGACCGCGCTGGGGGATAATCTGCTGTGCAAAAAAGGGGCAGAACTGAAGGGCCATGAGTTTCACTACTGGGACAGCACCAACCCGGGAGACGGATTCCACGCCCGGAAGCCTCTTCGGAAAACCGGCTGGGACTGCGTCGTCACGGCGGGAAACCTGTGGGCGGGCTATCCCCATATTCATTTCTACTCGAATATCGAGGCGGCGGCCCAATTTTTAACGAAAGCAAGAGGAACAGAAGGAAATGAACGAAAGGGAATTGTTTGAACGGATCGCTGCAATAGAGGATTTGGACCGGGAGGCCATGGAAGCCGCAAGAAAGAGAGAGGATTCTCTGGCAAAACCGCCGGGGAGCCTGGGCCGTCTGGAGGAGATCGCGGTACAGCTTTCCGGAATCACCGGCAATTTACATAACAGCGCCGATAAATCCTGCGTGGTCATCATGTGCTCCGACAACGGCGTTGTGGCAGAGGGCGTCTCCTCTGCCCCCCAGTCTGTCACTCTGGCTCAGACCATCAACTTTACCAGAAGGCTGACGGGAGTCGGCACTCTGGCAAAATATTTTGACGTGGATCTGCTTGTGGTGGACATGGGGATCAACGCGGATCTGCCGAAGGACCTCCTTGCGGAAGAAGCGCTGGAAGGGTCGGGGACAGAGCTTCGGGTCACGGGCAAAATCGTGGACCGGAAGATGAGAAAGGGCACCGGCAACCTGGCAAAGGAGCCGGCCATGACCCGGGAAGAGGCCGTAAAGGCCATAGGCGTCGGGATCGAAATGGCGCGTGAGATTAAAAAAGCGGGTTATACTATCTTTGGAGTCGGTGAAATGGGGATTGGAAACACGACGACGAGCTCCGCGGTCCTCTCTGCGCTGACGGGGCGCTCTGCGCTGGAGACGGCGGGAAAGGGCGGCGGGATCACCGATGAGAGCTTTGCCCGCAAGAAGGAGATCATTGACAGCGCTGTCGAAAAATACGGATTCCGGGATCAGGCCGACCCTGACGTCATCGATGTTCTGGCAAAGGTGGGGGGCTTTGATGTGGCGGCGATGACGGGAGCGTTTCTGGGCGCGGCGGCCTGTAGGCTGCCGGTGGTCATCGACGGCTTCATTTCAGTGGTTGCCGCTTTGACCGCGGTAAGGCTCGCGCCGAAGGCAAAGGGGTATATGATCTCGTCCCACGCATCGAAGGAGCAGGGGTACGGCCACGCGCTCAGCGCGCTGGGCCTGTCCCCCATGCTGAATCTGGACCTGCGCCTGGGAGAAGGAAGCGGATGTCCTCTCGCCTTTCAGATCATCAGGGGCGCCTGCGCCGTCATGAATCATATGGCCACCTTCGCAGAGGCGGAAATCGATGACGAGTATCTGGAAGAGATAAGGAAGCTGGACTTTTGACATTCTGTTAACCGCGGGTAGGGACTCCGAGGCGTCCCGGCCCAAAACGGTTTTTGAGAGGGGAAGGAGAATAACAATGGGGAAGATTGTAAACGCATATATCATGCCTCATCCCCCGGTCATCGTGCCGGGAATAGGACGCGGCAGGGAACGGAACGCGGCCCGCACGATAGAAGCGATGAGGCGGGCGGCGCGGGAAATCGCAAAGGACAGACCGACCACCATCGTTTTGTCGACACCTCATGCGCCGTGTTTCAGCGACTATGTTTATGTCGAGGATTCCGAGCGCATCGAGGGGGATTTCGAGGCCTTCGGACATCCCGAGATCGGTTTTTCGGGGGAAAACAACCGGGACCTCGCCGCCTTGATCGTCGCTAAAGCGGGGCGCGCCGGAATCGGCGCGGGAGGGCTCAACGGGTCTCAAAAGAAACAGTATGGCATCAGCGACCGGCTTGACCACGGAGCGCTGGTGCCCCTTTGCTTTATTGCCAGGGAATTGGAGGAATTTCGTCTCGTGGTGGTCTCGACGCCGTTTCTTCCCTTTCAGACCCTCTACGATTTCGGAGGGTGCGTCCGGGAAGCGGTCCGTGAATCCGATGAGCGCGTGGTCTATCTGGCCAGCGCGGACCTGTCCCACCGGCTTACCCGGGATGCGCCGGCGGGTTATCATCCCCTGGGCCGGGAGTACGACGAATATCTGGTGGATAAAGTGTGCCTCGCCGACGCCGAAACGCTTCTGAAGACAGACGAGAGCTTTCTTGAGAAGGCGGGGGAATGCGGAACCCGTTCCATCATCATGATGTTCGGAGCCCTTCACGACAGGAAATTGAAACCCGAAATATATTCCTATGAAGGGCCTTTCTGGTGGCAAAGATGAATGCGGGCGACAGCGAACCCGACCATACCGGCTCCCGCGCTGACACAGGCGCCGGTGGAGCCGGAGCCGGCAGGGATGCAAGGGGCGAGACCGATAGGTGGGAAAATGTGGAAGATGAAACGGACCCGGTCGATGAGGCCGACGGGGAAGAGGCGGAAAGCGACTATGTGCGCCTTGCCCGGGAAACCCTGGAAACCTATGTTCAGGAGGGAAATAAGCTCGGCGTGCCCCGCTGGGTTCCCCAGGAATTTAAAACCATGCGCGCCGGGGTCTTCGTGTCGCTGAAAAAAGACGGTATGCTCAGAGGCTGCATCGGGACCATCAGCCCTTCCAGAGTCAATATCGCGGAAGAGATCATCAATAACGCCATCAGCGCGGGGACTCAGGATCCGAGGTTTTCGCCGGTGAAATCCAGAGAGCTGAATGATCTTGTCTATTCCGTCGATGTGCTGGGGCCGCCTGAAAGGATCTGGTCCATGGAAGATCTGGACGTGAAACGCTATGGCGTCATCGTCACCTGCGGTTTGCGCAGGGGGCTTCCGACCTGGAAGGAGTCGACACGCCGGAGCAGCAAGTGGGCATCGCCCTGCAGAAGGCGGGGATCAAACCGTCGGAACGGTATGAAATAGAACGGTTTGAGGTGCTTCGCTACAGATGATTGCCGGGGGAAGGTTCGGAAAATGAGAACAGAAGCGATGTTCTATGAAAAGCTTGAAAATAGAGAGGTGCGATGTGTTTTGTGCCCCCACCGCTGCCGGATCGGGCAGGATGGCCGGGGGATTTGCGGCGTGCGTAAAAATATCGACGGCATCCTCTATTCCCTGAATTATGAAGAGGTTTCCTCCATCGGGGTAGACCCCATCGAAAAAAAGCCGCTATACCGCTTTCATCCCGGAGCCGGCATCCTGTCGGTGGGTTCTGTCGGGTGTAACCTGAAATGTCCTTTTTGCCAGAATCACACCATTGCCCGGGTGAAGCCGGAGGAGGTCCACACCTATCGCAGAAGCAGCGATGAGCTCGTGGCGAAAGCGGTGTCTCTCAAAGACCGGGGCAGCATCGGCATCGCCTACACCTACAACGAGCCCTCCGTCTGGTATGAATTTGTTTACGAGGTCGCGAAAAAGGCCAGGGAAAAGGGACTGCTGAACGTCCTGGTCACCAACGGTTACATCGAAATGGAGCCTTTGGAGCGACTCCTGCCCTATATCGACGCCATGAATATCGATCTGAAGGCATTCAATGACAGGTTTTACCGGGAATTGGTAAAAGGAGGGCTTGAGCCGGTCAAGGCGGTCATCGGGCGCGCTTCGGCCGCGTGCCATGTGGAAGTGACCACTCTGGTCATCCCAGGGTGGACCGATGATCCGGAAGAAATGGACGCAATGTGCCGCTGGCTCGCTTCCCTTTCTCCTGATATTCCGCTCCACCTGTCCAGATACTTTCCAAGGTATGAGATGACCGACGGTTCCCCGACGCCGCTGTCCTCGCTGTCGGAGCTGAAAAAGATTGCCTGCCGGCATTTGAACCATGTTTATTTGGGCAATGTCTGATAGGCGGGACGTTAACCGGCAATCTGCTCATTTTGCCGGGAAATTAGATATCGGAACATTCCTTCGGCGAAATAGCCGCTGGCGCTGTCGGCCAGATTCAGAAGCATGCTGAAAGCGTCGATATTTTTCATATAATCTTCTGTCAGGAAAGACTCGGATTCTTCGATGGTTCTGCGAAGGTTGGAATATAATCTGTTTCTCCATTCCTCCTGGTCCCAGAAAGGATTGATGGAAGAGACGGAAGCCGCCCTGTCGTCGGCATTCTGGTATAAAAGCCGTGTGATCCGGTCGACCTCCTCTTCATCGCCTTTCATTTGAGCGGTGATCAGGTCGCCGAGCAAATCCTGAAATGCATACAATTCATCCATTAATGCGTCTGCGCCGGGGCTCTCTCCAAAGAATTGCCGCAGCCTGGCGACATAGTCTTCGAGCACCTGTCTCAAACGTGCGGAAGCCTCATCCGGGTTTCCGATCCCTTCGTATCTGCTCAGCATATAGTTTCTGACCCATACGGCAAGTTCAAACCAAAACATCCTGACGCCATATATTTCATTCATCTGATCATATGTAATGCATTCCGATCCGTCTTGGGGCTCTATTCCGGACGTGATATAGTTAAACATCTGCTGCGCGAAAAAATCCCCCAGCCTTATGGACACCTCCGAGAGGCGGTCGTACGCTTCCGCGTCCGCGCTGAAATCATTGGCGACCAGTGAATTCGCATCCTCAAGGGTATACAGGAGGTTGTCTCTCAGCATGCTCCTCCATTCCTCCTCATTGCAGTACGGATTGATGGACGCCAGGTGCGCCGCGCTTGCGTCGACAGCTTGATATAAGCGGTCCACATTTTGAACCACAGCGTCCTGGTCCCCCTGAAGCTGGGCCGTGATCAGGTCCCGCAGCGTGATGGCGAGCTGGTCGAAATTGTGGGCGTATCCGTCTGCGGTTCCACGTCCGAACAGAATCCTCAGCAAAAGCCCTATATCGTGGGATTCCAGATATAAGCGGCCGAACAGCTCTTCCTCCGCTCCGATCCCGGTGTATCTGCCGATGATATACGATCTGGTCCAGATCCCAAGCTTTTTCCAGAAAATCCTCGAGTTGAAGATCATGTTCATCTGGCTGTACGTGATACATTGGGGATTGAAATTAACGATTGAAATCATATTACTCCCTCCGAAATGGCGGATTCAGGCCGTCTGAATAAAAGGACCACATTCAGAAAGCCTGATTTCATAATATTTTCGAAAGGACTAAAGTGATACAAACACAGGGTATTAATTCTTACCTTAACAGGGGGTTATTTCACCTTCTGCATCAGAAAATCATGGAGTCTGCTCTGCCATTCCCGACGGCTTTCCCCCTCGAGAAAGTCCGCGGACGACGGATCGAGAGGCAGCCTTTCGCCCAGCAGGCCAAGCTGCACATCATCCAGAGAAGCGAATACATCACAATATTCCTCTCCGAAAAAGCAGTCTCCTTCCAACAGATCGATCAGATCCGCGATGCCGGTTGACGCTCTGCGGAGAAGCGCAATTTTATCCGAGACCAGCCTGCATTCTCTGATCTCGTCCGCCAGCCTGCGGAAGCTGTCGTCGTCAAGCTTTTCCTTATCCTCGAATAAAATCACAGGCACTTGCGGCGCTTCCTCCGGCGACAGGAAGAGCCGTCCCAGACCACCGGTTTTCAGACCGTGGCTCAGCCGCGATTTTAAATTGACCGACGAAGACCGGATATAATCCAAAAGCTGTTCATCTGAAATGGAAAGCAGCTCACAGAGCCGGCCGATCGCCCGATCCACCCGCTGGAAGAGCTGTTCCTCCGGGAGAGGAGACAGCACTCTTTGAAGATATTGGCGGTCCCAGTCCGATATGCGGAGCTCCATATCCTCTCTGTCCAGAAGGAGGCGTCCCACAGCGTTGGTCAGGGCCAGATCGTAGACGTTGAAGAGGAGATCTCTGTACTGACTGTCGTAATTTCTCATCAGGCCGTGGATATCGTCATTGGAGAAATGAGCGCAGAAAGAGTTTTCCATCTGAAGCTTCCGGAGATAGCCGTAGATATATTCGATGCCGCTCATGTTCATACTGTCATTTCCCAGGGGATAATCGACGGAAGCCGGGGTCTCATGGGCGCCATAATCCATATCATAAGAGGAGAAAAACATCGGAAGCCCTGTGGCAAGCGTATCGTTATACGCTCTGAGATCCGTGGAAAACCGGTTCTCCTGAAGTTCGCGAAGCAGAGCCTCAGCTTCTTTTCGCACCGCTCCGATCCGCTGCTTTCCTTGGAGAAAAAGCTCCTGCAGCGAGCTGCCTTTCAGCTCCGCAAAACCGCGCTCTTCATCGGGCAGACTCTTCAGGTGATAGCCGATGGTGTAAAAGACCGACTGTTGTATGCGCTGGCCCGTTTCGACGGAGACAGAGCTGCTCTGGCCCCCGGTCCAGCGGTTGAACTGCCCGGCGAGCAGTTCGATAAGCTGATACTGAAGCGATTCCAACTGTTCGGCGGTGACCAGTGAAAGCCGGGCGCCCTCCTTTATCAGAAATTCAAAGTAGCCGGCGGCGTTCAGGGCGCGGGCCTCCTTGAAATATTGGAGGTCGCTTTCCTTGAAATTCCGCTTCTCGATCATATTCATATTCATATCCTCCCGGGTCATTCTTCGTAGGGTTCGAATTCACGGCGCATGGAGTGGAATTCATGGGTGAAATCATCCAGCTCCTCCCCGGTATCGTCAGGGTCCTCGGCGCCGTACCGCATATTCCGTGCCAGCTGCTCCAGATCCCTGCTCTGCAGCAGTTCCAGAGAACCTCCGGAAGTGTCGTCAAAGAATTTTTTCATGTAGGCGATCAGATCGTCGTCGTCCATTTCATCGAGAGTTTCATTTTTAAAAAAGTAAAAGGCTTCGATCAGCTCGTTCAGGGTATCAGCGTAATTTGCCTGGGAAAGGTAAGGAGAATCGCAGAATTCCATGATCAGCTTATTGATGACGCCGCCTGAGAATTCGATCCGGCCTGTCTTTTCCAGCGCTTCGCTGCGCGTGCTGGCGAGTTCCAGCGCGTCGGATTCCTTGAGAACCAGCCCGTAGCGCGAGGTGGTTTCATTGCACCGGATGATCTCGCTGACCGCCAGCTGCCGGGCGGCAGCCTCCGGGATCAGGCTGAATAGTTGTTTGTCCATAATCTCGCATCCTCTCTTGAAATATTTTGGCAGAAAAAAGGTATTGACAAAGCAATTGCAGTATGATATAGTATAATTGAGAAAAAGTAAAGTAAAATATGTTTTGCACAGAACTAATTAAGTATACCATCGACCGCAGATAAGGTCAATGGTATTTTTTGTATTTAACATTTTGAACAAATTAAAATGAAAAGCTGCTCGGAATCTGCGATTCCGAGCAGCAGGTAAGTCATGGCCATGCCGAAGTCAAATCATATTCTTATCCAGGTATTTGGTCAATTTCCCAAGACAGTTCACGTAGCAGCCGAATTCGTTGTCATACCAGCCGAAGATCTTTGCGTGGGTTACCGGAAAGCTGATGTCTTTGGAGGTGTTGATCCCGTATTGCCGCAGGATCTCGGCGCTCAGCGGCAGGAAGCCCGTTCTGGTATGGTTTTCATGTCCTTCGATCACCACCGCCGCCTGGCAGCTGATGAGATCCGACGAGACGTTCTGATTGCCGCTGTAGAGCAGAAAATCCTTCTGTGGCCCGTCGGCGGCCTTCTTGAAGATGTCATTGATAAACTCTTTGGTGATGACCGGCGCCCCCGTTTCGGACAATACGCTCCGGAAGGTCAGGTTCAGGGAAATCAGCGATACCGTGCTGGTAGGTACCCGGATGGAATCCGCCATAAAGCCGATCTCTTTGATTTCGGGAAGGATTTCCTCAAGGGCGATGGCCGCGCCGGTGGAGGTGGGGATGATGTTGTTCATGACGGACCGGTTCCGCCTTAAATCTCCGGCTCCCGCTTTCGGGGGCGCGTCCAGAATGCTTTGATTGTTCGTGGCCGAGTGGACCGTGGACATGGACGCGGTGACGATTTTGGAGGTCTCCTCCGTTTCCAGCAGGGGCTTTATCATGTGGGCCAGAGCTGTGGTGGTGCAGCTCGCTGCGGAAATGATGTGATGCTTCAGGGGGTCGTAGCTGGAATGGTTGACGCCGTAGACGAACATGGCGCTGTCATCGGGCGGCTTCTGGGTGGAATCCTTCGGCTTAAACGGCGCGCTGACGATGACCTTTTCCGCTCCCGCCTCCAGGTGTCCTCTCAGGCTGCCTCTGCCGTAATCGGCGGGAAGGGCGGGATCGAGAAAAACGCCGGTGCAGTCCACCACCAGATGGACGTTTTCTTTGTTCCAGGGAATATCTCTGGGATTTCTCGCCGTCGTCAGCACCTTTACGAGAATGCCGTCAAACTCAAACAGGTTTTCCTCTCTGTCAACGATCTTCACCTCGCAGGTTTTCCCCGTATGGCCGTAAAGGAAACGGTCCAGGGAACCGTAGGTGGAATCCGTTGAGAGGTATTGGACGACGTCCTCGGGTTTTTTGCCGGCTTCACGGCCCGCATTGATGACAATGCTGTCAAAATGCCGGAGATTCAAGTGGTTCCATAGCGTCAGCTTGCCGATCCTGCCGACTCCGTTGATGCCCAATGTCTTTTTTCCTTTTCGTTCGTTCTGCATTTTTTAACTCCTAACTCATACGCAATATTTTATCAGTCAACACAGGAGGACGGTTGCTCTGCGTCCGGTCAGTCGGTCCGGACCTCAAGGGGTCCTTTATAAATCAGGCCCGAATTCCCGTCGATGGCCAACAGGTCGCCGGGGCCGAAGCTTCCTCCGTTGAATTTACATCTTTTTTCCGCGTCGTTGACGGTGAGGCTCTTGCAGCTTACGATGCACACCTTTCCCAACCCGGCCGCGGTGACCGCCGCGTGGGAAGTGGCGCCTCCCTTGGCGGTAACCAGCCCGTCACAGCTGAAAATAAGGGGAATATCGTCAGGAACCGTATCCGGCCTGACCAGGATGATCTTCTCCAGGGGATTTTTATCCCTGATCCTTTCGATGTCGTCCATGCCGAAGGCCAGCGCTCCGGACAGCGCGCCGCCGCTGATCCCGATTCCGCTTCCCACCGGCTTCATGGAATCAGGCGGGGAGATAAACCTGCTCAGGGTTTTCTGTTTTTTCAGATTCTGGTTTCGGGTCTGAAGGATATAAAGGCTGTCGGGGCGGTTTGACTCAAAGGTGAATTCGATTTCCTGATGAGTGTAACCGTGCTGCTCGATCATTTCCCGGGCGACGGAAAGCAGCTTTTCATATATATCGGGGAATGCGGATTCCAGGGAAATTTCGGAATCGCTGCTGTACTGCTTTCTCTGATTTTCCGTGATGGGGAGGGTATTTACCAGGCCGGAAACAACGTCTTCCCCCTGACTGCAAAGGGCAAAGTCTCCATAGAGATTGATTCCGGATTTTCCGTTAAAGGGGCTGTTTGTAAACACGACGCCCGTTCCGGAATTCGGGGAGAGGTTTCCCAGGATCATCTTCTGGACGACGACGGCGGTACCCCATTCGTCGGCGATCTGCATGTGGTCTCTGTAGGATATGGCGCTCTTTGCGGACCAGGAATCGATGACGCTTAAAATGGCCTTTTTCAGCTGCTGGAAGGGATCTTTTTCGATCTGTATCCCATGAGCGTCGAGGACTTTCTCATAAGCATAGCAGGTTTCTTTCATCTGTTCCGTGGAAAACTGGATCTTCAGATCCAGCCGGTAATCCGACTTGCGTTCCTGCATGACCTGGTCGAACACGTCGCGGTCGATGCCGTAGAACATTCCCCAGCTCTGGAAAAAACGCCTGTAGCAGTCCCACGCGGTCCAGCCGCAGCCCTCTTTTCGGCTGAAGGCTTCCGCAACCTCATCGTTCATGCCCACGTTCAGGAAGGTCTTCATTGCGCCGGGCAGCGAAAGGGAGGAGCCGGAGCGAACGGAAAACAGCAGCGGGTTTTTCGGATTGCCGTATTTCTGGCCCGTGAGCTTTTCAATTTCCCCGATGGCGGCTTTGATGTTCTGATCCAGCTCCTGATTCATATAGGGATGTATGGTCACCGTATCCTTGTGGCGGAATACCTCGGTGGTCAGGACGAAGCCTGGCGGAACCCGAAAGCCATGTGAGATCAGCTTTTTCAGAAAATACGCCTTTGCGCCCAGAAAGACGGGGTTATCCATCTCGAGAGTCTCCCTGTTCAAGGGGCTCAGGATCAGGTCCGGGTCGTAGGTCATGACGTTTTTGACGAAGTCGTCCGAGTAGCTTTCCACCATGGTTCGCAGCGTGTTGATAATGTTTGTGATGAAATTATCCAGATCCTGCACCAGAAACGCCGAGGCCAGATTGTTCCGCAGAAATTTTTCCGATTCCATCTGGGAAAAATGCTTTTGCTCGGTCTCGGAAAGGCTCAGGGTGTCCGGAAATACCTGAGGAATGATCTCTTTCAACGGACGTTCGTACAGATCGATGAAATATTCGCTGATGATCTGCTGAATATCTCCGGCCATAAACTGAAAGATATTGATATACTGATCCAGGGAAAAGCTGGGGGACGCGAGGCTGTATTTCAACATGTCGATGTTGGAATTGAGCCCTTGGTTATAAATGCCGTCCAGCTCCAGGCCTTCCTTGAAAAGCATCAGGATGTCGCAGATGCGGCGGAAAGTCTTTACTGTGATGTACTCGAGATTGACGGACTGCAGCAGCCTCGTCATCAATTTCGAGGCGGTTCTTTCCAGGCGGAACATCAGTCCCAGAGCCTCGAACTTCGCTTCGATGTACTGCCCGTACATGGAGGGGATTCCCACCGCGATATGGCGTTTATAGTAGATATCTTCCAACGCGACGCTTTCCCGGGGATCCAGGATGACGTCCTTCAAGCGCTTCATAAAGCCGTAGATTCCGATCAGGGAAGCTTCCGCGTCATTTCTTTTCATATCCTCCTTCAGTTTGTCGAGCTCCTGATTGGTGAAGAACCGGTAGTTCTTCATCATGGTGAGGATATCCTCGGATTCCAGAGAATACTTCTCCAGGAGGAGGGCGTGGATCTGAAAGAGGTAATATAATCTTTTCCGGTCTCTGCCGTCGCCATGGCTGATCTTTTGAAGCTGCTGCTTCAAGCTTTCCATGTCCATATCAAAGAGCCGGTCCGGTTCGACGGAAAGCGCCGAGCACAGTTCCACCAGGATTTTATGAATACCGGCGTACCACTCACTTTGGGTATCGAGCTGACGGTAAACTTCCTCCGGGATCATTTCTGCCAGAGGTGAGGAACAGCCGTCGAACCAGTAGCGGATGATTTGCCGGGTGAGGGTGATATGGGTATTATTGCTCTCCGTATGCACCTGTTTTCGGAGAAAATGGATCAGTTGATCCTGCCTTCTGGAAATTTCGTCCACCGCGGTGGTTGCGTCTCTCAGTTTCCCTTCGGCTCCGATCTCTCTGAAATAGACCGGAAAGATTCGGGCCAGCTGCTTCATTTCCCGGTAGACCGGCGCAATCTCGGAATTGAGGAGCTTGGTGATCTCTCTTTGAAATAGGTCCGTGTCGGAAATAAAAATCCCTCCCAGCTTCAGGTTGACGATAAGGGCCTCCAAAAGCTCGCGGGTTTCGGAGGGAGAGTATTCGATGAGCTCCAGCCACACCCTGATATTTTTCACGTGGTTTGCGTTCACCTTGATCTGCCAGTCGGAATTGATGGTCATCTGGCCGGGATAATGGAATCCAAACCGGATCAGGCATTTCACGAAATAGGAGGTGATGCTTTCATTCTTCGCATGAATGATCTCCTTGCCCAGGGTGAGAATACAGTCCAGAACCGTTCCGGCGTGCTCTTCTTTCAGCTCGTTGAATAAAATCATGATGGTATCCAGAAAGGAGGCGACGCCGCTTTCATCCAGCTCCGCCAGCACGCTTCTCAGATAGCGGTTCATGTCGTAGAGCAGGTGATCGTACAGCAACGTCATGCCCGGCAGATGCAGCAGAAAATAGAGATAATAGATCTTTTCCAGGGAAGTGCCGAACCGGTCGGTAAAGCTGCGGAAATAGTTGGATATGTCGTTGAAAAACATCAGATCGCAGAGCTCATTCCACTGCCTGGCCTGTGACAGTTCAAGCCTCAGCTTGTCGAAGAAGGGCTTCTGGATTTTATGAAGATCGTCTTTGCCAAGGGAATGGAACTGCAGATGATTTTCCGAAAGCCATGCTTTCACATCGGCGGTCCTTTCCCAATAGTCGATGGAGCGGCCCAGGAGGTCCGCGGTCATTTCCATCAGGCAGTCACGGTATTCGGGGAACTGTGCCACCTTATTAAGATAAGTCTTGAAATATCCGGAATTGAAAATATAGAGTTCAAGGTGCCTATCCATATCGGCCCGGACAAGCTCAAGGCAATGGCTGACGATAGCCGGGGGGAAGACTTCGAGGTTTACCAGCCGTTCCATGAACTTGATCAGCGTTTTGATCAGGAGTTCCCTTTGACTGTCGTCCAGATCGGATTCCATCAGACCTTGAAAGATATGTACTAAAACTGTAAGAGCCTTCTCAGACTCCTCATGGGAATTATAAAACCATAAGTCCGACAGGCTGATATTGTGCAGCGCTTCGATGACATATTGATAGTTGACAAATTTATGGTTAAGCTCTGTGACAAATTCTTCGGCCCGGTTATGGATCCCCCATTTGGACCGGGAAATATCGGTGAACCACCGCTGTTCATCAGGTATTTCTATGTCCTTGATACGGGTATGTTTTAAGTTGACCTCCAGGGCCTTTGACGTAAAATTTTCCAAAACAGTATGCTCCGCTAAAAGTATTAAATCTTTTAGTATTATAGCATTGTTTTTTCGAAAAATGCAACAAATATACCCAATTTTCATAAATGACAATAAAACTTTATTCAATTTTTTGCACTATCATACAGCATTGTTCTTCCAGGGGCGCCTGAAAAGAATGAAAGCTCGGTCTCACGCATATTAATGATACCAAAATAGAAGAAGGAGATATATGAGAGAAATGAGATACAAAAATCAGGCAACCCCTCCCGAGTCGACGGTTCCGCCCCCAAACCCGCTCTCCACGCCGGAGTTTGAGGAGATCGATGAAGGAAATCAGCTGGCGCTGATCAGCGATATGAGACAGTTGTGGATCCAATTGGCGATCTGGTCGCGGTCCCTGATCGTAAGCGTTGCCGCAAATCTCGGCGATATTCAGATGATCACGGACCGGTTGATGTTTCTTCCTGAGGCCTTTTCGAAGGAGTTGGGAAAATACTTTGAACCCCAGGACGCGGACCGCTTCGGTGAGCTGCTGCAAGAGCACATTTCAACGATATCGGCTTTATTTTCAGCGGAAAAGGATAAGGACGACACCCTGGTAAATCAGGAGACGGAAAATTTGTACGCCAATGCGGACCGGATGGCCCAATTCCTCGCCGGCATCAATTCCTACTGGGACGAAGAGCAATGGAAGGACCTTCTGAGCGATTACATAGAGATGCTGCTTGCCGACCTGGTTGCAAGAATGGCGGGAGAATACGCGAAGGAAATCGACATATTTGACGATTTGCAGACGCAAGCCCTTAAAATCGCCGATTACATGTCCCACGGAATAATGCAGAAATTTCATCCTTGATGACTGAGGAAGCGCATCATGTTAATATTTGATGATTCACCCCGAGGGATGGTATAATATCTGCATTCGCAGATATTATACGGATTCAATGCCGGGCCAGAATTTCGCCAAAGGCGAAAAGGCCCATGGCCCAATACCATAAACGCTCTGTGCTTTGCGTTTATGGTATAATGATTCTTGATTATTTGTGGCTAAGCCACATGCGGCGTTGCCTTTTTTCCGCAGCTTCAGCTGCAATGGAAAAACGGACAGCAGCGAGCAAAGCGAGTCGGAGGCCGGAGGCCGTAAGGTAGAATCAATATATTTTGCCCGGCGCTGCTCGCAAAATAGAATGAAAGAAAACGATAAAAGAGGGAAAACGATAGATGAAATACAAGGAAATTAAGGAAGGGATTTTTTTAGCAAGACCGAACCGTTTCATTGCAAGGGTGGTCGTTGACGGTGAAGAGCAGACCGTGCATGTGAAGAATACGGGACGGTGCAAGGAGCTTCTGTTGAAAGGCGTGAAGGTCTTTTTGGAGGATCACGGCGACGGACAAAAGACGAGGAAAACCAGGTATTCTCTCGTCGCTTTGGAAAAAGCGCGTGCCGGGAACACCGGATTCCGGCTGATCAACATAGACTCTTACGCACCTAACCGGGCGGTGGGGGAAGCTCTCGCGTGCGGGGGTCTGAACCTGCCAGGACTGGACTTTCCTCTTGCTCGGATCAAACCTGAAGCGACATTTGGCGCATCCAGGTTTGATTTTTATGTGGAGGACAGGGAAGGCACGAAAGCCTATATTGAAGTAAAGGGCGTTACGCTGGAGGAGGACGGTGTCGTCCGGTTTCCCGACGCGCCGACGGAACGTGGGGTCAAGCATATCAAAGAGCTTGGCCGGGCGCTGGACTTGGGTTTTCTGGCCTATATCGTCTTCGTGATCCAGATGAAGGACGTCGATCATTTCGAGCCCAATGACGAGACCCATCCGGCATTCGGCGCCGCGCTGCGGGAGGCCGTCGAAAGGGGAGTCGTCATTCTGGCCCGGGATTGCGATGTGACGGCGGACAGCATGGTTCTCGGGAAGCCTGTTCCCGTGAAACTATAGCGCGATGGGTATTGCGCAAGGAGAGAAGCTATGCTATGATAAAAGCAAAACTACTAATTTATAAACAATAGTTGGGATCGGAGACGGAGATGAACAAAAAAGATTTTTTGAACGAGTTGGCAAATGCGCTGGAAGGAAAGCTGCCGGAAGCGGATATCAGGGAAATCACATCGGATTACGGCGATATCTTCGATAACGGCGCGGCAGAGGGAAAGAGCGAAGAGGACATCGCACAGGAGATCGGCTCCCCCGTAAAGATCGCCCGCACGATTCTGGAGGACGGGCCGGAGAAGCGGGAATATACGGGCTTTCAGAAAAATATCAACGAGCAGATAAGCAAGATCACAGAGCCGGATAGACGAGTGGAAATCGGGACCCTGGCGCCCATGACGCGCAGGCTGGGGGCATATATCATCGACTGCCTGGCCATCGGAGTCATAGTGATCATCCTGGGCTTTATCTTGATGATACCGCTCTCTTTCGCCCACCGTTGGGGCAGGTTTGGATTTACCAATCTGTTGCTCATGAGCCTTCTTTTCGGCGTTTTAAATCTTTTCACAACGATCTTTCTTTGGGCCACAAACGGATATACGCCGGGCAAATGGCTTCTCCAGATGCGGGTTGTAAAGATCAACGGCGGCAAGGTGGGCTTTCTGGATGCCGTTCTCAGGGAGCTGCTGATCAAAGGAATCGCAAATTCCATTCTGTCGGGGATTTTAAACATCATTTCCTTCCTGTGGGGCTGTCTGACGGAAGATCACAAAACGATCCACGATCTGGCGGCCCAAACCCGCGTGGTGGAGTGGGACAGGACGAAAAGGGCTGCTTCGGAGCCTTTCAATCCCCTTGAATCATAGTGGGGATTCCCATGGATACTCAGTTGAAGAAAGGCGTTTTGGAGATGTGCGTGCTCATCCGGCTTTCAAAGAAAGACATGTACGGGTACGAAATCATGAAAATTATTCAGAGCGTCTTTCCGGAAGTATATGACGGGTCTATCTACACGATTCTGCGCCGGATCAGGGGTGAAGGCTACGTTGAAACCTATATGAAAGACGTGCCCTCGGGGGGTCCGCCTAGAAAGTATTACAGGGTCACTCCATCGGGAAGGGAGTATTGCGTAAAGATCCTGTCGGAGTGGGACAGAATGACTAAGAGCGTTGAAAAATTAATGGACAAATAGTATAAGCAAATTTGGATATAAAACGAACGGATTAAACGGATAAGCCGGGGAGCATAACAACCTCCACGGCTTTTCCTTTTTATATAATAGGAGCGTGTCCAGCGAAGCTGGTCACTTACATGTCGGTGAAAGTCCGACCTGCGTAAT
>DAITKX010000049.1:4082-23278 GCA_036835995.1 Bacillota bacterium | reverse complement strand
AGAGGAGAGTCCATTGAACTATATAGCTGATTGACAGATATGTTCTCTCTGACAGTTTCTTCGATCATGTTATTGAGCATCGGGCTGTCTATGACGCAGTCAACTTCCTCAGCTTCCTCCGATTCTTCAGCTTCTTCCGAAGCCGGCTCTGCTTTAATTTCCGGCGGTTCCGGCGCGGCTTCCGGCTTGGTCTTCGCAGCCTCCGGTTCAGGTTCAGCCTCCGCAGTCTCCGGCTTGAGTTCCGCAGCCTCCGGCGTCTGTTTTCCTTCCGCAGCCTTTGCATCGGCGCCGTTATTCGCGCTTTCCAAAAGGACTTCAATAATGTATTTTTCATCCGGGTTCAGATCCTGTATTACAAATTTTCCTTCCTCATTGGTTTCGACATATGTAACGGCCACCGCGCCGGACTCGTCGTCAGAATCCTTTGCGATGATAAATCTTACGATAGCGGCCTTCACATATGCGCCCTTTTCATCTGTCACAATGCCCTGCATTTTATTCCTCCTTATGAATCAAATTGTTATTCCGCCAGTCTCTCTAAAAGCAATATGCTCCACATAATAAAATATGTTCTTTCCCTTCCCGATGTGATTAGGTGCGCAATTAAAAAAGAGCCTTGGTCAGGCTCCGTAATAGATATCTGAAAACTCGATCGCCGACGCGGTGATCAGCTGCTCGCTGTGGTTTTCCATTACAATGGGATCAAGGGAGGCCTCCCCCGGGCTGACCGCAGGAAAGATCAGTGTGAAGGTACTCCCAACCCCTTCCTTGCTCTCCACGTCGATTTTCCCTTCCATCTGGGATACCAGCATCTTGACGAGATACAGTCCGATTCCCGTTCCCTCCGAACTCCGGGAGACAAGCTTTTCCACGCGCCTGAATCTTTCAAATATCAAGTCCTTCTGATCATTGGGTATGCCGATCCCATTGTCCTTTACCTGGACGCATACCTGCGGCTTTATCACTGACGGCATTTGAAATAAAATGACTTCAATGGATTTTCCATCCGGTGTAAATTTAACGGCATTGGACAGCAGATTCAAAAGTATCCTCTCATACATATCCACGTCCGTGCTGATAATGGATTGTTCCATGTCGGTTGAAAACTTTATTTGGATGCTCTTTCGTTCCGCAAAGACAGAAATCGAATCGATGATCGACTTTGTCAGGAAAACGATATCCACATGAGTCCGGTTCATTCTGAAGAGACCCGCATTGATCCGGGTATTGTCGAGAATATTGTTTACCAGCTTTAACTGGCGATAGGTGTTCTGCCTGATTTTATTCAGATACTTTCGGACTCTATCCGAAAGCTCATTGTTACAGATGAGTTCGACAGCCTGAATCGAAGAGGTGATAATGGAAAGAGGGGTTTTCAGCTCGTGGGAAATCAACATGAGCATTTCATCCTTCATCTCGATTGCCCTTTCCAGTTCCCTGTTCTTCTCCTCAATTGCCTTTCTTTGAAGCATGTCTTCCGTGATATCTTCCAGCATGGTTATAATGTATTTCACCTTCCCGTCTTCGCAGATGGGATTAATGCTTTGATTCCAGTAATGAATCTCACCCTTTTCCGAAACGGTCTGCTGTTCTTTCCTATATATCGTCTCTCCAGTCGCGGAAATGTCCCGGTATGTACTTTCCATGCCGCTGCCCGCATAATCGGGAATCATTTCATCCAGGCAGTGCGCCATCGGATTTTCTTCCACATGATAAGCGTCCTGCATATATTCCAGATACATTTCATTTGCTTTCAGCAACCGAAAATCAGGGCTGCTGTACAGTCCGACCGCCACGTGATTTTCTTTTAGCAATTTGTTGGAAAAAGAAAGCTCAGAGTTTAGAATGAAATTATTTTTTTGATGGAAGAGATAAAGCTCATGGCCCTTATTCCCGATTTGATAAGCTGTAATAGTGACCTCGATCGGTTCCTGCGATTTTTTAAACAGATAAGCTTCTGAGGCCTTATCCAGCTCTATATTAAAATCAAATCCAAACAATTTTCGGATTACTTCCGACAATGCCATTTGTTGAAAATCCGATTTCATATATCCCGTCAGCGCTATAAATGCAGTTCCCAAATCTTCAACCAGACCGTCGTTTACTACCAAGTACGCACCATCGGTCAACTCAGTAGGGTCAATGTTGTTTCCTATCCCCATCGAAATCAGGCACCTCCAGACTGCTCGTTTTTATTTATGGTCTGAAAAAAAAAGTAATACTTTTGCTAAGTATCACCCCGTTGATGTCAAAATATGAAAGATAACAGAATACAATCAAGTCCAATGCTGCTATTGAAAAAGAGTATCGAGGATCTTTGCTTTCATGTGATTAAATTGATATGTAAAATCTTTTTAAGAAAGATATCGACTATGCTGGGATCAAACTGTTTGCCTTTATTGCAGATCAGTTCTTCCACAGCCATGCTCTGTGTCAGGGTCTCCCGATAAGACCTTTGGTTGGTCATGGCGTCATAGGCGTCAACCACCGTTATAACCCGGGACAAAAGTGGTATTTCTTCCCCTTTCAGCCCTTTCGGGTATCCGGAACCGTCATACCTTTCATGATGATATAAAACATAATTCGCAATATCCGGCATTCCAAGAGAAGTGGTGAGTATTCGATACCCGTTCTCAGGATGCTGCATGATTTCATCCCATTCCTGAGCTGTCAGTGAACCCGGTTTGTTCAGGATCTGATCATGCACCGCCAGTTTTCCAATGTCATGAAATAAGCCGCAGATCTCCAGCCGGTAGACATCGATATCGGGCAAACCCATAGCTATGCCTACGGACTTGCACAGCTGGCTGACTCTGTTAGAATGAGACCCCGAGTTGATATTATGTTCAGCGAGTTCGTATAAGGCCGTATCTATAATGCTTCCCCATTTTCCCTGTCTTGCGATTGCTTTTGGTTCATTCATATCCTGTCACGCCTTTTCTTCTAACTTCTTATTTTTGATAGTCCCAAGTATAAGCATAACTGAAGCCACTCCAAGAGCCATAACGATACTAAGTGAACTTTGTTTCCATTCTGCAAGCCATAATACAACCGCCAGGCCTGACAATACAGCCATAGAAATCCTGGCTTTCCGCCCGTAAACCTTCCTCTCCAGCTGATCCAAAGGTTTGTTCGCGTCTTCCACCGGAGCCATCAACCATATTAGGGCCCCCGTTAAAATAAGAACGATCACAACTGCATAACCGTTCCATGGAATCAACTTAATCCCGAAAAGCACAGCTAATATCATCGGAATCGAGATCAGGTAGCAAACCAATGGCGTACCTGCGTGGTATCCCCCTGCATATGATCTGACCGGATTATAGGCAACCAAGAAAATAACAGTTTGCCACAACATCCCCAACAATAATCCGATCAGGACAGCTGTCGCGATATTTATAACCAGCAATATCCCCTGTCTAATCCCATATTCGTATAAATCTTTGTCTTCAATTGGCACCGCGCCGGCGTTCACCAGCGAGTCAGTAATTTTTCCAGGTACGTTTGTTTTCATTAGAACTTTCTGAGCTTCTCAGCGCCTTCCGGCATCTTTGGCTGATGCATGATCAACCAGCAATTCATATTTGCGCTCGTTGCTGTGATCAATAAAGCAAGGGAGGCGATAACGCCAGCATATTTCGCGGGTAACTTCTTCATTAAATTTTCCTCCTTTAAAATATTTACTTTAGTGACCTTAATGTAACAAATAAAAAACCTTTGTGCTAAAACTTGTCGAAATTAATATAAAATTATGTAGTAATCTAAAATCAATCCACATACATGAATAAAAAAATCGCAAAAATAGTGTCGTTATAATCGATTTTCATGGTTCCGTTATATTTTTGTACTGTTTTTTTCACCGTTTCCAATCCAATTCCATGATTTTTTTTATCGATATGGCTTGTCAGGAATTTGCCTTTTTCTTCATTAATTACACCAGCATAAGAATTCTCCACCTCTATCTGCAATCTGCCCTTATCAAATTTAATCCTTATATTTATAAATCGATTTTCCTTTACTTCAGATGCGGCTTTAATTGCATTGTCTAACAGATTTCCCAGAATGATCGTTATGTCAAAAGAAGGAATCTCCAATCGTTCCGGTATTTTGATATCTAAGTCAGTTTTGATTCCCCGTTGATCTGCTTCCTGGAATTTAAAGTTAATGATACTGTCTATTACTGTGTTTCCTGAAGTGGAATAATCCTTTCGGGTTCCGATATCATCCATGATTTTAAAAATGTAGTTCAATGATTCTTTAGTATCGCCGTTTTCCATTAAAGTACGTATTGAAAACATATGATTCTTTAAGTCATGCCTGATTGCATTGGTGGTTTGCAGTGAAGATTTGATCATTTCCAACTGATTGTCATAGTATTTATTCTGCTCTAAAATAAGTCTGTTTTTCATTTTATCTGACAGAGCCGCTGTTATTACATCATAAAGATAAAATGTTGAAAAATTAATCAATATAATAAAGATTACTCCAACCAAAATCTGAATTTCAGTAATTTCTCGGGCCTGGAAAAGCAGCAAAGTAAGGTATAGAGAAGCGATTGGAATCAATGCAATAGAAATCCAATTGGAATTCTGAACTGTTTCCCCTGTTTTTATATTCTTAAAGTTAGCTAGCATCAATACCACTGCATATGAGATAATCCTGCAAGCAATCAGACCAAATATGGAAGAATAGGTGTTCAACGAAAAAAGTGAAAAATCGAGGTAACCGGTTACCAATCCTACTACAACTTCCACCGTTGCCATAATCAGATACATAAATAATGTAGAAAGTATATGGGTATTCAACGACCCCTCATAATTATACGAAAGCGCAAAAACAGCTACCAGATTATAAATTATAAAGGCAACCGGAATGTTCACAAAAAGAAACATTCCCGTGCTAAATAAATAAAAAAGAACATATGTTAGAAACTCTATTCGCTTGCTGGTTCTTCTTGTATCAAAAAAAACCTTCATAAATTTATACGTTATATAAGTTCCAAAAATATCGAGAATAACTAAAATCCATTCATATAGGCTGAACTCCATTATATTACCCCTTCCCTTTCAAATTTGACCTGAAGCTCCCGGATGGTCTTCCTCCTGGCCTGGCTGATGGGAAGGGTTACCATGTTGGACATGGTAACTTCTTCATATTTGAACTTTGTGACAAAGAAATAATTGACGATGTATGATTTATGAATATACATGAAATGATATTTGGCCACCTGGGAAAATACTTCATCGAGCTTTCCGTAGAAAATTTCTTCACCCTCGGTGGTCACCATCGTTACTTCTCTGTTATTGCTTTCAAAATAGAGGATTTTCTTGACCGATTTCCGATAGGTCTCGTGACCTTTTTTATAGGTAAAGATACCGCCGAGCTTATCCGCCAGCTTCATGGCAAGACGCAAATCGCTGATGATTTCCGCTTCCTGGAAAGGTTTATGCAGGAAATGCATGGGACGCACGTCAAACAGCGCCTGATAATAGTTGTCCTTTCCCGAGATATAAACGATCTGCAGAACCTGATTGTCCATTTCTTCACGGATTTTTTTCCCTACATCGATCCCATTCATCGTTTTCATTTCAATATCCAGAAAAAGAAGATCAAATTCCTGTCCCATAGAAAGAAATCTGCTCAGCTCCTCTCCAGAGTAAAATACCTGGGTGTCGATCTTCTCGCTATTGTCAGCGGCATATTTTAATATAGTATTCTCGATCTGTGAGCAGATCACCTGCTCGTCGTCACATATGGCAATTCTAAACATGTAGTCACCCCTCCTGTTTTGACTAAAGTACAATTTTTGAAGCAACCGTTTCTGTTTTCATTTTTATGCAAAATATACCATTACTACTTTAACCGAATATAAGGTATATTGCAAGAGACAACGGGGTAATTTTGCTGAAAGTTGTCATTTGGGGGCAAGAGAAAACCTCCCCTTACGCCTGATAGAATGTCGTTTATCGCGGCAGGCAGGGAGGTTACGGTCAGTTTATCCTTTATTTTTTAGAATACGATGCAGATGAGATATTCTTTCCCTTCATCGGAAATGCGCTGCAGCGCGTGCTGTATCTTAACTCTTGCATTCTCGGGAACATTTGTCAGCTTGCTTTCCATCTGTTCCGTCACCATCTCATAAAGCGATTTGCCGAAGATGTTTGTCTCCCAGATTTTAGCGGGATTGTTTTCGAATTCCGTCAACAGGTATTTGATCAGATCCTCGCTCTGCTTTTCTGAACCGACCACCGGGGAGACCTCCGTCGTGATGTTGGTCTGGATCAGATGAAGAGAGGGAGCTTTTGCCTTCAGCCTCACTCCGAACTTGTTGCCCTGTTTGAAGATTTCGGGTTCTTCCAGAACCATTTCTGAAAGCTTGGGCTGTACGATGCCGTATCCTGTTTCGTCAACCTGAGCCATCGCGCTCTTGATCTTGTCGTAAGACCTCTTTGCCTGCGAAAATTCCTTGATCAGATTGAAGAACTGATAATCGTTGTTGACCTCTTCCCCCATGATCTCTTCCAGCACCTTGTAGAACAGTCCGGCTACGGGAGTGACTACAACCTCGATTTCACCGGTGCCGAGGTCCATATTGCTGACTTCGATGGAATCCACGACGCTGCCGTCCTCCAGAGAATTGATGGTATCTCTGATATCCCTGATATTATCGAAGGTCTTGCTCCATTCCTTGATATTGTTGATAATGGTGGCTTTGATCCAGTGTTCGTTGGGGAGCCCTTCAATAAAGCCGGGGAGTTTAAACTTGATCTGCGCTGCAGGAAATTCGTAGAGGGTTTCGCTGAGAATATTGGTGAGAACCGAATAGTTCATCCTTGCGCAATTTGCCGCAATTACCGGCACTCCGTATTTTTCCTCCATGAGAGCTTTCATCTCCTGGGCAAGCTCCCCTTCGGGGGCTGTGGAGTTCAGCACGACGACAAAAGGTTTATTCAGTTCTTTCAGTTCCCTGATAACTCTTTCCTCTGCCGGAAGGAAGCTGTCCCGGTCGATTTCTCCGATCGATCCGTCTGTTGTTATAACGATTCCTATGGTGGAATGATCGTTGATGACCTTGCGCGTTCCGATTTCGGCTGCCTCTTCAAAGGGAATCTGGTTTTCCTGCCAGGGCGTATTGACCATCCTTGCTTTTCCGTTTTCCTGATGGCCGAGGGCGCTTTTCACCATATATCCAACGCAATCCACCATGCGCACCTTAAAATTGATGTTACCCGGAAGTTCCAGGGCTACGGCCTCTGCCGGCACGAATTTAGGTTCGGTGGTCGTTATGGTCCGCCCCGCTCCGCTCTGTGGCAGCTCGTCGATTACCCTCTCCTTCACATATGTATTCGTAACGTTGGGTATGACAAGCAGATCCATAAAACGCTTAATGAAGGTAGATTTTCCCGTTCTTACCGGCCCTACGACCCCGACGTAAATGTCACCCTGAGTTCTCTCAGCTATGCTTTCATATATATTTAGGTTTTCCAATGCTATAACCTCCTCCAACTTTTGTTCCACTCATGTCTGTACAATATATTAGAGGAGGCATATCATTATTACTAAATTTTCATACTAGCCTCCCGATAAAATCGCCAAAGAAAACTGAAGCAATAACCTTATTGGCTTTGATTGTCGAAGTTGTGTTTGTTACATATACAGTCACAAAAAAGAAATAAACCGCCGTGCCTAGAAAACATGCGGTTTATTTAACCTAAAGTTATTCTTGGGCTAACCGTCTATCGGTAGCACCTCTTTAAATTTATTATAAGCATACTTACTTCTATTTTGCAAGTACTTTATTTGCTTTCTATTTTTACATTTTATGTATATTCTTCTTGATTTTGTGAATTTACTTTAGTATACTTTTAGTAGTGCTACCATAGACGCGGTAGGCGGTTACCATCATCCGCTATTTCTGCAGGAGGGTTTCAATCCCAATCGCATAAATAAGGAGGTGGTTTTTTATCAGTACATATGAAGAATTTACGGTTACCATAGGCTTTGCCACGTTAATCGTTTTAATTTTGAGTCTGGAACGTAAAAAATAACCGCACCAACGCCTTAGGATTGCGGTTATTTTTTAACTGTCCCTGTGGCTAACCGTCTATCGGTAGCACTTCTTTAATCTATTATAAGCATATTTGCTTACATTTTGCAAGCACTTTCGCTTAAGCCTCTTCTTCGTATACTTTAATCACTTCCTCATCCACATTGATCAGCCCGTTTTGTATCAGATGGACGAAAATCGGGACCAGCACCGGGTCGAACTGACGCCCGGCGTCCGCCTCCAAACGCCGCAGCGCCTCCTCCACAGGAACTGGTTCCTTGTAGGCCCGCTGGGAGATCATGGCGTCGAAGGAGTCTGCGATGCACAGCATTCTTGCCGAAATCGGAATATCCTCTTTGGCAATGCGGCGCGGATAACCCCTGCCGTCATAGCGCTCATGATGTCCGATAACCGCAGGGATCACATAATCCAGTGACGGCAGATGCCTGATGATACCGATGGAGTTTTCCACATGGCTCTTGATCACTTCGAATTCCTCTTCACTCAGCCTTCCCGGTTTGTTCAATATCTGCTCGGAAATTCCTATCTTACCGATATCGTGAAGCAGGGCCGCCTCCTTGATGATTCTGACAAAATCCTCGTCCATTCCGTAGGCATAGGCGAGCTTCGTAGCATAATACGCGACCCGCTTGGAGTGGTTGAAGGTATAATGATCCTTAGCGTCGATAGCGGCGGTCAAGGCATAGATCGTCGGAGCATATTCCGCATAAATATCCGCCTTCTTCTCCTCGTCTCCACCCTCTCGCTGACTGCCAAGTTCCTTCTTTTCAACGGAATAGGCAAGGATCAAATTCTTGCCCTTCCTCTTCGCGTGGTAGACCGCCATATCCGCGTTATCTATGAGCTGCTTGACCGTGCCGGCCGAATGCGGGATTGCACAGATGCCGCCGCTCACAGTCAGCGCCTTCAGCGTATAATCCTTTGCCCGCTTGTTCATATTCAGTATCTGCTTGCGGATGTTTTCAGCCAGTGTCTTTGCGGCCAATATGTCATACATCGGAAGGATGATGGCGAATTCCTTTCCGCCGTAGCGCGCCACGTAGCCGTTATCGCCGACGGTGGCCCGTATGATCTGGGCGACTCTCTGGAGAGCGATGTCCCCCTCCTTGTTTCCATATAGCTGATTGTACAGCTTGAAATCGTCGATATTCAGTATTACCAGGGCAAGGGAATGGTTCTTGTTTTTCATGTATTCTTCCTGAATCGTTTCATAGAAGTATTTCCGGTTCAGGAGTCCTGTCAGCTCGTCGGTGCGCGCTTCATAATATACCTTCTCATACAGCTTGGAGTTTTTCACCGCGATGGACCCGATGGAATCCACCGAAGCGAGAAAATTTACGTCGTCATAGGTAAATCCGCCGCTTTTTTCCTTGCTGGAAAGAAGAACGATCCCGATGAGCTGATCCTCATCCTTCAGAGGAGCCATACACTCGATATCAAGCGCCGCAATCTGGTTTTTCTCCACCTCCCACATGGATTTATACGCCATGGTCCGCTTAAAGTCCTTCATCAGCAGGCACTCGCCGTGTTCTTTAAACCACATAACCAGCGGATTGTCCTCATGAATGGAGAAGGTCGTAAACCCCAGAGGGCTTGTGCTGTGGGCGATGGTATATTCTCCGGTGCTGCTGTCCGCCACACAGACATATACCCGCTTCGCGCCGATGGTATCCTGAATCACGCTCACAAGCTCTTCCAGGATCTCATCGATCTGCAGGCTCTTTGAAACGGAGCCGCTGAATCTTTTCAGGCTCTCCGCCCTTAATATCTCTTCCTTGATAAAGACGCGGTCGATAAACTTCTTGATGGCGTAATAGATCAGTAAAATCGCAAGGGTGAACAGCAGGGCGATGATCAAAACCTGATACTCGGCAAATTTCGGGAAATAGGTCATGATAAACTTTTCCATAGGATTGATCGCGTTGGAGAAGATCAAAATGGCAAGACCCAGCGTAACGAAGTAGCATACCCCCCGGGAAACCAGCAGAGTGGCTTTGAACAGCCTTCTTTTATACAGCGCGTAAAACATGAAAAATGCGTTTATCACTCCTGCAAGGATATCCGTGGGAAAACCGCGGAAGATCGAAAACATGATGAAAAGATGGCCCGTAAGCAAGATCATGATCCCAATGACGATAGGGGCAAACTGCTTCCTGATCAGCTCGTTCTGCTTGCTGCTGTTCACAAGAACATAGAGCATATGAACGACGATAAGAACACAGGCTCCAAAAAGTATGAACACCGTCCAAGTCGGATGGTAGACAAATTTGAGTTTTCCATCGGCGGCTGTCAGCACCGGATTGGCCAGCAGCGCGCCTGTCGTAATATTCACTGCGTTGAGTACAACAACAAGAAGAAGCCATAATTTCTTTGCGAGGCTGTCCCTGCCGCCCACAAACTCTTCCACAAAATTGAAAAAAGCAAAGGGAAGCAGCGTCAAACCGACGATAGACACATCGTACCAGAATTTTATGTACGGCCAAAGCTGCAGTCTCATGCAGAAAGAACCCCCGGTCCACAGGATCAAGGCGCTCAGCACAATAAGGAACGAGTTGATAAGCTTCGTCTTTTTTGCAGCCATGAAAGCGATCAGCAAAAAAAGATAGCAGATCAAAGCGGCGATTGGTACTGTAATGAAGTTACCGATCAAAAATGCCACCCCCTGTTCATCTCAAATTCCTCGTTCTGCAGCTTCAGAAGTTCCATTATTTCATACGGGGAGGGATTGACCGCCCGAACGGATTTTCCGGTCAGTCTCTCATATTCCTCAAAGGTCCCGCACTTCAGGATCGTGATCTCAAGAGGATCCATCCCAAGGATGCGCTTCAGGTCTTTATAGTCGTTATCCACATATTTAAAATAGACGCTCAGATGCTCCCGTAAAATATCCCTTGTCACCGCGCTGCTCGTCAGGGATTCCCTCTTCATTTCCACGTACATATGCAGCAGCGGACGGTTCTGCTTGTTGAACTCCTTGACGGCAAACCAGCCCTGGACAGCCAGACCCGAAAGATCCACCACATCCCTGATGCAATTTTCGGAAATGCGCGTAAATCCGCCGATATCGATAACCGTAGGAATCCTGTCCACATATTTAAAGCGCGGGATTTTCGTATTTTCAGCACTGCATTCCAATCCGACACAGCGATAGACGTCGCCGACGCGGTACCGGACGAAAGCGCCTCCCTTTAAAACCGATATTACCAGCTCATATTTTTCATTGGGTATCACTTCATCCATCAGATAAGTTTTCGGCTGATATTCGGCGTCCTCCATGCTCCTGTTCATTTCATCCTCCGGGATAAATTCATAGAAGCACGCATCCGGGAAAAAATACAGGCCGTCCCTGGTCCAGATTTCCGTGCCGATGCAGGACGGTTCCGTTCCGGCGAACAGCTCCATAGGCCGGATGCCCCATAAATCCTCCAGATCGTTCTTATAGCAGTCATTATCGGTGCCCGCGACCATAAAGCCTTTCAGCCTGAATAAGTCTTTCGGTTTCAGCTCACGGTTTTCTTTTTTGCATTGATATTTTGCCCGCATAAGCTTAAACATCATATCGGGAGGATATTTGAACCCTTTTTTCCCGCCGCCTTCTCCGCTGTCTTTTTTCGGTTTGCTGCCGCTCATCGCGCTCAGGCTGAGGCTGACAAAATAGGCGACGCTGCCCAGGCCGAAGAAAAAATCGATCCCCTTCTTCAAACCCAGCTTAAATCCCTTTTTATTCCGCTCCGAAAAGGACATCTGCACCGCTTCCTTTACCGGCGGCAGGAATTCGATGTCGAGTTCCTCGCTGAGCGCCAGAGGGAAAAGCCCGGTGGCAAAGGGAAGCGGAGCCAGCCCATACAGGAAGGTATCGGCGCTCTTGACGTTAAACTGCCCCTTTTCCGTGCTGGTGGACAGGATCATGCAGGCAAGCACGTTGTTTTTATATGTATCGAGCATGCTCTTGGTATATGGCGCTACTTTGACCGGGTTCTTTCCGCCTTCCCATGTGGTCTGTATCCAGATGATCGGTTTGTCGGGAAGCATGTCCCCCTGCTTCTGCAGGAGAATATCGGCATAATCCCCATATGTAGTCAAAGGCATCATCCTTCGGAATTCTTCAATGGTCTTGGGCTGTTTTCCGTCCAGAAGGGCCCTGCCCAGTCCAGAATTGCTCCACAGTGAAAGCTGTTCAAGCATCAAGCGGTTTTGTATCTGCATATACTCTTCAATATTTAAATCCAAAAAACCGCAATACTCCTGCCAGATATCTTTAGGCTGCAAGTTTTTCAGCTTTTCTTCAAATCTCACTGTGCTGTCCCTTCCTTCTGCTAAAGCAGCTTTTTATGCTATGACGATTCGGAATCAAAAACGGCGTCGCCTTTTTATAATCACCGTAGTCGGCGAAGGTCCTCATAAAGATCACCCTGTCCTGCAAGATAATGTAGCAAAGGTTCAAAAGGCTGAAAAGAATCGCAGCCAGTAACAGTAAGGCTCCTGAAAACGCGAGCCAGAGAGAGAAATAAAAACCGATAAACCACAGGACGCCGGGATGCCTGCACAGGCCATAGAATCCGGTCGTACAGGTTTCAGGCTCCTTGTCCGGTTTTATGTAAGTTCCCTTAAAGGGAATCGCAAAAAACAGCGTGTAAATCAGCAAAAGCAGAAACAGGACCGCAAGCGCGGCGAATATCGCCGTCCGTGCCGTGCCCCATGCAGCTTTTGTCCATGCGGCGGCCAGGAGTCCGCCCGTTGCCACAGTCAATAAAATGCACCCAAGGAAAAATCCACTTTGCAGCAGCCTGTATTTCGCTGTAATGCTGTTGATGTCATAGATCATAAAGAGAAGAAAAGCCAGGCTTCCCAGAAGTATATAAGGCATATGGCGTTTTCCTTTCCGTATGAGTTTCCCTTTGATGGCAGTTTTCGACACATTATCGAGATTGTCCCCTGCAACTGATCATATAAAACATGGGGTACCCTTTTAAAATAACATTATTTAACAGGCATTTCAATATTATTCCACAAATAATTGAATTTTTTGATATTTTTTTTATCGTCAGATTATGGCAAAATTTCTCCTGAGAGACTAAAAGTCTTACCATCGGTAATTTTGACAGGAATGATCCGGCCGGTCAGTTCAGCGCTTCCCTTAAAATTGACCAGCTTTCCCGATTCCGTCCGACCTGCGAAAGCCCTTGGATCGGTTTTGCTGGGTCCTTCCACCAGGACGGGAAAGACCTTGCCCTCGCAGGCCTTGTTGATCTCCGCGGAAATCCCGTTGAGGAGCTCTACAAGCCGGTTGAACCGCCCATGCTTCACAGATTCCGGGACCTGATCCGTATATTTTTCCGCAGGGGTTCCCTTTCTGATGGAATACAGGAAGGTGAAGGCCGAATCGAAGCGAACCTGCCTCACCAGATCCAGTGTGTCCTCAAAATCCTCTTCCGTCTCTCCGGGAAAGCCTACGATGAAATCGGTCGTAATGGCGATTTCCGGGACCGCGGCCCTCAGCTTCCGGATCAGCAGCAGGTAATCTTCCTTTGTATATCTGCGGTTCATCCGCTTCAGGATTTCCGTGCTCCCTGCCTGCACCGGCAGATGAATGCTGTTGCACAGCTTATCGCAGTCCTGAAATGCACGGATCAGCTTATCCGAAAGGTCTTTTGGATGGGAGGTCATGAAGCGGATCCGTTCCAGCCCCTCAATGTCATTCAGCATATAGATCAGATCCGCAAAATCCACGTTGAAATCACAGCCGGTCCCGTAGGAGTTTACATTCTGCCCCAGAAGCATGATCTCTTTCACCCCGGATGCAGCCAACTTTTTCACTTCGTCCGCGATTTCCTCCGGACGCCTGCTTCTTTCCCGCCCCCGCGTGTAGGGGACGATGCAGTAGGTGCAGAAATTATTGCATCCATACATGATGTTCACATATGCCTTAAAGGGGTATTCCCGCTTTGAAGGAAGTCCTTCTACGATCTCTCCGCCGTCATCCCAGACGTCCACCACCTTGTCCCGCTCGCTCTGCACATTGGAGAGAAGCCTCGGAAACTCGTGGATGTTATGGGTGCCGAAGATCAGATCCACCCAGGGGTATTTGGCCTTCAGCGTATCGATGATGTGCTGCTGCTGCATCATGCAGCCGCAGACCGCCACCACCATGTCCGGCCGGTCCTCTTTCGCCTTTTTCAGCTGGCCCAAAGTCCCAAAGAAGCGCTTGTCCGCATTTTCCCTGACGCTGCAGGTATTGATGATCGCCACGTCGGCCTCTTTTTTATTCGTATTCTCAATATATCCAAGCTCCTCCAGCATACCCGCCAGAGTCTCCGAATCGTGTTCGTTCATCTGGCAGCCGAAGGTCTGGATATGAAATGATTTTCTATTATCCATATAAAATATCCTCTTTTTTTCGTTCTAACACAGTTGCAGCAGCCACCTAAAGACGTGGTGAACCCGTCTGCCTCGATATAATATATCTTATTTTGACGCTTTTTTCAATCGCATAATGCCATAGGCCTGTATGACTTCTTCTTGGATTATTTCGATTTAAGATGATCTCTTAAATGAATTAATAAATTATATTTTCAAAACCCATTGACTCATTCCTTACCAAAGCATATAATGTAACTGAAATTCAGTTACGAAATGGGGAAATATGAGTACAAAAGAAAAACTGATCAAAAGACTGCTTAAACGCCCAAAAGATTTCACTTATGAAGAAGCGAAGGCTTTATTAAATAAACTGGGTTATTTGGAAGACAATAAAGGGAGGACTTCAGGGTCCAGAGTTTCTTTCTATCATCATGAAACGAAAAAAATTATCATATTGCATAAGCCCCATCCTGATAATGTTTTAAAATTATACTTAATTGATAAATTGATAAAAACCCTAAAAGCGAACGGAGAGATATAGATGGAAAACTGCATGGAGTATAAAGGCTATACTGGAAAAATATCTTACAGCGCCGAGGATGAAGTGTTTTATGGTACGATCCACGGCATAAATGACCTTGTCACCTTTGAGGGGGACAGCGTTGAAGAATTAAAACATGCATTTCATGAATCTGTGGATGAATATCTGGCCATGTGTGAAAAGCTTCAAAAAGTCCCCGAAAAAGCATATAAAGGACAATTCAATGTCCGAATTGACCCCGAACTTCATAAGGCAATTGCGTTAAAGGCCGCTCAACTCAACATGTCGCTTAATCAGTTTGTCGAGATATCTTTAGCTAACTGCATCAACGAGGACAAAATCGAATACAAGCCTTGATTTTGATTATCTTCCATATTAATTAATGTGAATCGGATACGGCGCGTCCGATTCTTTTTTGTTGACGGGAGCTCCTGAAAGTTTTACACTAGTAATAATATTCTTGACAAAACAAATGAAATAAACATGGGAGCCGGAGCCGGCTGCCAGACAAACCAGATAACTGAAGAATTGCATGCCAGCTTAAGCTGGGCAATTCCTGTATGGCACCTTCCGGACGTTTTCTTCGAAAACGTGGATAGGTGCGCAAAGGAGGAATTTCATGAATACAGATCAGGTGAAACATTATCTTGGACTCGACCATGGAGAAAATATCAAAAAAGCACACGAGAACTTAAAAGGCGTTATCAAGGAAACTCCTCTGATTTACAGCGATTTTTTCAGCAAGGAAAACGAATGTAAAATATATCTCAAGCCGGAAAATTTCCAAACCACCGGCTCTTTCAAAATCAGAGGCGCTTACAATAAAATTGCAAACCTTACCGACGAGGAATGCAAAAACGGGATTATCTGCTCTTCCGCAGGCAACCATGCCCAGGGAGTAGCGTTTTCCGCGCAGCGCCGCGGCGTAAGCTCTACCATCGTAATGCCCAACGTCACACCGCTCCTCAAAATCGACGCCACAAAGGAGTACGGCTCGGAAGTGGTAATTCACGGCGACGTCTATGACGAGGCTTACAGCAAGGCTCTGGAGCTTTCCAATGAAAAGGGTCTTACCTTCGTCCACGCCTTTGACGACTATGACGTGATTTGCGGACAGGGTACCATCGGCCTTGAAATCCTGGAAGAGCTTGAGGATGTGGATGAAATCCTCGTACCCATCGGCGGAGGCGGACTGATCAGCGGAATTGCGCTGGCAATCAAATCCCTGAAGCCCGAGGTAAAGGTCATCGGAGTCGTTCCCGTAGGCGCCATGTCGATGAAGATCTCCATAGACGAAGGGCAGGTGATCCGGCTGGGTTCCGTGAAAACAAGCGCGGAAGGCGTTGCCGTAAAACAGCCTGGAAATCTGACCTTCGCCATCGCACAAAAATATGTGGACGAGATCATAACAGTTTCGGAAAAAGATATCATGGAAGCGGTGCTGCTGCTTTTGGAAAAGCATAAGATGATTGCTGAGACGGCAGGAGTCGTTCCCCTCGCGGGCGTCAGAAAAAGGGCAAAGCCCGGAAAAAATATCGTCTGCCTGATCAGCGGGGGCAATATCGACGTGGTGACCATATCCTCAATCATCAACCAGGGTCTGATCAGCCGCGGAAGGATCATGTGTTTCTCCGTCGAGCTTCCTGATAAACCCGGACAGCTGGTAAAGGTCGCCCAAACCCTGGCTGACCTCGGAGCCAACGTCATCGAGCTGGTTCACAATCAGTTCAAGGCAATCGACAGGTATTCCAATAAAGTCGTCCTGGAGGTGACCGTGGAAACCAACGGCCACAATCATATCAAGCGGATCATGGAGTCGTTGGAAGACAACGGATTCGAGGTCAGAAGAGTTTATTAATGGAAAGACAACGGGTCCAGGATTAGAATAGTTTATTAAAAAAGTGGCGTTAGCCACTTTTTTTGTACCTGCAGGAACCTTTGAGGAGTCCCCTTCGGCGGCTGCAAGCAGCCTGAGTGACATAGCTTCCTGTTGCCTGATCCGCTGGGTTCACCGATACTTAGAGGTCCCATTGCTCAAAATGTCGAGCAGGGAGTATCCTTCCCATTTCTCTTGCTCAAAATGTCGAGCAGGGAGTATCCTTCCCATTTCTCTTGCTCAAAATGTCGAGCAGGGAGTATCCTTCCCGCTCCCCTTGTTCAGATTTCTCAGTATGGAGTAACATTTTGCTCAAATTTTCAAGCAGGGCGTAGATTTAACCGTTCTAACGGCCTCCAAGCGGCAAATTCATACTCCATACTGAAAATTTTGCACACGCCGACGCCCTTGCCTGCCCCATACCCCAAATTTTGAGCATGGCGACATCCTTATTTCTCCTAGTCTTCCTTATTTTCTAGCCATCCCAGTCATCCCACTTTTAAATGATATTTCCTATTAAATAAAAAAAGCGCCGCGGCGCTTTTTTTATTTAAACAGCTCTTCTGTTTCGTGCTTCCGTTGTCTCGTCATCAGGCTCATGACCGCTTCTCTGGCGTCGGCGGTCCCGTTGATCACTTGATATATCTGCTCCGTGATGGGCATTTCCACGCCGAACTGCTGTGCCAGCTCATAGGCGGCTTCCGTCGTGTACATTCCCTCCACCACCATGCCGACCTTTTCCCTCGCTTCCGAAGGTTTCATACCCTCGCCGATCATGATGCCGCAGCGACGGTTTCGGCTGTGCATGCTGGTACAGGTCACGATGAGATCCCCGATCCCGGTCAGACCGGAAAAAGTGCTCAGGTTGGCCCCCAGCTGTACGCCAAGCCTTGCGATTTCAGTGATTCCGCGGGTCATCAAGGCCGCCTTGGCATTGTCGCCGAAGCCCAGGCCGTCGGAAATTCCCGCGCCCAGCGCGATGATATTCTTTAACGCGCCTCCCAGCTCTACGCCGATTATATCGGAACCGGTATAAATTCTCAGATTATCCGACATAAAGACATCTTGAACGTATTCCGCAAGTTCCACATCCTTCGAAGCGGATACCAGGGTCGTCGGCATCCCCCTTCCAACCTCTTCGGCGTGGGATGGACCGGACAGCACCACATATTTTGCGTCGGGCAGTTTTTCGAAGGCGATTTCAGACAGCCGTTTCAGGCTCTTCTGCTCGATGCCTTTCGCTACGTTGATCAATACCATTTCCGGCTTCAGATACGGCAGCGCGCCCTCCAGGGCACTTCTGAAATGCTGCGCAGGCGCCGAAAATAGAACGATGTCCGCTCCTTCCACAGCCTCTTCCACCGTGTAGGAAATCCGTATCTCCTCAGGCAGTTTTACTCCGGGCAAATACCTCGTATTCTCTCTATTGCTGGAAAGCTCGTCTAGATGCTCTCTGTTGATATCCCAAATTTTTACGGCATGGCCGTTGCCGGAAAGGCTTACGGAAAGGGCCGTCCCCCAGCTTCCTGCGCCGATAAGGGCAATTTTTTCACTCATCGTTTTCCCTCCTGCTCGTTCTGAAGTTCACCTTTGGCTCTTCTTTTCTTATCAGTCTTTTGATATTCGCGCGATGTTTCCATATTACGATAACCGCCATCACCGCTGTCGCGGGCACATAGGCCGGGTCAAAATACCATGCGGCAAAGGGCAATAAAACCGCCGCAGTCAGAGATCCTACGGATACTCTTTGTGAAACCAGCATAAAAATCAATGCCACAGCGGCCTCGATCAGCCCGAGAAGCGGCTCCAGTGTCAGAACCACGCCGAACGTGGTGGCAATTCCCTTTCCTCCCCGGAACTGGAACACAATCGGCCAGATATGCCCGGCCATGACGGCGATACCGCAGACCAAAGCAAGCTCCTGCCCTCCTATGTAGTTTCCCAGCAAAACCGCAGCGGTGCCCTTTAAGATGTCGACGATCAGCGTCGCGGCGGCCGCTTTTTTCCCAAGGACCCGCAGCACGTTGGTCGTGCCGGCGTTTCCGCTGCCCTGCCCCCTGATATCGATTCCCATTGCCCTGCCGATGAGAATGGCAGGAGATATGTTGCCTAAAAAATATGACAGGACGATTGCGGCGATCGGAAATAAATTAGTCATATCCTTCCTCTCCCTTTTCCCTGAACACGAACTTTATTGATGTACCTTCAAACCCGAAGCCTTCTCTGATTTTGTTTTCCAGATATCTCGCGTAGGAGAAATGCATCAGCTCTCTGTCGTTGATCTTGAATGAGAATAAGGGCGGTTTTACTCCTACTTGAGTCGCATAGTATATCTTGAGCCTTTTCCCCTT
>DAITKX010000049.1:0-4072 GCA_036835995.1 Bacillota bacterium | reverse complement strand
AGGCGGCTGGTTCATCATGACCGCGTCTGAAATCAAGCTGTTGAGCTGCCCCGTGGAAACCCGCAGCGCGCGCTTTTCCGACACGTACTTCACCATGTCTATCACGTTGTTCAGCCTTTGTTTTTGCAGGACGGAAATAAACACGGAAGGCGCATAGGACATAAAGGTCAGCTCCTTGGCGATGTCCTTCTGAAATTCCTTCATGGTATTGGTGTCCTTTTCGATGAGGTCCCACTTGTTGACCACGACAACGATGCCCTTTCCCGCCTCATGGGCGATCCCGGCGATCTTTTTGTCCTGATCGGTGACTCCTTCCACCGCGTCGATCATCAGCAGCGTCACGTCGCACCGTTCGATGGCGGCGATTGCCCTGATTACGCTGTATCTTTCAATATCGCCGGTAACCTTGCTCTTTCTTCTGATTCCGGCGGTGTCGATGAGGATATACTTATCCTCCCCTCTGGTAAAGGGCGTGTCGATGGAATCTCTCGTGGTTCCCGCGATGTGGCTTACAATGACCCTTTCTTCACCCAGCAGGGCGTTGATCAGAGAGGACTTTCCAACGTTCGGTTTGCCGATCACCGCGATCTTCGTGGTATCGTCCTCATCCTTGTCCTCTGTGTGGGGCAGTTTTTCAACGATGAGATCCAAAACATCCCCCATGTTGAGCATATTGGCAGCGGAAATCGGAACCGGCTCCCCCAGTCCAAGCTCATAAAAATCATAAAAATCGTCAGGCAGCTTGGGCGAGTCGATTTTGTTTACCACCAGGATGACCTCTTTCCCGGTTTTCATCAGCATGTTTCCGACTTCCCTGTCGGATGCGGTAAGGCCGTCTTTCCCGTCCGCCATAAACAGGATGACGTCCGCGGTTTCCATGGCAATTTCAGCCTGGATCCTCATCTGTGAAAGGATCACGTCTTTGGTATCGGGATCGATGCCTCCGGTATCGATGAGGGCAAATTTTTTCCCAAGCCACTCGGCTTCCGCATAAATTCTATCCCTGGTCACTCCCGGGGTGTCCTCCACAATGGATACCCTTCTTCCTACCACCTTATTGAAAAATGTTGATTTTCCTACGTTAGGTCTCCCAACGACGGCTACGATCGGCATTGACATTATTAGATCTCCTGTTCCCATGGGCGGCGTCAGCTCTTTAAGCGCGCTCCTTGGCTTTCTCTATTTTAATTTTATTCAAATTTATTCAAAAATTGCTTCGGCAAACTCGGCGGGGTCGAATTCCTTCAGGTCGTCCATACCCTCTCCTACGCCGATAAATTTGACGGGCATCTGGAATTCGTCGGATATGGTGATCACGATTCCTCCCTTTGCGGTTCCGTCCAGCTTCGTCAGAACGATCCCGGTGATGTCCGCGATCTCCCCAAATTCCTTCGCCTGGGAAATCGCATTTTTCCCCGTCGCCGCATCCAACACTAAAAGTGTTTCCCTATGGGCCTCCGGGTATTCCCTTTCTATGACCTTATTCATCTTTTCCAGCTCGGCCATCAGGTTCTTCTTCGTCTGGAGTCTTCCCGCCGTATCGCAGATCAAAACGTCGATCTTCCTGGATTTTGCGGCCTGAATCGCGTCGAAGATGACCGCGGAGGGGTCCGCGCCTTCCTGATGACGTATTACATTTACCCCGATTCGATTTCCCCAAACCTCAAGCTGTTCGCTTGCCGCCGCGCGGAAGGTATCCGCCGCCGCAAGAAGCACCGTCTTTCCCTCTTTCCGGCATTTATGGGCGATCTTTGCGATGGAGGTCGTCTTGCCTCCGCCGTTCACTCCGATCATCAGAATGAGCAGAGGCGTTTCACCGCTCAGCTTATGGGCGTCGCCCTTGTCGATGAGTTCTTTCACGATGGTCTTGATCTGTGCCTTCACTCCCTCAGGGTCTCTGATGTTCCTCTTTTTGATATCTTCCCTCAGCTTCCCGGTGATCTTCATGGTGGTATCCATGCCGATATCCGAGGTGATCAGGACCTCTTCCAGCTCCTCCAGCATCTCTTCATCTATTTCAGGCCTCATAAATATGACGTCTTCAATTTTTTCCTGCAGTCGTCCAAAGAAGGATTTCTTTACTCCAAATGCCATCCCTGTCTTCCTTTCCTTTGTTTATAGTTCGAATGTATCCCCCAGCTTCAGGGAAATGACCTTGGATATCCCCTGCTCCGGCATGGTCACGCCGTAAAGCACGTCGGCATACTCCATGGTGGCCTTCTGGTGGGTCACCAGCGCAAACTGGATATCGTTGAAATTGGTCAGATATCTTGCAAAGCGGTCGATATTTGAGTCATCCAGAGCGGCCTCCACCTCGTCCAGAATGCAGAAGGGGGTCGGCTTCGCCTTCAGCACGGCAAACATGAGCGCAATAGCCGTCATGGTCTTTTCTCCGCCGGACATCAGATTGATGTTCTGAAGCTTCTTTCCGGGCGGTTGTGCTACAATTTCTATTCCGCATTCCAGCGGATTATTCTCATCTTCCAGCCTCAATTCGGCGGCGCCTCCGCCAAACAGCTCCTGAAACGCGCTCTCGAAATTCAGGACTACCTGATCGAAGCTCTCCTTAAAGTTCTGCTTGATGGTTTTGTCCATATCGTCGATGATCTGCTTCAGGGAATTCATGGCGCTGAGGATGTCGTTTCTCTGCTCGGTCAGGAATTCGTACCGTTCGCTGACGGATTCGTACTCCTTGATGGCGCCGACATTCACCTCGCCCAGCTCCTTCATCCGATTTTTGATCTCTCTGCTCTCCTTGACCGCGGCAGCCAGGTTGAAGTCCTTCTTTCTGAACTCGATGGCCTGAAGATAGGAGATTTCAAATTCTTCCCAAAGCTTGTCCTTATAGGAATCCAGCTGAGTCTCATATTTGGCCTGCTTGATCTCAAGCTCGTATTTCTGAGTCTGGTATCCAGTGAGTATCTCATCCATCCCTTCCTTTTTATGAGTGATTTCATTGAGGGATTTGGATACTCCCGCTTTTTCCTCCTGAATCTCTCCCAGATAGCGTTCGATGGATTCCTTCTCAGCTTCTTTCGCCTTGATCTCACCCTCCAGGCTGCTGTCGCCGTTAAGGAGTTTTTCCTTTTCCGCATCCAGTTCCAGAATGGTCCGCTCTTTGCCGGCCTTTTCAGCCGCGAGCTCTTTTCTATGCCCTTCAATTCTCTCCAAAAGCTCGTCGACGTGATTCTTCTGGCTTTCCGCCGTTCCCACGGCGACTCTCGCCTTTGTGATCTCTTCGTTGACTGCCTCCAGCTGGATCTTTCTTTCCTCGTATTTCGCCATGCCGGTATCCGCCTGCCGCTCGATCTCTTCGATCTCATCCTGGGCCTTTTGAACGGCGGCCCTGATCTCCGCGATCATAGCCTCAGAGGAATCTTTCTCCGCTTCGATGTTGTCCAGCTCTCTTTGATGTTTCTCATCGTTCTGCCGCAGGTCGGAAAGCTGCTGCTCCATGGACGCGATGGCATTGTCCTTTGAAAGCAGCTCCAGTTCTTTCTCCCGCTGCTCCTGATCCGCGATCCGGATCCGTTCCTGGGCGCGCTGGATTTCCGCCCTTAATTCTTCCAGCTTGCGGCCGATCCTCAACCTGGATTCCTCCATGAGGGCCAGCTTTTCTCCAAGCTGCTTCGCTTCCGCCTTCCGTTCCAGAAGGTTTGAAGTATTATTCCGGAAGGTTCCGCCGGTAATGGCTCCGCCGGAATTGATCACTTCCCCCTCGAGGGTTACAAAGCGAAGCCCGTTTCCCGACGCGTTTTTCGAAAGCTTTACCGCATGGTCGAGAGAGTCCACTACGATCACCCGGCCCAGAAGGTATTCCATCACCTTCTGATATTTCGGGTCGAACTTGACGCACTGGACGCCTAATCCCTTGAAGCCTTCCGCGCTTTGCAGCCTCTGATCATAGCTCGGCGCGCTGCTCCGCATGCTCTTTATGGGCAGAAAGGTCAGCCGCCCCGCCTTGTTCTGCTTTAATAACCCGATTGCGGCCTGAGCGCTCTGATCATCCTCGCAGACGATGTTCTGCAGTGCCGCGCCGAGGGCCGTCTCGATGGCGGTCTCAAATCCCTTC
>DAITKX010000048.1:0-23904 GCA_036835995.1 Bacillota bacterium | reverse complement strand
AGTTCAGGAAAACCGCGTCTTCCGTTCCCGTAATAGCAGCAGGCAGATGCAGTTCACGGAGACCAAGGCAGTCGATAAAGGTGCCTGCGGGCAGGGTCTTGATCTTTATGGTCTCAGGGAATTCCACACTGGCCAGATGTTCGCAATATTCGAAAGCATACGCGCCCAGTTTTTCCAGCACTTTCGGAAGGGTAATCCCGGTGAGAGCGGTACAGCCGCCGAAAGCTCCTTCGCCGATGGTTGTTATGCTATCAGGGAAGGATATCCCATTGAGAGCGGTACAGCCGTAGAAAGTATAGTTGCCGATGGTCGTCATGCGATCAGGGAAGGTGATGGTCTGGATGCCGGTGTAGGCAAAGACGCTGTCCCCCAAGGCCGTGAGTCCGTCGGGCAGGGATATGGCGGTTAAATTATAACAATTGCTGAACGCCCCTGTTCCCATGACTTTCAGCCCAGCAGGCAGGGTAACGTTTTCCAGTGCCTTGCAGCCAGAAAAGGCATACTGGTTGATGGTCTCAAGCTTGGAGCCTTCGGCAAAGTTCAATGTTTTCAGCTCACTGTTTATGTAGAAGGCGCGGTCGCCCAGCGTGGTAACAGAAGCCGGAATGGTGAGGGATGTGAGTTTGGCGTTGGCAAAGGCGTCATTACCGATCTCCTCGAGACCCTCAGGGAGCTGGATGCTTGCCAGGGGATAACGTTCCAGCGCGCTTTCACCGATCACCTTCAAAGTGCTGGGCAGGGTGAGCGTCTCCAGATTATCCAGGCCGTAGAAAAGATTTTTGGACAGTTCGGTGACCCCTTCGGCTACATGGACCGTCTTGAGGTTCTTGCACAGCTCATACACGTTGTTCCCCATTGTGATACCGGGATAGATGGTGATCTCCTTCAAACTCGTTTGCCAAAAGGCACGGTCACCGATTTCCTTCAGGGTGGAGGGATAGCTAACGGATTCAAGAGCGCTGGTGAGAGTGTCTTCATAATTTGTCCTGAAAGCGTCCGCCTCGATGCGCACGGTGCCCTCCGGCACTGTATATGTCTTTGCGGTGCGTCCGGCAACAGAATAATACAGCAGGATTTTGCCGTCCTTGGAAAAGAGCACGCCGTCAATATCTTTAAAAGTGCTGCTGCCCGCATCCACCTTGATATCTGTCAGCTTCTTGCAGTAAGCGAAGGCGCTGTAGCCGATGTCTTCTACCGAAGCGGGCAGATTGACGGTTGTCAGCGCTTTGCAGTACTGGAAGGCCATCTGTCCGATAGTCTTGACGCCTTTGCCCAGATTGAGGGTATCCATCGCGGTACAGTTGTAGAAGGCTTCCTTGCCGATGACGGTGACCGAGTCCGGCAGGACGACCGACTTCAAGGCCGTACGGCCTGAAAAGGCTTCGTCGCCGATGGCCGTTACGGGCTTGCCGTTATAAGTCTTGGGTACTACGACATTTTCATAGCCTCCATTAAACTTGCTTACAGTGCAGCTGCCGCCTGCTTCTGCAAAGGTAAAGGCCGCATCCGGCGTCGCTTCCGGCTCTCCTTCTTTGACCGTTACGTCAAAGGTCGCAGTCTTTTGGGGTGTATCGGTCTTTGGATATGTCACCGTGACGGTTTGGGTACCGAGGGAATTTAACGGGGTACCGTTGGCGGGATCTGACGTAAATCCGCTGGATATGGTTACAATGACATTGCCGGCGATAAGGCCGCCGGTATAGGTTGCCTCAACTGTCATTCCTGTCAGTTCCAGCTTTTGACCAGGGGCATATTCGAGCTTTTTCGGCTTCGTTTTAATGCTGATGGAGCTGAGCTCTCCGAAGGTTTTGATGGCGCCATACTCGCTAAGCCTAGATGAGAAGTTAGCCTTATAGGCGATATGGCAATTGAATACGGCATAATCATTAATGCCAGTAAAGGCGTCGAATCCCACTTCAGGCGCTTCGCCTAAAAATGTAACGCTTTCCAAATCCTCGCAATATGCAAAAGCTAAAGAGCCTATACTGGTGACGCTTGCCGGAATGGTCACAGCAGTGGTATAAGCACTATTAAAGGGACCCTCGGAAGGGTCAAAATCAGGGTCGTACTCATCCAAGCCGATGGCGACGACTGGATAGCCCTCGATTGTGGAAGGGATTATCACCTCTTCGCTGCTGTCCCAATCCTTATACCCGGTAATGGTAACTTTTCCGCCCGAAATGGTATAGTCGAAACTGCTTGCCGGTGTTTCAGCACCCAGCGTTCCGACAGAAGCCTCTCGGCTCAACATTTTGGTAGAAGCCTCATCGGTTGGTGCTTCGATGGCTTCAGGTGTTACGGAAGCCTCCTCTCCAGGCGTTACGGAAGCTTCCTCTCCCGGTGTTCCTCCAGGGGTCTCCGCAGGTGCTTCCATGGATTCCGGTGTTCCGGATGCCTCCTCGGCCAGCACCGAAAAAGAAACGCCCGGTATCAGGGTAAAAATCATAACCAGGGACAGCAGTACAGCCCCCAGCCTTGCGGCGGGGCTCCTCCGCCTTTTTCTCTTGTTCATTGATATAAATCCTCCTATTTCAATAGATGTGCACTAAGTCCCAGCCCTTTTTAAATGTAGCTACATTTTAATATACTACAAGCAGACAACGAATTTTGTTGCCAGGGCAACAGATTTTTTGGCATATCCTGTTATACTATTGTCAAGTGAAGTGTAAATATAAGAAAGAGAAGGAAAATAAAGCATGAGATTGACAAAAACGGCGAAAAAGATAACGGCCTTTTTTTTGGCCTTCGTGTTAGTGGCGGCGATGCTGCCCCCGGCCTTTGCAGACGGACCGGATCAAGGTAATCAGGATGTTTACTCGATTGCGGAGGAACTGTCCCGGCAGACAGAGGCCGAGGGAACGGGCTACGATGGATACATATTTAAAGTGAAGGATTCCATGTCCCGTTCCAAATTAATGGACAGGGTTTATACAGTAGGGGAAGATACAGGAATCAAATCCATTGATCATGCGGAAGGTTATTACACAGCGGAATCTCTGGAGCAGATTGAAGCTTTTGTCAATGAAAATCAGATTGAATTCATTGAGCCTGATTATATCGTCACCCTTGACGATGCTGAAACACAGGGCCTGGACGGCGCTGTGGGTGAGGATGCCAATAGGGAACATCTGAACTTGATGTCGGTGCCTTCGGCATGGGCATATGGATTCACCGGAGTGGATCTGGACACCGGATTTGATATGGGCGGCGACGGAAACTATGACGACCGGGTTGTAATCGCGGTCATCGACTCAGGCCTGAGCCTTAACCACGAGGATATCGATTACAGCCGCGTGCTGGCTGGGAAGAACTTCGTGTCACAGACCAGCTCCAGTACTGTGGATACGCTTGGGCATGGCACCTTTGTGACCGGCCAGATCATCGCCGCCGGAGGAAATGGGGTGGGAATCGCAGGCATCGCCCAGGATGCATATGTTACGCCCCTCAAGGTGTTTTCTTCCAGAGAGACCGCAACGTCAATCATTATCAATGCAATTCAGTATGCGGCAGGGCAGAAAAAGGCGTTTGACAGCACCCATGGCGGGGAAGGGGAGAATATCTGCGTCATCAACATGAGTCTTGGCGGAGAATACCCGTCCGCCGCAATGAAGCAGGCTGTTAACAACGCGATTTCAGCGGGTATCATCGTGATCGTTTCGGCAGGAAATGACGGAGATACCCTGGCGAGCTATCCGGCTCAATATGCCATCGGTGTAGGATCGACCAATTCCAAGAGGAAGTATTCCTATTATACGCAGGTTCTGGACAAGTCCAACGGCGAGGGATATGAGAATAAGGTTTGGGTTTCCGGACCAGGAGAAGACTACACCAGCACCTGGTATACCGGCGGATATTATACAGGCTCGGGCACCAGCTTTTCGGCGCCTGAAGTGTCGGCCCTTGCGGCCATAGCTGTGGGTCTTAACAATGATCTGGGTCATTATGGCAATGAGGATGAAAACCATTATGCTTTCCGACAATTGCTGAAGGATACGGCCGTTCCCGCATCCGGCGGGAGGGAAATCAATGGCCAGGATTGCTATTATGGCTGGGGAATCGTTAACTTTGCCAATCTGATCGAAAAGCTGACAGGTCTTACCGAAAATGAAGGCAAGCCTGCGGAGGTCAGCTTTTCCGTTGACAACGGAGCGGGGACTCAGCTGACCGCCGAAGAAAACAATCTGTCAATCGCGGTAATCCTGCAGGAGGATGGTGCGGTTCAAACTGCAACAAACGGGGTTTATACCCTGAAAATCGGCGCTAAATATGAATATACCGTTACCGCCGACAAATTCAAAACGGTCAGCGGGAGCTTTATCCCTATAAAATCAAACAGAGTGATCGCCCTTTCCATGGAAGGGAAAGACTACTTTATGAGCTTTAACGTCAAAGATGCGGCAGGTCAAAAAATTGAGGGTGCGGCGATCAACGTCTTCAAAACCGAAGGAGCCAAACTATCCGCCGGAGGCGACGGAAGGTTCGCGGTAAAGAACGGCGCATACCGATACATCATATCGGCGGAAAATTTCTATCCCCTTAACGGGAGCATTGTGATCGACGACGGAAAAAACGACTATGAAAATGACAGCCTTATCATAGAAGCTGCTTTGGCCAGCGCTCAGGATGTTTGCAGCGTAACGTTTGACGTAAAGGGCGCAGATTCCATGATGGATCCGGGCGAAGAAGTCTTTGTCCGCAATGGGAAGGGGGAAACGGTTTTCCCTCAATCAGACGGGACATGGAAGCTTGTCCCCGGAACCTACAGCTATTTGATCGAATCCGATTATTATAAATCTGTTTCCAGAAGCCTGATCATCAGAGAAGAGGAAAAGGGAACCGAAAGGGTGGTTTCCGAGACAATGGCACAGGGGCTATACTGGGCTTTCATGGAAATTAAACCTCTATCTGTGATATCAAAGGAAGGCACGACAATTACCGTAACGGACCGTGATGGACGAGCGGTTTCCCCATTCAACAAGGTTCAGGGAGAGTACCGCATTGTAAACGGAGCTTATACCTATGAAGTGCGCGCCAAAGGTTACAAGACGGCAAAAGGCAACTTTGTCATGAACGGTTCGACGCTGAATATCGCTGTGGAGATGCAGGAAGGAACAGATCCTTCCGAGACGTCCGGCGTCGGAGGCGGAGGCGGAGGTGGCGGTGGCGGAGGAACAGCCCCAACTGCCCCGGCACAGAACCCAGCTCTGGTACAGGCTCACGACACATCACAGGATCCGGCGGTCGTTTATACGGATGTTCCCGCTTCCGCATGGTATTTCGACGCGGTTCGTTTCGCAGTAAGCAGGGGGCTATTTGAGGGTTTTTCCGCTGCGGAATTTCGTCCCGGCGATCCTATGACCCGGGCTATGCTCGCCACTGTGCTGTATCGCCTGGATGGAAAACCGAAGACAGAGGCTTTTTCCGGTTTCTCCGATGTTTCGGATGGCCAGTGGTATGCAGAGACCGTAAACTGGGCAGGAAAAACGGAATTAATTACAGGCTACGGTGACGGCCGTTTCGGGGTCAATGATCCTCTTACGCGTCAGCAGCTGGCGGTGATCCTGTATCGATATGCGGGGGTAAAAGGGTACGATGTGACAGCTCGAGCTGACCTCACCGCTTATATGGACGAGGAAGAAATCGGCGCATATGCATCTGACGCCGTGAGCTGGGCTGTCGCCGAAGGACTGATCACGGGGATTACGAACACAGCTCTGAATCCTGAAGGCAACGCTTCCAGGGCGCAGATCGCGGAGATCCTTCAAAGATTTGTGGGAAAAATCATCGACACTGAAAGCTGAAAAGTTTCGGATATACGAGTGAGGAACTGTCTATGAATAGCAAATATGCAGCCCTTTTGATGATGAAATCAAAGCTTTTTTCCGGATTTTCATTTGAAGAATGTGTTTTTCTTAAAAAAGTCCTGAAGCCTGTTGAGAAAACCTACAAAAAAAAGGCGATCATTTATCATGAAGGGGATGAAATCAGCTCTATAGGGATGATTCTCCGAGGGCAGGTAATCGGTGAAAAGTTTTGCCGTGATGGTAGCAGGCCTCATCTGGTCCATACATTCGGACCAAAGGACGTGATCGGACTTGAAACCATTCTCTCATCAGGCAAGGAAAGCCCAATCACCTATGCTGCGCAGGAAGAAGTGAACATGCTTTGCTTCCCGTATGCCCTCCTTGCCGAAAATGAGTACATTTCGATCATACAGCGCCTGAAGATCATGGAGAACATCAGCAGAAATCTGGCCGACGAAAACATCAAAAACATGTATAAGCTTGAGGTTTTATCGAAACGGGCCCTGCGCAGCAGAATCCTGACTTTTTTATCCATCATGGAAAGGAAGACCGGGGAAAAGGAGTTTTCCATCGGAATGGACAGAGAACAGTTTGCCCAGTATCTGTGCGTGAACAGGAGTTCTCTTTCCTATGAACTTGGACAGATGCAAAAGGAGGGCCTGATTGTTTTAAATAAAGATTGGTGTACACTTCTATAAATACGGTGAAAAAGACCGTATGCTCCGTGCCTGAATAAAATCACCTGGGATGGGTACAATCCAGAAAAGATGATATTTTATGTATTGCCGCTGAACGCGGCGGAACGGAGAGGATAAAATGATGATCAGCGCGAGAAATCAGTTGGCCGGAAAAGTTGAAAAGGTTGAAAACGGAGCGGTCAATTCGGCTGTGTTATTGAAGACGGCCGGAGGAGACAGGATTACGGCTACGATATCAAAAGCAGCGGTGGAAGAATTGGGGCTTGCTCCCGGGAAAGACGCGACAGCGGTGATCAAGGCTACGGAAGTGATGATCGGCCTTGGTGAAATGAAGATCAGCGCGAGGAACCAGCTGCCGGGGACGATCGAGAAGGTTGAGAACGGCGCGGTCAATGCCATCGTGACCCTGGGAATCGCAGGCGGCGCCAAAGTTTCTTCCACGATTTCAATGGCTGCGGTGAAAGAATTGGGACTTGCTCCCGGCATGGAAGCGAAGGCGGTCATTAAGGCTACCTCTGTGATGATCGCAGTATAAGATGATGGAAGTATAAAATTGTTTCCCTCCGACAACTTCTGAATAGCTATAATTGAGCATCTCAGTAGCCGGCTTTTTATAAAATACTGTTGCCTATCCAAAAAAATATTATTATAATGGATATGGTTAAATACAATTAGAACTAATTAAAACAAACAGAAAAACGGAGGGAAATTATGAAACGCTTTAAAAAAGTTGCGTTGCTGGTTACAGTCTTTGCATTGATTTTCAGCATGTCGGCAATTTCTGCGTCTGCGGCGACAACACCGATTGTCTCCATTGACGGCAGCCAGATCACCATCGATCCCGCTCTTGGGACTCCTTTTATCGATTCGGCCAACAGGACTCAGGTGCCGATCAGAGCATTTTCGACCAGCCTGGGCGTAGCGGATGATAAGGTTACCTGGGATCAGGCGACTCAGACGGCGACCATCAACGGAACCATCAAGATCAAGGTAGGTTCCCCGGTAATCACCACCGCTTACGGAAATATCACCATGGATACTCAGGCGGTGAATCAGGACGGCAGAATCTATGTTCCGGCAAGATTTGTAGCAAACGCGCTGGGATATGATATCGAAGGAATAAACAACAACGGCCAGATCACAGCCAACGTCATCACGAAAGTAGACCTGACCATATCCGCAGCGGCCAGCCTAAAGTCCGCGCTGGATGAAATCACAACATTATACAAGGCGGAAAAACCGAATGCAACCGCAGCGATCAGCTATGCCGGATCGGGCACGCTGCGCCAGCAGATCGAAGAGGGTGCTCCTGTCGATGTGTTCTTGTCCGCGGATATGACGAATATGAATACCTTAAAGGATAAGGGACTGGTAGACACCGACACTGTGAAGAACCTTCTGCAGAATAAGGTCGTCCTCATCGTTCCAAGCGATTCCAAGGCCACGCTCACCAGCTTTGAAGATGTGACGAAGGACAGTGCCATCAAGAAGATCGCGTTAGGCGAGCCTACAACCGTTCCTGCGGGCAAATACGCAGAGCAGATCTTTACATATTACAACATGCTGGACGCGGTGAAAGAGAAGACCGTCTATGCAAAGGACGTAACGGAAGTCAGAACTTTCGTTGAGAGCGGTAACGCTGACGCAGGCGTGGTATACTCCACCGATGCGATGGTTTCCGGAGATAAGGTGAAGATCATCGCTACAGCCAGCGAAGCATCCCATGATCCCGTGACCTATCCTGCGGCAGTCGTTAAGGCGACGAAGCATGCGGCGGCGGCTCAGGACTATCTGAACTTCCTCACCACAGATGCGGCAAAGGCAGTATTTGTTAAATACGGATTCAGCGTTCTGTAAAAGGACCGGAGCTCCAAGGAGTTTTTAAAATGAATTTTGATCTTTCACCGGCGCTCATTTCATTGAAGGTCAGCCTGATATCCACGGGCATCATCTTCATTCTCGGAATTCTGTCGGCATGGTGGATGACCAATTACAGAGGCAGATGGCAGGGTTTGCTTGACGGCATCCTTACGCTGCCTCTTGTTTTACCGCCCACGGTGGCGGGATTTGGCATTCTGATGCTCATCGGAGTTCGCGGACCCATCGGAAAATTTTTGGGTCTATTTGGCGTAAATATTATTTTTTCATGGTATGCGGCGGTCATCGCGTCGACGCTGGTAGCCTTTCCGCTAATGTATAAGACGACAAAGGCCGCCTTCGAGCAGATCGACGCCAATATTCTAAACGCGGCAAGGACGCTGGGCGTCACGGAGAGAAAGCTTTTCTGGAAGGTCGCGGTTCCTTTGGCGTGGCCCGGAGTTCTGGCAGGAACAGCCCTTGCCTTTGCCAGGTCTATGGGTGAGTTCGGAGCGACGCTGATGGTTGCGGGAAGCATACCGGGCAAGACCCTGACCATGCCCATTGCGATTTATTTTGCGACCACAGGCGGAAATATGCAGGCGGCTCTCATATGGGTGCTGATCATCCTTGCGATTTCTCTGACCGTTATGGTTTCAATGAATCATTGGGACAAACGTCTGGCTAAGATCGGACAGGGGCCCGGCAGGTGATATGATGGGATTACATATTGATATAACGAAAAAATTATCGGGTTTTCAGCTTCAGGCCGGCCTTTCCTGCGGCCATGAGATCATCGGCGTGCTGGGCGCCTCGGGTTCGGGGAAGAGCATGCTTCTCAACAGCGTCGCGGGACTTGTGAAACCGGACAGCGGCAGCATCGTGCTGGACGACGTCGTATTCTTCGATTCGTCTAAAAAGGTGAACCTGCCGCCCAGGGAGAGAAAGACAGGGTATCTGTTTCAGAATTACGCGATGTTTCCGCACTTGACGGTAGCGGAAAACATTGCCTTCGGCTTGGGAAATCTGCCGAAACCGGAGCGGATCAAAAAGGTAGCGGAGCTGATGGAACGGTTCCATCTGAAGAATATGGCAAAGAGATATCCCTCTCAGATTTCGGGGGGACAGCAGCAACGGGTGGCGCTGGCGAGGGCCCTGGCGGTGGAGCCGCGAATTTTGCTTCTGGACGAGGCGTTTTCCGCGTTGGATGAGCATCTAAAAACCCACATGCTGAAGGAAATGCAGGAGACTCTGAAAAAGTTTCAGGGGACGACGCTCTTTGTAACCCACAATATGGCGGAAGCCTATTATTTGTGCGACCGGATCGTCATTTTGAACAACGGCAGCGTAGAGACCTCAGGCCCTAAGGAAGAGGTTTTCCAGCGTCCCGTCTCTTTGGCGACGGCGACCATTACCGGCTGCAAGAATACCGCTTCCGCAGTTCGGAAAACGGAACATTTCGTAGAGGTTCCCGAATGGGGCGTCTCTTTGGCCACCGACGCTATCGCCGGAAGCGAAAAGGGATTTATAGGAATCAGGGAAAACAACATTAAGTTAGCAGACAACAGCGTGCAGGAAAACAGCTTTTCGGTATGGATCGCGGATGAGAGCGAGGCGCCGACGCGCATCACCCTCTATCTTAAAATCGGGTCCGCGCCGCAGCGCCTGAACGACTTTCACATAGAATGGGAAATCAGCAGAGAGGAAAGGGCGGCAATAGGCAGACTTCCGCAGCCCTTTACGGTCTATATGGATCCCCGTAACATATTCTTTATGTCGAGATAAAGAAGCGCAGGAGGATGATATTTTGAAAAGCGGAAGGAAACGGATCGTGTATCTTCTGATACTGTCCGTTTTTATTTTAGAATTGCTCACAGGCTGCCGGCACAGCCCGCTTTTGGAGCGGGTCATCTATGTCGAGCCGGTGAAGCAGAGCGAGCCTCAGCAGCAGGAGGAGAAAAAGCCCGAGCCTCCCAAGAAAACGCCGCCCATCGCGGAAACGGTCGTTCCTAAAGAGGTTCCCGTTGAAGTCCCTGAGGAAACTACCGGGCCCGGTTTGGACATGACAGGAGGGGACGATGCGCCTCAGACCGCGACGGATGACGCTATCACAGCAGTCGTGCCCCAGTCCATGTATATGGTCACGACTGTCACGGAAACCACCCGAAACCCGCATTGGAAAAGGAACATCGATTATACCAGCAGCCAATATACGGGAGACCGCGTAGACGGCATTTTTGAAGGTGTGGGGACTTACGTGTGGGACGACGGGGAGAAATATGAGGGCGACTGGAAAAACGGCATGTATAACGGCCAAGGAACCTATACCTGGGCCAACGGAGAAAAATATGAAGGGGAATGGAAGACGGAATCCTTCGAAGGCCAGGGAAAGTACAGCTGGCCCAGCGGCAGCTATTATGAAGGGGAATGGAAAGGCGGAGTAAAGGAGGGCCACGGAGTTTATTCCTGGGCAAACGGCGACCGGTACGAGGGCGACTGGAAGGCCGGCGTGAAGGACGGCCGGGGAACCTATACCTGGGCCGACGGAAGCGTATACGAAGGGGAATGGAAGTTCGGGATCAAAGACGGCCAGGGGACCTACAGGGGAGCCGACGGAACAGTATATCAGGGCTTATGGGCAAACGATAAGTTTGTCGGCCAGTGAAAGGAGAAAAACCCTATGAGCAACTATCTGGAGGAGAATATCAAGGAATTGGGCTATGAACCGCTGTCCCAGGAGAGGGCGGCTGAGGCGAGCGGGAAGATCAATTCCATCATCGATAATATTGAGACGGTGATTGCGGGAAAGCATGAGGCTGTTGCGCTGACGGTTCTCTGCCTGGTCGCCGGGGGCCACGTCCTCATTGAGGACATTCCCGGAGTGGGAAAGACCAGCCTGGTGTCTGCTCTGGCCAAATCCGTCAACTGCGACTTCAAACGGATTCAGTTCACCCCCGACGTAATGCCCTCCGACGTGTCCGGATTTTCGGTCTATAACCAGAAGAGCGGCGAGTTTGAATTCCGGCCCGGGGCGGCCATGAGCAATATCGTACTCGCCGACGAGATCAACCGGGCGTCGGCGAAAACCCAGTCGGCCATGCTGGAGATCATGGAAGAACAGCAGGTCACCGTGGATGCGAATACATATGAGGTGGAACAGCCCTTTATGGTGCTGGCCACACAGAATCCCATCGAGGCGCTGGGGACCTATCAGCTGCCCGAGGCGCAGATCGACCGCTTTATGATCAAGCTTTCCATCGGCTATCCGGCTCACGACGACGAGGTGAGGATCGTCATGACAGGCGAAAAAGCTAAGAAGGAGATCTCTCATGTGGCGGACAAGGGCGACGTTACGGCGCTTTCCGAAAAATGCGGGCAGGTGGTCTGCTCAAAGCAGGTGACGGCATATATTGTCCGAATCATTGAAGCCACGAGGAACCACCCCGATATCAAGCTGGGCAGCAGCCCCCGGGGCAGCATCTCGCTGTACAAGCTGAGCCGCGCCTACGCGCTTTCCAGAGGCAGGAACTACGTGATCCCGGATGATGTGAAATACCTCGCTCCGTATGTTTTGGGACACAGAATCATCCTGAACCATTCGGCCGCGGTGGGGAAGAAGCAGCCCGCTGATATCATCCGGTCCATCGTCAAAGACATCGCCGTGCCGGTGGATCCGGAGCGGCCGGAGGCTTAGTTTTCATGTATATCAACAGTATTTACGGATATTTGCCGGGATTTCTGATCCTCTTTCTGCTGATTTTATCCCTGGTCTATCTTTGGATCATGAAGCGGAATGTGCGGTTTGAGACAGAGGCCGCGGATGCGGTATGCCTGAGAGGGGAAACCGTAGACGCTTCTTTGAAAATCGTCAACCGCTCTGTTTTGATCTGTCCGAAAGCCCGGGCGGCACTGTCCGTTTCCGGCTTTTTCGGAGAGGATGCTTCCGTCGCTCCCATGACCTTTGCCATGTACGGAAAGAGCGAGACGGAATTTCCCTTTCACATGAAGATGGATCATATCGGCGTCTATACCTATGGGATCAGGGAGCTGAAGATCTATGAACCCCTGGGCATTTTCCCCATGGGAATCAAGGGCGGCGGGACCTTCCGGGTCACCGTGCTTCCGAGAACCTTTGTGACGGAAGAGATCCGTCTGCGGGAACGGCAGCTGACGGAAAGCCGGAACATGTCCAAGAGAGCCGTAAGCGACGGCTTTGATTATACGGGCGTCAGGGAATACGCCATGGGAGATCCCATGAAGCGGATTCACTGGAAGCTTTCCGCCCATTCTCTTTCCTATATGACCAGGATTACGGAAAGCAGCAAGAAAAACGACCTGACAGTGGTGATGGATTTTGTGGCGGGGAAGCCTGACCGGGAAGTGATGCCGGATATCTACGACTGTCTGGTGGAAACGGCCCTTTCCCTCGCCGAGCAGGCTTTAAGCAAAGACGTGGAATATTCTCTGCTCTTTATCGGCCGTGACCGGGAGATCGAAAGGGCGATCCCCAAAGGGGAGCAGGACTATCGGGAGTTGGTTCCCAGACTGCCCGGGTTTTATACGGAGCCGGAGCCGGGTCTGCCTGACGGCGCAGAGATATTGAACATGGAAAGCCGCCTCGGCAACAAGGGGTCCAACATCTTTCTCTGCACCTCAAGAATCACCGAGGACCTGATCCAGGAGCTGATTGCGGTAAAACAGCAGCAGCGGAATCCCGAGCTGTATTATATCGCGCCGCCGGGCTTTTGTGATGGCGGGGCGGGAACCGAGATGGCGTCCCTGGAGTTTCTTGAGGACAGCGGCGTCAGATATCACATCGTCACAGCCGGGGATGAGCGAGAGTAGTGGAGAATTTTATGATGAAGGATCGTTTGAGACAACATATCGGGGAGTTCATATTTTGCGTTCTGGTCTGCTGGGGACTTTCCGTCAACGTGTTTGCGGGATACGAAATGAAGGCTCCCTGGCCGGCGGCCCCTGGAATAACCGCGGCTGTGTGCTTTGGAGTCATGGCGGTACTCTTTGCCGCTCGTTCGAATCGATATGGACGCGGGATCACCGTGGCCGTCACTGCCGTCGCCCTGTTGGGAGAGGCTTTTGCGCTGTACCAAAGAGGAGCGTTTTCCGGCCCGGGGCATGTGGATGCGAATCCTGCCCTGTACTGGGTCATCGTGGGCACGGCGGCCATCGCAGTCTTTTGGGCTTCCAGATCGAAAACCGGGGTCGCGGTCCTTTTCCTTGCCGGAACGTTTTTGATCGCGGCCTTTGACTTTTTGAAATATCCGGTATCCCTGCCGGGGTACCTCGCCATGGCGGCGGGCATGGCGGCGTTGTTTTTAAACCGCGTCCACAGCCGGACCGCGGCGGCAGGCCAGACGGCTAAAGTCGATTTCCGGGCTTATTTTGTTCAGGCCGCGGTCATCGCGCTGATTGCGTCGCTGCTTTCGGGAGGACTGTACTACGGCGTCGTCAGACCTCTTGCCCCCGAGCCCAACCAACGGGATCTGGCGGAGAGGCTGATGTCGGTAAAAATTCTGAAGGATCTCGGCATTTCCGCCACGAAGATCATCGTCGCGGAAAAGCCGAAGGAGCCTGAAAAGGCAAAGCCTGACAGTCCGCAGCAGCTGAAAGACCAGCAGAAAGAGCAGAACCGTGAGCAGAAGCAAAACAGCGGAAACGGCCAAGGCCTCATGAATTCCCTGGCGATCACCTATAAAATGCACCCAGGCAGGGTCTGGTCCAGGTTGGCGGCGGTGGTTCTGCTGGCTGCCCTTGCTTTCTGGTTCAAACTGTTCCGGCGAAAAAGGTGGTACTCAAACCTGAGGGAAAAGACATACGAGGAAGGAGCCACAGAGCTGTACCTCTACTTTATAAAGAAGATGAAAAAAGCAGGGCTTAAAAGACCCAAGGGCCTTACCCTGCTCGAATATGCGGATTCCTTCCGGGAGAAGCTGGACCGGTTTGCCGTGTATGAAGTGAATTTCACACAACTGACCCGGATCTATCTGAAGATGGCCTACGGATATCAGAAGATCTCTGAAGAGGAATGGGAGCTGTTCGACAGGTTTTACAGGGAATTTCATAAAAACCTGCGCTTTGAAATGGGGAACTTCAAATACTGCTTGCAGTTCTTCCTTATTTGATGACCTTTACAGCCATGGTCTTGAATACGGCGTAGCGGTCTCCTCCAACCTTGATATTCATCTCTTTCAGGGAACGGTTCGTGATTAAAACCGTCATGGGGATACCGACATCGATCAAAACTCTGGCGCCTTTGCTGTCGGAATCGATGCCGGTCACCGTGCCCTTCATCACATTTCTTGCGCTGCTGACCAGAGGTCCGGCGCTCAGAATGATATCCTCCGGCCGCACGGAAACTTTCACCTTTCCTTCCAGCTCAGTTGAAACGCAGATTTTGACGCCGTTTATTACGGCGTATTTTTCGTCGCCCTCGGGAACGATCTCTCCATCGTAAACGTTTTCGGATTTTCTGATGCTCATGAAGTAAAGCTCCAGCTGGGATTCGGAGATCCGGATGCTCCTCCCGATATGATGAGCCTGGATATCTCCTCTTTTTATCATCTCATAGACCGTATACTTGGAGAGCTTCAGCTTGCCTGCCAGCTCCTCCGGCGTATATAAAATTTCTTCCTGCATCCTTTTTCCTCCTGAATATGATATTTCAGCATAAAGTGACGACTTTTTCATCTTCCCGGTAATTTTATTATACCGCATTACAGGAAAATTTTCGACTGTAGAAAATTTTCTTTCCTCTGTTAGTTTAAGTTTGCTCTTGTTGGAAAGACTTTAACCATACAGAGGCAAATTAAAAAGGCAAAGGCAAAAAATATAGGACAAAGCAAAGGGAAAATGCAGAATGGTGAAAAAAGGAGAATAGAAAAATATGAAAAAAACAAGTGTGATTTTAATGCTTTTCATGGTGTTCACGCTGGCATTTGCGGGCTGCGGAAAGGCTGAGAACAGCGATAAAAACGCGGCGCCCGCGGCCCCCACCGACAAAGCGGTCGACGTAAACATTTCAGCGGCGGCAAGCCTGACAGAGGCTTTGGGCGAAATCCAGCAGGAGTACAAAAAAGAGAGCAACGCCAATCTCCAGTTCAATTTCGGAGCGTCGGGGAGCCTGCAGCAGCAGATTCAGGAAGGAGCGCCCTGTGATCTTTTCATTTCCGCTTCCAAGGCCAACATGGACACTCTGGAGGACGGCGGGCTGATCGTGGCGGATTCCAGAAAAGACCTGCTGGGGAACAAACTGACCCTGATTGCGGCCGCAGAGAAGGCGGATACCATAAAGGGCTATGACGCCCTGACTACCGATAAAGTGACGAGCATCGCCGTGGGAACGCCCGAAACCGTTCCCGCCGGAAAGTATGCGAAGCAGTCCCTTGAAAAGCTGGGCGTCTGGGATCAGATCCAGAGCAAGATCGTCTACGGAAAGGACGTCAAAGGGGTCCTGGAGTACGTGGATACGGGAAACGCGGACTGCGGCTTTGTCTATAAGACCGACGCCCTGCTCATGAAGTCGGGGGTCGTGGTGATGGACATGCCCGAGGACAGCCATGATCCCATCGTTTATCCTGCCGCGCTGATCAAGGATTCCGCCCAGCAGGACGCCGCCTCGAAATTCTATGATTTTCTTAAGTCGGATTTTTCAAGGGGCGTATTTGAAAAGTATGGATTTACAGTCCTTTAAGGAGAATCAGATGCTGCTGCCGCCGATCCTGCTGTCACTGAAAATAGCGACGATTGCAACGATTTTTTCTTTCCTTTTCGGCGTTTTTTTTGCATATATTCTCAGCAGAAAGCGAATACCGGGCAAGAGCGTCTGGGAGACTGTTTTGATCCTTCCCATGATCCTGCCTCCCTCGGTGATGGGATATCTGCTGTTGGTCGCTTTTGGAAAGAGAGGCTGGATCGGCGGCTTCTTATTGGAAACCTTTCATCTCCAGGTCGTGTTTACCTGGGTCGGCGCGGTGATCGCTTCCTGCGTCGTCTCCCTTCCCCTCATGTATCAAAATGTAAAGTCCGCCTTTATCAGTCTGGATCCGATCTATGAACAGGCGGCCCGAACCCTCGGAAGCAGCGAATGGAAAATTTTCAGGACCGTAGTTTTCCCTCTGGCCTGGCCGGGAATCATCAGCGGGATCGTCCTTGCCTTCGCCCGGGCTATCGGCGAGTTCGGGGCCACCATGATGGTTGCGGGCAACATCCCCGGCAAGACCCAGACCATTCCGACGGCGATCTATTTTGCCGTCGAATCAGGGCATGCCGAAACGGCAAATACGCTGGTCATCCTCATGGTCTTTTTCAGCTTTGCCCTGATCCTGGGCCTAAATGCGTGGCTCAAGCGGAAAAATTACATCGGAAAGCAGAGTTGACCCATGTATTTTAAAATAAAGAAGAGGCTGGACCACTTTGACGTGGATGTGGAATATGAATTCAAAGAAGGCGTTCTGGTGATCCAGGGAGAATCGGGAGCCGGCAAGACGACGATCCTCAACTGCATTTCCGGCCTGCTGACTCCTGAGTCGGGCAGGATCTCCATCGGAGACCGGATCGTTTTCGACAGCGAGGCAGGGGTCAACGTTCCGACCAGGCGTAGGAACATCGGGTATCTCTTTCAGAATTATGCGCTGTTTCCCAATATGACGGTCTACCAGAACATCGTTTACGGGATTAAAAATAAACCGGAGTACCGGGAGAGGGATAAGAGAGAGGCCCTCCTGAAATATGCGGACGGGGTCATGGAGACCTTCGGCATCGCCCACCTGAAGAAAAAGCATCCGGCACGGATCTCCGGCGGGGAAAAGCAGCGGGTCGCGCTGTCCAGGGCAATCGTTACAAAGCCCGGCCTGCTGATGCTGGATGAGCCCTTTTCCGCTCTGGACCAGCAGACGAAGAAAATCGTATACGAGCAGTTTGCTCTCTTTAAAAAGAACTTCCAGATTCCGACGATACTGATCACACACGACCCCGGCGAGAGCGGGATGTTTGCCGACGGCAGGATCGTGATGAAGAACGGCAAAATCATAGATAAATAGGGGGCCTGGACTACTTACTTTTTTGTGATTGCATGGTATAATGAATCCAATGATCAATATGCGGTGGTGCCGCAAAACGGCGTTGCCGTTTTGCCCCAAGCTTGCTTGGTTGGCAAAACGAACAGCATGCGAGCGCAGCGAGTCGGAGGCCGGAGGCCGTTGCCGTAAGGTCGATTCAATATATTTTGCCCGGCGATGCCCGCAAAATATAATAAGCGCAGATAACAGCAGTGGAAAGAGGTTTACTATGAGCAAGATTTCATATATCGGCAAGGACCTGATCGAGCGGGGAGAGGATTTTGTCATCGCCAAGGTGGTGGACACCCAGGGCTCCACTCCGAGAAAGAAAGGCGCCTGCCTCCTGATGCAGAAGGACGGAACCCGGTACGGCACGGTGGGCGGCGGAAAGCTGGAGGCCGAGGTGGAGCGGATCTGTTTGGAGACCTTCAAGACAAAGGAATCGCAGATCTACCATTTCCGCCTGACGCCGGAGGATCAGCAGGGTCTTGACATGAGATGCGGCGGAGACGCGGATGTGAGCATCGATTATGTGGACGCGTCAAATGCCGGCGGATTCATCGCGGATTTTGACGTAAAGGCGACGGCGTTTATCTTCGGCGCGGGTCATGTGGGCCTGGCGCTGGAGCCCATTTTAAGGTATGTAAACTTTTCTACAAAGGTTATCGACGACCGGCCTGATTTTGCCAATCGGAAGCGCTTTCCGGACGCGGATGAGGTCGTGGTCATCGACAGTTTTCTGGACGCGTACCAGGGCATGGAAACAGATGAAAACAGCTATATCGTCATCGTTACCAGAGGGCACAGCGGAGATTACGACGTGCTGAAGCAGACACTGAAACGGACGACGGCGTATATCGGCATGATCGGCAGCAGGCACAAGGTGGCTGAGCTTTACCGCATGCTCCGGGAGGAAGGAGTTTCTCAGGAGGAGATCGATAGGGTCTATTCCCCCATCGGCACCGACATCTTTGCGGAAACGCCGGAAGAGATCGCCATCAGCATAGCGGGAGAAATGATAAAAGTCAGGGCGGGCCATGGAGAACGGTAAAATCGTCGGATTGATCCTTGCGGCAGGCTATTCTTCGCGGATGGGCGCTTTCAAACCGCTATTGCAAATAGGCGATATGACTGCCGTTGAACAGGTTTCATCCGCTTTGAAGAATGCGGGAATAACCAGGATCATCGGAGTGACAGGCTTTCAAAGAGAGCGCCTGAGCTCTGTTTTTGCGTCGGAAGGGATTCTTGAAGCGTACAATCCGGACTTTGACCGGGGGATGTTTACCTCCATCAAAGCGGGGATTGCCAAAGCCATGGAAGGATGCCCGGCGGAAGGCGGAGCAGCGCCTGAGGGATTTTTCCTGATGCTTGTGGACAGCCCTCTGATTCCGGCCGAGGTGCTCAGACTGATATTGAGAGAGCATGAAAAGGATCCGTCGGCATTTATCGTCCCCTGTTTCCGCGGAAAAAAAGGACACCCTTTATTTATCCCGGCGCAATATGGTTCGGAAATCCTGGCCTATGACGGAGAAGGAGGCCTGAAGGCGATCACCAACCGGTATGAGGACAGACTGATCCGGCTGGAGGTCGGCACGGAATCCGTGGTTCTGGACATGGACACCCAGGAAGGGTATCGGGAGATATTGGAATACTACGAAAGCCGGTTAAAAAGAGCCCGGGACCCGGCGGGACGGCAGACAGACGGCGAAGGGGCCGGAGCGGGTTTTGAAGAAGAACTGAGAGGGAGGCGGCTGTTTTTCGTCCGACATGGAGAGATCAGGCAGCACAAGGAAAAGATTTTCCTCGGACAGACCGATATCCCGCTGTCGGAAAAGGGCAGAGAGCAGGCGGCCTTCGCGGCGGAAGAATTGAAACGATACGGCGTATCCGCAAACCGTATCTACGCAAGCGATCTATCCAGAGCGATGGAAACGGCGGAGATCATCAGGGATCAGCTGGGCCGGGACTCTGGAGTGCGGGGGAAAGACGATTCAAGGGGCGTGGGAGCCGAAATGGCCGTGGTGCCCGAGCCCAGGTTCCGGGAAATGGCTCTGGGAGAATGGGACGGGCGCTATATCAGCGAGATCCGGGAGAAATATCCCGAGGAATACAGGAAGCGCGGTGAAAACCTCCTGACGTATAAATATGGAAACGGCAGCGAGAATTTCTATGACTTGCAGTATCGGGTAATAAAAGGGTTTCAGGGTATATTAAAAGCAGAACGGGAAGCAAAGGACAAGTCGGGGGATATCGTTATCGTGTCTCACTCCGGCGTCATCGGCGTACTTCTCAGCAATCTGCGCCGCACGGAGCTTGCGGAGGAGCTTAAAGGCCGTATTCCCAATGGGGGCGTGGCCGTTCTTGATTTTACAAAGGAGAATTGATTATGAAGGAAGTTTCAGTATATGATGCGGTAGGTATGGTTCTGGCTCACGATTTGACGCAGATCATCCCGGGAGAATTCAAAGGAAGCAAGTTTAAGAAGGGCCATGTGATCGCCCCGGAGGACATCGAAGTACTGCTCAGCATGGGGAAGAGGCACCTCTTTGTAGTGGATAAAGAGGATACGGACGTCCATGAGGATGAGGCAGCCATGCGCATCGCCGTGGCCGGCGCCGGAAACGGGATCCGACTGGTGGCCCCGGGAGAAGGTAAAATCGAGATGGTGGCGGATTACGACGGATTGCTGAAGATCGATACCGCCATGCTGAACAGGCTCATCGATCAGGACGAGATCATGTTTGCCACCATTCATGAAAACCAGCTGGTAAAGAAGGGACAGAAAGTTGCCGGAACCAGGGTCATTCCGCTGTTTGTCAACGAAAGCATTGTGACCGGCGCGGAAAAAGTGCTGCAGAACGGTCCCCTTGTCGAGGTCCGGCCTTTGAAGAAGCTGAAGATAGGATTGGTCACCACGGGCAGCGAGGTTTATACCGGCAAGATCAAAGACGCCTTTGGCCCGGTGCTGAAAAAGAAATTCGGCGATCTGGGCAGCGAAGTGGTGAATCAACTCTTTGCCGATGATGATGAGGACATGATCGCGGACTGCATCAAGCAGCTCATCGACGAGGGCGTGGACATGATCGGCGTTACGGGAGGCATGTCCGTCGACCCCGATGACAGGACGCCTTCCGGGATCCGCAAGGCCGGCGGGCATATTATCACCTATGGAGCGCCTGTTTTGCCCGGCGCGATGTTTATGCTGGCGTATATCGGAAATGTTCCCGTGGTAGGACTTCCCGGCTGCGTGATGTACAGCAGGGTAAGCATTTTCGACCTCATCGTGCCGAGGATACTGGCGGGAGAGATTCCCACGAGGACGGACATCAAAAAACTGGCTCACGGCGGACTTTGCCAGAATTGCGAAGTATGCACCTATCCGAACTGCGGTTTCGGCAAATCTTATTGACGGTGTTCCAGGCCCCGTCCCTGCGGTACATATGCTAATGCTCTGTAACACCTAATTCCTTACATTACCGACGGATAATGCAAGTTTTAAGTGTTACAGAGCGCTAGGCGGGGCCTGATAAATTAGAAAATTGGAACAATGAAAAACCTATTGAAACATCAATTAAGAAGATGTAATATAGGTCGTACTGAAAGATTCGAAAGTGTGTTTCATCAAATTTATTATACGACGAAAATCTATGAAGCAAAGCTTCATGATTTTCCAGCATAAATGCTGTCAGCGGCGCTGAACCGCCGGACAGCAAGTTATACGGGAGGAACTTCTCAGCGGCAGCTGAGACTTGTTATGTTAAAAAGAGTAAAACGGGTTTTGATCGGAAAACCCTTAAAAAATACCGCGTTGAAAGGCCAGAAACTGGGTATCCTGTGGGGCCTTCCCATTCTCTCGTCGGATGCGATTTCATCCGTCGCTTACGCGGGGCAGGAGATGCTGATCGTCCTGATCCCGGCGGTGGGAGCCGCCGCATATATGCAGATGTCGGTGCTGTCATGGTGCATCATCGGACTGTTGACCGTGCTGATGCTGTCCTACAGGCAGACCATCGACAGCTATCCCAACGGAGGAGGCGCGTTTGTCGTAGCAAAGGAAAACCTCGGTGAAATACCGGGAATGGTTGCCGGATCCGCTTTGGCCGTAGGGTATATCCTGACCGTAGCCGTAAGCGTCTCTGCAGGCGTGGAGCAGGTGACTTCCGTTTTTAAATCCTTACAGCCCTATGGAACCATGCTGGCAGTGGGTATGGTCCTCTTGATTATGATCGGAAATTTGCGAGGAATCAGAGAGTCCTCCAAAATGTTCGGTGTCCCTGCTTATGCTTTTATCGTGGGGATTCTGGCGCTGATCATCTTCGGCATGATCCGGCTTGCGGCCGGATACGTTCCCCCGGAACCGCAGTTGGGAAAGCCGCTTCAGTCCATCACCCTGCTGCTCATGCTGAAGGCCTTTGCCAGCGGATGCACGGCCTTGACGGGAGTTGAAGCGGTCAGCAATTCGGTTCCAAATTTCAAATCTCCGTCTACAAAGTATGCCAAGACGGTCCTTTTGCTGCTATGCATTATTATCCTAGTGCTTTTCGCCGGCACCTCCATGATCGCGAACTTTTATCATGTGATTCCGGGAAAAAACGGGGCGCTGCTGATTCTGCTGGCAGAGCAGATTTTCGGCGACAGCTTCATGTATTACTATATCATGGCGACGACTTTCATCATCCTGATCCTTGGAGCAAACACGGCTTATTCCGGATTCCCGCTGCTCATTGCCGTCATCGCGGAGGAACGGTATGCTCCGAAACAGCTGAACATGAGGGGAGACCGGCTGAGCTATACCAACGGCATCATTTCCCTGTCGGTGATTTCCATCATTCTGATCGTCGGATTTCAGGCGGATGTCACGTCGCTGATCGGACTTTACGCCACCGGCGTCTTTATTTCCTTCACCCTGTCCCAATCGGGAATGTTCATGAAATGGACGCGGGAGAAGACGGCCCATTGGAAGATGAAAGCCTTTATCAACGGGTTTGGCGCCCTGGTAACCTCCATCGTCGTGGTCATCATCGCCTTTGCAAAGTTTAAGCAGGGCTCCTGGGTCGTCATCGTGCTGCTGCCCGTCGTGGTGTTCATGATGAATAAGATCCATAAGCACTACATTTCCGTAAGGGAGCAGCTGAAGCTTGAGGACAGCGAATATGACGGCGCCGACCTGGAAGAGCTGAACTATGTCAACACCATCATCGTTCCGCTGAGGAGCGTCAATAAAGCCAGTGTCCGCGCCCTGCGCTACGCAGCCACCATATGCGACGATGTAGTGGCGTTTTGCGTCGCCATCAATGAAGAAAACGCCCGCAAGGTCCAGGAACAGTACGACAGGCTTGGAACCGATATTCCGCTTGTGATCAAGCTGTCCCCGTACAGAAGGGTCATCGACCCGCTGCTGAGGTTTATCGAGTCTTCGGAATACGACCACGAGCCGGGGGATATGATCACCGTGCTTCTCTCTGAATTTGTGGTGAAGAAGTGGTGGCATAAATTTTTGCACAACGACACCAGGGTTTACGTCGAAAAGAAACTCTTAAAGCATAAACATATTGTGGTATCCGTAATGCCGCTTCAGCTGAAGGATGACCGGATCGTCCTGGACTCGCTGAAGAAGCGGAAAAAGAGGGAGGCGAAACAAAATGAAGATTGAAAAGGTTTGGTCGGTCTATTTTAGCGCCACAGGGACGACGCAAAGGATCGTGGAGTCCATTGGGGGAAATCTGGCGAAAACGCTGGGGACAGGGTATGGGATCTGTGATTTTACCCTTTCGAAGGCAAGAGAAAATCCTTTGAAATTCAATGCCGGAGATCTCGTGGTCTTCGGAGTTCCGGTCTATGCGGGCCGGGTGCCGAACGTTTTATTAAAATATCTGGATATCATGGAAGGGAACGGCGCGCTGGCGGTTCCCGTCGTGCTGTACGGAAACAGGGATTATGACGACGGGCTGATTGAGCTTCGGGATATCCTTGAGAAGCACGGGTTACATACGGTTGCGGCGGCGGCTTTTGTCGGAGAGCACTCCTTTTCCTACATTCTTGCGGGTGGTAGACCCGATGAGGCGGACATGGCGCTGGCAGAGGACTTTGCCGCCAAAGTCGCTGAAAAGATTGCCGGAGGCAGTGGGACAGAGCCGATCCATGTAAAGGGAGAACCGTCGCCATACCGGGGGTATTATCAGCCCCGGGACCGCAAGGGGAACCCTGTTGACATCCGAAAGGTGAAACCTTTGACCAATGACGATTGCAACAACTGTATGATCTGCGCGGATGTATGTCCCATGGGCTCCATCAGCCATGACGACGTAAGGGAGTTTACGGGCATCTGCATCAAATGCGGCGCGTGCATCAAAAAATGTCCGCTTCATGCAAAGTATTACGAGGATCCGGGATTCCTCTATCATCAGCATGAGCTGGAGGAGGGCCTGACGAGAAGGGCCGAACCCGAACTGTTTTTATAAGGGAGGG
>DAITKX010000047.1:14216-23986 GCA_036835995.1 Bacillota bacterium | reverse complement strand
GCTTGGAGGCCGTTAGAACGGTTAAATCTACGCCCTGCTTGAAAATTTGAGCAAAGTGTTACTCCATACTGAGAAATCTGAACATGGAGAGCGGGAAGGATACTCCCTGCTCGGCATTTTGAGCAATGGGACCTCTAGGTGTCGGCGAGCCCAGCGGATCAGGCGACAGAAAGCTGCGGACCATGCAACAGGAAGCTATGGCGCTCAGACTGCTTGCAGCCACCGAAGGGAACTCCCCTATGGTTCCTAGCGGAAGTGGCGAATCCACTTTTTTTAATACGGACACAGAAAGGATAGACGGCTGTGTTAACCTGTATCTGGAGGTGAAAAAATGGCGTACAAACTTCTATTGGTTGAAGATGATGCCGAGATCAGGGAAATCATCACAGACTACTTTAACGGGAAAAGCGAAGGGGTATTTCGCATAGATACCGCCGGGACCGGCGGCGAGGGCAGCCAAAAATGTGAGGAAAACGAATATGACCTGGTTCTTCTGGACGTCATGCTGCCGGAGGTGGACGGATTCACGATCTGCAGGGAGCTCAGGAAGAGCAGCGATGTTCCCATCATCTTTATAACCGCGAGGCAGGATGAGCACGACAGGCTGCACGGATACCGGCTGGGCTGCGACGATTATATCTCCAAGCCCTTTTCCCTGGCAGAGCTTTACGCAAAGGTCACGGCTCTGATCAGGCGCGCGAAGGGCACGGTCAGAGATGAAGAGATGACGGCAGGGGACATCAAGCTGAACCCCTACCGCTGCACGGTCCGCGTAGATGGCGAAGAAGCGGCGCTGGCTCCCATAGAATACGCGATTTTGAAAATACTGATGGAGAACCGCGGCAGGCTTGTGAGCCGTGAAACCCTTTTGGTCCGGGTCTGGGGCTACGATTTCGAGGGAAACGACAGGGTGGTGGACAATCACGTGAAGAAGCTGAGAAAATCCCTGGGCAGCGCTTCCGGACAGATCAAGACCGTGATTAAAAAGGGTTATCGACTGGAGGGTTGAAAATTGAGAGAGAACAGGATGAAATTCAGGATCTATACCCGCACCTTCTTCGCGTTGTTTGCCGTCTATCTGGTGCTCATGGCGGGATTTTCCGCATTTTTGATCCTGCAGGAAAAAAAGGTCAGCGGGCTGCAGTTCGGGACCTATGCTTCGTATACCAATAGCGAGGTGGGCGAAATTCTTCGGGACTACGTCGATGCCGACCATCAAATCACAGATATACGGCAGATAAAAAAGGAGCTTGTGCAGAAGTCCTTTAACGACGGTTCCGGGACGGAGCTGGCGGTATACACCGGCGATTACGGACTCATCTATCATACCAGCGATAATTGGATCTGCAGCTATACGGAAAGAAGCGAGGGAGATACCCAATACGTTGCTTACGGAGAGATGGATCCCCGGGAATGGTTCGACGAGAAAACGGTAAAGGAAATCGAATCCTATGTATATGCCGATCCAAAGCCGAAAAAGATCGGGGATCTCGCATGGTATTCCCTTTCCATTGAAGGCCTTTGGGTCGACAATGGAATGATCATTCCCGACAGGATCAGCGTTACGCCGATCTATGCCCAAAACTTTGACGAGGGTGGAAACGTGGTATCGGGCAGCGGATCCCCCGACCGCGATCTGGTGTACGTCTCGGGTTATGAGAATGTAAAGGAACTGCCATATTACAAATATGGAGGCCTCACCCCCAGATATGGCAGGGAACCCGGAAGCGAAATACAGCAGGCTCTGCGAACCATGGTGACGGATAGAGAAAAATTAGAGGCAACCGTCAGGAAAGCGCCGTTGCTTTCTTCCCGGGAGATGGTAAATCTCGTGATCTGCCGCTACTATCTGGTGATGCCGTATCAGAACATGATCGATGGCAATGATGAAGAAAACCCTTACAGCACGGCATGGACGGTCATGGCGCGTGAAGTGAACTTGCTGGACCGCTGCGCCGGCACCATGGCCTATGTGTGGGGAAGCTGCCTTGTCGTATTCTTTATCGCCGCGCTGATCCTCTCCATGCAGACCTACAAGACCTACCGGAAGCGGGAAGAGATGGAAAGCCGCCGGAAGGAGCTGACAAGCGCCCTGGCCCACGATCTGAAAACCCCTTTGAGCATCATTTCAGGGTATGCGCAGAATCTCATGGAAAACATCAACGAGGAGAAGCGGGGGCAATACGCAGGAGGTATTCAGACCAACGTAGAGCGCATGGATAAGATCATCCGGGAGATGCTTGAGCTGTCGAAATTGGAATCTGATAAACTCCAGATCAAATATGAGGATGTGTCCCTTGGAGAAGTCTGCGCCGGACTTACAGCGCGATACCGGGAGGTTTGCGCGGAGAGATCTCTGACCGTTCGGCTGGAGGGCGACGGGGCGGTCAAGGCGGAACGATCCCTGATGGAGAGAGTCCTCGATAACTTTTATGTCAACGCGCTGGATCATACCCCTTACGGCGGAACGATCCGGATCAGGATTGCGGAAGATACGCTGGAGTTTTACAACAGCGGCAGCCATATCCCCGAAGAAAAGCTGGAGGAAATCTGGGAGCCGTTTAAAAAAGCGGACGCGTCCCGGAGCAATACGAAGGGTACGGGCCTCGGCCTGGCGATAGCACGCGCGATCCTGGAGCTATATCGGTTCCCCTGCGGCGCCCGAAACGAAGATGACGGCGTTATTTTCTGGTTTAAACTTTCCGAAAGGAAATAAATTTGACGCAGAACGTCAAATAATAGTATAATATTTTGATTATATTAAGCGATTTAACGAAAAAAGGCGGCTGATGAGGCGCCCGGCGGGAGAGCCGGAGAATGCCGGAAATAGGGGAATAGGAGAGAAATGATCACAAGCAAGCAAAGAAGTTTTTTAAGAGGTTTGGCCCACGAGCTGGAGCCTACGGTATATATAGGAAAATCGGGAATTTCAGAAAATATCGTCAAAGAGATGGAGACGGGCCTTGAAATGAGGGAACTGGTCAAGGTAAAGCTCCAGGAAAGCTGCGAACTGAATCCCAAGGACACCGCAAACGAGCTGGCCGAACTTCTGAAGGCCGAATTTGTCCAGGCCATCGGGAGAAAATTTACCCTGTACCGGGAGTCAAAGGATCACAAGCAGATCGAGCTTCCCAGGAAATAGCGCGGTAAAAATCAATGAAACACCAAAGATCAAAGCTCAGGAAAACCGTAAAAGTCACAGGAAGCCTCGCATTGATTCTGATCGTTCTCTTTTCAGCGGCGACGCTGGCCATCAATTCTTATATGAAATCCTCAGTGGACGAATATCTGATCGCCGATGAAACCGCGGCAAAGCTTGACGCAGACTGCATCCTTATTCTGGGCGCGGGACTGAAGCCCGACGGTACTCCGAACTATATGCTCCGGGACAGGCTGGATAAAGGGATCGAATTATACCGGGACGGCGCGGCCCCGAAGCTTTTGCTGAGCGGAGACAACGGGCAGGACCGTTATGACGAGGTCGGCGCCATGAGGGATTATGCCCTGGAGGCAGGGGTTCCCGACCAGGATATCATCCTGGATCCCGCCGGATTTTCAACCTATGAATCCATGTGCCGGGCAAGGGATATTTTTCTGGTGGACAAGGCAATCATCATAACGCAGGAATATCACCAGTACCGTGCGCTCTATATCGCACGGGGCCTTGAAATAGACGCTTACGGAGCGGCTGCGAAACCCATGGTTTACGCCGGGCAGAAATATCGGGACGCTCGTGAGATATTGGCAAGAGATAAGGATTTTCTGAAAATAATTCTGAAGCCATGAAAGAAACAAATAATCCGATGAAAAATGTTCTTCTGACAATCGCATATGACGGCACAGACTTCTGCGGATGGCAGAGACAGCCGGACCAAAGAAGCGTTCAGGGAGAAGTCGAACGGGTTCTCGGCATCGTATGCGCCCAGCCGGTCCGGATCAACGGAACCAGCAGAACCGACGCCGGGGTTCACGCCTATGGACAGAGGGCAAGCTTCACCGCGGAATTCAGCATCCCAACCGGAAAGATTCCCCTGGTCGCAAACGGTATCTTTGCTTCGGCGGCCTCGGAGAAATCCAGGAAAACCTCAGGCGAGATCGCGATTCTGGCCGCGGAGGAGGTTCCCGCGGATTTTCATGCCAGGTTCGACGCAGTCGGGAAAAAATATATCTATAAGATCGATGATTCGCAGAAGCCCGATCCGTTTCAAAGAAATTACTGTTATCAGACCGGCCGCGGACTGGACCTTGATGCCATGAAGCGCGGTGCGGAACATCTTCCGGGAACCAGAGATTTCAAATGCTTTCAGGCAGCCGGAGGAAAAGAACTGGAGTCCACCGTCCGGACGATTTACAGCACCCAGTTCATCCCCATGGAAAACGGGAGCATCGGATTTGAAATCATCGGAGACGGATTTCTGTATAATATGGTCAGGATCATAGCCGGAACCCTTGTGGACATGGGGCTCGGCAAAAAGGATCCCGACAGCCTGCCCGCGATCATGGAAAGCAGGGAAAGACGGCTTGCGGGGCACACGGCGCCGCCCCAGGGCTTATACCTGGCGGAGGTTTTTTACGACAAGGAGAAATTGAAGGCATGAAGATCAACGAAATCTATAATACAAAAAAGACAGTCATATCCCTTGAAATTTTCCCGCCCAAGCTGGACTCGCCCATCGAGACGATTTACAAAACCTTGGACGGGCTTGCGGATATCGGCCCGGATTTTATCAGCGTCACCTATGGCGCGGGAGGAAAGGCGAAGGACAGGACGGTAGAGATCGCGTCCAGAATAAAAAAGGAATATCACATCGAAAGCCTGGCCCATCTCACCTGCATTTCCTCGACAAAAGATCAGATCAAGGATACCTTTGCGGAGATGAAGGAGAACGGGATCGAAAATATCCTCGCCTTGCGGGGGGATATACCGGAAGATCCGGATTTTAAGTTCCCCACCCCGCTCCATTACGAGCATGCCGGGGATCTGATCCGCGAGATCAGGGAGAAAGGCGGCTTTTCCATCGGCGCCGCCTGCTATCCGGAGGGCCATGTCGACTGCGAAAATCTGGTGCAGGATATCAAACATCTGAGAGAAAAGGCGGACACGGGGGCGGAGTTCCTGATCACGCAGCTTTTCTTTGACAATGAGCTGTTTTACCGGTTTATGGACGCCATCGACCTTGCGGGGATCGAAATCCCCGTTTCCGCAGGCATCATGCCGGTGTTGAACAAGAATCAGATGCTGAGGATCACCAAGCTCTCCGGCTGCAAGCTGCCGCCGAAATTCCTGCGGATCCTGGACCGCTACGAGCACAACCCGGAGGCTTTGAAGGAAGCGGGAGAGGCGTATGCCATCGAGCAGATCATTGACCTGATGGCCTGGGGAGTCCGGGGAATCCATCTATATACCATGAACAAGCCGGATACGGCGAAAAGAATTATCAATAACATTGAAAACATCAGAAAATTACAGGGCTGAGCAAAGGGATAGAATATTTACACATTTGAGCGGCAGAAGATAACGAGGTGAACGGGAAGTGACGGAAAGGATTACAGATCTATTAGGGAAGAAAATCATCGTGTGCGACGGAGCGATGGGCACGATGCTGCAGAAATATGAGCTTAAAGCCGGCGGACTGCCGGAGCTTCTCAACTTTACCCACCCGGAAATAATCAAGGAGATCCACCGAAGCTATTATCAGGCGGGCAGCGATTTCGTATCCGCGAACACCTTCGGGTGCAACCGGTTCAAGCTTGCAAATTCGGGCCACACGGTTTCCCAGGTCGCCGCCCGGGCGGTGGAGTTGGCGAAGGAAGCCGCCGGGGAATTCATGGCCCGGGCCGATAGGCCGGAAGCTCCTTTCGGAAAATTCGTCGCGCTGGATCTCGGCCCCCTGGGAAAGCTGATGGAGCCTGCGGGAGACCTTTCCTTCGACGAGGCCTATGACGCTTTCAAGGAGATGATCGTCGCGGGGGCGGAAGCAGGGGCGGACTTCGTGTTCTTCGAAACCTTTATGGACATCCATGAGATGAAGGCGGCGGTGCTGGCCGCAAAAGAAAACTGCGACCTGCCGGTTTTCTGCTCCATCACTCTTGAGAAAAATGGAAGAACGCTGATGGGGACCGATCCGCTGACGGCGGTCAACATTCTTCAGGATATGGGCATCGACGCCCTGGGCGTCAACTGTTCCCTGGGCCCCCGGGACATGATCGGCATTACGAAGGAATTTTTGGCCTGGTCCAAACTTCCCGTCCTGGTTCAGCCCAACGCGGGGCTTCCGGAGATGATCGACGGAGAGACGGTCTACAACGTCGGCATTTCCGAATATGTGGAGGCTATGCGGGAAATGCTCCGGGCGGGAGTCGCCGTGGCAGGGGGATGCTGCGGGACAAACCCCGACTATATCGCCGCGTTGGTGAAAATCATCGGGTCTGAGGATTATCCGGCATTGAGGCCGGGGGCGGAACAGGAGAGAGCGGCGAAGGCCATGACGGCAGCCAGCTCGGCGACGAGAACCGTGATCCTGAACGACAGGGTCAGGGTCATCGGGGAACGCCTCAACCCCACCGGAAAGAAGCTGTTAAAAGAAGCGTTAAAGGAGGGGAATTTCTCTTATATAAGAAAAGAAGCGATGGGCCAGATGAAGGCGGGCGCGGATATTCTGGACGTCAACATGGGACTTCCGGGCATCGATGAAAAGGAAGCGATGCTGGCGGCCATCAAAAAGATTTCCCATCTGAACGTTCCGCTGCAGATCGACAGCGCGGATCCGGAAGTCATCGAAGCCGCCGCCCGGTATTATAACGGAAAACCCATCATCAATTCCGTAAATGGCAAGCGGGAGAATATGGAAGCGGTGTTACCCATCGTAAAGAAATACGGCGCGTGTGTCATCGCCTTGACGCTGGATGAAAAGGGTCTGCCGAAGAACGCTGAGGAAAGACTCGCTATCGCGGAGCGGATCATCAAGACGGCGGAAGCCTACGGCATCGGCAGGGAAAGGATCCTGGTGGACTGCCTGACCCTGACCGTGTCGGCACAGCAGAACGCCGGCCGGGATACGCTGGAAGCCATCCGGGAGGTAAAGCGGAGATTCGGCGTTAAGACGGTCCTTGGGGCGAGCAACGTTTCCTTTGGCCTGCCGGAACGAAAGCTGCTGAACCGGACCTTTCTGGCCATGGCTTTGGAAGCCGGCCTGGACGCGCCGATCACCGATCCGCTGGTGCCGGATTACATGGATACCATTCATGCCTTTGAGACGTTGGCATATAAGGATATCGACTCGAAGGACTACATCCGCATTTACGGCAGCCAGACGGAAAACGCCGCTGTGAAGACGCTGGGAAAATCGATGGAAGGCGCGGAAGAGCCGGGCCTTTCCCTGGAAAAGATCATCATCGAAGGTTATGGCGGAAAGGCGGCGGAGGCGACGGCGGAGCTTTTGAAAACCATGAAGCCTCTGGAAATCATCGAGGGCAAGATCATTCCCGCCCTTGAGGCCGTTGGAAAGGATTACGAAAGCGGCGCCAGCTTTCTGCCGCAGCTGATCAAGTCGGCGGATACGGTAAAAAACGCGTTCGCCGTGTTGAAAGAGGCCATGAAGGCGGAGGGAGGAATAGTTTCCTATGGAAAGATCATTCTGGCCACCGTTGAAGGCGATATCCACGATATCGGAAAGAATATCGTCAAAGCGTTGCTTGAGAATTACGGATATGAGATCATAGACCTGGGCAAGGATGTTCCCGTCTCCGCGGTGGTGGAGACTGCAAGGTGCCACAATATAAGGATGGTAGGGCTGTCGGCCCTGATGACGACGACGGTGGACAGCATGGAAAAGACCATCAAGGCCTTGAAGGACGCGGGGCTCGACTGTGTTACGGCAGTGGGCGGCGCGGTGCTGACCGCGGATTATGCGGAGAAAATCGGCGCAGACTATTACTGCAGGGACGCAATGGATACGGTAAAGGTCGCAAACCGGATATTTAAAGGCGAGAATTAAGCATTTAGCGCGCCTGGCAGGCGGTTTGCGCAAGCTTATATAAAGGAGAAGGTGTATGGACAGACCGAGTTGGGATGAATACTTTATGGAGATGGCTGAATTAACGCAAAAGAGGTCGACTTGCCTGAGACGGCAGGTTGGAGCCGTTATCGTCAAAGACAGAAGAGTCATGGCAACGGGTTACAACGGAGCGCCTATCGGAATCAAGCACTGTGAGGAACGCGGCGGCTGCCTGCGGGAGAAGCTCGGGGTGCCGTCCGGACAGAGGCACGAGCTGTGCATGGCGCTTCACGCGGAGCAGAACGCTATCATTCAGGCGGCGCATCTGGGGCAGAGCATCGCGGGGGGAACTATCTACTGCACCCACCAGCCCTGCGTGATCTGCGCAAAGATGATCATCAACGCGGGTTTGACCCGGATCGTCGTAAAAGAGGGGTACCCGGATGAGCTTTCCCGGGAAATCCTGGAGGAAGCCGGCCTCAAGATAGAAATGTTTAATCCGGCTTAGAATACATAAGGGAAAGGGATTACGGAAGGGAATGAAATGGATCACTATTTAATGATATTTTTTACGGCGTTTCTGCTGGCGTTTGTTTTTACACCTGTAGCAATCAAAATTGCGCCCAAGATAGGCGCTGTCGACATACCGAAGGATAACCGGAGAATGCACACCAAGACGATGCCGCGATTCGGCGGGATGGCGATCTACATCGGAACGGTGGCCTCCATGCTGATATTTCTTCCTTACAGCACGCAGCTGATGGGGGTGATCGCCGGTGGAACGCTGATCTTTCTCGTAGGCGTCATCGATGATCTGAGGAATTTACCGGCTAAAGCGAAATTTATCTGTCAGATCCTGTGCGCCTTTATCCTGTTCCAGTTCAGCGTAAAGATCTCCTTCATCGGAAGGCCCTTCGGAGAGGGATATTATTTCTTCCCGTGGATCGTCAGCCTGGTGGTGACCATCCTCTGGATCGTGGGGATCACCAACACCATCAACCTCATCGACGGCCTGGACGGACTTGCCGGCGGCGTCGCCTTTATCGCGTCGGTTTCCATCGCCTATGCCGCCATCATAAACGACCCGGCGGAGACTCAGATTGCCATGGCTCTGCTTGCCATAGCGGGAAGCGCCCTTGGATTTTTGCCCTTTAATTTCAATCCGGCGAAGATCTTCATGGGGGACGGAGGTTCGCTTTTCCTCGGGTTTATGCTTGCGGGGCTTTCCGTTATGAGCCCCATCAAGAGCACTACCGCGGTGGCGACTGTGGTGCCGGTTCTGGTCCTGGGGCTTCCGATCTTTGACACTGCCTTTGCGATACTGAGGAGGCTGGTCAACAGACGGCCCATCATGGAGGCGGACAAGGGCCACCTGCATCACCGCATCATGGCGGCGGGACTGGGCCAAAGAAGAACGGTGCTGACACTTTACGGGATCAGCGGCATCATGGGAGTGGCCGCGATCCTGATGAGCAGGGACTTATTCGTCGAATCCGCATTGCTCGTCATCATCGCGGCAACCTTCATCTATGTCTTTCTTACCGATCCGGGCAGCATGCATCTCAGTCTGAAAGCGGTAAATGCCGAGGCATTGGAAAAGAAAGAGAAGAAAAAGGAGTCCTAAAATGAAAGTACTGACCGTATTTGGAACAAGGCCCGAGGCGATCAAAATGGCGCCTCTTGTAAAAAAGTTAAATGAAACACAGGGAATCGAATCGGTTTTATGCGTGACGGCCCAGCACCGGGAAATGCTCGATCAGGTGCTGAACCTTT
>DAITKX010000047.1:6077-14206 GCA_036835995.1 Bacillota bacterium | reverse complement strand
TCCCGATTACGACCTCAATATCATGAAACCGAACCAGACCATCAGCCAGATCACTTCCAACGTGCTGATGGGCCTGGAAGACGTATTTAAAAAGGAGCGGCCGGATATCGTGCTGGTCCACGGAGATACCACCACCACCTTTGCCGCGTCCCTTGCGGCATTTTACCAGCAGATCAGAGTCGGACACGTAGAGGCGGGACTGAGGACCGGCGACAAGTATTCGCCGTATCCGGAGGAAATGAACCGGCTCCTGACGGGCCGCATCGCGGACCTGCACTTTGCGCCGACGGAACGGAACCGGCAGAACCTGCTGAAAGAGGGGATCGCTGAAAAGGCGGTCTTTATTACGGGAAACACGGTTATCGACGCCCTGCTTCTGGTGACGGATAAGCCCTATTCCTTTGAGGATGAAACCTTAAAAACCATCGATTTTGAGAATAGAAGAGTGATCACGGTGACCTGCCACCGGAGGGAGAACCTGGGTGAAAACATGGAGCATATTTTCAGCGCCATCAGGGACATCGCCGCCGAGTTTCAGGATACGGAGATCATCTATCCAGTTCACATGAACCCTAAAGTCAGGGAAACCGCAAACAAAGTCCTTGGCAGTGCCGACAGGGTGCATCTCATCGAACCGCTGCAGTATCAGCCATTTTCCAACCTGATGGCCAGATCCTATCTGATCGTCACGGATTCCGGAGGCATTCAGGAAGAAGCGCCTTCCCTGGGCAAGCCGGTGCTGGTGGTGAGGAAGGAAACGGAGCGCCCCGAAGCTATTGAGGCCGGCACGGTGAAGCTTGCGGGGGTTTCCCGGGACACCATCTATGAAATGACCAGAGAGCTCCTGGTCGATAGAGAAGCTTACGGCAAAATGGCCCATGCAGTGAACCCTTACGGGGACGGCCACGCCTGCGAAAGGATTATCGGAGCGTTGCTTGATTATGGAAAACAAACCGCCGATCAAAATTGAAAGCAGACCTTTATATAAGACCCTTGCCAGGGTCGCTCTTCCTATTGCCCTGCAAAGCCTTATCACGTCATCCCTGAACCTCCTGGACAACCTGATGATCGGAAGTCTCGGAGAAGTGGATCTGGCGGCGGTAGGGCTTTCCACACAATTGTTCTTCGTTCATTTGGGAGCCATGTTCGGCTTTGCCAGCGGCTGCGCTGCTTTCATGGCCCAGTTCTGGGGAAAGCAGGACGTTGCAAGCATCCGAAAGGTGACCGGATTCGCGGTGACTCTCTCGGTCAGCATCAGCCTTCTCTTCTTTCTTCCCGCCTTTCTGATGCCGGAAAAGGTGCTGGGCCTGTTTACCAATATCCCGGAGGTTATCGGGCTGGGCAAGGGTTTTGTCCGAATCGCTTCCGTCAGCTTTCTGACCCTGGGGGTTACCTACCCGTTATCAGCGGTGCTGCGAACGACCCAGCAGGCCAGCATTCCCCTGAAGATCAGCGCGGTGGTCTTTTCCACCAATACCGTATTGAATTTTATCCTGATCTTCGGAAACTTCGGCGCTCCCGCTTTGGGCGTCCGGGGAGCCGCAACGGCTACCGCCACCGCCAGGATTCTGGAGCTGCTCCTTTATATCTACGTTATCTTTGTGAGAAAGAATCTGATCTCCGGAAAGCTGGGGGAATTTTTCGGCTGGCAGAAAAACCTTGTCGCCAAGGTTCTGATCACCGCGATGCCGGTCATGGTCAACGAGGTCATGTGGAGCTTGGGAATGGCCGCGTACAACGCGGCTTACGGCAGGCTCGGAGTGACGGAATTTGCCGCCGTTCAGGCGAGCAACACGCTGAATACGCTCTTTGTTCTGGCGATCTTCAGCCTTGGAGACGCTCTGTTGATCCTGGTGGGACAGCGGATCGGGATGGGTCAGATGGACTACGCTTTCGCCCTTGCCAAACGGCTGCTCCGCATCGGATTCTGTGTCGGGGCCGTATCGGGAGGCCTGCTGATCCTTACATCACAGTTTATCATACGGCTGTTCAATTTCACCCCGGAGGGACAGCACTACGCATTGCTGATCCTCTGCATATACGGCGCCATGATGCCGATAAAGGTTTTCAACGGATTGAATGTCACGGGCACCCTTCGGTGCGGCGGGGACACCAGGTTCGCCATGTTCCTGGAGGTTGGTTCGGTCTGGCTGATCGGGGTTCCTTTGGTATATCTAGGGGCCTGGTATTTTGCGCTTCCCGTATTCATCGTGGTCCTCATGGCCCAGACCGAGGAGGCCGTTAAGGCGGTCGTATGCTGGCGCCGCTTCCGGTCAGGGAAATGGCTCAAAAACATTGTCCACGACATATAAAACAATAGAATGTCAAATTAATAGCAAAAATGTTGAAGTTTGATATTGTTTTTTACACTTTTCAATGATCTTCAGTATGTAAATTCCGCCTGAATCCGTCGAATTCAGATAACTCGAAGCTGTTTTCCTTAAAATACGGAATTTTCAGAATGTCTATTTATTAACAATGCTTTACATTTCTAAAATAAAGATTATAATTAAAGGTACTTTTTCCGATAAGGATGTGTTTTTACAGCCCCGCATCGGGTTTTTATCATGTGACGGAAAAAGTTTCGCCATCCTTTACGGAGGGTGATTATTTGAGAAAGGCAATCTGGCTATGCTGAAAAGGGTTATGATCTGTGATGGAATTATCATGCTGTTATCATTTATCGTCTCAATGATATTCTTCAGAGAGTTCGTGATCGCTATTGTAGTGGGAGTCGCGGTTGCTTTTTTTAATTATTTAATGAATTCCGCAATGACGGGGCACGCTATGAATACCTCCAGGGGAATGATCTGGATCCTCCTCGGAGCCGTGGTAAGAATTGCAATCGCGTGCGGTTTTGCTTTTATTCTTTACAACGACAATCTGTACAATATCATAGCTTACATTACCGGGTACAGTTTACATTATGTTTCGATCATCATCAGCGCGTCACAGAGAGGCCAGATGAAGAGGGAAGGTGAGTAGATGGAGATTAGTGCAAAGGAAATATTTGAGTTTACAGCGTTCAATCACAGGTTTGCAGTCACGATGAGCATTGTGCTGCAATGGATCATCATGGCGGTGATCATCGTTTCCGTACTGCTTCTGACGAGAAATCTCGGGAAGATTCCTTCCCGGCGCCAGACTGTGGTCGAAATGCTGGTAAACCTGTTTAACGGACTCGTCGCCTCCAATTTGGGGAAAGAGTACAGGAGCAGGTTCGTTCCGTTTATCGGGACCCTGGGAGTATTTATCTTTTGCATGAATGTGACAGGACTGATCGGATTCAGGCCTTCCACCGGGGATATCAACGTTACTTTGACTCTGGCGCTGATTTCCGCAGTTGTGATCAATGGAAACGCAATCTCAAAGAACGGGCTGGGGGGCTATCTTCACGGCTATATCAGGCCCTATGCGTTTATGCTGCCCATGAACCTTATCGATAAGGTTACCGTTCCGCTGTCGCTCTGTCTCCGGCTTTTCATCAATATGCTGGTGGGGGCGATCTTCATGGAGCTGATTTATATCGCGCTGGGGCATTTCGCATTTATCTTGCCGGTTCCAATGCATTTCTTCTTCGACCTTTTTGTTCCGGTAATCCAGACGTATGTATTTATGATGCTGACCATCGTATTTACCAAAACGTCGGTAGAGGAGTAGGCTCGCAGCAGATGGGCTTGAATGTGCGGGACATCGAGACGGGATATCGGGATATAGATAATAACTGATGCGACGTATCAGATGTTATAGCGGGACGTAAGACCCGCATCATTGAAAAAACACAGGAAAATAAGGAGGTTTCACTATGGATTCTAATGGACTTATTGCGTTAGGCGCAGGAATCGCCGCGATAGGTGTTATTGGCGGAGGTATCGGTATCGGGACCATCGGCGGAAAGGCCGTGGAAGCGATTGCCAGGCAGCCCGAGGCAAAGGGCGATATCATGTCCACCATGATTATCAGTATCGCGTTTGCAGAAGTAACGTCACTCTATGCGCTGATCGTTTCCATCCTGCTGCTGTTTGTAAAATAGTGGAGAACATAACGATTGACAGAAATTGAACCCGAAGGGGGGCCTCGCAGTATATGGAGGGTAATTTATTTACAATTTTTGCGACCCTGGTCAACTTCCTGATCTTATTGCTGTTTTTGAAGCATTACCTGTTTGACAGAGTGAACAAGGTTATCGACGACAGAAACACAGAAGTTCTCGATACGATTCAGAACGCTGAATCCAGAATGCTGAAAGCGGACGAACTGAGAGAGTCCTATGAACAGCAGATTGCAGATCTGGAAAACAAGGGAAGAGAAATTGTGAGAGAAGCAAAGGTAAAGGCCGACGCTCAGGCGAGAGATATCATTCAGGAGGCCGAGGATAGAACGGCGGTGCTGCTTCGGCAGACGGAGGATGAGATCGAAAGGCTGAAGAAAAAGTCTCTTGAAGAAATGAAGCACGAAATAGGCTCTCTTGCTATTTTTGCTGCGGAAAAAATTCTGGAAAAGGAATTGGATCATCAGGAGCAGCAGGCATTCATCGGAAAAATAATTGATGAGGCGGGGAATGCGCAATGGAAGAACTGACAGTTGAAATCACATACAGCAAAGCATTGTTTGAGGCTGCCAGGGATCTGAACAAGGTGGATACCATTCTCGGCGAGTTGAAGGAGATTTGCGGATTATTTCAGCAAAATCCGGAATTCAAAGAGTTTTTCAATACGCCTGTCATTTCCGGACCTGAAAAAAAGCAGGTTGTCGAGGAAGTTTTCGGCGGCCAGATCAGCCGGGAAACATTGAACTTCCTGATGATATTGATTGACAAAAGGCGGACGGCCAACTTTGACCGGATCGTCAAAGAATATCAGAAGCTGATCAATCGGGAGCAAGGAATATCTACGGGAACCGTCTATTCGGTAGAGCCCCTCACAGATATTCAGTTGAGTTCTTTTGAGGAAAAAACAGCAAAGCTTCTGAAAAAGAACGTGAAGCTTGTGAATAAAACAGATGCGTTCCTCTTAGGCGGAGTAAAGGTATTCGTAGACGGAAAAGTGATCGATGCATCCATCAGAAAACAGCTTCAGGATCTTGAAATCCGCATTAAGCAGGCGTATTAGAGATCTGCTTTACAATGAGAACAAGCAAGGGGTGATAATTGATGAATTTAAAGCCTGAAGAAATCAGTGCAGTGATTCGTGAGAGAATTAAAGGCTACGAAAATAAACTGGATATCTCTGATTTTGGCACAGTGATACAAATCGGAGACGGCATCGCGCGCGTTTATGGCTTGGAGAACTGCATGGCGGGCGAACTGCTGGAGTTTCCCAATGAAATCTACGGCATGGCATTGAATCTGGAAGAGGATAACGTCGGTACCGTAATCCTTGGGCCCGACCGGGAGATCAAGGAAGGCGACATCGTAAAGCCTACCGGACGCGTGGTCGAGGTCCCGGTAGGACCGGAGCTTATCGGACGCGTCGTAAACGCGCTGGGCCAGCCCATCGACGGCAAAGGGCCGATCAATACGAAAAAGACAAGACCCATCGAAAACAGAGCGCCCGGCGTTCTGCAGAGAAAATCCGTCAATCAGCCGCTCCAGACCGGTATCAAGGCCATCGACTCCATGATCCCCATCGGAAAAGGACAGAGAGAGCTGATCATCGGAGACCGGCAGACGGGAAAAACCGCCATTGCCATCGATACCATCATCAACCAGGCGGAAGAGGATGTCATCTGCATCTATGTTGCCATCGGCCAGAAGAAATCCACCGTCGCCCAGATGGTTCAGACATTGGAAAATAAGGGATCTATGAAATATACCATCGTAGTTTCCGCCACCGCCAGCGAAGTTGCCCCGCTGCAGTACATCGCTCCTTACGCGGGCTGCGCCATGGCGGAAGAATTCATGTATCAGGGAAAGCACGTTCTGATCATCTACGATGATCTATCAAAGCATGCGGTGGCGTACCGCGCCATGTCCCTGCTGCTTCGCAGACCGCCCGGAAGAGAAGCTTATCCGGGAGATGTATTCTATCTGCACAGCAGGCTGCTGGAACGGGCGGCCAAGCTGTCCGACGACCTGGGCGGCGGCTCCATTACCGCTCTGCCCCTCATCGAGACCCAGGCGGGAGACGTATCGGCTTATATTCCAACAAACGTGATCTCCATAACCGACGGCCAGATCTTCCTGGAATCGGAGCTGTTCTTCACCGGACAGCGGCCGGCGGTCAACGCGGGCATTTCCGTATCCCGTGTAGGAGGGAACGCGCAGATCAAAGCGATGAAAAAGGTTTCCAGCAAGGTCAAGCTGGAGCTGGCCCAGTACAGAGAGCTCGCCAGCTTTTCCCAGTTTGGCTCCGACCTGGATAAGGATACGAGGACGAGGCTGGAGCACGGCCAGGTGTTGATGGAGATTTTAAAACAGCCTCAATATTCCCCTGTTAAGGTGGAACATCAGGTCATGATCATCTTCGCCGCCACCAACCGTTTTCTGGCGGATATTCCCGTGGAGGAGATCAAGGATTTCGAAAAGGAACTCTATGATTTTATGGATACCCACCATCCGGAAATCGGAAAAGAGATCAAAAACACAGGAAAGCTGGAAGCTGAGGCGGAGGAAAAACTGAAGGCTGCCATCGAAGAGTTCAAGAAGACAAGAAAAATCGGCTGAGAAGCATGGTAAGGAGGAGATGACGGCATGGCAACCAGCAATATGAGGGATATCAAGCGCAGGATCAAAAGCGTCAACAGCATGGAGCACATTACCAACGCCATGAAGCTGGTCTCTGCGGCAAAGCTCAGAAAAGCCAAGGCCACCTATGAGAGGACGAGGGAATACTTCCATTATGTCACGGAAGCGATAGAGGAAATTTTCAACAATACAAAGGAAGTACCCCAGGAATATCTCGCGGGAAACCGGGAAATCAAAACCACCTGCTATATCATCGTCACGAGTTCCAGAGGACTCTGCGGCGGCTTTAACTCCAACGTGATAAAGGAAGCGGCCAGGGAGATCGAGGATGATCCGGAAAAGCCGGTCATCATCGCGGTAGGGACAAAGGGGAGAGACTTTTTCCAGAAGCGCGGCTATGAAATCCACGGGGAATATATGGCTCCGCCGGAAAGCATCTCATTCATCGAAACCCATGATATCAGCAAGCCGATTATCGATATGTATGACAAGGGTGAAATCGACGAAGTGGTTTTGATCTATACTTCTTTTATTTCGACCCTGGAGCAGCGGGTAAAGTCCGTTACGCTCCTGCCCTTTGAAATAAGCCTTGACCCGGATATTCCAAAGAATGAAAAGCTGGTAGAGTATGAACCGTCGGTGCAGGATGTATTCAACTACCTGGTTCCGAAATACGTGGAGATCATGATCTACGGCGCAATTGTGGAATCCGCCACCTGCGAGCATGCGGCAAGACGTATTGCAATGGAAAATGCTACGGATAACGCAAGGGAAGTGAACGCTGAGCTTACTCTCTTCTATAACAGAACGAGACAGGCGGCCATCACAAACGAAATCTCAGAAATTGTAGGAGGCGCCGAAGCGCTGAAATAAATCCAAAATTACGACGATAATTTTGTGCAAAATTAGCGAGTAGGGGGAGAAGTAAAGATGAATCATAAAGGTACCATCCACCAGATCATTGGACCTGTAATCGATATAAAGTTCGAGCCGGAGGAAATGCCGGAACTGCTCAACGCCATCGTGATCAATTTTCAAGACAGGCAGATCGTGGCGGAAGTAGCCCAGCATATCGGTGATGATGTGGTAAGATGCGTCGCCCTGTCCTCAACAGACGGGCTGACAAGAGGTGTGGAAGCGGAGGATACCGGCGCTCCCATCAGCGTTCCTGTGGGCAAAGAGGTCCTGGGAAGACTGTTCAACGTGGTAGGAGATACCATTGACGAAAAAGGACCGGTGGTGACGGAGAAAAGGATGCCGATCCACAGATCAGCGCCTCCCTTTGAGGAGCAGGATACCAGCGCTCAGATATTTGAAACCGGAATCAAGGTCGTAGACCTGATCGCGCCTTATACAAGAGGCGGGAAGGTCGGACTGTTCGGCGGAGCGGGAGTAGGAAAGACCGTACTGATCCAGGAGCTGATCAACAATATCGCGAAAGAGC
>DAITKX010000047.1:0-6024 GCA_036835995.1 Bacillota bacterium | reverse complement strand
CCTCTACTATGAAATGATCGAGTCCGGCGTAATAGAAAAGACGGCCATGGTCTTCGGCCAGATGAACGAGCCGCCCGGAGCCAGAATGAGAGTAGCCCTGACGGGGCTTACAATGGCGGAGCATTTCAGAGACGAAGAAGGACAGGACGTACTTCTGTTCATAGACAACATCTTCCGGTTCACCCAGGCCGGTTCCGAAGTGTCCGCACTTCTTGGCCGTATGCCCAGCGCCGTAGGATATCAGCCTACCCTGGCCACGGAAATGGGCGCGCTGCAGGAGAGGATCACTTCCACGAAGAAGGGCTCAATCACCTCGGTACAGGCCATTTACGTGCCTGCCGACGACCTGACGGACCCGGCTCCGGCGACGACCTTCGCCCATTTGGACGCGACGACGGTACTGTCCAGAGCCATTACAGAGCTCGGGATCTATCCGGCAGTTGACCCGCTGGAATCCACGTCCAGAATCATGGACCCGCTGATTCTCGGGGAAGAGCACTACAACACGGCCAGAGGAGTGCAGGAAGTGCTCCAGAGATATAAGGACCTCCAGGACATCATCGCCATCCTCGGCATGGACGAATTGTCCGATTCCGACAAGCTTGTGGTATCCAGAGCCAGAAAGATCCAGCGTTTCCTGTCCCAGCCTTTCAGCGTTGCGGAAGCGTTCACCGGCACCCCGGGCAAATATATCCCGCTGAAGGAAACGGTAAGAGGATTCAAGGAAATCCTGGAAGGAAAGCATGATGAAATTCCGGAGTCGCTGTTCCTGTTTGCCGGCGGCATTGATGAAGTTGTAGAAAGGTTCCAGAAAAATGCCTAGAAGTGTACAGCTTGAGGTGATCACACCTTCCAAACTCTTTTATAAAGGGGACGTAGAGCTGGTCATCGCCAGGACTCTGACCGGTGACGAGGGCTTTATGGCCGGCCATACCTGGGCGGTAAAGCTGCTCGACGCGGGGGAGCTGTGGTTTCAGGAAGCCGGGGCGAAGGATTTCAGGATCGCGGCCCTGGCCGGAGGCTTTATCGACGTCAAGGAGGATATCATCATTTATACCGACGCGGCGGAGTGGCCCGAGGATATCGACGTGACAAGGGCGCAGCAGGAAAAGGAAAAGGCGGAGGACTGGCTGAGGCATCCCAGCGAGGACGACTCCGAAGTCGCCAGGGCGAAGATCGCCATTCAGAAATCCCTCACGCGCATGCACGTTCAGGCCGGAGGATACAGGAGAAAACGGTAACGCTTGCGGCGGCGCCATATCGGATGACAACAGATTAAACTTTGGGGCAAGCCATCAGGCTTGCCCTTTGTCGCTGTCCGGCAGCTGCCCGTATTCTCTGACCATGGCCGCCTTGGTGATTAGCCATTGCTTGCCGAATTTCTTTACATCGACGCCGTCGATTAATTTTCCATAGGACACAGCCTTCCGTAAGGTGCTCTCATTTAAATTCCATAAATCGGTTGCGTCTCCGAAAGCGATGAGATTATCAAACGATGTGGAGACCTCTTCCCCGTTGTTCCATAATTCATTACATGACAGATCAATCTCTTCGTTCCAAGACACGCCATATCCGCCGGAATCAACGGAAACGCCAGAAAATAACGTGGATTCCGCCAATTGACTAAATATGCTGAATTTCTGAAACAAAGGCTTGACGTCATATTGCTTTGCGGTTCCATCTGAAAAATGGACCAAAAGCACATAACCCGGTAAGGCGGTTACGGTTTTGACTTTATGAAAAAGGTAGTTTTCTCTTTCTTCTCTGACATGATGACCGCCGCTTTTTACAGGCATTTTATCACTCCTCTCCACAATGCGATCATATCACGGTATAGTGATAAGCACAAGGGCTTTCAGAACCATTTGTGCTTTTTGAAATAGATTACACTGAAAAGAGCGACGACAGCGCTGACGGCCACCACCACGGGATAGCCATAGGTCCAGCGGTATTCCGGCATGGGAAAATTCATCCCGTACCAGCCCACGATCAAAGTCAGAGGCAGGAAGATCGCTGTGATGACCGTAAAGAGCTGCATGATTCTGTTCTGGCTGATATCGACCTCGGTCTGATAGGCTTCCCGGACCTGGGACACATAATCCCTGAGGTTTGAAATGGAGTCGGAGAGCCTGTTGGCGCGATTGGTCAGGATGTGGAAATAGCGGATCATATGGCGGGAAAGCAGTTCGTTTTCGTTTTCCTCCATGGCTTCCGCAAGGTCAAAGAGCTGCTCGTAGTAGCGCTTCAGAACGAGAAGATACTTTCTGAATCGGATGATCTCCTTGATATAGTCCTTTTTTTTCGAAGTGATCAGAGCCTCTTCCAGCTCTGCGATCTCCTGTTCCAGATTTTCAAGGTATAAGGAGTCCCCGGCGGTCAAAAGGTCAAAAAATTCGTAGAGAACCCTCTCCAAGGAGAGGTTTTTTATTTCCTTCTGCTCTATCTTTGTAATGATGCTGTGGAGAAGGCTGTAATCCTGTGTCTCGTCGCAGATGAAGATCAGCAGGTTTGCGCGGAAATAGATTGAAATCTGACTTTCTTCCGCCAGCAGATCCTCCTTGTTGGGGATCACCAGGCTGATATAATCAAAGCCTTCATGGCTTTCAAACTTAGACGCCGTTCCTTTCAGGCATTCCTCCAGGATCCTGTCGTTGATGCAAAGATGCGGGTTCCAGGACTCAATTTCGCTCTTGTCCAAAACTCCGATGCAGGGAAAGTCTCCCAGGATTTCACCTTCTTTTAAGCTGCTCAAATCTACAACAGATCCGTCAAGATTGTAGATCAATGCCTGTCCACCTCTTTCTGTTAAGAATGTTATTAATTCGGCACGCGCCGTATCTCAATGCCGGTATCCACATAATAACCGCTAATGCCGGGATACTGCGATTATTATACCACGTAATTTGCGGCTGTTGCATAAAAAGAATAGCGCCAGTCATCACTACATCCGATGACCGGCGCTATTCAAACTCTGCATCAAACATTTCTGGTGGAATCACCCTCTCTCTTCGTCGATTGATATAGCCTTTCTATATCTAAAACAGTGGGTCTGTATCCCAATGTTCTATATATAGTATAGCATGGCCCGAATGAATTACAAGAATATTCTGAAAAAAAGTACATTTAAAGAACTTGTATGTAATAATACGAAAATACCGCTTCACGAAAGGATCATAAGCCCGATATGGTACACGATAAAGGCCACGATCCAGGCGGTCACAGTCTGAAAGGTCATGGTGAGCACGGCGTTTTTCCATCCGCCCATCTCCCTTCTGACGGCGGCCATCGCCGCGACGCAGGGCATATAGAGCAAGGTGAACGTCAGGAAAGAGAAAGCCGACAGGGGGGTAAACACCTGCGACAACAGGGGCACCACGGAACTTGGATCGGTAGCGCCGAGGAGTATGGCGAAGGTGCTGACCACCGCCTCCTTTGCGGTCAGGCCGGTAATCAGGGCGGTGGCCGCTCTCCAGTCATTGAATCCCAGAGGGCCGAAGACCGGCGCGATGAGCTTTCCGATGTAAGCCATCATGCTGTTGCCCGTATCGGCCACCATATTGAATCCAAAGTCGAAGCTCTGTAAAACCCAGATGATGATGGTGGCGACAAAGATCACCGTAAACGCCCTTTTTATAAAATCCATGCCTCTTTCCCACATTTTAAGGAAAACGCTTTTTGCAGCGGGAAGCCGGTAGGAGGGAAGCTCCATGACAAAGGGTACGGGCTTTCCTTCAAATACGGTCTTTTTCAAGATCAAGCCGGCGATAACCGCCACAGCCATTCCCATGACATAGAGGCCGATCATCACGAAAGCCTGGTAACGGCTGAAAAAAGCCGCGGTAAAAATGGCGTAGATCGGCAGCTTTGCGCTGCAGGACATAAACGGCGTCAGCATGATGGTCATCTTCCTGTCCCGTTCGCTGGGAAGGGTCCTGGTGGCCATGATGGCGGGGACCGAACAGCCGAAGCCGATGAGCATGGGCACGAAGGAGCGCCCGGATAAGCCGATCTTTCGGAGAAGCTTATCCATTACAAAGGCGACCCTCGCCATATAGCCGCTGTCCTCCAGTATGGACAGAAAGAAAAACAGCACCACGATGATGGGGACAAAGGACAGAACGCTGCCCACCCCTGCGAAAACTCCGTTGATGATCAGGGAATGAAGCGCGGAGCTGACGCCGGCGTTGGTCAGAGCGCTGTCAGCCGCTCTGGTGACGCTGTCGATCCCCAGGGAGAGCAGGTCGCTCAGCCCGGAACCGACCATGCTGAAAGTCAGCCAGAAGACCACCAGCATGATGCCTAAAAATATGGGAAGCGCGAAATATTTATGGGTCAGGACGTTGTCGATTCTGACGGACCGCAGGTGCTCCTTGGTATGGCTCGGTTTGATCACGCACTCCTTGCAGATTCCCTCGATAAAGGTGTAGCGCATGTCGGCCATGGCTGCTTCCCGGTCCGTATTCAAATGGGATTCCATGTCGTCCACAATGTGCTGGATGATGTCGAGCTCCGGCTCCGCCAGCTTCAATCGGTCCATCACCGGCTTGTCTCCCTCCACGATCTTTGTGGCGGCAAACCGGAGCGGCAGACCGGCCGCCTTTGCTTCCTCCGTCACCAGATGGGCGATGGAATGGATGGCGTTGTGCACATGGCCGGAACAAAAATCCAGATTTTTGGGCAGAGCTTTCGCTTCCGCGCATTTGATAGCTCTGTGAGTCAGCTCGTCGACGCCGTCATTTTTGCTGGCAGAGATGGGGACCACCGGGATGCCCAGCTGCTCTTCCAGCTTCTGAATGTCGATGGAACCGCCGTTTCCGCGGATCTCATCCATCATATTCAGCGCGAGGATCATGGGAACGTTCAATTCCATAAGCTGAAGGGTCAGATAAAGGTTTCTTTCGATGTTTGTCGCGTCGATGATATTGATGATGGCGTCGGGTTTATCATAAATGAGAAAGTCCCTTGTCAGGACTTCTTCAGACGTATATGGAGAAAGGGAATAGATCCCCGGAAGATCCACCACGGAAACGCCCTTGTGGCCCCGGACAGGACCTTCCTTTTTTTCAACCGTAACGCCGGGGAAATTGCCGACGTGCTGGTTGCTGCCGGTCATCTGGTTGAAAAGCGTGGTTTTCCCGCTGTTGGGATTTCCGATCAGTGCGAAGGTAATACTCATTCAGCGGCCTCCTGGATTTCTATCTTTTTTGCATCCTCCTGACGGATGGTCAATTCGTAGCTTCTCAGGAACAGCTCGATAGGATCGCCAAGGGGAGCGACCTTTCGAACCATGACCGTAGTGTTGGGGGTCAGCCCCATATCGAGGAGCCTCCTCCGCAGCGCGCCCGAGCCTCCGACGGACGTTATGATTCCTTTGTTTCCGGTTTTTAATTTGTCTAATGTCATATTCATTATCTGATTCTCCGCAAGAGTTAGCATATGCTAATTATCTGTCAAAAAAAATGTGGCTGTGGTTAGCCATTGCTTACTATAATCAGTTTATGACATTATTTATTGCGTGTCAATACCTTCCTTTGGCAAAGCCGCCTGTCAAAAGAAGGAGATTGTCTGCCGGATTTATTCGTTATGAGACAGCAGCCTCCTTCCGATCAGGGTCAGAAGCTTCAGCACCGAAGCGACGACGAGGAGGGCGACTGCGATAGCGCCTGCCATGAGAAGAGTCTCGGTCCCGACTGAGGCGGTCCGTTCCACATCCCCTTCCAGAATCGCCAGCATGGTGTGGTACATGCCCGCTCCCGGAACAAGGGGAAGGATACCGGGGATGATAAAGATCGTCGCCGCATCCTTGAAGGTGCGCGAAAACACGTCGCTGATCAGGGCCACGACGCAGGAGCCCGCAAAGCAGGCCAGAACGCTCCCGCTTCCCGAGGCAGTAAAATAGGTGTAGGTGATCCATCCGACGGCTCCTACAAACGCGGCGCTCAGGATATGTTTTTTGGGAACGTGAAAGAGGATGCCGAATCCTATGGTAGAGCAGAAAGCGAATATAAAAGCGCGAATCATCAG
>DAITKX010000046.1:10709-24243 GCA_036835995.1 Bacillota bacterium | reverse complement strand
GAGCTTAAATCCTCCACATACCGATAGGAAAGCAAGGACGCCGGTATAAAGCACCTGACGCTCCGGTAAACCGCTGAAACTCCCCCCTTGACCACTTCCGTCACCTTTGCGTGAATTTTCTTCTTCTGATCAAAGGCTTCCTCCAGATCGTCCCAGCCCACGATGGCTTCGGCCTGCTTATGGGACAGGACCACGTTGCCGTCCTCGTCGTGAGGGTTCAGGACCAGCACTGAAATTTCACCGCCAACCTCATATTCATAGCCTTCCGCCATCTCTTCCTTCGGAATGATGCCGTCGGAAGTATAGTTTATATTTACCAGGACATCTTCTTCCCCTACCGATATGACCGTTCCGTCCAGCACATCGTCTTTGTGAACTCTTCTCATGGATTTTTCGATCTCATCCATGAAATCCATCATCGTATTCTGATCTTCCATATTGTTGATTCCCTTTCGCGTCTTTTATTTTCCCGGGTCAATCCGGCTGAAAGCCCTCTCCTCTTTTTTGGGACATTCCTTTTTATATATTATAGCAAATAATACGATTTATTTGTATTCGAAAATCAATTAACCCGGAAACCGGGCTTTTCATATACTGATTCAGAAGGAATCCATTCATTGCAGTCCGCTTTACAGCGCATATTTTTGTAAATGTCTTAATTATTCTCGCTTTCTTACGATAATAAATAAGAAGTGTTTTATATTTGAAAAACTTCAGATAAAAACCGGGCCAAGGAAAAAGGAGATCCCCCATGACTGAAGAAAACCTGATATTCGCCCTTGATATCGGAACCCGCAGCATCATTGGCATTGTGGGTACCATGGAAGAGGAAAAGCTTCGGGTCATCGCCATTGAAAAGGAAGCGCACGTGGAGCGCTCCATGGTCGACGGCCAGATTGAAGATATTGAAAAGGTCGCCAAGACAGCCGGTATTGTGAAAACCCGTCTGGAGGAAAAGCTTCACTGTAACTTGAGAGAAGTCTGCGTCGCTGCCGCCGGCCGCGCCCTTCGAACCCAGCGCGCCTCTTATCAGATGGAATTTCCCTATCCCCAGCGGATAGATGACGAAATCATCAGCCGCCTGGAAGCCGGAGCCATCGGTGAAGCGGAAGCCATCTTCTCTGATGAACTGAGCGACGAAAACAGCCGACAGTTCTATCTTGTCGGGCATACTGCCGTTCAATATTACATGGACGGCTACCCCACGTCCCATCTATTGGACCACCACGCCCGGAATATTCAGGCGGACGTCATCGCCACCTTCTTGCCCCGGGAAGTCGTGGAAAGCCTGTATTCGGTCATGCACAAGATCGGCCTGGAAGTCGCCAGCCTGACGCTGGAACCCATCGCCGCCATGAATGTGGTAATCCCCAAAAACCTCCGGCTCTTAAACCTTGCGCTGGTGGATATCGGGGCGGGGACTTCGGATATCGCCGTTTCCAGGGATGGCGGAGTCGTGGGATACACCATCGTCACCGTGGCGGGAGATGAGATCACAGAAGCGCTGATGAAAAAATACCTGCTTGATTTCAACACCGCAGATTCGCTTAAAATACAGCTTGGAAGCCAGGAATCCGCCTGTTTTACGGATATTTTGGGCGTCGAGCAGACCATCACCCGGGATGACATGGCAGCCTGCATCGAGGAATCCGTGGACAATCTCTGCCGTGAAATTTCAGAGCATATCTGCGAGGTCAACGGCGCGCCTGTATCCGCGGTTTTCCTGGCCGGAGGCGGCAGTAAGCTTGCAAGCCTGCAACCCGGCATCGCAAAATATATGGAGATGGATGAGAAACGGGTGGCGGTAGCCGGAAACAACTTTCAGGCCTACGCGGTCTCGGATGCATACGAGCTCAACGACCCCGAATACGCCACACCGTTAGGCATCGCCATTTCCGCGGGGCTGAACCTGCTTACAGACAGTTTTCACGTCACTTTAAACGGCGGCCGGGCAGGGCTTTTCCGCAATAATACCATGACGATCCTGGACATTTTAATGATGAACGGATTTTCCTACCGGGATATCATTCCCCAGTCCGGCCGGAAGCTGATCATCCAGGTGAACGGAAAGCAGGCCCTGTACCATGGCACCCCCGGCGAGCCTGCAACGCTCCTCAAAAATGGGCGGGAAGCCAGGATCTCGGACCTGGTGTATACGGGAGACGACATTGAATTTTCTCCTGCTGTAAACGGTCATCCGGCCCGGTGTTTCCTGAAGGATCTGCTGGAAGGCGGCTCCGTCCGGTCCGCCACTGTCAACGGAAAACCCGCCTCTCCGGATACGCTGCTTAGAACCGGAGATGTGGTGGTCACGGAGGATAGGCTTGTGGAACAACCGGCTATTGCGGCAGAGGAATCGGATGTGCATGAGCCGGAGATAGACGGCGCTTCCGCTTCCCGCGCCTTCACCGAGCTCAATTTAAACGATAAGCCCCTGGTTCTTCCGCCAAAATCCGACGGTTCCCCTTATTACCTTATGGAAATGCTGGAGCTGTCCGGGATCGATCTGAGCCATCCTACCGGGGAAATCGTTCTCCGCGTCAACGGTGTGGACGGTCTGTTTCTGGATGAATTGAAATCCGGGGATCACGTGGAGATTTATTTTAGAGGCTAACAAAAAAGACCCTCTACCTTTGGAGGGCCTTGCTCACTTGGATTCTCATCCGGCGTAGTACAACAGCATGCTGAGCTGGCATTCTGCGTCTCCCGTATTTCGATATGAATGAGGCACATCCGCCATAAACCGGAGGGAATCCCCCTGTTTCAGACAGAATTCCTTATCGGCGGCTTCGATATGAACGCCTCCCGCAAACACCGTAATATATTCCTCGGTTCCTTCGATCCGGTAGGTTTCAAAGGAGCGCTGCTCGTCAAAGATAAACGCGGGATAGTTGATATATTTGCCCCCATCTTCAATTATCGGTTGGACTGCGTCGACGCGAATGACCGTCGCCGGCTCCGCGCCTTGTTCTATCAGGGATGTAAAGGAGACTTTATAACCGTTGGCAATTTTCCAGAGGACGGAGATGGTCGGATTGGCGTCGCCTTTTTCGATCTGGGCCAGCATGCTGCGCGAAACTCCTGTCGCCTTTGCCGCCGCGTCCAGCGTCAATTTCTTGCGTTCCCGGATTTGTTTCATATTTTGAGAAACAGCGTTGTTGATGTTCATAATAATTCTCCTTCCGTAGCATTGACAGTATATCGGACATATAGTACAATATGAAGGAAACAATATATTGTATTTTTAGTCCATTATACCATCGTTGTCGGAAGGAGGCAACTGTCATGTTCAGCTGGTTAAACTTTCTCACTTACGCAGTCATCACAGCGGTGACCCCCGGGCCGAACAACATCATGTCCATGTCCAATGCCGGACGGTTCGGGTTCAAGAGATCCATACCTTTTAACCTTGGGATCTGGGGCGGATTTTCAATCGTGATGCTTCTATGCACCCTCCTCGTCCGCCTGATGTCCTCCATCATTCCGAAGATCGAATTTCCGATGATGGTGATCGGCGCGGCCTATATGCTGTATCTGGCATGGAAAACGTTCACAAGCCCGGCGGAGATATCGGAAAACAGCTCCAGGAGCGGCTTCCTTTCCGGCTTTGCGCTGCAATTTATCAACCCCAAAATCTACATATACTGCATTATCTCCATGGAAGCCTATATCCTGCCGTATTACGGCAACGATCCCTTGACCCTGTTCGGATTTGCCATGCTGCTGGCTTTTATCGGCTTTGCGTTTACGGTCTGCTGGTCCGCCTTCGGCTCTATTTTCAAACTTTTGTTTTCCAGGTATGCGAAAGCAACCAACACGGTCATGGCCCTGCTGTTAGTATATTGCGCCATATCCTTATTTCTATAATAGGCCCTTATAACAGGCCGCGCTAGATCTTGAAAACCGCGCAGACGTGATCCGTCCACCCCTCCGACTCTGCCGGTTTATTCGATTACCGTGATTTTTTCCTGATCCGGCAGATGAGGCTCGGCGGTATTCGCGGCATAGCCCAGCAGAACGCCCATTCCGCATTCATAGCCCTCCGGAAATTTCAATCTTCTTTTGAAATCGGCGGCCTTGCCCCCGGCAAAGGCTAACCCTACGAAGCCGCAGTGAAGGTTGGCGATTCCAAGGGATGTTGCGGCAAGAACAATGTTTTGGGCCAGGATGCCGCAGTCGATGAGCTCCGCCCCTTTCGGAAACGCTTCTTTTATTGCGACGACGATCATGCAGGGAGCATTGTAGAACAGCTTGCCTCCCCTGGCCATGATGCGTTCATACATGGATTTGTCCCCCATTCCCGAAAGGATCTTCATTCCTTCCGCTTCCATTTCATCGATGAGGTTTTTATCCTTCACGACGATTACCTGCCAGCCCTGCCGGTTCATCCCGCTGGGCGCCTGTATCCCCGCCTGGGCTATCGCCATGAGCTTCTCATCCTCCGGCAATTGATCCGTATAGCTGCGGCAGGAATACCGCCCGGCTATTGTTTTTAATGTGTCATTCATTACATTATATCCTTTCTTGCTCTAATCAGATTTGACAGTCATTTCACTTCGATCCGACTCAATACTAATATCCCCAATCATCCACTTTCCACTCGCCTTTGCCGCTATCTCTGATAAGGATCCAACACCAATCCGTGTAAGTCGAATTTGGATTCAAGCTCCCGTCTCCGCCGGAAGAATCTACGGAAAAGTCGGAATAAACAACAATCACATTGCCCTCGCTGACTCCGTTAACAGAACCGCGTCCTCCAGTCATATAACTTTTAATTTGATTGTTGGATTTTTCTTCATCGTACCACAGTTTCGTCAACTCACAGCCCTTAAAGCTTCCGAATTTAGCGATGACACTTTCCATAGCGTCCCGTATTTCCTCCTCGCTGAACTTATCCGAGTGACTGCTGGTATATCCGTTATACAGTATATCGCTCAGTTTTCGGTTTGAAGTGGTATATTCGCTGTATTTCTCAAGCTTTGTCTCCAGGCTGTCGCCGTCCTTGTAAAGCTCCGGGTTGTCATCCATCCATGAATACCGCTCGAAGAACGGCTCTGCCGATGACGGACCGAAACTCCAGGATCCGCCGTTGCTGCTGACAAGCAGAGTGCTGTTCTTTAAAAGCGCGTTTATTTCGCTGGCGAAGTCAATCATTTTTCGCGCGTCAAGCGCTTCGGTGCCGTTAACATCAAATTCAAGTTTTTCCGTGCGGAGAACGTTCTCCTTGCCGCCCTTCTCCGGTGAAAAAAGGGAAAACGTATATGTGCAAATTCCCTGAAACATTCCGGGGTTATACCGCAGGAGATACTGTTTTCCATCCAGCTTTGCAAGGAACAGCTCATCCCAGCCTACGTGGGACAAATTGAGCGTTTCACTCCAGATCTCGCTTCCGCCGGCGTCCTTAACGAGGAGCGTTGCTGAATTCGCTTCTATTTGTGATTTATCAAGGTAAATGGATTCGTCTTTTCCGTCCTGATTTACGTCTGCGCGCGCGATCTGAGCCTGAATTTCATCCGCTGGAACAAGATTTTCCCCGCTCGTCTTATTAGCGGTAAGTCCGATGCATAAGACCACGACAAGCGCAACCGAAACAGCGATAACCCAGATTTCAGGCTTTTTGAAATTCAATATATTCTTGATGCGTCCCTTGATATTTCCTTCGCCAAAGGCAAGAGGACTGCCGTTAACAGGGCGGCGGCCTGTTGCCATAGAGATCAGGGACGTTGAATAAACCTTCTTTATGCCGCTGTCCATTTCCTTTAATACCTTCTCGTCACAGGACATTTCCATGTCTGAGCTCATAAGAATAAAGGCCGCCCATACGAGGGGATTGAACCAATGAACGCAGAGAACAAGGAACGCAAACATCTTTACTACATGATCAAAGCGTTTGATATGCGTCTCCTCGTGCAGGATGATGCAGCTTCTTTCCTCTGGGCTAAGCCCGGTAGGAATATAGATTTTAGGGCGTATCAAACCGAGCACAAAAGGGGTTTTCAAATTTTCAGCTTCGTAAATATTTCTTTCGGAAAGCACAGCCCCGCGCAGCTGGCGATTGAGCAGGATGACCGATATAACACTGTAGAACAGCATGACCGCAATTCCGGCAAGCCATATGTACGCGCCTGCCGCCTGCCAGATCTGCAATGGATTCGCGCTTGCGACAGGCGTCGCCGCCGGGAGAACGCGGTTCACAGCATTGTCCACGACAGCAATCCCGCTGTCAACCCGCGGAATTGGCTGCATGGCGATATCGACGGGAATAGGGACTGATTTAAACGGAATCAGGCTGAATACACTCTTAAACGAAAATGGAAGCACAAGCCGAAAGCCCGCCGCCGCCCAAAGCATATAAGATATGGCCTTCGGAGCTTTTTTCAGGAATAGCCTCACCAGCGCAATGACGGCTATCACATAGCTTGCAGTAAGACTCATATTCAAAACGGATAAAAACACACCCTCCACGGCTACCCCTCCTTATGCTGGTCGATCAGCTTTTTAAGCTCATCAGCCTGTCCGTCGCTAAGGCTGTTTCCTCCCGTTTAAATCACCATAGCGACGGAAATGCCGGCCATGACCAGCGCCGCCATCAAGAGTGGAACCATGCCGTCGAAATATCCTGCGACCGCTCCAAGGTTGTAGTACAGCACATAGCATACGAGGCTGACCAGCATGGCAACCCCTATCACAACTGCAAAGATGATCGCCATGCGATAAGAGAACCGGCCCGATCCATACAAGGCGTTGATCTCTGAGAAAGCCAGCACCGCCCACCCCACGATGAGGATCAGCTCCGTCGTCAGCGGCCGCTTAAAAATCACCTGTGTGACCACCGGCAAAACGAGAAACACAGCGATGCCGCCCCATAGAAGAAAGCCCCCCGGAAACAGCGTTTTCTCAACGGAAGCAGATAATATCCCCGTTACCGCCAGAATCACTGCCGCCAGCCCCGCAGCCAACGCCGGAATCAGCAGCCAGCCGGTTCTCATGCCGCTGATGGCCCCGTTAGGTTTAAAGGCCAGCAGCCACCACGCCAAATAAAATGCGCAGCAGACGACCAGCAGAGCATTGCCCCAAAAAATTTGCTTAACAGAAGGGTCTAAATCATGAATCGCCAAGGGTCATCACCTCGTATATTTTACTTATCGTTTTCCAATTGCGCGCCGTCAAAGATACCTTCAGCTTACCTAGCGACGCGGCAAGCTTTGAATCCCTGATACTTTCGTGACACAGCAGATAGATCGCGTTTGCTCCCAGCCTCACCTGATCCCGCCCGGCGTAGGCGCGGACGAGCCCGTCGAATTGCTCGCCCACGTCCGATCCGTCCATCAGATAAACATACAGATGCTCTACAGCAGGGTTCGACGACGACGCTTCTTCTATTTCCCGTTCAGAAAAAGGCAATGCCTCTATGATGCCGGCCATCTCCCTGACAGTCCGCAGCACCACCGCGCACTCAAAACCAAAGGCGGCGGAAAAGCCCTCCTGTATTTTTTGCGCCGCACAGGCTGCGTCTTCCTCCGCGTCAAACACGACGTTCCCGCTTTGAATATAGGTTTGAACCTTTTGAAGCCCAAGGTCGGAAAACAGCTTTTTTAGCTCCGCCATCTTCACGGTATTTTTTCCGCCGACATTGATGCCTCTGAAAAAAGCGACATATTTCATCTTTCGATCTCCCCTCTTACAGTTCCCATCGCCGGGATTAATACCCGAAGTTTGCCCGGATGCTGTCTCTCACCTTCACCAGCTCAGGGTAATCGTAGAAGAAGTTTATCTTCTGTTCCGCAATGCTGCTGCCGTCAGGCCGGTTTGACAGGACGAAGAGCATAAAGCTTTCTGCGATATCCTCGTTTACGTTCTGGGACGCATACTGATCCACAAACAATTCGGGTTTTTCGCGGTATATCTCGGAGCCGACCTCGATGCCCAGGCTCTTCCAGAACTTGTCGTAGAACGCCTGAATATAGGAGCCCTTCCGGAAGGATTCGGCGGTGTAGTAAAATTTATTCGGGTCCTGCTTCGAAATGTCGACCTGGGTATCATTCAGCGTGATCACATGCCCGAACTCATGGACAAATGTGGACAGGGTTTTGTCCAGATTCCTGAAGTTCCCGTCTTGCTCAAACACGTCGGCAATATCGATTCGAAGGGTAAACTTATCATTTTTCCCCTCAGCTGTGGGGTATGCCGCTCCCAGCTGATAGGAAAGGCCGTCGCTCCACACCTCAAGGGTGTCGATATATTCAGGATAGCCAGCGGTCAGCTTCTTCGCAAACTCTAAGAGCTTGTATTCCAGCGGATCTGCTGAGCCTTTGTGTTTTTCGATGCCTTGGGTCAAGTCATAGGTTTTGACGGTTTCCCCCGCTCCGGAATAGGAAGTGTAAACGTTGATGACCTCCTTGCCGTCCTTTTTCGTCAGGATGTACTGCTTCTGATGAGGGGTATCGGCCCAGATATAATCGGTTCCGCCGGTTTCCGCATTGTCACTGGTAAATGAGGGCTCACCAAACTTTTTGTCCAGAAGGTCATAGATCTGCTGGTGGGAATAGCCCGCTTCTTCGGTATTGATATAGATATTTTGGAGATATCTGCCTGAGGGCGTTACCCTGTACTCAAAGATCGTCGGAATGGCTTTGTCCATTCCCAGCCACTTGGCATTGTAGAGGTAGTATTCAAAATCCCAATCGATATCAGCGTCGTGTTTTTGCCCGATGAGGGTTCCCGGCCCTCCCGCGCTGCCATCATTGAGCTGCTTTTTTTCGCCGAAATAGAAGATGGTTTCATCGCCGAAAATATACGCGGGATTCTTCATATCGCTGACTTTATAGGCTTTTTGAGAAAGGGAAGCCGTGCTGTCGCCGGCCACGTCCTCGATGGTTTTCAGAAGCACGTCGGCGATGGGCTTGATCTTGCTGACGTCCACAATGGAATCGTTATCGGACACCTTATGGTTTTCCGCGCCAAGGTTGTCCTGCATGATGAGAACTGCCGGAACTCCTCCCGTTACAAAGGACATGTGGTCGCTGGCATATTCGATTTCCTCCGGAAGCTTGCTCCCCAAAATCGCTTTTGCGCTTTCATCGATCATGTTCCCGATAAGGGTGGGGGCTCCGTTTGGAGTGGCCATTTGGACCTCTTTGCTCATATAGTGCCCCAGCATATCCATCTGAACGTCTCCGATGATGCGGCTCTTTTCCTGTTCCGGCAGATTGTTGACATAGTAAGTGGAGCCGAGGAGGCCCTCCTCTTCCCCGCTGAAGGCGATAAACCGAATTTCCGTGTCTGTCTTTATGTCTTTCGCCGCTTTGGCAAGCTCCAAAAGGAGTGCCGTTCCGCTTCCGTCGTCATTGGCGCCGACGGTTCCTGAAACGGTGTCATAATGGGCGCTTATGACCAAAATGTCCGGATTCTGAACAGAGGCCGGTTTTATCGCGATAACGTTTGTACCTGTATTGGATATCTGTTCCTTGTCGATATCGCTCTTATCCGCAAATTCAAAGCTTTGATCCGTCACGGTATATCCGCAGCCCTTAAAGGCATCCTCGATGTAGTGGGCAGCTTTTTGTTCGCCCTGAGTTCCGATCTTTCTCGGGCTTTCGGTAACTTTGCCCAGCGTATCCGCAAGGGAAAGCTGTGAGATGGACTGGGGTACGCAAAGGTTCTGAAGCCTCAGAAGCACAAGCCTGGCGTGTTCCGTCGTCAATTTGGCCGACGGTTCGAAGTATCCCTGAGGTGTTCCGACGACGATGCCATGGCCGTTCATCTCATTGACGCTTTTGACCGCCCAGCCCGAGATCTGTCCCATATCCTTAAAACCGGCAGTATAGGCAGTATCCTCCTGGCCCGGTTCCATCAGGCCGTAAATGCGGTCCGTGATGGCGGCGGCTTCCTCCCTGGTAAGCAGTCCGGAAGGATCAAAGGTGTCGGTCGATTTGCCGTAAATAATTTTATGCGCATAGAGGCTGGCCACCGCGCCATCCTCTGTGTCTTTAAAGGGTTCGCTGACGGATTCGCCTTTGCTCAGCAATCCGGTATCCACAAGCATCTGCCACGCGGTCCGGCAAAACTCCAGTCGGGTAATTTCGTGAGTTTTATCCTGGGCGCTCACCCCTGTAACCGCCAGTGAAAAAACCATACAGAGTGCCAACAGTGCAGAAGCAATTTTTTTCATTATATATTTTCTCCTCGTCATAAGAATTACAGGGCTGCCCGTAAAATCAATTTGGAATTCCCTTTTTGTTTCTTCCCTTTATTATAGTTCACGAAACATCGGGGTACAACTTACAAAAAGGTTACAATTAAAAGACGAGGGGGGATATCTTTAACGAATTCCGACCTTTTTTTTGTATACGATCCTGCCGTCCATGACCGTCAGCTCAACAGAAGCATCCTTGATCTCCAGTGGACCGATTGTGAATAAATTCCGGTCCACCACGATGACGTCGGCAAGCTTCCCTTCTTCCAGGGTGCCCAAATCCTTAAGGCGCCCATAGGCGTTGGCCGAACCCGCCGTATAAGCTGTAAGCGCATCCGTAAGGCTAATACGTTCCTCGGGGTTAATTCCCGTAGGTTTTCCATTGTCGTCACATCTGGTTACAGCGGCATAGATGCTGGGAAAAGGATTGAAATCCACTACGGGATAATCTGTTCCGAAAGCAAGCTTTCCACCCCTTTCCAATATGGTCTTGTGAGGCCATTCCCACCTACACCTTTCCATTCCTATTCTGGCGATCTTTTCGTTGCAATCCAGGGTCAAGTGATAGGGCTGCATGGACGGTATCACATCCAACTCCGCAAATCTTGGGATATCGTCGGGATGGATGCTTTCGATATGCTCTATAGTGTTTTTCAAGCCGTGCTTGCCGTTCTCCTTTTCGGAGGCCTCAAACATATCCAGCGCCATTCTCACAGCCCCGTCGCCGATGCAATGCAGCCTTACTGCAAGCCCCTCCCTGTTTGCCGCAACGATATAGGACTCCATATCCTCCTTCGTTTCTAAGGGAGCTCCAATTCCTGAGGTCTCCGGCCTGTCGCTGTAGGGCTCCAGCAGGTATCCCGTGAATGTGGATGTCACACCGTCTACAAAGCCTTTTACCCCGGAAATCCTAAGTTTTTCAGAGCAATACAATTTCTCAAGCTCCTTCGCTTTTGAAAAGTCGGTATAGCCTGCCAGCCTGGTATAAAGGTGAATCCTGCTGATAAGTTCTCCTTCCTCTTCCATTTCTTTTACCACCCCGTAGTTCTTGTAGGTGGTTTCCGTGTAATCATCCGCAGACATCTCACTGATGGAGGTCACTCCGCAAGCGGCAATATGATTCAGAAATTTCCGGTGTACGTCTTTCATCACTTCCTTATCCAGATCCATGACCTTCGCCATGGCAGGAGCAAATGCCTCCGGTTCAAAAATCAGGCCGTTGAGTTCTCCATTATCAAATCGTCCGACTTCTCCGCTCCTTGGTTTCATCTCCGGTGTAATGCCCGCTTCATCCAGCGCCTTCGAGTTCATCCAAAAAGTATGCACATCGGCGCTCAGCAGATAAACCGGCCTGTCGGAGATCACCGCGTCCAGAGAACGCTTGGTTGGAAGCGGAGCGTCGCCCCAGTTTGCGGGAAACCAGCCGATTCCCAAAATTCTTTTTTCCAATGGATGCCCTTCCGCAAACCGATTTATGATAGCGACGCACTCTTCTTCGGAAGTCGATGCTGCGATTTCCGTACACATGTGCTCGCTGGCTGAAATAGCGCCCATAAAATAGTGGTCATGGGCGTCGATAAAGCCAGGCATGATGAGCTTATCGTCATATGTAAAAACTCTGGTTTCTTCTCCTATCCATCGGTCTATCGCCCCGACATCTCCTACAGCGACTATTTTATTGCCCTTTATGGCGATGCCGCCGGAAATAAGATTCGGACACCGCGCCGTAAAGATCGCATTCCCCTTTAATACAATATCTGCTGATTTCATGTTAAACTCCTTTTCGCTGTACTCATCTTCCCCTCTAACTCACTTCCGGCATAAGATCGGCAACCATTCCGCTAGACCATCACAAACCCTGCGATCACATAGAATATAGCCGCCAGAGCCGCTGAGCTCAGCACATAAGGCGCCACCGCCTTGATCTGTGTCATATTGGAAACTCCGGTTCCCGCTGATGTCATGAATACGGCGTCGGAATAGAAGCAGAATTTGCTTCCAAAGGCCACTCCGGACATGATAGCGGCTATTACAATAGCTGGATCCACTCCCATGCTGACGCTGAGGGGAATGAAGATCGGCACGGTAATGATAATCAATACCCAGAAGCTTGCCGCGGCAAAAGCTACAAAGGCGACGGCGATAAAAGCGAGAGCCGGCAGCAGACTGGGTGAAATGGCCTTTGTCATGGCTCCGATAACATACGGCGCAAAGCCCATGGCATCGTTGGCGGCGCCCAGCATATATGCAAAACATATCACAACGGCAAGCGTAGCCATGGAAGCAACTCCCTCAAACAGATTGCTCATGAATTCCTTCAGCGTCATGATCCTTTGCGCGATATACAATATCGCCTGCGCGGCAATGGCCGCCAAGATTCCGTGAATAACATCGTTTTCAAACATAAACATGACGGCGACCAGGACGACGATAGGGATGATAAAATTCAAAGGAGAGCTTGGTTTTGCACCTTCGTCTATCTCCATGTTTACAAGGGAGTCTCCCGCTTTTTCCTCCACCAGCACCGGTCCGCCAGCCGCTACTCTTTCGTAGCCTTTTTTGATCAGGCCCACTTTTGGAATTATGCCGACTGCCACAAGCAGGCAGACTATGATGGCGATCCATGGGAAGAACATATACGGAATGCTTCGAACATAGTCTGAAAAGCCAAATCCCTGTTCGGAGATGACGCCTACGGCAAAGGCCGCCCAACTGGTAAAGGGAATCAGCACACAGACACAGGCTCCCATGGAATTTACTCCATAGGCCAGATGCTCTCTCGGTACGCCGTTTCTGTCTGTAATCGCTCTCATGGAGAAAGACGTGGCAAGCACGTTCAGGTAATCGTCAACAAACATAATAATTCCCATGACCCATGTGGCCACCATGGATTTTTTCGGACTGTTGGCATACTTTGACAGAATGCCGCTGAAGCCCATCAACGCTCCCGATTTCTCCAGCAGCTTGATGATTGCACCGAATCCCAGCAGAATAATCAGCAAGAACTGATAAGAGGGATTGGCAAGCGCCCCGTACATCATGCCTATGTATCCTGAAAAAAAGTCCCCTTTATGAACCAGGATGGCGCCGAGCAGGGAAGACAAAATGATCATTTCCGCCATTTTTTTTGTGATAAGCACCCCAATGATCAGTACGGCAATCGGTATGCAGGATATAATTCCATAATCCATAAACCATTCCTCCTCAAAAAAATATGATCACAGTTTCATGCAGCCCTTATTGGCAGCACTCATTTCTGCTATCATATTATCTGAAAATTCTTTCTACGGAAATTCTCTGCGTTTACACTCTTTTTGCCCCCTGCGGACCAGAATAATC
>DAITKX010000046.1:9964-10696 GCA_036835995.1 Bacillota bacterium | reverse complement strand
AGGGACTATATCCCTATGTTGAAACAAAAAACAGCGGTGCTTCACCGCTGATAATTTATTCTATTGATTAATTCCCATCTGCTATTGATTCCAAGCTTTTTATAAATGCTTAATGTGTGTTTTTTCAAAGTATTTGGACTGATTACCAGGGTGTCGCAAATGGTGCTGGTGGGGATCCCTGCGAACAGCAAACCTAAAACCTCAACTTCTCTCGTCGTCAAGCCATACTCTTCTACAAAATGGTACGCATCAAAATGTGTCTTGCTTTTTATGTCTCTCAGCTCATTCTTTTCTTTTTCCCACTCTATGCTCGCTCTGTTATCCAGATGGGCTTTCAATAACTCCAAAATGAACATCTCATTGTCGGAAAAGTCGCCTTGCTCCTTGTTTCTGTACAGCGAAATGATTCCCAGAAAGGTTTCTCCGCGAGCGATGCTCACTTGTGCAGAGTAATATATTTTGGCAGGCACATAAATGTCTCTATAATATGCATTATCCTGCCGGACTTTATCCGGGAACAAATCCGTCTCCCGGTATACCATGGTTTTGCCGCTCATAAAGATCCATCTCGTATAATCTTTATCCTCATATTCGTCTATATACCGCTGCAGTTCGGATTGGATTATTCCCTTTCCCACCGGGTCCGCCAGACGATGCTCTTTTTCTTTCGAGGCTAGATAAAAAGAAGCCTGCTGGCATGGAATCAATGCGTCCAGCATCTCCAACAGAGTG
>DAITKX010000046.1:2642-9954 GCA_036835995.1 Bacillota bacterium | reverse complement strand
GATTCTCATTTGCCGATAGTCTGTCGTGAGGTAAACTTTCTCAATGATTTCATTAAGAAAAATCGCTTCATTTTTCTGCAGCACAGCCTTATCCCTCCTCTAACATTTGTTTTGATATATAGTTTTTAATAATTCTACACTATAATATCAAAATAGAAAAGAAAAACTCTGAACAGCTTTTAGTTTTAGCTCCAGTACCACCCCAACGAAAATGTAAATCGTTTATCAGGGCAATACTGGAGCCGGAGGAGGATAAATATTGAAAATGTGTTTTATCTGCTTATTCTCCTATTTGCCTGTAATATTCATAGAATTCTTTTTCCAGCCGCTCCCGGAACTGGGGCGCCGCAATCTCTGTAAGCATTTTCGCCCGCTGCCTGATGGGCTTTCCGAATAAATTGGCGATACCGTACTCCGTTACGACATAATGGACGTCCTGCCTTGTTGTAGTAACCGGCGTTCCTGGCTTTAAAGCTGCCGCGATTCTTGAGATCGATCCGTTTTTAGCCGTCGCCGGAAGAGCGATGACAGGTCTCCCGTTTTTCGATTGTTCCGCGCCCCGCAAGAAGTCCAATTGCCCACCGACGCCGCTGAAGGTTTTATATCCGATGGAATCGGCAACTACCTGACCCATGAGGTCCACTTCAATCGCCGAGTTGATGGCGACCATATTGTCATTTTGGGCGATAACGCCGACATCGTTGGTGTAGCTTACCGGCTTTAAGCAGATCATGTGATTATTGTCGACATAGTCGTAAAGCGCTCTTGTTCCCTGAATAAAGGTCGAAATTATTTTCCTGTTGTTTATTGTCTTTCTCGCTCCGTTTACGATTCCCGCTTCCACAAGCGGAACCAGATTGTCGGAAAATACTTCCGTATGTATGCCCAGATCCTTTTTATCCGCTAAAAACTTTAAAATTGCATTGGGTATGGTTCCCTGTCCCATCTGCAGAGTGTCTCCGTCTTCTATCAGTGTGGATATATTGTATCCGATTTTTTCAGCGATGGGATCATCGCTATTGATAAGAGGAATCTCATATAAGTCTTCATCGCATTCAACAAAATAGTCGATTTCCGAAACATGGATGAGGGTGTCGCCGTAAACCCGCGGCATCTTGCCGTTTACCTGGGCAATTACAACGCGTGCGGTTTCAACTCCGACTCTCGTCTGGTCACAGGAGACGCCCATGTTCACATATCCGTTATCATCCGGAGGCGTGCAGCTGATCATGGCGACATCGCACCCGATGAGTCCCTCCCGGATCGCCCTGGGCTGGGCATAGAAGTGAATCGGAACAAACTCTCCCTGTCCCGACTGTATGCACCTTCGGTTGTTCTTCCCTACAAAAAAACTGACGTCTATAAAATGCCCGGCAAATTCAGATCTTGCGTAGGGGGCGTCTCCGATATTCAAACCCTGCCAGATTTCAACGCCTTCCAGTTCGTCCTTCCTCTCGAGCAACGCATTGATGATATGCTTCGGTTCCGCGGCAGCGTGGGAAGGGAGTATCCTGTCCCCGGATTTTATAGCCTTTACCGCTTTTTCCGCTGTTGTAAGCCTCTCCTTATAAATCTTTTTCCAGTCCATCTCATCATACCTCGTATTTATTAAAATTCATCTCATCGCCAGCGTAACATCTCCGGTTGCGGCAATTTCACCTTTGTTATAGACCACAGCACTGCATGTAGCGATGGCTTTTTCCCTCTTTTCAGCGCTTATGGATGAATGGATCTCTATCGTGTCTCCGGGCGCGATCTTTCTAAAAAACCTGACTTTATCAATGCCGATAAAATAAGGTGTCGTGCCCGCATACCGCTCCTGAGACAGCAGCAGAATGTCGGAGGCCTGAGCCATGCACTCCACGGTATAAACACCGGGCAGCACGGCCTCCCCGGGGAAGTGCCCCTTGAAGATTTCCCGATCCGGATCAACATGGAATGCGGCGACAATGCTTTGGCCCTGCGCAATCTCCCTCACCTCATCGATCAAAAGCATCGGGTCCCGATGGGGTATTATCTTTTTGATATCCTCTCGGTTTAAAGAATTGACGCTCATAATTTTTAACCTCTTTTCCATTTTTCATAAGCGAGCACCGCCGCCCCTATTGCTCCTACCGCCTGGGGATGAGGCGCCGCGACGACCGACTGACCCAGCTCTTCACCCATCAATCTCACGATATTGTTATTTAAAGCGACTCCTCCCGTCATGGCGATAACCGGTTTATAACCTATGCGGCTGCACATTCCCGCCACTCTTTTTACAACAGCGGCATGGGCGCCTCTATTTTAGCGCCGGACGCCAGTCTGGAGATTACTTCGCTTTCCGCAAAAACGGTGCAGACGCTGCTGACGGGAATATCGACGGTAGATTGATCCGCGAGGTCTGACAGTTCCCCAATCCCGCATCCAAGAACTCTGGCCATGACTTCCAGAAATCTTCCTGTCCCTGCAGCGCATTTTTCATTCATGACAAAGTTTTTAACTTTTCCTTCTCTGTCTACCTTTATTACCTTGGAGTCCTGCCCGCCGATATCGATCACCGTTTCCACACCGTTCATCAGAAAGGAAACGCCTTTCGCGTGGCAGCTGATCTCCGTGATCTGACTGTCTGCATTCTGATAGATAACGCGCCCGTATCCGGTGGCAATCGTATACCTGACAGCGGCCTTGCTGATGCCGGCGGCATTCAAAACGTCTTCCAAAGCCTCTTCCGGGCCCCTTGTACCCGTCCCCATATCAACGACGCTGCAGGCTACAAGCTCCTTCTTATCATTGATCAGAGCAGCCTTAGATGACGAGGAGCCTATGTCCATTCCTAAAAACATGCATAATCCTCCAATTTAACACAGCATTTCTGCAAAGCTCTGCACGCGGGTCCTTATCTGTTCAAAGGAATCCATCTGCAGATCGATCTCCAGATACAGCAACGGAATTCCGGCTGCTTCAATCTCTTCTCTAATGATCGGATAATCAAACTCCTCAGGATCGCAGAACTTCATCATAACGACCACAACTGCCTGAGCTTTGTTTTCCTTTACCATATCGACCAGCATTTTTCCTTTGGTTTTCTCCTCTTCGAACAGAAATGTGCATCCCCTCTGATCGACGATCCGGTAAGCCATTTTCTCCATCGGACCTCCCTCTTCCCGGGCGACGGTTCTAAACTGCCGCGACTCCTGGGCAAAATCGTCGGCGACCACAGCGATGCCGTTATCGACAAATGTTTCAAGGAGTTCCACAGGTTCTCCGAGGTACCCTGTAGCAACGGCCTTAACGCCTTTGAACTCTTCCGGCGGCCTTTCTCTCAGAGCGTCGATCAGTCCCTGGATCGCTTCTGTATAATACCTTTTATCCATGAAATATCCCGCTTTTATGATCAGATGCCTTGTTCTGGCGTTCAAAGTAACAGGATAATCCTTAACGGCTTCGACGAAGTTCCTCATGGTTTCCCTGTATTTTTCATAAAGGCTGAACGCCCCTTCCAGATCTTCCTCTGTTATTTCCGCTCCTTTTAGCTTTTCAAATTCCCTCTTTACGCGGCTGAATTCATCGATCATATATGTATAGCCTGATTCCAACAGCCGGTTCTGAGGATAGACGATGGGAATGACCGGAACCTGAGGCACTGCTGCCTTCCAATTCTCGCATACGCATTTCAGGGTGTCGCAGAAGGCCGGTATTATAACAGCTTTCAACAGGTTGTATGCACCTTTCATTCCGAATTCCAGATTGGTCCTCATAATAGAGCAGCAGAACCTTTGCAGATACTTGTCGGCAAGCGTAATTTCGGTTTTTCCTCCCCATAGGCCCACCGGCAGAAATCCTGCAGCGTATGCGATTTCTTCAGGTGTATAGATGGGAAAACAACCGACAGCCTCTTTCTTCGTCCGCCTCATGGACTCCGCAACGGTCCTGGCCGGATGAAGCGCGGCTTCTTCAAGCTGGCCGATCAATCTGTTTACGTCAGTCACGCCGATCTCTCCCCTCTTTTTTAATTTGCTCCATCATTTCAATCAATGCCTGGATCCTGGTCTCGTATTGGGCCTCTGAAAAAATCCTCGGATCTGTCTGGTCTCCGTCAAAGGCGACGGAGGGTATTCCGGTGCTTTCCGCCACTCTTCTCTGCACTTCATAGGTTCTGAAATCCATAAGCTTACAGCTTCTGTTATTATGATACACAATGCCGTCAAGGGAAAAGTCATCGATCAGCCTTATCACATTTTGCGTATCATAATCCAGATTCCGGTTGGCGTAATTGGAGCTATATGCCCTTGCCATTCCGTCGAGATCGTTTTTTTCATACCTTACGTTCCAGGATTCGGGATAGGTCGACGTGACCATGTTGACTCCATATTTTTTCAAGAATTTATAGGTGACCGACAGGTGCGGCCAACACGCGATTCCATCCCACATGATCCGATATTTCTCTTCCTGATCCTTCCAGGGCCCGATACCTCTTTCCTCTTTCTCTTTTAATTCTTCATACCAGAGCTTAAAGATTTCTCGGCCCTCCCTCTTGCCCCTCATACATACGATCATCGCCATATAATTGAACATATCGAATCCGTTCAGGGGCGACGGCCTGGCTTTTGCCAGATCCGTGGCCATTTTCCACCATTCGCAGGTCTGGTTGGAGATTTCCATCACCTCTCCGAGCTTGTCGTAATCAAATTTCCTCTTCGTGATTTCCTCAAGCCGTTTGATGGCATGGTCGATTTGGCCTCTCATATATGCAACGCTGTGAGCCGGCACATCATAGGTGTGGTTGAAGGGCATGTCGAACATGATCAGCGGGATTTTCAAGTTCTTTTCCAGGTTTTCATACCACTTCAATACCGTATTGCAGATATTGGTGCAGCAGAAAATCAGATCCGGCATCGGAATATCTCCCGCCTCCGAATGTCTGATATCGGCATATCCCATATTTACCCGCGCATAGGAACATATATCCGGCGAATAGCCCTTACCCTCCGCCTGCTCAATAAATTCAGGAGCGCATTTTCTGGCTCCGATAGCTGCAGCATGGTTCTCAGGATATACGACGTCTATGTCCAGAGTCTCCAAGAGCTCCTGTGGACATATGGAAGTGGCCCAGGCGACCGGTTTGCCTTCTGCTTTTGCTTCCAAAGCTGTACTGTAATGATGATCGAGGAGTTCATTCAACATCTGCCTGGATGTAATTCTGGTCTCCATTTAGCTCTCCTTCCTTATCGATTATTGAACACCGGTTTTCTCTTTTCCAGAAAGGCGGCCAGGCCTTCTTCTCTATCTTCCGTTTTGAAAGCCGTGTTATAAAGCTCCGCTTCATAAGCGATACCGCAGTTCAGCGGGACATCCTCACTGGCGTTGATCGCAAGCTTTATAAGGCCTGCCGCAATCGGTGCTTTTGAAGCGATCTTCTCTGCAATCCTGTAGACTTCATCCATAAGATCCTCGCCGGGAACAACCTTTTCAACCAGCCCTATCTCCTTTGCCTCCTCCGCAGTGATCTGATCGCCGGTCAGGCATAGATATTTTGCCATCCCCTTGCCGACCAGCCGGGTCAGCCTCTGAGAGCCGCCATAGCCCGGCGTGATTCCCAGATTGACTTCCGGCTGCCCGAATTTGGCGTTTCCGGATGCAACCCTGATATCGCAGCACATCGCCAGTTCGCAGCCTCCGCCGATGGCAAATCCGTTTACCGCAGCGATTACCGGTTTATCCATGGACTCGATATAGTTCATCATCGCCTGGCCTGCTCTTGCAAGCTTCCTTCCCTGCTGTCCCTCAAAGGTATTGAGCAGCGCGATGTCCGCCCCCGCCACAAAGGCTCTGCCTTTTCCGGTCAGGATAATACATCTGACCGTATCGTCGAAATGCAGTTCATGAAAAGCCGCGTCCAGCTCGGCGATCACTTCACCGGTCAGCGCATTCAGAACCTCTTCACGGCTGATGGTAATGCAGGCGGTCGCTTCTTTTTTTTCCACCGTGATATATTGATATCTCATAACATGCCTCCTCCGCCAGATTATCTTTTGATGGGCTTTTGCGTTCCATCCCTGTAATCGTAGAATCCGATCCCGCTCTTGCGGCCGCAATGTCCCGCTCTGACCATAGTCTTGAGCAAGGTGCTCGGCCGGTATCTCGGATCCTTATATTCATCATACAAGGCCTCCATGACAGCCAGCGTAATATCGCTTCCAACCAGATCCATCAGCTCTAACGGTCCCATCGGATGATTCAGGCCGAGCTTGCATCCATTGTCGATATCCTCTACCGTGCCTACGCCTTCTTCCAAAAGATTCGCAGCTTCATTCAGGAAGAGGTTCAGCATCCTGTCCACAACAAAACCGCCCTTGTCGAAGGCGCGGATCGTTTCCTTGTGGATTTGCTTTGCAAATGCGACCGTCTTTTCATATGTCTCTTCCGAGGTCGTGTATCCCATGACGATTTCACAGAGCTTCATCAAGGGAACAGGGCTGAAAAAGTGCGTTCCGATTACCTTGTCGGGCCTCTTGGTCACCCCTGCCATGGCTGTGATCGGAAGCGATGATGTATTTGTCGCCAGAATTGCTTCCGGCTTGCAGACAGCATCCAGCTCGATAAATATCTCCTTTTTGATATCCAGCTTCTCCGGAGCTGCTTCTATCACAAAATCGGCATTTCTTGCATCCTCTATATCGGTTGTAACTGAAATTCGCGCAATGGCGGCATCATATTCCTCCGCCGTCATTTTTCCTTTGACGACAAGCTTATTCATCAATACTTTCATGCTCTCGCAGCTTTTATTCACGATAGCCTCGCTTATGTCATACATTACGACCTTAAGGCCGTACATCGCGCATGTCTGTGCGATCCCCGCGCCCATAAACCCAGCGCCGACCACGAAAACTTCTCGAAACTCCATTAATGCATTCCTCCCCATCTATCATTCTTCCAGGATCAATTCTGTCGCTATGCCGGTTCCCCCGCCGCAGCAAAGGGCGGCAATTCCACGCTGCACTCCCCTCTCCTGCATCTCATAGATCAAGGTCTGTACCAGACGGGCGCCGGAGGCCCCCACCGGATGACCTACCGCTATAGCTCCACCGTTGACATTAAAACGCTCCCGCTGTCTGCCGGTCAGCTCAAGTTCTTTGTAAACCGCAAGAGTCTGCGCACAGAAAGCTTCATTGACTTCGAACAGGCCGTAATCGTCCAGCTTCGTACCCGCCATTTGCAACAGCTTCCGAATAGCATAGGCCGGAGCGATGCCCATGATCGCCGGGTCTACTCCCACGCTGAGGTGCTTGCCGATGGAAGCCAGCGGCTTTAAGCCGAACCCGGCGGCTTT
>DAITKX010000046.1:1854-2586 GCA_036835995.1 Bacillota bacterium | reverse complement strand
CCCGCCTTCCTTGAACGCAGGCCGCAGCTCAGCGAGCTTTTCTACTGTGGTATCGGGTTTGACGTGCTCGTCCGTCTCAAACAGCACGGCTCCTCTTTTCGTCTTCACTTCCAGCGGCAGAATCTCTTTTTTGATTCTGCCTCTCGCCTGGGCTCCGGCAAATTTATGGTGGCTTTGGCAAGCGAATTCGTCCTGTTCTTCCCTTGAAATATTATATTTTTCCGCAAGATTTTCCGCGGTGATCCCCATGTTGACATTCTGCGCGTAAAGCTCGGGGCCGCAGACGCGCCTCGCGGTTTCCATGAACTCACAGTGGATCTTCAGTCCCTTTTCATCCAGCCGAAATCCCTGCCTTGCATTTTCGATCCAATACGGCGCGTTGCTGAGGTTTTCAGCTCCTCCGGCCAGCGCGGCATCGACGATCCCTGTGGCGATCTGCATATAGGCTGTATTGATCGCCAGCAAAGCGGAACCGCACTGGTGTTCTACGGTAAAACCAGGCACTTCAGACGGGAAGCCCGCTCTGAGCAGAGCCAGCCTGCCCAGATTCGGAGCGGATGAGTGGCCGTCCACGTTTCCCATGACGCAAAGCCCGATGTCACTCTTCTCCATCCTGTTTCTGTTAACGAGCTCTAAAAGCAAAGGGGCCGCAAGTTCATCCGCCTCCATCTTTGTCAGGGTTCCAAAATATTTCCCAAAGCCGGTCCTCAGGGCGTCAACGATCACAACGTC
>DAITKX010000046.1:0-1805 GCA_036835995.1 Bacillota bacterium | reverse complement strand
GGTATGATTTTATATAGGTCGCCTACGATGCCAAAATCTGCAACTTCAAAGATCGGAGCTTCCGGGTCTTTGTTGATCGCAATAATTGTGTCGGAGGTCTGCATTCCGGCCAGATGTTGAATCGCCCCGGAAATCCCGCATGCAAAATAAATTTTCGGCTTAACCGTCGTTCCGGTCTGACCGACCTGATGGGAATGATCGATCCAGCCAGCATCGACTGCCGCCCGGGACGAGCCTATAACGCCTCCGACCTTTCCCGCAAACTGTCTGATCAGATCGAAGCCCGACGCATCGCCAAGGCCTCTTCCGCCGGAGCAGATGATCTGCGCATCGGTAAGGGATACGATTTCTTTCGCCGCTTTAACGACTTCAACCACATTTGTATGGATATCTTCCTTTGACAGCCTATAGTCGACTTTGATCAGCCCGCCGTCCGCGTTGTCATCCATTTCCCGCTTATCCATTACGCCGGGCCTGACAGTGGCCATCTGAGGCCTGTGTGCCGGGCAGATGATTGTGGCCATCAGGTTGCCTCCAAATGCGGGCCTCGTCTGTTTCAGATTCTTGTCTCCGTCGTTCCGGTCCATGCCAGCCGTATTCAATGTCGTAAATTTATCAAGGTAATCGATATAATTTCCGGTGTTCACGTCAAGTCTTGTGCAGTCTGCGGTCAATCCCGTATCCAGCCTGGCCGCTGCTCTCGGAGCCAAATCCCTGCCGATATGGGTAGCGCCGAAGATCACGATCTCAGGCTTATACTGCCTTATCGCATCCGTTAAGACCTTGGTGTAGCCATCGGTGGTGTACCTTTCCAAAAGAGGGTCTTCAATTATGTAAACCTTGTCTGCGCCGTATGCATAAAGCTCTTTTACAAGATGCCCAACGCTTTTGCCGATCAGAATTGCGCATACCTTTGCGCCGCTGCCGATCTCTCTGGACAGCCTGAAACCCTCTCCCAAAAGCTCCAGAGCCACATTCATCAGCTTTCCTTCTCTCTGCTCCGCATAGACCCAAACGTCTTTATACTGGGAAAGATCGTTGATTATTTCAATTGCCATCTGCTTTTCCTCCTTAAATGATGTGCTTCTCTCTCAAGCTCTTCATCAGGTTATCCACCGTATCCTTGGGCGGATCCCCTTCTACCATGATTCCCCTTCCCTTTGGCGCCGGTGTGAAAGACCGATGTACATTTGTCGGAGAGGCTTTCAGGCCGACCCTTTTCAAGTCGATGCTGATGTCTTCGGCGTTCCATACGGTAATTTCCTGTTCACACGCTTTATAAATTCCTTTGACAGACATATATCGAGGCTTGTTCAATTCTTTGATAGCGGTAAGGAGACACGGCATCTGCAGCTCGATCACCTCATAGCCATTTTCCAACGCCCTTTTTACAGTAACGTCCCTGCCATTGAAGGAGAAATCCCTTACGTATGTGACCTGAGGCAATCCTAGCTTTTCAGCCAGCTGGGGACCCACCTGGGCCGTATCGCCGTCAATGGCCTGTCTTCCGGCGAAAATAAGATCAAAATCACCGATTTTTTTGATTCCAGCCGCAATCGCATTGGAGGTAGCCCATGTGTCGGAGCCGCCAAGAGCCCTGTCGCTAAGCAGGATCGCTTCATCTGCTCCCAGTGCCAGGCAGTCGGTGAGCATATCCTTTGCCTGAGGGGGGCCCATCGTTATGACCGTTATATGAGTTTCGGGATATTGGTCCTTGACTTTCAAGGCTTCTTCCAAAGCGTTGGCATCGTCGCGGTTCAATATGCTCGGCACGCCTTCCCTGATCAAGGTGCCTTTAACCGGAT
>DAITKX010000045.1:15648-24728 GCA_036835995.1 Bacillota bacterium | reverse complement strand
ACAAAGTGGTCAGCCGGGTCAGCAGAGGCCGGCACAAAGTGGTCAGCCGGGTCAGCATAGGCCTGCCCAAAGCGGCCAGTCGGGTCAGTATAGGCCTGCACAAAGCGGCCAGACAGGTCAGTATAGGCCTGCCCAAAGCGGCCAGCAGGGTCAGCAGAGACCTGCACAGGGCTCACAGCAAAACCGCCAGCAGAGACCCGCTCAGGGTACAGACCGGAATCAGCAGCAAAGGCCCGCACAGGGCGGCCGTCCTGCGCACCAGCAGCGGCCTGATCATCAGAAGCCCTTTGAAGAAAGAGCAGCTGTTCCCGCAAAGCCGTCCGACCGCAGAGAATCACAGCCTAGATCCTCTGAACCGAGGCAGCATCCGGATAAGGATCAAAAACCGAACCTGAAACAACAGCAAAAATATACTCCGAAGCAGACCGACGAATCCAAGCCGGGACAAAAGGGACTCAAGAGCGGAAGCCTTGAAAAGCAGCACAGGCAAAAACCGCCGCAGAAACCTGCTCCGAAACCCGTTGAACCGGAAATCAAGCTGGAAGATCTGCCGCCGGGCACCAAGATTATCAATGTTCCCATCACCGTTGCAGGCTTTGCGGAACAAATCGAAAAATCCACATCCCAGATCATCATGGCATTGATGAAGCTCGGGATCATGGCAAATATCAACCAGAACATCGATGAAGACACCGTTGTAGTGCTCGGAGACGAACTGGGAGTCAATATCGTTGTGGGAAAGGTTGAAGAAGAGGTCGTGGAAGAAGGCCTGGAGCTCTTCGAGGATAAAGAATCCGATTTGAAGCCGAGACCGCCGATTATCACCGTAATGGGACATGTCGACCACGGCAAGACCTCGCTGCTGGACGCCATCAGAAAGACAAACGTCACCGCGTCGGAATCCGGAGGCATTACACAGCATATCGGAGCATCGGAAGTATATTCCAACAACAAGAGGATCGTTTTCCTGGATACGCCGGGACACGAGGCGTTTACAGCTATGAGGGCAAGAGGCGCTCACGTTACCGACATCGCGGTGCTTGTGGTGGCGGCGGACGACGGCGTAATGCCTCAGACCGTAGAGGCCATCAGCCATGCTAAGGCCGCTAACGTTCCGATCATCGTTGCGATCAACAAAATAGATAAGCCGGGCGCTGATCCCAGCAGAGTTAAACAGGAGCTGACCGAGCACGGAATTCTCATCGAGGAATGGGGCGGAGACACCATCTGCGTCCACGTGTCCGCAAAGACGGGCGAGGGAATAGACACTCTTCTCGAAATGATCCTGCTTCAGGCTGAAGTCCTCGAACTGAAGGCAAACCCCAACCGCCTTGCAATGGGAAGCGTTATCGAAGCAAGACTGGATAAAAATAAAGGGCCGGTAGCCACCCTTCTCGTGCTGAACGGCACGCTGCAGGCCGGGATGAGCGTTGTCGCCGGGACTTGCTCCGGAAGGATCAAGGCCATGACCAACTATAAGGGCGACACCATCAGAAAAGCAGGCCCCGCGACGGCGGTGGAAATTCTCGGGCTGAACGAAGTACCGGAAGCTGGCGATGAGTTCAACGCGGTGAAGGAAGACAAAGTGGCGAGAGAAATCGCCGAACACAGGAGACTCAAGCTGAGAGAAGAGGTCATGGCAAGAAATTCCAGCGTTACGCTGGAGCAGCTCTTCAGCCAGATCCAGGAGGGCGAAGTCAAGGAACTGAACCTGATCATCAAGGGAGACGTTCAAGGCTCTGTCGGCGCTTTGACCCAGTCGCTGGAAAAGCTGAAAAATGAAAATGTAAAGGTGAAGATCATCCATACGGGAGTCGGCACGGTTACGGAATCGGATATCATGCTGGCCAATACTTCCGGCGCCATCATCATCGCTTTCAACGTCAGACCCACCTCCGCCATCACCAGCATGGCTGAGAGGGAGAACGTCGAAATCAGAACCTACCGGGTAATTTACGACGTCATCGACGAAGTGGAAGCGGCCATGAAGGGTATGCTTGATCCGGTATTTAAGGAAGTCGTTCTGGGTAAGATAGAGATCAGAAATACTTTCAAAGTTCCCGGCGTCGGCATTATCGGCGGAGCTTATGTCCTGGAAGGCAAGGTCCAGAGAAATGCGGAGATCAGGCTGGTGAGGGACGGCATCGTGGTTCATGAGGGAAAAATTTCATCCCTCAAGAGATTCAAGGATGACGTGAAGGAAGTCGCCCACGGGTATGAATGCGGAATCGGCATCGAGAACTACAATGACATCAAGGAAGGGGACATCATCGAAGCCTTCAAGATGGAAGAGATAGAGAGAAAATAACAGACAAAGGAAAAGAGATTTATGGGAAAAGGTTATAGACAGGGCCGGCTGGGCGAAGAAATCCGGAGGATCATCAGCGACCTGCTTCTCAGGGAGATAAAAGACCCGAGATTATCCGGGATCGTCAGCATTTCCGCCGTTGATGTCACCGAGGATGGAAGCTTTGCTACCGTGTATATCACCAAATTGGGCCGCAAGGCCGACGAAGAAACCAGCCCGGAAGAGAAAAACGAGGTTCTGGCCGCTTTCAAAAGCGCAAAAGGCCTGATTCGGAGAGAAATCGGACAACAGATCAAGCTGAGACATGTGCCGGATCTGCTGTTTAAAATGGATACTTCTTTGGAATACGGGCGACACATCACAAAACTGATCGATGAATTGGGTATAGAAAAGACGAAAGAAAATGATGAAGAAGAGCACATTGAAAGAGATCGCAGATAAACTCAAAGAAGCGGAAACCATCTTGCTGTATCCCCATGTCGTCATGGATGGGGATACTTTGGGTTCCTCCATCGCGCTGTGCGCGGCGCTGCGGAAAATGGGAAAGAAGGCTCACATCCTCATTGAGGACGCGATTCCTTCTTATCTGTTTTTTTTGGAAAAGGATTACTGCACCTATGATCAGAATATTATAGAGACGCCGGATATTTCCATGTCCGTAGACTGCAGCGACATCGAGCGGTTTGTCAAGAGAAAGGACAAGTTTCTGGCGGGAAAGAGCAGCATTTGTATCGACCATCACAGAACGAACAACTATTTTGCAGAATTGAATTATATCGACGAACACGCCGCTGCGGTGGGCGAAATCGTATACGACCTGATCGGACTTCTGGGAGTCAAGCTTGACGTTGAGATGGCGGAGGCGATTTACACTGCAATCACAACGGATACGGGAAATTTTCAGTACACCAATACGACAAAGACCACCCACCTCATAACGGCGGAGCTCTTTGACGCCTGCATCGATCTGGAGAAGATCAGCGTAGAGGTCTATCAGAATACCAGGTATGAAAAATTTAGAATCCTGAAGGAGGTCATCGACACCATCGAGATCTTTGCCGACGGCAAGGCGGATATCGCGTATGTTACGCAGAAAATGCTGGAGGAAACCGGCGCCCTCATGGAGGAAACCGAAGGAATCATCGAAACCCTGAGAAACATCAGGGGAATTGAAATCTCAGCATTTTTAAAGGAAACCGAACCCGGTGAGATCAAGGTCAGCCTCCGGGCGAAGACCTATGGAGACGTATCTGCCATCGCCCAATCCTTTGGCGGCGGCGGACACAGAAAGGCGGCGGGCTGTACGCTGAACACCTCTTTACATGAGGCGAAGACGCTTCTTTCCGCTGCAATCATCGCCCAGTTGGGAAAGAACGGGAGCCCTGTAAAGGGAGTTGGCGCCAAAACGGAAGGAACGGAGTCAGGGCAGTTATGATTAGGGACGGAATCATCAACCTTTTGAAGCCTGCGGGCATGACGTCTCATGACGGCGTTCAGATGCTCAGGAGACTGACCGGGGTTAAAAGGATCGGGCATACCGGCACTCTGGATCCCATGGCGGTGGGAGTTCTGCCCCTCTGTATCGGCAGCGCGGCGCGGATCATGGAATATCTCGATCTGGATTATAAAAAGTATCGCTGTGAAATGCAGTTGGGCATTGAAACGGACACCCAGGATATCTGGGGAACGGTCCTCCAGGATAATGTCCGAGATTTTGCCTTCGACGAAGGGAAAATCGCAGATGTGCTGGGAAGCTTTCAGGGTCTGATCTCCCAGTATCCGCCGGGATATTCGGCTGTTCGCGTCAATGGAAAGCGGTTATATGAGTATGCGAGGCAGGGAGAAGCCGTCGAAGTAAAACCTCGGACGGTTGACATAAGAAGCATTACGGTGATCAGCATGGACCCGGCAAGGAAAAGGGTAACCTTCGACGTGGAATGTTCAAAAGGCACCTACATAAGGACGATCTGCCATGACGCGGGAAGGGTCTTAGGCTGCGGAGCGGTCATGAGCTGCCTGATACGGACGGCAAGCGGAGCCTTTACGCTGGATCAAACGGTAACCATTGAGGAGCTGACGGCAGGAAGCCCGGAGAGGTATCTGGTGCCGCCGGATTTCCCGCTGGTCCATTTCGGAAAAGCCCTTGTGAACGAAGACCGGGGAAGGTGGTTTGTCAATGGCGGACACCTGCGGATGGCCGATGTTGCCGTTGTCCGGGAACCGGAACTGAAAGATGCGAAACCCGGCTTGAATATCCGGGAGGAGTATAAAAAGGCATATAACGTCTATCTCGGCAAGGGGTCGGCCTCCGGCAGGGAAGCGCCTACGTTTTTGGGGGTCGCATTTTATAATGAAGAGTATGACAAGATAGCGGCGGATAAGATATTTCTAAACCGCAGGGACATCTTTTAGGCAGGGATTACAATGAAGCAATTTAATTCACTGGAAGAAATTAAAAATATAAAGGAAACAGTCGTAGCGCTGGGAAATTTTGACGGCGTCCATAAAGGGCATCAGGAGCTCATCCGAAGGATGGTAAAAAGCGCCAAGACGGCGGGTCTGAAAAGCGCCGTGTTCACCTTTGCCAATCATCCGAAGAATGTCCTTGCGGGAAAGCCGGTCATTAAAAATATATTATATCCTGAGGATAAGGCGGAAATCATCAGAAGCCTTGGGGTCGATTATCTGTTTTCCCTGGAATTCGACGAAACCATTCAGCATATGTCGGCGGAAGAATTCATTTGGAAACTGCTGATCGGCGCTTTTAAAATGCGGGAAGCCTACTGCGGCTTCAATTATCGCTTTGGCTATCAGGCGGAGGGAACCCCTGAAACGCTGATCAAGGCGGGCCTCCGAAACGGTTTCGGCATTCACGTTTTAGAGCCCTTCAAGATCGACGGCAATCTGGTGAGCAGCTCTTTTATCAGAAAGATCATCGCGGAAGGCAGAGTCGGCGAATGTAAAAAATATATGGGAAGGAACTATTCCGTAGGCGGGGAAGTGGTGGTCGGCAATAAGATCGGCAGAACCATCGGATTTCCCACTTCGAACATCCTTATAGACGAGGCGATGGTGACTCCGGCTCACGGAGTCTACGTGACCTATTGCAACTATAACGGCGTCTGCTATCAGGGCATCACAAACGTTGGAATCAAGCCGACTATCGGCGATAATAAAAAGAATATAGAGACCCATATTTTTAATTTCAGCAAGGATATTTACGGAAAACAGATCCGTGTGGAATTTCTGGAAAGGCTTCGCCCGGAAATCAAGTTCAGCAGCGTCGAAGAGCTGGCGCAGCAGATCACAAATGACTGCCGGGATGCAGAGCTTTACCATCAGAGATTAAACTCTGCCGCCGGAGATTAAATTTTCCCCTTGACAATCGCAGGATTAGCGGTTAGCATATTACTAATAAATAATAGTGAAAAGCTATGACAGAGGAAAGTAGAAATACGGGATCTGACAGGGATTATCCACCGTTGACTGGAAGTGGGTATTGGAAAATGTATTTTGAAGTTCCCTCTTGAGCTCCGGGCTGAACATATAGAAGTAGGCTTAGGCGTGTTCCCGCGTTACAGGGATAGGATATCCGGCAAGGTGATAAGAGTGTTTTGCTTCGTATCCGAAAAGAGAGCAGTGCTTATCCAGTGCTGAATTTGGGTGGTATCGCGGAAGATATGAATCATTACCTTTCGTCCCTGTACAGGGGCGGAAGGTTTTTTTGTGTATCTGGCTGGCGGAAATAGAACCGTTGAATTAGAGGAGCTCGGGCTGATAGAAAAGGAGAATGAGAAAAATGATCATTGTATTGAAAAATGGAACGACACAGGAAGATATCAATAAGATCGCGGGGTGGCTCAGCCGCTATAACGTCGAGGTCTGCCCCATCGTAGGCGCGGAGACGACGATTTTGGGCGTGGTGGGGGATACCTCGGCCATAGACAAAAATTCGGCTTATCTCAGCGAACATGTGGATAAAATCATCAAGGTTCAGGAACCGTATAAACGCGCCAACAGGAAGATGCACCCCGAAGACACCGTCGTCAATGTGAGCGGAGTGAATATCGGCGGCAAAAAAGTGGTTGTGATGGCCGGTCCCTGTTCGGTGGAAGGCGAGGAACAGATCGTGGATATCGCAAAGCATATCAAGGAGTCGGGAGCGTCCATCATTCGCGGAGGAGCATGGAAGCCCAGGACGTCGCCCTATTCCTTTCAGGGGCTGAAAGCGGAGGGGCTTGAATACCTGAATGTGGCAAAAGCGGAAACGGGGCTGCCCATCGTGACGGAAATCACCAATCCGACCCATGTGGAAAAATTCCTGGGCAAGGTGGATTGCTTCCAGGTCGGCGCGAGAAATATGCAGAATTATGAACTCCTGGTAGAACTGGGAAGGGCGAGGATCCCTGTGCTGCTGAAGCGCGGATTCTCCAATACGCTGGAAGAGTTTCTCATGTCGGCGGAATATATTTTAAACGGCGGCAATGAAAATGTGATATTATGTGAAAGAGGGATAAGGACAAACGAGACCTTTACCAGGAACACGCTGGACATCAGCGCGATTCCTGCGCTGAAAAGGCTCAGCCACCTGCCGGTGATCATCGATCCGTCCCATGCCTCGGGCATGGCCTGGATGGTGGAATCCCTTTCCATGGCGGCCATCGCCGCCGGAGCCGACGGGCTTATGATCGAGGTCCACAACGACCCGCAGAACGCCCTGAGCGACGGCGCCCAGAGCCTGACCTATGAAATGTTCGACAGCACCATGAAAAAGCTGAAATCCATCGCCGCGGTGGTGGACAGAGAATTATAGAAAACGAAAGAACTATAATAGATAAAGAATGATAGAAAACTGAAAATTGCAGAGGTTCCAATGGAAGTATTGAAATTGCACGGAAAACAGAATGAATCCAAAATCGTCATCGGAGAGAACGTGCGGAAGCGGGTCGGGGAATTATGCCTGAGGCAGGAATTCGGTCAAAAGGGACCTTCACGGATCTGCGTGATCACGGATTCCAATGTCGCCGGACTCTACCTTCATGAGCTGGAGAATGATCTGGCGGCCACAGGTATTCCGGTGTTTCACCATATCATCCCCGCCGGAGAGGAATATAAAAATTTAGAGACCGTATCGCAGATCTATGACACTCTGAGCAGCCAGAGGCTCGGAAGAGACGATATGATCATCGCCCTGGGAGGCGGCGTAACGGGGGATATCGCGGGCTTTGCCGCTGCGACCTATCTCAGAGGGATCCGGTATCTGGTACAGATCCCGACGACGCTGCTGGCCCAGGTGGATTCATCCGTGGGAGGCAAAACCGGTGTAGATCTGCCCCAGGGAAAGAACCTGGTGGGGGCCTTTCGCCAGCCGGACCTGGTGCTCATCGACCCCCAGGTGCTGGATACTCTGCCGGATAGCGTATTTCGGGCGGGCCTGGCGGAGGTCATCAAGTACGGCTGCATCTGGGATGCAGAGATCCTTGATATGGTCGCAAAGCTTGACATGGCTGCAATGGATGGATACAGCAAAGAGCGGAGCATCGATAAAAGCGGCTTAACCCAACTGATACAGCGATGCGTTGAGATAAAAATAAAGGTAGTCGAAGAAGACGAGACGGAGGAAGGCCTTCGAAGGATTCTGAACTTCGGCCATACCATCGGTCACGGAGTCGAAAAGCTTGAAAACTATACCGGGATATCCCACGGAGAGGCTGTATCCATCGGCATGGCAGCTGCCGTGAAGATGGGGGAAATGGCCAGGATCACCAGGGAGGGCTGTTACGACAGGCTGGCGGAAATCCTGCGATCCGTCCGATTGCCGATCGATACGGTCTGGCCATGGGAAGCGGTCTACGAGGCTCTGCTGACGGATAAAAAGAAACAGGGAGACGACATTTATTTCATCTTCATCGAAGATTTCGGAAAGACGCTGGTCAAAAAAATCCCTGTAACGGAGTTAAAACAGATGATGAGAGCATTAGGTGATTGACATGGGAAGCACTTGGGGAAACCAACTGAAAATATCCATATTCGGAGAGTCCCACGGAAAGGGCGTCGGCCTCGTCATGGACGGCTTCCCGGCAGGCTTTGACTGCGACCTTGAATTTATCAAGGAGGAGATGGCAAGAAGGGCTCCCGGACAGAGCGTTTTGACCACGGGCAGAAAAGAGGCGGATCAGACGGAGATTCTTTCCGGAATGCTTGAAAATATCACCACGGGAGCACCCATCTCCATGATGATCCGAAATACGGATACCCACAGCTCCGATTATGAAAATCTCCGAAGGGTGCCCCGGCCGGGTCACAGCGACTATACCGGAGGTGTGAGATACCGGGGAAACAACGATATCCGCGGCGGCGGGCATTTTTCCGGAAGGCTGACGGCCCCCATAGTCTTTGCGGGAGCGCTCTGCAAGGATTTTCTGAGAAAGCGCCATCATGTGGAGATCGGATCCCATATCTACAGCGTGGGCGGCGTCTGCGACCAGCCCTTCGACCTGGCGTCCGTCGACAGAGATCTGCTGATCCGCCTGCGGCAGGAGGCCCTTCCTCTCATCCACCCTGAGGCGGAGGAGAAGATCAGAGCGACGGTGGATCAGGCGAGAAGAGAGCTTGACTCCGTAGGCGGAGTCATCGAATGCGCCGTCGTCGGCGCGGCGGCGGGGGTCGGCAGCCCTATTTTTCAAAATGTGGAAAGCCGCATCGCTTCCATTCTCTACAGCATACCGGCTGTGAAGGGAGTGGAGTTTGGCATGGGCTTTGCCATTTCTGA
>DAITKX010000045.1:0-15612 GCA_036835995.1 Bacillota bacterium | reverse complement strand
TGCTTCAAAAGGGAAGACGGCCGGATTGTGACGAAAACCAACTACAACGGGGGACTTCTGGGAGGCATCACCACGGGGATGCCCATCGTGTTCCGGGCCGCCATCAAACCGACCCCATCCATCAGCAGGGATCAAGCTACTTTAAATATGGAGACAAGCAGGGAAGAGATCCTTCAGATCCACGGCAGACACGATCCGTGCATCGCTTTGCGGGCGCCGGCAGTGGTTGAAGCCGCGGCGGCAGTGGCCATGATGGATCTGTATTTGGAGGCTTATGGCTATGACGCTTGATAAAAACGGAGGCGTGGATATGGCATTTGGTAAACTTGGAGGCATATGGATATGACCCTTGATCAACTTAGAATAAAAATCGATGAGATCGATTTACAGATAAAAGATCTTTTTTTGGAAAGAATGAAGACGGCAGAAGCCATCGCTGAAAGCAAGAGCCGGACCGGCGACAAGATTCTGAAGCGGTCCCGGGAAGAGGAGGTCATAAGGAACCTCACGGGGGATATGAGCGAAGAGGTGAAGCTCTCTTACGCTTCTTTTTTAAAAAAGGTGATGGAGGTCAGCAGGACGTTCCAGTACCGGAAGCTCCTTGCCATGGGGGCGGATTTCAGGATAGCCTTTCAGGAGGAGGAGCCGGACGTTGAAATGGCCTGTTATCAGGGACTTCCCGGCTCCTATTCGGAAATGGCGGCGGGAAACCTCTTTCCTGATGCTGAGAGCAGCCCGGTGAACACTTTTGAGGACGTCTTTCTCCGCATCAGCGGCGGCAAGGCTCAAGCCGGCGTCGTTCCCCTTGAAAACACCACGGCGGGAGGCGTCTACGAGGTTTATGATCTGCTGGTGAAGCATGAGCTTTATATCAATTACTGCGATATCGTAAAGGTGAACCATTGCCTTGCGGCGGTTCCGGGCGCGGAGCTTTCGGAGATCAGGGAAGTATATTCCCATCCCCAGGCCATCGCCCAATGCGCCGAATTTTTAAAACAGAACGGGATCAGTCCAAGGGTGAGCAGCAATACGGCGGTGGCGGCAAGGGATGTTGCGAAATCGAAGGATAGAAGCAAAGGCGCCATCTGCTCAAGGAACGCGGCAAAGCGGTACGGTCTGGAGATTCTCCGGGAGGGGATCAACCACAACAAGGAGAACGCTACAAAATTTGTCGCCATATCCTGCAGCCTTATCGTGAAGGAAGATCACAACAGAACCGCCATGGTGTTCGCCTGCCCTCACCGCAGCGGAAGCCTTGCCGCCGTGCTGGGCATTTTCGGTGATTACGGCGTGAATCTCACCGAGATCCATTCCAGGCCCGACGGAAAAAATTCCTGGGAGTACCTCTTCTATGTGGACTTCACGGGCAATCTGAAGGACGACAGGATTCGGGCGCTGCTCTATCAGCTTTATGAAGAGCTGCCCTTTGTGAAAATCATCGGAAGTTACAGGAGCGAAAAATGCAGTTAACACCTTCAAAGGGTCTCCGGGGAATCATCACCGTTGCGCCGGACAAATCCATATCCCACAGGGCGGTAATCTTAGGGTCCATCGCCAGGGGAGAAACCGTCATCGAGTATTTTCTCATGGGAGAGGACTGTCTTTCCACCGTTGAATGCTTTCGGAAGATGGGCGTCACCATTGAAATCAAAGGCAGCGAGGTTTTCGTCACGGGAAACGGGCTTCGGGGCTTAAAGGAACCGCAGGAGCTTCTCTACACCGGAAATTCGGGAACCACCACGAGGCTGCTCTGCGGCCTGCTGGCGCCCCAGCGGTTTTCCAGCGTTCTGGACGGCGACGCCTCCATCAGGAAGCGGCCCATGAGCCGCGTCATCGCGCCTCTGCGGGCAATGGGAGCGGATATCACCGGGACGGACGGCGACTTTACGCCCATCATCATCAAGGGCGCAAAATTGAAAGGGATCGAATACGAGCTGCCCGTAGCCAGCGCCCAGCTGAAATCGGCCCTGATCCTCGCGGGGCTTTACGGAGACGGAAAAACTGCAATCATCGAACCGAAGCCTTCGCGCAACCATACGGAGCTGATGGCGGGCGGTTTCGGCGGAAATATCTCCGTCGAGGGGAATAGGATCACCGTGACTCCCGCGGAAGAGCTTTACGGACATGATCTCACAGTGCCAGGGGATATTTCCTCCGCGGCGTTTTTTCTGGCGGCGGCGCTGATCGTTCCCAATTCGGAGATCACCATAAGAAATGTGGGCCTGAACGAGACCCGGACGGGGATCATCGATGTTCTGAAAGCCATGGGAGGCTCCATTCAGATAGAAAAATCGGGCGGTGGAATCGAACCTGGGGGGGATATCACCGTGAAATCCTCTTCCTTGCACGGCACCGAGATCGGAGGAGCGCTGATACCGAGGCTGCCGGTCATCGCGGTGGCCGCCGCATTTGCGGAAGGCCGGACCGTGATCCGGGATGCGGAGGAGCTGAAGGTCAAGGAGTCCAACAGGATCGACGCAATGGAAAAAGAGTTGAAAAAAGCGGGCGTCGATGTGCGCTCCACCGATGACGGGCTGATCATAGAAGGCGGAAGGCCGGTTCGCGGCGGAAGCTTTGAAACCTATGGCGATCACCGGGTCGCCATGTCTATGGCGGTACTCGCCCTGGCGGCAGAAGGCGCCAGCAGGATCGAAAACCACCGGTGCATCGGCATTTCCTATCCCGACTTCTTTGATACCTTGAATAAAATCAACAACAACGGGTAAAATGCTTTACAAGAAAATTCAAATGTGATAATATGTATTGTCACAATATACCTCTGGCTGAGTCTTACGACTCTCCGACGTAGCACACGGCCGAAGGTGAAAGTAAAAAAGGAGAAAGTGAAAAAAATGATTGATCAGGCAAAAAAAGCGGAAATTATCAATGAGTACAAGACAAAAGAAGGGGACACCGGTTCTCCGGAAGTTCAAATCGCAATTCTAACCTATAGAATCAATGAATTGAACGACATACATTTAAAAAGCCATCCAAAGGATCACCACTCCAGAAGGGGACTTTTGAAGATGGTAGGACAGAGAAGAAACCTTCTTAATTACCTGAAGAACAAGGATCTGGAAAGATACAGAACTCTGATTGCTCGTTTGGGATTAAGAAAATAATTCTGAAAATCAAAGGCGGGGGAAATTCCCCGCTTTTAATTTTAACAAGGAAAAGAAATTAACAGGAGGAAGTTGTTAATGAGATTTGAAGACTACAGAACGTTTAGAACCGCAGTCGGCGGAAGGCTGCTGCAGCTGGAGATCGGCAAGGTATGCGAAATGGCAAGCGGCGCTGTCATGGTGAGATATGGGGATACGGTTGTTAACGTAACCGCCACCGCTTCTGCGGAGCCCCGCGCCGATATCGATTTTTTCCCACTCAGCGTTGATTATGAGGAAAGAATGTATGCCGCGGGAAAGATTCCCGGAGGATTCATAAAGAGAGAAGGAAGGCCTTCCGAGAAGGCGATCCTGAATTCCAGACTGATTGACCGGCCCATAAGACCATTGTTCCCCAAGGGATTCTACAATGACGTGCAGGTGGTTGCCACCGTCATGTGCGTAGATCCCGACTGCTCGCCGGAAATCGTCGGCATGATCGGCTCTTCGGTGGCGCTGTCCATCTCCGACATCCCATTTGACGGGCCAACCGCATCTGTGCTGATCGGCCTGGTTGACGGAGAATTCGTGGTCAATCCGACCCTTGCACAGCGGGAAGTCAGCGATATGCATCTCGTCGTGTCCGGAACAAAGGAAGCCATCATGATGGTGGAAGCCGGCGCCAACGAGGTTCCTGAGGATAAGATCCTGGATGGGATCATGTTCGCTCATGAAGAGATTAAAAAGATCATCGAATTCATTGAGGAAGTCATCGCCGAAGTGGGCAAGCCCAAGAGAGAGATCACCCTCTACAAGGTTCCCGAGGATATCGATGCTGCCGTGAGGGAATATGCGGTCGATAAGATGAGAGCGGCGATTCAGACCTTTGATAAGATGGAACGTCTCGAAAATATGGACGCCGTCGAGAAGGAAACCAAGGAGCATTTTGCGGAGATCTATCCGGACAATCCAAAGGATATCGCCGCGGTATTGTATAACATTACAAAGGAACAGGTCCGGAGCCTCATTCTGGACGACGGGATCCGTCCCGACAACAGGAAGAGAACAGAAATCCGGCCGATCTGGTGCGAAACGGGAGTGCTCCCCAGGACCCATGGGACAGGCCTGTTCAAGAGAGGCCAGACCCAGGTCTTATCCGTCACCACCCTTGGTCCCATGGGCGAAGCCCAGACCATCGACGGCATCGGAGAAGAAGTGGAAAAGAGATATATGCATCACTATAACTTCCCGCCTTACAGCGTAGGAGAAGCGAAGCCCATGAGAAGCCCCGGCAGGCGTGAGATCGGTCACGGCGCTCTGGCGGAAAGAGCTCTGCTCCCCGTGCTGCCCAGCGTGGAAGAATTCCCATACGCTATCCGCGTGGTATCCGAAGTATTATCCTCCAACGGAAGCACTTCCATGGGCTCTACCTGCGGAAGCACGCTGTCCCTGATGGATGCAGGGGTTCCCATCAAGGCTCCCGTCTCGGGTATTGCCATGGGCCTCATCGAGAGGGTGGAACCGGACGGTTCCAGCAAGATCGCGATCCTTTCCGACATCCAGGGCATGGAGGACTTCCTGGGAGATATGGACTTTAAGGTAGCCGGTACGGCCAAGGGCGTCACCGCGATCCAGATGGACATCAAGGTCCACGGCCTGTCCAGGCAGATCCTGCAGGATGCGCTTACCCAGGCCAAGGAAGGCAGAATGTTCATCATGGACAGAATGATGGAAGAAATCCAAGCGCCCAGACCGGAGCTGTCTCCCTACGCGCCGCGGATCATCTCCATGCAGATCGATCCGGATAAGATCAGAACTGTCATTGGCCCCGGAGGCAAGACCATCAACAAGATCATTGCCGACACCGGCGTGAAGATCGACATCAATGACGACGGCCTCGTCTATATCGCGGCTCCCGACATGGAATCCGCCAACAATGGCGTCCTGGCCATCGAGCGCCTTGTGAAGGACGTGGAAGTGGGCGAGACCTACGAGGGCGTTGTAACGAGGATCATGAATTTCGGAGCCTTTATCGAGATCCTGCCCGGAAAAGAAGGTTTGCTTCATATTTCCAAGATGGCCAAGGAAAGAGTGGAAAAGGTCGAGGATGTCATGAACATCGGCGACGTCGTAAAGGTAAAGGTTACGGAAATCGACAGCCAGAACAGGATCAACCTTTCCAGAAAAGAACTGCTCTAAAGGTGCAAAAAAAGCTCGACAAATCAAAGCATACTGTTAAAATTCATAGCCACCCGTTTAACGGGTGGCTATTGGTAGATTTAGCCAATAATAGAGGGCCTCTGGGGATATAGAACCGTCCATTTTGTCAAGAAAATTTAAGTTTCAACATAAATCAAGTTACGTTCTGTCAAACTAACTAAAATTAGGAACAAATTCTGTTACAATAAAAGTGCTTAGAATATTTTATATCTTCTTAAAAACAAGGAAGGAGGAATTTTCATGATGAAGTGGAAAAAGGATTAAAGGCACTGATGATGGGATTAGGAGTTTTCTGTGTGGTTATGTTGTCTGGGGTGACTGCTCATGCAGAGATAGTAACTGATGTGGAACCCAATGACACAATTGAGACAGCTCAATTAATTCAAGCCAATTATGAAACCGCAGAAAATGCGGTAAATACTACCTGGCCAAATCAATACTCTGTACATGGTACTACAAGCAGCGTTGATGAAGATTGGTTCAAAGTATTTTTGACTGCAGGTACACAATATATTACCTGCAATGATCAATCCTTTAACTTTGAAGTATATGATTCAAATCAATCTCTTATATTATCCAGATCATATGTCAAGTCTGGTCTTGGTGTAAAAGCGTTTCCTTTTACTGCGCCGTCTTCAGGATATTACTATGTAAAAGTACAAGGAATTCTTTCATCACCTAGCAACTACATTTTACTTGCAGGAGGTCCGACTTATACCGTGCAGTATTGCAGTGTTGCTATGAAAAGTATCACTTTGAGCGGATCTGATGCTACAGTATCATTTAATTTAAGCCAGCAGTCTAATCTCCCCGATGGTGCAGTTGTATATACCATATCCATGAGCAATGTGGCGACCACAGCGGTGAAAGGCATTTCTGTAAAGAATGTAACGGCAGGAAGGACTGTTGATTTGCTCATGTACACATGGCAGAAAGAGGGGCTAGTTTCAATGAATTTACCTGTTAAAGCTAATTGGCAAGTCACTTTTAAGTATAACAAAAATGTAACTATTACACCAAAGCTTACTTTACGTTATGCTTATCCAGTAACCTCTGAGTGGGTAGAGGCAGTAACGATACCACTCTAGCAACAATATCCAAATGTAAAATTTTATAGCCATGAGCTGTACTATTATTTAAGGAAACAGTGTATATTCAGTGGAAGGCAACGAATATGCACTGCTTCTTTAAAAAAAGCGTAGGGATCAATCGGGAGGAAAATAAAATGAGTGTCAGCAATATACGACTCAAGCAAGCTCAATTAGTACATCGATTCTTCTATGGAAACAAAGCGGCGGGGACAAGATTAAGCAGCGCTAATACGGCTTTTGATAAGAGCGATTCTTTGATTAAAAGCAGCGCCTTCCTCTCTGGAACGTCTCCATCTATGCGAAGCGGCAGATATATTTCTCAAAACATATTAACTGATTTGAATTCAGGTGAGTATATGAGCCTGCAGCAGGGGAATGTCATAGAATGCAATGGAAACCGGTTTACAGTGGATCGGATTCCTAAAATTGATGGAACCAACCTGAAGGAGGTTAAGGCAGGAGACAATGTGATTGACTTCGGCTCAAATAATTATTTTAAGTATATTTCAGCAGATGGAAAAGAGCATCTTTTATACGCCTCCCCGGAAGGTTTTGTGGGTTCAATCACTTCCGAGGATCTAAGGGTAGGCGGCGCACCCTATGACGAGACCTTGCAGCGCTATGCTTATTTTTGGAATTATATGATGAGTAAGGATCCGGTATATGTTCGCCTTCAGTTTTCGGATCAAGAGGTAGCGTCATACCTTGATCAAGCCGGCATAAAGACAGGTTTCTTTACGGTAAAGATGGGCGACAGGGAAGCAACACAATTTTATTCAGGCAGTGAAATAAGCGGAGGGGTTCACTCTAAACAAAGATACGATGAATACTATGATGCACTTACCTCAAATTCTTCCTTGCTTTCGGGATGTAACCCCGGAGATGTTTTTAAGATCAACGATAAGGAGTATACGCTCAGCGAGAACCATACTTTGAATATTCCATATGGTGAGGATATTTTCAGTATAGAGTACCCGGATTGGTATCGAAATCGGTTTAGAAAAGAACAGAGCTCCGAAATCTCTGGCTAAAGATATGAAAGGACAGGACCGAATATGCTGTGAGACCTGTCTTTTTTTATGGTTTCAAAAATCTTGCCAATATGATACAATATTCGAAGTGTTTTGATACCATTCGAAAAAATATGATATCGTTAAGGGGAATTTAAATGCTTTTTACTTCTTTGATCTTTGTGGTCTGCTTTTTACCGGCAGTTTTGATCATATATTATATACCTTTGAGAAAACACCGCAAGCTGCAGAATTTTTTCCTGCTGCTGGCCAGTCTGTGCTTCTATGCGTGGGGAGAGCCTAAATTTGTGTTTCTCCTGATGCTTTCTATCGTTGTCAACTGGTTTTTCGGGCTTGAGGTGGATCGCCACAGGGAGGATAAAAAGCGTTCCAAACTTGTCATCGTGATCATGACGGTATTCAATCTGAGCATCCTCTATATATTTAAATATCTGATGTTTACAATCGACAACGTCAACCGGTTTTTCGGCACGGATTTCACCGTGTCAAAGATCATTCTTCCCATCGGGATATCCTTCTTCACCTTCCATGCAATCTCTTATGTCATCGATATTTACAGGGGAAAAGCCGCGGTGCAGAAGAATTTGTTTCACGTTGGGCTCTACATCGTCTTTTTCCCGCAGCTTGTGGCGGGTCCGATCCTGAGATATTCGGTCATCGCCGACCAGATCATGGGCAGAAAGGAATCCTTTGAGGATTTTTCCCAGGGGCTGTGCAGGTTTCTCATGGGGTTTGCCAAGAAAATCCTCCTTGCCAACAACTTCGCCCTCATCGCGGACTCGGCGTTTTCCGTACAGAGCGGAGAACTGTCCGTTTCTTTCGCATGGCTTGGAGCCATCGGCTATACGCTGCAGATCTTTTTCGATTTTTCCGGCTACTCCGATATGGCCATCGGCCTGGGCAGGATGTTCGGCTTTCATTTCCCTGAAAACTTCAACTATCCGTACATTTCCAAATCCACCTCCGAATTCTGGAGAAGGTGGCATATCTCCCTTGGGACATGGTTCCGGGATTACGTCTATATTCCTCTGGGCGGAAGCAGGGTGGATACCCAGGGCCGCCTGATTTTCAACCTGTTTGCCGTCTGGTTCCTGACCGGACTCTGGCACGGCGCAAACTGGACCTTCATCTGCTGGGGACTGCTTTATTTTGTTTCCATTTCGCTGGAAAAGGTTTCAGGTTTTGAGAAGCTGGGGGAGGGACGTGTCTCCGCAGCCGTCGCGAAACATATCTACACCATGCTGCTGGTGATCTTCGGCTGGGTCCTGTTCCGGTCCGCTACCATCGGACAGGCATGGCTGTATATCAAAGCGATGCTGGGCGTCGGCGCCGCCGGGATCATCGATCCGCGCACACTGGAATTGTTGAATGAATACTCCATATTTCTGGCCTTTGGCGTACTGCTCTCCATGCCGGTGTCAAAGCTGCTGAAAAGCTGGTATGAAAGGAAAACCGGAGGCGGAAGCCCGATCCTCAGCGGTATAACGGTCATCGCTTATCCCGCCGTACTGCTGGCGCTGTTCTTCTTTGCAATGGCGTATCTGGTCAAGGGCTCCTATAATCCGTTTATTTACTTTAACTTTTAAGGGAATTAAGTTGATATTTAACCAAAAGGATCTGCATTATGAAACTGATCGACCTTTTTAAAACCCACAGAGCGGAAAAAATCACCGCGGTCATCTTTATGGCCATTGTTTTAGTGTCTCTGGGAAACTATTTTTTCTCCGCCCGCACCGTGGCGGGGAGCTTCATCACGAATTACAGGACGACTGTTTTGCCTGGAACCCCTGTTGCGGAAAGGGTTCGCGGAGCGGCAAAGAGCCTGGAGACCGCCGTCAACGACGCCCTGTACAGCAGAGAGGACTATGTAAACCTCTACGGGTGGTTTCAGAAGGCTATGGGGAATGACATCATTTCGGACGCCGGTTACGGCCATCTGTATAAGACGAAGTACGGTCAGATCACCTTCGCGGTGGCGCAGCAGGACGTCTCCAACGAGGTGGAGAGCATGGGCGCGTTAAAGGATCAGCTGGACCGGCGGGGGATTCCGCTGCTGTACGTCCAGGCTCCCTTCAAGCTGCCGGAGAATGAGCAGCAGCTGCCGGACAGTGTAAAAGACTATGCCAACGACAACGTCGACCGGTTTTTAGAGGGGCTTGACGCCAAAGGGATCGATTATCTGGATCTCCGGGAGGGCTTCTGGTCCCAGGGGATGACGCAAAACCAGCTGTTTTTTGACACGGACCACCACTGGACCATCGACGGCGCTTTCAAGGGCTACGGGCGGATCGCCGACCGGCTGAACCGGGATTACGGCTTCCACATCGATAAAAAATATACGGACATCGATAATTTCAATCGAAAGACGTATCGGGATTACTATATCGGCTCCATGGGAAGGAGAGTGGGAAAGGCTTTCGGGGGAATCGACGATTTCACGCTGATCACACCTAAATTTGATACGGATTATACGGTATATGAGCGGGATTACGGCGGAGAAACAGTATTTGAGGGAGATTTCCAAAAGGCGGTCCTGAACAGTTCCTATATCGCCAAGGGCACGCCGCCGGATACGAACCGGTATGCCGTATATCACGGCGACAACGCTGAACTGGAATTTATCAACCATAAAGTCAAAAGCGGAAAGGTCCTGATGATCAAGGATTCCTTCGGACTTCCGGTCTATTGTTTCCTTTCCACGGGAGTTCACGAGGTAAGGGCTTTGGACGTCAGACTGTTTAAGGGTTCCGTTGCGGAATACGCCGAGAAATATCATCCGGACGTCGTGATCGTTCTCTACAACGGGGATTGTTTCGGAGGCAGCATGTTCGACTTTAACGCGAAATGATCTTTGTAACGCAAGTGTAACTTGATTGTGCGGGAACGGTGATGATAGAATTAGTTAAGTTACATTTAACGGAGCAGGATAGGATGCCGGTGCTCTGCGGCTTTTAAGAACGGCAGGGTACTTGTTAGGGGGTAAGGGATAAGATGGCGTTTAGCAACAGCAGGAAATTCACAGCAATTGTCGTTACGGCGACGATGCTGACGGGAACATTTTTAACGGGCTTTACATATCAAAACGGAATAGGAAATGTTTATTACGAGACCAAATCCGAGATCTTTGACGATACGTACTATTCGACGCAGATGGCGGGTCACAGCACAAACGGTATCGAACGCGCCTTTTTCGTAAACACGGATACCGAGGATTCGGATTTGCAGCCCTTTGTCTTTGAGGGTGAGGTCACGGGGACCTACACCATGAATACCATGATCAGTACTCTGGAAAGCCAGGGGTACAAGGTTGTGGCCGGCATCAACGGAGATTTGTACGATACGGCGTCGGGGACGCCTAAGGGCCTGACCATCCATGACGGAAAGATCAAGACCTCGGGCTACGCGCCGGAATATGATATTTCCTTTGACCAGGACGGGAAAGCCTCGCTGCAGAAGGTGAATCTGGGATACAGCCTGAAGGGAACCATCAACGTGCCGACTACGGTTACGGTGCCTTCGGCCGATCCGGCGACAACGGATCCGGCGGGCACGCAGACGACGGACCCATCGGCAACCGGGACAGATCCGGCAGCTGCTCAGACAACGGACCCGGCAATCACGCAAACGGTGAATCCCACGGCTCCACAGCAGGCTCAGCCGCCTGTCACGACGACGGAATACGTACCGACAGATTGGACCGCGCCCATCGGGTTTTTCAATGTCCCCCACGGCGGGGCAAAGGCCCTTCATCTATATAACCGTCAATATGCTTCCACCACAAAGACAAAGGAAAATTCGGTAGAAGTCATTCTCCAGGCAGACTCGGCATGGGATGCGGAGCCGGCTGTGGGCGGCACCATTGAAGCTACCGTTGTGGAAGTAAGAAACGGGACAAGCAATACCCCCATCGGGGATAGCCAGCTGGTCCTGTCCGCCGCGATGGATTCTCCCTATGCGCCTCCGCTTTCCTACCTCGCTCCCGGAAGTACGGTTGAGATTTCCGTGGACGACTGGGGCGGCACCGGCCTTGCGAACAGCAAAGAGGCCATCGGCGTCTACTACGTCATGTGCGATGGCGGGCAGGTTCTGTCCAACGGCACAAACGTCAACCCCAGAACAGCCATCGGGATCAAGCCCGACGGAACGGTCATGCTTTATGCCTTGGACGGCAGGCAGCCCGGATATTCGGGAGGCCTCGGACTTACCGACATGATGAAGCACATGATGGATTTGGGCTGCACCACCGTGGTCAATATGGACGGAGGCGGTTCTACGGTAATGGCCGTCAGGGAAGCCGGTATCGATTCCAAGGCGGTAGCCAAGACCTCCCCCTCGGAAGGGACCCAGAGAAAGACCACCAACGGCTTGCTGCTGGTCTATAAAGGGAGCGGCGGCTCCAGCGCGGAGCATCTGCATACCTATGCGAGCGAGCCCCTGGCCATGCCGGGAGCGGATATCCAGCTTTCCACTTACGCTTCCAATGATTATTATGAACCGGCATCGCTCCCGGGCAGCGTATCCTACAGCGTTGACGGCGACTCGGACAGCACGGTGGACGACAACGGGCTTTTTACGGCGGGAGGCCGGGGGCTTGAAACGGCTGTCCAGATCGATATACAGAACAACATCACCTTTACCACCAACGTGCAGAACCTCGTCATTGATCCCGGAAAAACTTCCGATGTCAATGTGAACGCAAAATTCGGATATGCCCCCATTGCCAGCAAGGACAGTCTGTTTACCTTTACCTGTGACCCTGTCATCGGAACCATCGATGAAAACGGACTTTTCCAGGCCGTAGGCGCAGGAGGAGTTTCAGGCAATATCTATGTGGAATATAACGGCGTGACACAGACCATTCCGGTCCAGGTCGGAGCCTCGATGATCGACTTTAAGGATACCGCAAGCCACTGGGCAAGGGAATATATCGGCAAGCTGGCGGCAAGAGGAGTCGTCAACGGAATGGGCGACAATTATTATCAGCCTGACGCGTCTCTCACCAGAGCGCAGTTCCTGACGATGCTTGCAAAGACCATCTACGGACTGGATCCGTCTCAATCCGCCCCTGCGGGCTTTACGGATGTTCCTGCGACAGAATGGTATTATAACTATGTCAACTGGGGCTATGCATCGGGAATCGTCAACGGAATGGATGAAACCACCTTTGCGCCTGACAGCAATATCACCAGGGAACAGATGGCGATCATGCTGAGCAACTTCGCAAGGTATACCGAGCTGGTGCTTCCTGAAACCGGCGCCACGGCAAACTTCACCGACAGCAGCATGATCAGCGACTGGTCCGCGGAAGCGGTAAACAAGATCGTTTCCTCCGGCGTCATGGGCGGATATCCGGAAGGCAACTTCATTCCACAGGGAAAGGCCACGAGAGCGGAAGCCGCCGCAGTCGTCTACAAGGTGATCCTGATCAGGGATAATATCGCCAAGGCGAAAAAGTAGCCGGACAGCGCTATAAATCTGGATAAAATAAAAATAAATCCACACCCCCAGGCATAGAATGTTTGGGGGTGTTTTGATATGAAAACCAGTAAAATTCTGATGATCGTCGTCTTTGTGACGGTTTTTGCGATTTTCGTTTATCAGGTTGTTACATTGGGGACAATAATTTTCCATAATCATTCCGCCATGAAGGAGAAGGAGCTCCAGAGCTTGGCCCAGGGCGAAGAGGGCACCGTGATCCGCTCCGGGCTCCCAAACAGCAACCAGCTTGTATTCGCCTGCAATGTGGACTGGGGAGAGGAAGTGATCCCCGATATGCTGAAGATATTTAAGGACAATGACGTCAAAGTCACCTTTTTTGTGACGGGACGGTGGGCGGAGGAACACCCGGAGCTGTTAAAGGAGATGTACCAGGACGGTCACGAGATCCAAAGCCACGGCTACAGCCATAAGCTGTGCACGCAAAATTCCGTTGAGACGACAAAAGAAGAAATATTAAAAACAGAAAAGGTTATACTTGATATATTGGGAGTGAGAACCAACGTTTTTGCGCCGCCTTCGGGAGATTACGACGAAACCACGGTGGACCTCTGCAAAAGCCTGGGCTACAAGCTGGCCTTATGGAGCGCGGACACCATTGACTGGCGGGAGGGTTCCACTGCGGACGTGATCAAGAGCAGAATACTGAAAAAGAATTTAAACGGAGCCATCGTTCTGATGCATCCGAAAGAAGAGACCGTAAAGGCGCTGCCGGATCTCATCGCGGAGATCAAGGCGCAGAAGATCAACATAGTTCCCCTTTACCGGCTGTCCCATTAACGGCCTGCCGCAAACTATAATGGCAAAAATTCGCAGAACATGGTATAATACTTTTTAATATATCGAAAAAGGAAAGTGGTAGACATAATGATAATCAACAAAAAATTAAGCTGCGGTGTTCGAATCGTAATGGAAGAAATACCTTATGTTCAATCTGTTTCAATCGGGATCTGGGTAAAGGCCGGTTCCGTGGACGAAACGGCAAAGAACTCGGGTATTTCCCATTTCATCGAGCATATGCTTTTTAAAGGGACCGAAAACAGAAGCGCAAAGAAAATTGCGGAGGATGTGGACAAGATCGGAGGCCAGATCAATGCCTTTACAGGAAAGGAAGCGACCTGCTATTATCTGAAAACCCTGGCGACCAACATCGATCAGGCTGCGGATATCCTCATCGACATGTTCATCAATTCCAAGTTTGACGAAGAGGAGATGGCAAAGGAAAAGCGGGTCGTCTGTGAGGAAATCAAGATGATCGAGGATTCTCCCGAGGATGACGCTCACGACATCATCAGCGAGCTGGTTTTCAAGGGCAATCCCCTGGCGAAATCCATCATCGGCACCCCGAAATCCCTGGAGGGGATCACGCGGAACGCCATCAAGAAATATATGGGCGAGGAGTATACAAGAGATAATATCGTCATTTCCATCTGCGGCAGTTTTGACGCGGATCACGTCTGCGAGCTTTTCGACTGCAAGCTGATGGCCCTCAACTCCAGCAAAGCGCCGAAAGAGTACAGCGAAGCGCCTTATAAGCCGGGCTATAAGGTCAAGGTGAAGGATATCGAGCAGTCGCACCTTTGCCTGGGATTAAAGGGACTTGCCCTTGACGACGACCGCTATTATCCCCTGGTGCTGCTGAACAATATCATGGGCGGCAGCATGAGCTCGAGGCTTTTCCAGAATATCAGAGAGGAAAAGGGGCTGGCCTATTCTGTTTATTCCATGTCCAGCTCGTTCAGCGATACGGGATATTTCAATATTTATGCCGGCGTAAGCCATGAAAAGGTCAGGGACGCGGTGATCGGGATCCAGGATGAACTGAAGCTTCTCAAAGCGGAAGGCGTGACTCCGGAGGAGCTTCAGACCGCCAAGGAACAGATGAAGGGAAGCTACATCTTCAGCCTGGAAAACGTCAACGGACGCATGTTCTCCATCGGGAAAAACATGCTTTTGCTGGACAAGATATATAGCCCGGAAGAGGTCATTGCAAGCATTGACGCGGTGACCATGGAAGACATTGTGAATATTTCCGAAATGATTACGGACATCCACAATTATTCCGGCGTCCTCATCGGAAAGAGCAAGGTCGATCTGAAAAAGATCGTCCAGTCGTAAGAGGAAACGGATACATCACAGACGGATTTACCCAAAAAGGAGCGGCAGATGACGCAGATCAGGATCAAGTACCTCAATCAGAGCATCAAAAGGCTGGAATACATCGAAGGAAAGTCGGACTGGATCGATTTAAGGGCGGCGGAACGGGTCGAACTGAAGGCGGGAGAGTATCGGCTGATCCACCTGGGGGTGGCAATGCAGCTGCCGGAAGGCTACGAAGCCCATATCGTTCCAAGGAGTAGCACCTTTAAAAATTTCGGCGTCATACAGACCAATCATATGGGCGTGGTGGACAATAAATACTGCGGGCCCAACGATTGGTGGCACTTTCCGGCCTACGCGCTGCGGGACACCGTCATCGAGGCGGGAGACCGGATATGCCAGTTCCGCATTCAGAAAAACCAGCCGGTTATCGAGTTCGAAGAGGCGGAGGATTTCGATTCGGAGGACCGGGGCGGATTCGGAAGCACCGGCACAAAATAAGGAGCAATTGATGCTCCTTTCAGACTGTAGACAAATCCCATCAGTAGGCAAATGCCATTGATGGGAATTTGT
>DAITKX010000044.1:0-24857 GCA_036835995.1 Bacillota bacterium | reverse complement strand
GGACACACTTGCAAGCGTGCTGCGGCGCCTGGGTTTGACGGGAACCAAGGTCGGCTGCGGGACCGGAGTTTGCGGAGCCTGCTCCGTAATTCTGGACGGAAAGGTGATCCGCTCCTGCACCAAAAAAATCAAGACCATGAAGGACTTCAGCTCAGTGGTCACCATCGAAGGCATCGGCAATCCCATGCACCCCCATCCCATTCAGTATGCGATGGTCCACCTGGGCGCCGTGCAGTGCGGCTTCTGCTCCCCGGGCTTTATCGTGTCGGCTTACGCGCTGCTGCAGGAAAATCCGAATCCGACCAGGGAAGAGGTTCGGGATTGGTTCCAACAGCACCGGAACGTCTGCAGATGCACAGGATATAAGCAGATCGTAGACGCCATCATGGAAGCTGCCGCGATCATGCGCGGAGAAAAGACGCTGGCGGATATCACCTATGATTACAAGAAGGACGTCGGCAATTACTACGGCAAGCCTATCGTCCGGCCCAACGCCATGGCGAAGGCCTGCGGCGTATGCGATTACGGCGACGACATCACTTTAAAGATGCCTGCGGAGACCCTCCACGTATGGCTCGTGATGCCGAGGATCTCCAGCCACGCAAAGATCGTGAATATCGATTACAGCGAGGCGGAAAAGATGCCCGGCGTTGTGAAAGTCATCACCGCAAAGGACGTGGACGGCGCAAACCACCTGATGATGTTCCAGTTCTCACCGAGAACGACGGCCATGGACCAGGTCCACAAGCTGCTGGTGGATGAAAAGATCATCAATTACGGCAACGTCGTCGCGATGGTGGTGGCGGACACCAGGGATCACGCAAAAGAGGCTGCCGACAAGGTCAAGGTGGAAATCGAACCGCTGCCTGAATATCTGAATTATCTCGACGCGGCGATGCCCGACGCCATGAGGATCCATCCCAACATGGACAACATCTTCGCGTGGCAGCCGCTCTTTAAAGGCGAAGCCGACAGGGTGCCCGATATGATCGACGACGCGCCTTACTCTGTGGAAGGAAGCTTCTTCTCCTCCAGAGAGCCGCATCTGTCCATCGAGGGCGACACCATACAGGCGTATTATGATGAAGACGGACTGCTAACCGTACAGTGCAAGGCCATGACGACCTACTTTGACAGAGACGACGTCGCCCAGGCGGTGGGCCTTGATGTGGAGCAGATCCGCATCGTGGAAAACCCCACGGGAGGCTCCTTCGGATGGGCGATGAACGCCGCGTCCTATTCCCTTGCGGCCATCGCATGTAAGGTGATGCAGGCTCCTATCGCGCTGTCCATGGATTATGCACAGTTCATGGCCTTCAGCGGCAAGCGCGCTCCCACATATACCAACGGACGCCTGGCCTGTGATGAAAACGGAATGATCGTCGCGGGAGAATTCGACGCCGGCATGGACCACGGATATGATCCGGCCCTGGGCGACGACGAAATGATCAAGATCCCGAGATTCATGTTCTTCCCGTACTATGTGCCAAACGCGCTGGGACTCGGAAGGACGGCGGTGACCAACCATTCCCACGGCGTACCCTACAGGGGATACGGCGCTCCCCAGGCATATACGGCGGGAGAAGCTCTCGTGGATATGCTGGCGGAAAGGATCGGAATGGATCCCTTCGAATTCAGATACAAGAACATCGCAAGAACCGGACAGACCAATCTGAACAGCGTAGAGTTCCTCCAGTATCCAATGGAGGAGATGATGGATAAGATGAAGCCTCACTATGAAAAGGCTGTGGCGGACGCAAAGGCGGCGGATACGCCTGAAAAGCGCCGCGGCGTGGGCCTTGCATGGGGCGGATACAATGTCGGGCTCGGTTCCGACGACTTTGCGAACCTGGCCATCGAGCTGGTGGGCGACGGAAAGTTCATAAAATATGACACCTGGCAGGATCAGGGACAGGGCGGAGACCAGGGGTCGCTGATCTGCATGCTGGAAGCGCTGAAGCCCTACTTCCCGGATGTCACTCCTGATGACATCAAGCTGATTCAGGCCGACACCAAGCTCTGCCCGAATACAGGGGAGTCCGCAGGCTCCAGATCCCATTTCGCCAACGGAAAAGCGAGCATCTTAGCTGCCCAGAACCTTGCAAACGCGATGCGCAAGGAAGACGGAACCTACCGCACCTACGACGAGATGATCAAGGAGGGCATTCCCACCAAATATGAGGGCAACTGGGTTGCGGAAGCGGAGTGGGATTACTTCAGACTGCTGGATCCCAACACCGGAGTAGGAAATCCGACGTATGCCTACACCTACGCGCTGTTTATGGCGGAGGTCGAAGTTGAAGCCGCTACCGGAAAGACCACGGTCCTGGGAATGACCTGCGTTGACTGGGTAGGCAGAGTCGGAAACATTCAGGCGGTAAACGGCCAGGCCTTCGGCGGCATGTCCCATGCCATCGGCTTCGCTCTCAGCGAAAACTATGACGACGTTAAAAAGCATACGAACATGTTCACAGCCGGCGTTCCCTACATCAAGGACGTGCCGGACAAGATGGTTGCGATCCATCTGGAGGGATATGACCAGAACGGACCCTTCGGTTCCTCGGGAGCTTCCGAAGCGTTCCAGTCCTCCGACCATGTGGCGGTGATCAACGCCATCAACAACGCCTGCGGCGTAAGGATATACGAACTGCCCGCCACTGCTGCGAAGGTAAAGGCCGGACTCGATATCCTCGCCAGCGGCGGAAAGGTCGAACCTCCGAGGAAATATTTCCTGGGCTCCGATTTCTATGAAGAGCTGGAAAAGATCAAGGCAAACCCGGTGTAAAAGTAACTAGCAAGAGGAACGGAAAAATTTCTGTCAATCAAAGATTGACGAAATTTCCGTATGGCGCCTGCCGACGTTTGCCCTGCAAACGGGGCTAGGTGCGCAAAAGGCTCGGCGTCTGTTGACGCCGGGCCTTACCTGTATTTACGCCTCGTTGTACGACAGATTTTTTTCCGTAATTCCGAATTTCGTGGTACAATATTCTCAATAAAAAAGAGGAGATGTGAAGTGGAGAAATATTTCAGACAATATGATACCTGCAGGCAGAATGAAAGGCCTTTCTGCTCCACCGCGTGTCCCTTCCATGTGGATGTGCTGAATTTTCAGACGAAGATGGAGAACAACCGCTATAACGCCGCGATTAAGACCTTCCGAAACGCCGTGGGATTTCCGGATATCGTCGCCGCGATGTGCCCCGAGTATTGCGCCTCTGCCTGTCCGAGAGGAGCGCTGGACCAATCCGTGCAGTTGAACCTTCTGGAAAAGACATGCGTAGCCAGGGCCGCTAAAAAGGACCCCACGGACTATAACGTTCCGATCAAGAACCGGAAGATCGCTGTTATCGGAGCGGGAACAAGCGGCCTTGCCTGCGCTCTGCGCCTGACTCAGAAGAAGTACAGCGTTACGATTTATGAAAAGACCGGAAGGCTGGGCGGCAAGCTTTGGGATATGCTGCCCCCGGAAGTTTTTTTGGAGGATATTGAGCGTCAGTTTCAATTTGAAAAATACGATCTGTATTTCAATACAGAGATCAAAAGCATAGATCAGATCCGGGATCAGGGATTTGAAGCGGTATATGTCGCCACGGGAAGCGGCGGCCTCGATTTGGGCGCGCTGAACCGTGAAAACGGCCATTGCTTTCTGGACGGGGAGACCGCCGTGTTTGCCGGAGGAAGCATTACGGGAAAGGATCCGGTCCGGGCGCTGGCTGACGGACTGGATATGGCCTGGGCCATCGAGGTGTTTCTGAAGACCGGAAAATTGGAATATCCGGAAGAAGCGAAGCCCTGTAGGGCCGTGGCCGATCCCGACAAGCTTAGGAGGGTCGATGGAGTGATTCCCACCGACAACGGGCTTTTTACCGACGAAGAAGCGGCGGCGGAAGCCGGACGCTGCATCCGGTGCCAGTGCGACGCCTGCATGAAATACTGCGACGTATGCGATTTTCACAATAAATGGCCTATGAGGATCCGGGACGACGTCATGGCTACCGTGGCCTTTTCCACCTCGGAGTCCATCATAAAGAAAACGCCGGCAAAACGCCTGATGAACACCTGTACCCAGTGCGGGCTCTGCGACGAGGTCTGCCCGGAGGGCATCGAAATCGGAGCCATGCTCCTTGAAGCCCGCCGAAGTCTTCACAGGCAGGGCACCATGCCGGGGGCCTACCATCAGTTCTGGACCAGGGACATGGAGTTTACCAACGGCGAATTTGCCGCCCTTGTCAAAAATGCTCCCGGGAAAACATCCGGCTCCTATGCCTTCTTCCCGGGCTGTCAATTGGGGGCTGCCGATCCGCGCTACGTGGCGGAGCCTTATAAATGGCTCTTGTCAAAGCAGCCGGATACCGGGCTGCTCCTTCGATGCTGCGGCGTTCCCGCCGAATGGGCGGGAAACGAGGAGATGCACGGCAAGGCCATCGCCGAGCTTCGCGAGGACTGGGAACGGCTGGGCAAGCCGGTTTTGATCTATGCCTGCCCCGCATGCAGAAGGCACCTGGAGGAATACCTCCCGGAAATCGAGACCCTGTCCCTTTATGAGGCCCTGGATCAATGGGGCTTTGAGGCCGGGATAAGGAGCGGAGCATCGCAGGAAAGCGGCGGGCCGCAAGGAACGCCGGCCATGGAAGACGCGACGTTTTCCATCTTTGATCCGTGCACCGCGCGGCACGTGGAGCCTTTGGAACAGGCGGTCAGAAGCCTTGCGAAGAAGGCGGGATTGACCCTTGAGGAGCTGCCGAAGGGAGATAAGCACGGGTGCTGCGGCTATGGCGGGCATGTGGCGGAGGCAAACGCCGAGTATGCCGAATATGTGGCGAAGAAGCGCAGCGGGCTTTCCGGCAATCCATATATCGCGTATTGCATCAACTGCAGGGACATATTTAAAGAGGAAGGAAAGCCGGTCCTGCACATTCTGGATCTGCTGTTTGACATCAATACCACCGACGCGGGCCTGCCTGACCTTGACGCAAAGCTTCCGGACCTCACCAGGCGCAGGCGCAACCGCATCGATCTGAAGGAGACGCTGCTGAAAGAAGTTTGGAGTGAAACCATGGAAAAGAAGCCCGAGGATTGCAGTTTCCGGCTGAAAATCAGCCCGGAAGTCCGTGAAAAGATGGATCGGCGCAAGATACTGGAAGAAGATCTCTGGGAAGTGATCCGGCTCAGCGGGGCTTCAAAGCGCCGGACCTACGACTCTCAAAAGGGAACCTATACCTGTTACCGGGAGCTGGAGAATATCACCTACTGGGTGGAATACCGTCCTATCGGCATCGAGAAACGGGGATTGGACGGCATAGACCGGGAGGGAGCCGAAGACCAGGATGACGGAGCGTGCCCCGGCGATGCGGTATATGAGATCGTTAACGCCTATACCCACAGGATGAAGATAAAATTGGAGGGAGTCTGGAATGGAAGAAAAACAGATATTGATCTGTGACAAGTGCAAGGTGGAGATGAAGGAATACGAAGTCGAATTTACCTATCTGAACCGCTCTTTCCGTCACAAGGTGCCCCGATGTCCGGAGTGCGGACAAGTCTACATTTCTGAAAAACTGGCCTCCGGCCGCATGAGCGATGTGGAAAAACAGCTGGAAGAAAAATAAGGAGAGACGAGATGGACAATTTTAAGCCGGGAGAATTCAGAATCACAGAAAAGGCGATGGATATATGGAAGCTTCCCAAGGGCTCCGAAGTTTTGGACGTCGGTTGCGGCAGGGGGGAAACCGTGGAATTTCTTGAGAAAAAATACGGATACAAGTGCAGCGGCATCGACCTTTCCATGGCGAGGGTCAAGGAAGGCAAAGAGCGGAATCCGAAGCTGAATATCAAATACGGAGACGGGGAGTTTTTGGATGATTTTTCATCCTTCTCCTTCGACGGAGTCCTCATGGAGTGCACACTGTCCCTGATCAATCTGCCCGACGAAGCCCTTCACGAGGCGTATTGCGTGCTGAAAAAAGGCGGGAGGCTGTTCGTCAGCGATCTGTATATCAAGGACCCCGATCCCGGGTTTGTGAAAGCGCTGCAGATCGAGGCGGAACGGCAGAGCAAAAAGCCCCATGAAGAGGGGGAGTGCAACACCGATTGCGCCGATGAACATAAAAAAAGAACAGTGAACTTCCGGTCAAGCGGAAGGTTTCTCATAGAGCCTCTCTTGGCGCAGCTCGTGGAAATCGGGTTTAAAAACGTCGCGTGGGAGGACTGCTCAGCCGAGCTCGACAGCTATGTGGCCCAAATACTCATGAACGAAGGTACGCTGGAAAACTGCCTCTGCGACGAGGCCCTTCACCCGAAGGATCAGTTTAAAACGGGGTATTTCATGCTTACGGCGGAAAAACCACTGTAGTATTCGGAATAATTAATAAGAGGAATTTACAGCATGGATCAGAAAACAGCAGTGATATACGGCGCCGGCCAGTGCGGGATCATGGCCCGGACGTACTTGAAAAAGAATATGAATATCCTCGGCTTTGCCGACCAGCGCGGGGATTTGCAGGGTCGGCTCATCGACGGTCTTCCCGTTATAAACCCGGACAAGCTGTCGGAATATGATCCGGACCTGATTGTCGTAGCGGTTCTCAACGCCGAACAAAACCGACTGATCACGGACCGGCTCCTGGAAAGCGGCGTCAGCCGGGAGCGCATCGTCTCCATCCGGTCCTTAAAGGAGTATCTGGACGCCAGATCTTCCGCCGCAAGGCTCATCGCGTCGGAAATTAACAGCCGGGGCGTTCCGGGCGCCGTCGCCGAGCTGGGCGTGTACCAGGGCGAATTTGCGGCTTTGATTAATGAGCTTTTTCCGGAACGCAGCCTGTACCTCTTCGATACCTTCGAGGGATTTGACGAGAGGGATGTGGAAATAGAAGCCCGGGAGAAGTTCTCCTTTGCCAGGGCGGGCGACTTCCGCGACACCGGCGTCGATCTGGTCAGAAGCAGGCTTCCGTTTCCGGAACGGGCAGTTTTCAAGGAAGGGCGGTTCCCCGGCACCGTGGCGGAGCTGGAAGAAACCTTTGCGTTTGTGAGCATTGACGCCGACTTGTACACTCCTGTTTACGAGGGATTGAAATATTTTTATCCAAGGCTGCATCAGGGCGGATATATCCTGATCCACGATTATAACAGTATGCAGTACAAGGGAGCGGGAAAGGCCGTCCGGCAGTATTGCGTCGAGAATAACCTGTTTATCGTCCCGTTGAGCGACATGCACGGAAGCGCCGTACTCATCAGGCAGTGACGGGGAACATGGCGGAAAAGGAGCAGTTATGATTGAAAACAGCATTATTCACAGTCTGAAGAGTTCAAAATTGTTTCAGGGTCTTAGCGACAGCGATATCAGAGAAATCTGCGGTCTTGTGGCGGTTGCCGATAGGGAGTTTTCCAAAAACCAGGTCATCGTCAATCAGGGAGAACCGGTGAGCAGAATCGGAATCCTGAAAAGAGGGACCGTGATCAGTTCAAAGTATCACTTTAACGGGAACGTGCAGATTTTGAGGATCTATAACCGGGGGGAGGCGTTTTCACTGGACGCGGCAAACACGAATCTCCTGACGAGCCCGGTCACCCTGACAAGCCAGACGGACTGCGCCGTGGTCTTTGTCCCTTACGCGAAGCTGGTCGACAGCGACGTTATTCGGCCGGAAATTAAAAAGACCATCATGTCCAACTGCAGCGAGATCCTCAGCAATGAATTGATTCGTCTCATGTATAAAATAGACGTTCTTTCAAACCGGACGCTCAGGGAACGGATCCTGACCTATCTCAGCCTGATCAGCGAGAGGGTCGGAAGCGATTCCTTTGACATTGGAATGAATCAGGAGCAGTTTGCGCAGTATTTATGCGTGAACAGGAGCGTGCTCTCCAATGAGCTAAACCAGATGAGAAAGGCCGAGTTGATCGATTACAAAGGAAAACGTTATAAAATTTTAAAAACTTTTTAAAAATGTTGTACATACAACAGAATTTCTTTGGGGGCCGTGTTACACTTACATCATGAAAAGGCCTTACGCTAAAATTTGCCTCTTTAGCTGAAAGGGTTAGTTCAAAAACATTTTGATGAGTGCCGGAATAAAAGTTCCCATTTATTTCGACGCGAAACGGGAAAAAAATTAAATCAACCAAACTCAAGCAAAAGGAAGAGCCTAGGCTCTTCCTTTTGCTTATTATCACTATTCCCGATTTAAGTCCAAGACAAATCCATGCTTTAATTTGAGAGCAGTATAAACAACACCAAATAATACAATCAAAAAACTAACTAAATATATAAAGAACTAATTAAATATGTTGCCCAAACAACGAACTTTTTTGTTAAATCCTGTTAAACTACCGTAGACGGATAGATTTAAGCCAAGAAGCGGTTTTTTAATGAAAAAGAATGTTACGAAAGTATGGGCAGATGTTTCAGCAGGCGGGTATTCCGCGCCTTGCCAACAGTCTGCTTTTTAGGTGGTAGATATATGAAAAAAACACATCGGCTGGAATTCATCATCCTCACAGCAATTTTTCTCATTGTGATTTTTTGTTCCTTTCTTCTCGGCCGGTATTCGGTAAGCTTCAGCAGCCTGATAAAGGCACTGCCCGAGCTGCTGCATTCTGGCGGACAGGCCTTCGGAAGCACAGATCTTTCCGTTGTGTTTCGGATCCGTATGCCGCGTATCGCGGCCGCGGTCCTGATTGGCGCGGCTCTCTCCACAGCGGGAGCCTCGTACCAGGGAATGTTCCGCAATCCGATGGTTTCGCCGGATATTCTTGGCGCTTCTACCGGCGCCGGTTTTGGCGCCGCCCTTGGCATTTTGCTCGGCTTCAATTATCTGGGAATCACGCTGACCGCCTTCTTATTTGGCTTGAGCGCAGTATTTCTGGCTTATATGATCAGCCGGAAGAGCCAAATTGACAGGATATTGGCGTTGGTTTTATCAGGGATGATGATCAGTTCGATATTTACCTCCTGTACGTCATTTGTCAAACTCATGGCGGATCCCAAGGATCAGCTTCCGGCTATTACATATTGGCTTATGGGCTCTTTAGCCTCTATCAAACTGGCTGATTTGCCCTTTGCAGCGATACCGATCGTTTCAGGCCTCATTCCGCTATTTTTACTTCGTTGGCGTATCAATCTGCTGACAGTCAGCGAGGATGAGGCAAAAAGCCTCGGAATCAACACGGGACGCCTTCGCCTGATCGTAATTATCTGTGCGACGCTGATTACGGCTGCCAGCGTGTCTGTCAGCGGAATGATCGGCTGGGTAGGACTCGTGATTCCTCATATTTGTCGTATGATTTTCGGCTATGACTTTCGAAGGCTGATTCCTGCAACCGTACTTTTGGGCGCAGCCTTTCTCCTGGTGGTGGATAATATCGCACGGATCGCTATGACCAGCGAAATCCCTCTGGGGATATTGACCTCTTTTGTCGGAGCGCCTTTATTTGTTTATCTCATATTGACAGGGGGGAGAGACCGTGAGCGTTGAAGTTGAGCATCTGTCCGTTTCCTATGGTTCACACAAGGTTCTCAGCGACGTCAGTTTCTCTGCATCGCCGGGTGACTGCCTTGCGGTGCTCGGACCCAACGGAGTCGGGAAAAGTACGCTGTTTCGATGCATTCTGGGCTTTCTTCAGGCCCAGAACGGAAGAGTGCTGATCGGAGGAAAGCCTATCGATGGCATGAGCCGTGCGGAAATGGCCCGCTTAATCGCCTATATTCCTCAATCTGCCTTTCCCGCCTTCAACTATACGGTCCTGGACACCGTATTGATGGGCGCCACAAACCGGCTGTCCGCCTTTCAGGGACCGAAGGACGAGGATGTCGCCCGATCGATGGAGATTCTGGAGGAACTTGGGATTTCCCATCTCTGGGACCGCGGCTGCGGAAAGATCAGCGGCGGAGAACGACAGCTCGCGCTTCTGGCCAGGGCGCTGATCCAGGACGCAAGAGTCCTTATAATGGACGAACCAACGGCGAATCTGGACTATGGCAACCGCTTCCGCGTGATGGAGCGGATAGGGGCGCTTCGCGAGGGGGGATATACCATTATATTTTCGACTCACGAGCCGAATCAGGCATTCCAGTACTCTACAAAAGTGCTTGCGCTGAAGGACGGCGCCATACTGACACTGGGTGAACCCGAGGCTGTACTCACCGAAGAGACGTTGGCAGCGCTGTATGGGATCGGCGTTCATGTAGGGACAATGGAAGTCGGCGGAGCAAGCCGCCGGGTTTCCATCCCCTATCAAGTTAACAGGAAAGGACTGTAGCTAAAGTGAAAAAAAACAGATTAATAATTTTCATAGTAGTTATGCTGCTGTTCAGCTTCCTTCCGGGATGCTCTGATTCTCAGGAAGGCGGGGACAAAGGCGCAAATACGATTGAGTTTACAGATTCCTGCGGGAGGACTGTGACACTGCCTGAAGACATCACCCGAGTTGCGCCCAGCGGCAGTGTGGCGACCCTGATCATGGCCACCATCGCGCCGGAATATCTAATTTCCGTCAGCAGTTCACCATCCAGCAGTCAGTATAAATATCTGCCCAAGGAGCTCATAGAACTCCCGACAACAGGTCAGCTTTACGGGAGCAAGAGCAATATCAATCTTGAAACGCTTTTGAACGCCAAGCCGCAGGTTATCATCGACCTGGGCGATGCTAAGGACACCATTGCTTATGATATGAGCGCGCTGCAGAAGCAGACCGGAATCCCTACGATTTTCATCGAAGCCGATATAACGCACATGGCTGAAGCCTACCGCACCCTGGGCGCGCTTCTGGCCGGCAAGTCGGAAAAAGGAGAGAAACTCGCTTCATTCATCGACGGCACCGTCACCATGGCCGAGGAAAATGCGGTTAAAGTCAAAGAGAGAGGCGGCACTTCCATCATGTATGCCACGGGAACCTCAGGACTCAATGCCAATGCCGCCGGTTCGCTCCAGGCGCAGGTCATCGATCTGGTGGGAGCTGAAAACGCCATCGTTGTCGACGATGTCAGCAGTAAAAATGGCGGGAACACCATCAATATGGAGCAGCTCTATCTGTTCAACCCTGACGTCATAATATTTGCTCCGGGAAGCGCCTTTGACGCGGTGGCAAACGACCCGGTATGGATGCAGCTTTCCGCCATCAGGAACAACGCTTATTATGAGATTCCGGGTATTCCTTACAACTGGATGTCCAATCCGCCGTCGGTCAATATGGTACTCGGGATCTGGTGGCTGGGCAATCTGCTGTATCCGGATATCTATGATTATGACATGACACAGAAAGCGCAGGAGGTCTACAGCCTGTTCTGGAATTACACGCTTACTGACGAGGAGGCTTCGGAAATGCTGAAAAATTCCACGTTTAAACGAGCTGAGGAAGGCGTTTAAAAATGAAGAGGCGAAAATTTAAAAGCATTATGGCGGCTTGGACGGGTCTGCTGCTGTTCGCGTTATTCACTCCTGTCGCAGAGGCGGACAGCGTGACGGATACCATTGGGATCTATGTCGGCTATTTCGGCTGGCCGGAAGACCAGTTTGTGGAAAAAGCTACCTATAAATGGTCTGATCTGGACGATCAGTTTGGTGGAGCGCTGGATACCAGAGTGACGATCTACAGCTATCAGAACGGCGGCCGGACTTATCTTGCGGCGGGACGGGGCTTCATGCTGCGGGATCTGCTTGAGCATGCCGGAATCGACCTTAGCTCCATCGCCAGTCTTGATTTTTTCACAAAGGATCAAACCGTCGGTCCTTATCGGTCTTTTACAAAATACTCGATTCTTGATATGCCGCGCTATTATTTTCCGAATCTGGCCGTAGACGCAAATACTTTGAAAGTCCGCGCCTATGACGGCGGCGATATCCGAAAAGGGGCCACCAGAGTGGAAACAATGCTGGCCCTTGAGGATTACACCGAATGGGATGCCATTGGCTATGAATTTGAAAAGAATTATGACAGAGACATGTTCAGTCCGGCCAGCCGGTTTCATCTGTTTTTCGGGCAAGCTTCGCCTCAGGAGGCAAATACCAGCTCAGCGGCCAAATACGTTTACAAGATATTCGTTACCTTTGCCGGTTCTCCCGTCCTCAGCACCGATGAAACCAACATAGGACTGAAGGTGGGAAGCGATTTTAAGGTAAACTTGAATGTCGCCGCCGAGGACGGACTGCTGGACGGTTATGTGGCCGCCCATATCCTCTGGAGTTCCAGCGACGAGTCCGTAGCCACAGTTGACAGCTCCGGCAGATTGAATGTCAAAAAAGAAGGAACCACAGTTATCACCGCATCCTTCGGCAAGTCTTCCGTTTCCGTAAACGTCAGTGTGAACGGAGAGGGCGGAGGCGGTGGAGACGGCAGCGGCGGCCAAAGCGCAGGAGCGCAGGGCGATGGAGGACAAGGCACGGAAGAGCGAAGCGCTCCGTCAGGCGGGGAAACGCCGTCTTCGGATAAAAGCGGAGTCTACATTCTGTCCGATGAACTGATGTCCCAGGCTGACTATGTCAAATGGGTCGATAGAGTGATGAACCCGGATTCGGGAGTCAAAAATACCGCCGGGACTCTGTCCCAGTCGAGCAACGCGGGGATGGGCGACGGCGCCCAGCAGCTTGTGCTGCTGAAACATAACAATATTCAGGCCACAGTCGTCATAAGCCTCACCTTGGCAGCATTTCTTGCCATAGGATTTGCTTATGGGGTCTTAAGCTTCAGATATCGCTTGAAAAAAGGTTAAAGAGGTGGAGAAATGCCAGGAAACACAGAAAACACGTTCCAAATTGCCGACATCCTTCGGGTTTACGCCCAAATGCTGGGAAAGCCCGTGGTTGGCATACTGATCATATTCATTTTATGCGCGGCGGTTCTCGTCGGGTGGATTCTTGCGGAGTTGTTTACCGAACACCGCCATCTGAAGGTCAAGCTTCCACAGCTCATGGATGAAATTCGCAGCGGCACGGTGCCCCTTGCGGAGTGCATATCCGGCAGCGGTCTGCTGAAAAGTCAGAAGGAAGCCTTGCTGGAACTGACCAGGCATCCTGATTTCACACCGGACATGCGGGAGGCGCTGGCGGTTCGTTTAATTGAATCACAGCAGTCAAAATACGACAAAATCATAAAAGCCTCGGAGCTGCTGTCACGGCTGGCTCCCATGTTTGGCCTGATGGGAACCTTGATTCCCCTCGGCCCCGGCATCATCGCCTTGGGACAAGGGGATACCCGCACACTGTCAAGCTCCATGCTGATGGCCTTTGATACGACGATCACCGGCCTGTCGGTAGCCGCGGTGGCGGCTGTAGTCTCAACCGTCCGGCGCATCTGGTACAGGGAGTACATGTCCATCCTCGAGGTTTTATCCGAGGCGGTGCTGGAGATGCAAAAAGAGCCTGCGGCGCTGCCGGAAAGGAAGAGTAAACCTGCTGTGACAGAGGCAGAGGAGGTAAGGATGTGAAGAGGCTTTCTGACCTGCGCCGGCAATCCAGAATAGAGGATCCTGAGGTGAACCCTCTGGAGTTCGTAGCCAATCTGGCCGACGCTATGTTGATCCTTGCGGTGGGCATTATGCTCGCCCTCGTCATCAACTGGAACGTGGATCTGGGCACGGCGGATGCGGCTGCCAGCTCCTCTGTGGATACGAAGGATGCTCTCTCCTTTGAACAGGACGATGTCTCCATGGTGGATCAGGATGCCGAGAGCGTCAGCGGCGGAGATTTGCATGAGCTGGGAACGGTATATTACGACAAGGCGACGGGCAAGTATTATATTATCGAAAATAAAGGAGAGTGAACGTTATGAAGCGTGTTTTTCTCTGGGCACTGACCCTCATAATGGCTTTCGGCAGTGTTTTCTCATACGCTGATACGGGTCAGAGATGGGACGGAGCCGCCGGCAAATGGGACGGAGCAGTCGATGTCAGCTGGTACGATCCGACAGCTTCGGATTATTATATCAGCACACCCGCTCAATTGGCGGGGCTTGCCGCTCTCGTCAACGGCATGACCGATCCCGGCTGCCCGAAGATCATCGGGGACAGCTCCTATATCAAGCACACCGCTTACGAAAATGTGATGCTGGTAGGAGCGGGAGGCGGCAATGTGAGCGGCACGGTATACGTCGGCAATATTGATTTTGCGTATAAAACCATCCATCTGACGGCTGATTTGGATATGGGAGGCGGCGTTTACAACCCGGGCAGCGGCGTCTGGTCCGGACCAAACTGGACGCCCATCGGAGGAAAATTCCCCATGCTTCCCAATGAAGTCAAAGGGGATTGTCAGGTCCTGGATACCCGTTTTAACGGCGTTTTTGACGGCGGCGGACATACGGTTTCAAATATCTACTGCGACCGGTTCGCAGCAAAGGGTTTTCCCTATAGCATGGCCATCGGCCTTATCGGTTTTTTAGGAGGCAGTTCCGATCTGAATAAAGATATCACCGGGACCTTTCAGAACGGATGGCAGCCCGCCGTCCGGAATGTCGTCGTTGGAAAAGGGTATATCTATGGCCGGCGCATGGTCGGCGGAGTCGTCGGCCGGGTTGGAGAGACGAACAACGGCGTAATCATCGAAAATTGCGCCAATATGGCAGCGATAAAAAACACCGATTCCAAAGGTATCGGCGGTGTCGTCGGAACCGGCTGGGGCAAAGGAGCTATCCGCAACTGCTATAATGCCGGCAGCGTTACGACGACCTATGCCTGCCCGGCAGGCGGAATCTGCGGCTCCAACCAGGGCCTCGACATTTACAACTGTTATAATGCCGGTGTAATCAACAGCAACGGCCAAAGCAGAGGCAGGGGGATCGGCGGACACGATTCCGGCAGTTATACCGTCGACAACTGTTATTATCTTGCAGGCAGCGACGACGATGAGAAGAGCGGGGGGTATTACAGGGGAACGAATATGAGACTCGCTATCAGCGTCACAAAGCTGTCTGCTGAGGAAATGAAGGCCCAGAGCTTTCTGGGAAAATTGAATGTCAATGGCACGGCCTTTGCCGCCGATGCCTCGAATATAAACGGCGGTTTTCCGGTCTTATGGTATCAGAAGGGTGGAGCGGCCTCAGGTGCGGCTTCCGGCGCGGCATCGGGCACGGTGACGCTCAGCCAGCCGACAGAGGGCGGCGTTATCACCGCAGACGCTCAAGCCGCCGCCTTCGGGCAGACGGTGAGCTTTAGCGCGAAAGCGGCGCCGGGCTTTAAGCTGGATTACTTCACCGTAAACGGGGAAAAGATCTCCACAGATTTTTATACGGTTACCGGCAACATTGCGGTGGGAGCGGTGTTCAGCAAGGTTCGGAGCGTAACCATCCGCATTCCCCAGAGCGACGCCTTCTATCTTGTAGTGCAGCAGACGGGCTTTAAACTGGACGGCGGGAAAACGGAAGCGGTTTCCAATCAGGCCCTGTCCGACGGAGACGCGGTTTTGCAGGGTAATGTGCTGAAGGTGCTGGTTCACGGATATCAGGATGCGGCTCCCCCCGATGCGGATGAGGAGTATACAGATGCTTTCTCTTTTGAGCTGACCAATGTGGTCAAAAACGACGACGGTACGTATACGGTCAGCGGCGCAGGCAATATAGACGTAAAGGTACAGCGCAAAACCCAGGCGAAATCATGGCTTGGGGCGGTTGATACCGGATGGTTCCATTCCCAGCCTTCAGCGGAGGTCCATACCCTGACTACAGCCGCCCAACTGGCGGGTCTGGCCTACCTGGTCAATGAAGAAGGCGAGACCTTTGAAGGGGTCACGATCAAGCTTGGCAATAACATTTCACTGACGGACAGCACGGGGAAAGCCCGCACATGGACAGCCATCGGATCCGGTGCTGACAATGCTTTTCAGGGAGTTTTCGACGGACAGGGACATATCATATCGAACATGAGGGCTTGGGATGACGGTAGTTATGCCGGGCTGTTCGGCTGCTGCGTAAAGGCGGCGATCAAAAATGTGACTCTAATGGGAACTGTGACGGGAGAGGCCGACGCTTCTTATGCGGCGGGTATCGTATCCTTTGCCTCGGAGAGCCTCATCGAAAACTGCGTAAACGCTTCAGACGTATCCGCCAAGGGAACGCATGCGGGCGGAATTTCCGCCAACATAACCGACGGTACCGTTATCTCGGGCTGTTTCAACTACGGCACGGTTTCCGGAACATCCGGTGTGGGCGGCGTTGTAGGCGTTTCCGACACCGGAGCAGACAGAATTTCCAACTGTGCCAACTTTGGCGCCGTTACCGCTTCGGGCAGCGGTACTTACGGGACAGGGGGCATTGCGGGCAGATTGGCCGGCAAGATGGAATCCTGTGTCAACTATGGAGCGGTCAAGAGCTCCGACCGTTTTACCGGCGGGCTTACAGGCTATGCCACCACCCGCTATACCTCAATTATTTCCCTTTCGAAGAATACGGGCAGCGTGTATTCCGATTCCGATCACCAAAACGCCGCCGTCGGAGGACTCGTGGGCTACGCACAGTTCCTGACTTACGGAGGATGCGCCGATACCGGTGCCGTTTCTGCGGGAAATAAATTTACATCGCCCCAGAAGGGAACCCTCATCGGCAGCGAAGGAAGCGTAACGGTAAATGAATCCGAAGCGGGGACGATCCCGGATTATAAGCAGGCCATGCCTGAAAAGCCTGCCCAATCAGGAAATCAGGCTGACGCTATGAATTCCGCCGCGGCCGATGGGAATGCCGCCGGAAAATCTACGGAGCTTCAGAATCTCGTGCGGGGCGGGGATCGGATCACACAAAGCGGAACTTATAATATTGCATGGTTTGCCACAGGAACCATCGCCATCGGAGACGGCCTTCAGGTGACTCTGAACGGCTCCAGCGGAGGCAGCGAGGGCTTCTCAGACCTTTCCGTTTCAGTGGGAGACGGCACGGTCCTGACTCTTGCGGATACCGTTCTGACCGGCAATACCACCCTCCTGACTTTGGGGAAAAACGACACACTGATTCTTTCCGGTAAATCTGCGCTGGCGGGAAACAGCGACGTTAAGGGCAACCTGAACCCTACCGTATCGGTGGGGGGCAACCTGACCATACGCGGCGGCGGAAGCCTTTCCGTGTCGGCCATTCTCAATAACGCTTCGTTCAACGTCATGGGAGGCAGCGCTGTCATCCTGGAACAAGGTACCCTCGTAGTGATAAAGGAGGGCCTCATGGGCTCTGACGGCGGCGCGTTCAACGCTATAGGCGCCGGTCTGACAGTCAAAGGCGGAACCTTCCTCGGGCGTACCACCAGCGATAACGTTCCCGTCATTTTTGCGGACAGGTTCGATGTTTCCGGCGGTACCGTCAAGGTTCAGGCATTGAAATCCCCAGCGGCGGTCTCGGCAAAAAGTGTTTCCTTCACCGGAGGAAGGATGATGGCGTCAGGACACAGCGGAAACAGCGCTGCCGACAGCAAGGCCTATTATAACGAAAAGGCCATTCCCGGGCTAAAAGCCGCGGGCGGCGCCTTTGATCAGCCGCTCCCCTTCGGAGATATCTATGTGGACGATGACTATTATGGAGCGGTTGCATACTGCCTGGGAAAAAATTATCTCAACGGTACGTCGAGTACAGCTTTCTCGCCGGACGGGTCTATGACACGGGCCATGTTCGTCACCGCCCTCTACCGCATTGCCGGAAGTCCGGCAGTGAAGGGCAATTCTTCCTTTACCGACCTGAAACAGAGCTGGTATCAAAACGCGGTGATCTGGGCCGTAGATAAGGGAATCAGCGGCGGGACCTCGGCAACGACGTTTTCTCCCAACGCGCCATTATCCAGAGAAGAAGCGGCGGTATTTCTGTATCGCTTTGCCAGCCTTAGCGGCAAAAATACCACTTCTGAAGGCACCGACGCCCGTGTGCCCGGGGCCGTTTCCACATGGGCCAGGACGGAGGTGGACTGGGCGCTGAATAACGGGATATTCTCCCCTGAAAGCGGTGTTATGACCACACCCCGGGAGTTTGCCTCCCGCGCCTTGCTGGCTTCGGCGCTGATGCGGTACGACAGTCTTTCCTCTCATTAAGCGGATCCGGTTCTGTAAACTCTTTCGGATTGCAGAATACCGGCACTTTATATATACAATCTATTAATCAAGAAAATCTATTAAATGTAAGGAGGAACAATTATGAGCAAATTTAAACGAGTGCAGTCGATTATCCTGACACTCGTCATGCTCCTTTCTCTGTTTTCCGGGGTGAACTTCACCGCTTGGGCGGATTCCCCGGCCTATACGGGTCAGACGGGAACAGGGAGCTATACCATCTCCACGGCGGCCCAGCTGGCTAAGCTGGCCCAGGTGGTCAACGGAGGTACGACCTATGAGGGCAGCACCTTCACCCTGACAGGCAATATCGATCTGTCGAAAAGCGATAGCTCAGGCAGTCTGAGCTGGACAGGCGGAACCGAATGGACGCCCATCGCTTTGCCACCGCAGGAAAATCCCCTGTCTAGCCAAAGATTCCAGGGAACCTTTGACGGAGGCGGGCACTACATCGAAAATATCTCTATCCATAGGCCGATGGGGGATTTTGCGACAAATCGCGGCTATGCTCTTTTCGGATCGATTGGTGAAAAAGGCAAGGTTGAGAAACTAGGTGTGACAGGTACTGTGGCATCTCCCCGTTGCAGCGCGGGCATCGCCGGATACAATTATGGTGTTATCAGTAGCTGTTTCAGTGATGTCGCAATCACAGAAGCAAGCCAAGGCTCAACCCGGGGAGCCGGCGGTATCGCGGGTTATAACGAGGGAACCGTGGAATACTGTATCAATGCGGGCGCGGTTCATAATAATAACCTCCGTGCGGGCGGCATCATCGGTTATAATTCCGGAAGCGTCGATCACTGCTTCAATGTGGGGATGGTGACTTCTGGGAATACAACGGGCACAGACCCGGGCGCGGGTGCGGTTGCCGCTACAAACGCAACGACAGGTACCATCACAGACTGTTATTATCTCATCGGAAGTGCGGGAGTAGCCGTTGGTTTGGATACAGAGTCCAAGGCTGTCACTACGGCCTTTAACTCCAACGGCTTTACGCTGGACAGCGGCGGCGTTGCTACGGCCACGAAGCTGAAGGATGCGCTGAACAGCGGCATATCCGGCAGCCCGTTTATTGACGCTGCGAAAGGCAACTATCCTGTACTGTCCTGGCAGAGTGGCTATCAATGGACCACCTTTTATACCGTATCCATCGCACCTGCCACAGGCGGAACCTTTACCGCAAAGGTAAGTGGTTCGGAGATCACAGGTGCGTCTAATAAACTTGCGGCCGGTACCGAGATCGAATTGACAGCTTCAGCTCCTTCCAGCGGCTATATATTCGATGGATTTACCGCTAAAGTCGGCGGAACGACGACAAACCTCGGAGGTGCAACCGGGTCAGGACCCTATAGTAAAACTTTTGCAGTCACATCCGACGTAACACTGAGCGCAAGCTATATCTCTGCCGGGTCCGTCACCGCCGTGGATTTCTGTGGCGTGGATCTGAGCCTTGATAAGATGAAGGCCCACCCGACCACTGCTGTTTTCAGCCAGAAAGATAAAAAGGGTAATGAAACGCCGTACACCGTAACCGGAATCACGGTGTCCGACATCCTGAAGTATTACGCGCCCGATGTGAAACCCGCGGCGCTGAAGTTCGAAGACTCCACAGGATACTCTTCAACGGTATATAACTGCGATGCCGACACGACCCTCGTCACTGGTACCAAATCCGCAGGATACGATTGGTCCCAGGTTATGCTCGCCTGGAGTCGAATTGGCAGTGATGGTAAGGAAACAATCGATTCTGGCAGCATCAGATCGGCGGTCAACGGCGGTATGGGAAGTACATGGGTGAGCGAAGTAACCACCGTAACGAAGGCAGCCGATGCCGCTCTGGTGATCAAGAGCGAGGAAGGGGTCTTCCCGGACCGCTTTGTGTCATTGGATCAATTGAAAGAGCACCCGACGACGAACACAGATTGGGTGATGTACAAAGGGACCCCTCCGGCTCCGACCACGTATGACACTATCAGCGGTATTGCAATCAACGATCTGCTTTCAAGCTATATCCCATATTCCGATAAAGCGGTGAGTATGGATTTCAATTCCAACGCCACCTTCGAAAAGGCCACCTATAGTGGTATGGCGGAAGATATGACCGGCGGCGACTTTGACAATGGTATGCTGGCCTGGTCAAGCAATGTCACCCAGGATAGCAGCGAAACAAAACTCCGTGCCGCTCTTAACGGAAGTATGGGCAAGTTTTGGATTAACGGTGTTACCACCGTCTCCGTATCCACAACCAACATTGTGTCCTTCTCTGTGGCACCGAAGACGGCTGTTGTTGCGATAAAGGACAGCAGTGGCAATGTCGTGCAGCCTGCTTCGGAAAAGACCTACAATCTGCCTGACGCCGCTTATATCCTGCCTGACGGAACTTATACATATACGGCGGCCGCGTCGGGTTATAAGGATAAAACCGGCAGTATCACAGTGTCCGGCAACAGCCAGATAGTGACGGTGGCGCTTGAGAAGACCTCCGGCGGCGGCGATAACCCTGGTGGCGGAGATAATCCTGGCGGCGGCTCCACATACAGCGTTACCGGCTACAGTGGAAGCTATGGCTCTGTCACAGCCAGCGTGTCATCCGCCAAGGCGGGAGATACCGTTACGCTGACAGCAGCGCCGTCAAAGGGTTATGTGCTGACAAGCCTTTCCCTCAGCAGCGGCACGCTGAAAGAAAGCGTCACTTCTCCCCGGACCACCTATACCTTTGTCATGCCGTCCTCAGCCGTCACTGTGACAGCGACCTTTGAGCCGGTGGAACTGACCATTTACACTCAAAAAGGGGAGAAAGGCGCCAAAGAGACAGCCGCCCTGTTCAGCCGCTCGCAGCTGGAGGATATGGCCACAGCGCCGTCCTTGAAGCCTTCCTTCGGATATATTTATTATAAAGAAACTGTATGGAATGCGGTAGCGCCCATACAGTACGTCACCCTTAACCAGCTTCTCGCCAGCGCGGGAATTTCCTTCTCGTCCGGCGACAGCATTTCGTCGGACGCCAAGGACTTCAATGATACCGTCAGCTATAAAAATTTACAGAGCTATCAGTATTACTTTGATCCAAACAATAACGGCGCAAAAAAGACGGTTCCCTATATCATTACTCTGCAGCATGTCTCCGGACAGCTGAGCGGAAGCTCTCTCGAAGCTATTGCGAAGTCCAGCACTCCTACAACAAATCTCCGCAGCTGCTATGGCTGCAGCGAAGAGGAGTACACCGGGCATACCGCCATGGGACGCAGGCTGGTTTCCAGCGTGACCTCACTGACCATCATCAAGAGCGCAACGGTGAATTCCAACACAAAGGACGGGGTGGAACCCAGCCAGTCTGAGACCGCGACGGTTATTGAAGCTAAAGTAACCGTATCCGGCGGAAGAGGAAAAGCAAGCGTCAGTGCAAATGATGTGGAAACGGCCATCAACGCCGCCTCCAAAAATACCGTAATGCAGATCAACGCGGTATCCAAGGATGCGGTAAAAGGGACGGATGTCACTCTGCCCGGATCCGCGCTCTCCGCGCTGGCTGACAGCAACTTGGTAAAAGGCTTTAAAATCGTAACAAACACGGGCAGCATCTCTCTTGACGCCACTGCCCTCGACGGTATTGATTCAAAGGTCTCCGGCGGATCGGTGTCCTTTTCTGTGGGGCTGGCAGAGACCAGCGCCATGACGGAAGCGCAAAAAGCCCTGGCGGAAAACCATGCTGTATATGAGCTTTCCGTCTCCACAGGCGATAAGAAAATAGAAAACTTCGGCGGCACGGTCACGGTTACCTTGCCCCACAAGCTTTCCGCGGGTGAAGACGCGAAGAATATCGTCGTCTACTGCCTGGGTTCAGACGGCAAGGTGGAGAGGTTCCAGGGAACTTATGATTCATCAGAGGGTATGGTGACCTTCACAACAGGCCATTTTTCGATCTATATGCCTGTTGTGGAAGCTACGGCAGCTTTCAGCGACGTCCTGCTGACAGACTGGTTCTACAACTCCGCAAACTACGTCGTTAAGAAAGGACTTATGGTCGGCACGTCTCAAACGGCCTTCGAGCCAAATACAAAGACTACCCGCGCCATGTTTGTCACCATCCTGTGGCGGCTTCAGGGCCAGGAAAAACCGGCCTTGGAAAGCTCACCCTTTACGGATGTGACCGACAAGAATGCATGGTATTACGACGCTGTGCTGTGGGCTTATGAAAATGATATTGCCAAAGGCATGTCCAGCGATAGATTCGCCCCTACGGGAACTCTCAGCCGCCAGGAGATGGTGACCATTCTTCACCGGTTTGCGCAGAAGTACAACAGTAAACTGACGGAGACAGGCACCATGAACGGCACACAGTTCTCCGATTGGAACAGCACTTCGAGTTGGGCAAAGGAAGCTATGGAATGGGCGTATGCTAACAAGCTCGTTGGCGGAACCTCGGATACTACCCTGTCCCCCAACGGAAACGCAACCAGGGCGCAGCTTGCTGAAATTCTGATGCGGTATCAATAGAAGCAACAGAGCAGCTCATCAAGTTATTAAGAATTAAACAAGTCGATTTTGGACAAGTCGATTTAAAACGGGCCTCCGGCCGCAGTACTGCTGCGGCCGGAGGCCCGTTTAATGGTGTGGACATAGGCCTTTTGGGATACTATCATAGCTTTGCTTTTTAAAAATGCTTTATAAACATAACAATAATGTATATAATGTAATTGTATTATTAGATAGGAGGTGCTACCGTATGGTTTATCAAATTGATGAAATCAAGAACAAATTATACCCCATATTCAAGGCGGCGCCGATTTACAGGGCTATTCTGTTTGGTTCGTATGCCAACGGTACTGCCGATGAGCGTAGCGATATTGACATTTTAGTAGAAAGCCGTGGAGAACTGCATGGCTTACGATTCTATGGGGTTTTGGAAGATGTTGTTACAATCCTCGGTAAAGATGTAGATCTGATTGAAGCCTCGGAAATTCGTGATGGAGCTGCGATTTTAAGCGATATAAATCGTCAAGGGGTGGTTCTGTATGAAAGATAAAGATAGAATCATCCTTAAGAAAATCGCAGGGTATATCGAAGATGCAGATTCATATGTCAACAACCTCAACTACGATGTTTTTTTAAAAGACTCGAAAACTATGTCTGCAACCGCTTTCGTACTTGGGCAAATCGGTGAATTAGCTGTAAGAATATCATCTGAAACAGAAACGTCATATCCAGAGATTGATTGGAAGGGTATGCGTGGCATGCGCAATAAGATCGTCCATGATTACGAGAATGTCGATCTTATGATTTTATGGAATACGTTGAAAAATGATTTGCCCGACCTTCTCAAACAGATAAGAAAGATTTTAGGGTGATTAATTTAAAGAGCGAAAGGATTGAAATTGTAAATCCTTTCGCTCTTTTTACGAGTGCAAATTTTATTACTTGCTGAGATATCTCATGATGATGGCGGCCACTTCGGCTCTGGTGGCGTTTCCGCCGGGATCCAGCACACCGTTGCCTTTGCCGGTAATAAGGCCTTTCTCAACTGCCCAGGAAAGGGCGTCAGCCGCCCATGCGCTGACCTGATCACGGTCGCTGAAGCTATTCAAGCTGCCAGCAGTCGCCGGAGAGCCCGCATGGCGGTAGAGGATCGCAGCCAGCTGCTCGCGGGTGATATAGCCGTTGGGATTGCTGCCGTCGGAAAGTCCTTTCTCTTTGCTCCAGTTTAAAGCGTCGGAGTACCAACTTGGTGCGTTTGCGGAGGCATCGCCGCCTTCGATGCGGAAAAGCACCGTCATAACCATGGCCCGCGTCATAGTGCCGTCAGGCTCGAAATGGTTTGTCGACGTTCCGGTGAAGAGCCCTCGGCTTGTGACGAAGTTCACTGCCTCAGCCGCCCATGGAGCGGAAGGCATGTCTTCGAAGTGATGGCTGTTGGTTGTGGTGGGATTGGTGACAGGAATGGTGACAGCTCCGCCGGTAGTGGTATTGTTGTCGGTTTCGGGAGTCTTACTGCCGCCTCCGCCTTTGCTTCCGCCGCCAGATCCCTTGCCGCCGCCGTTGTCTTTGTCGTTTACAGTAACATCAAAGGAGGCGGTTTTTTCGATACCGTTTTCCTTGTATTTTACAATGACGGTCTGTTTACCGACGGTGTTCAGCTCGGACCCCTCGGAGGGTGTGGTGGTATAGGTACTGCCGTCCAGGGTTTTGCTGCTCTTGTCTGTATAGGAGGCCTTAATCACAAGACCCGTCAAGTCCAGCTTGTCTCCCACGGTATATGATGCCTTTTTGGGGGAACTTGTCACTCTGATGTAGTCCAGCTGGACAGGCTTACCACTGCCATCTACCCAAGTTTTCCCGTCCAGAGATGCGGATATATTATAGTCCTCTAAAACGCCCACATCAAGGGTCAGAGTTTTCAGTGCCACAAAGTAACCTCTGTTTTCCGCTTTCCCCAAAGCGACGATGCCTTCGCCGGTTACCGTATGTCCGGTGGTTTTATGCACTGCTTTGATCTGTACTTTATTTCCGGCTTGGATGCCCTCGGCGATTATTTCCACAAGGGCACCGACGTTGGGGGCACTGCTTCCTGCGATTTGGGTTACGCTTACCGACTTGATGGAGGGTTTTATCCTGTCTTCTTCCTTGCCGTTGTAGACAAAGGTTACGCCGTTATTCTGCGGCGTCAGCTTATATCCGGCGCGTACAGTTTCATCACCGAACTGCAGATCAACGTTTGTATAATAGAATCCGTCCTCTCCCAGATCATAAAGAGAATCATCTCCCAGGATAAAGTTGTGCAGGTCCAAGGGGCTGCGGAGCAGTCTGGGAATGTCGTACTTTACCTTCAAGGCGGCGCAGTTCAGGAAAACC
>DAITKX010000043.1:0-24927 GCA_036835995.1 Bacillota bacterium | reverse complement strand
GGGGGTGCGGACATTTTCTTGGACTGGCTAGTAACCAGCAAGTCCAAGACTCTGTCTATACTCCTTAGGGCTCATATTTCCTAATGATACCTTTATTCGTTTTTCGTTGTACCAAAGGAGATAGGCATTGAGCGTGTCTTTGAATTCCTCAATGCTTATACCTGACCAGTCTCGATTGTAGAACATCTCATTCTTCACCCGCCCGAAGAAGCCTTCGCAGGCAGAATTGTCCGGAGAGCATCCTTTCTTCGACATCGATCTGGGCAGTCCGGCTTTCTCCATCCTTTCAATCCAGCCGGGCCATCGGTAATGCCCTCCTCTGTCGGAATGAATGACAGGGTGTTCGTCGGCATTCAACTGTGCAGTGGCTTCATCGAGCATCGTGTTTACCAGGCCGGAATCCGGATGGGTGCCGATCGTCCAGCTGGGCAGCAGGCCGTCAAAGCAGTCAACAATAGGGGACAGGTAGATTTTCCCTGCAGGGATGGCAAACTCGGTTATGTCCGTAAGCCATTTCCGGTTCGGCTTATCCGCATGGAAGTCCCTCTCTATCACATTTTCTGGAGCCGGTGATATTTCTCCTTGATAGGAGTCGTATTTCCGCCTCCTGCGGATGTTCACCGTCAATTCCTCCTGCTTCATGATCCTCCTGACCACTTTTTCAGAAACTTGAGCTCCTTCCCGTAAAAGCAGTCCCCAGATTCGACGGTATCCATATCTTTCTTTGTTTTCCTTGAATAGTTTCTTCACGCTTTTACGCAGCACGGAATATTTGTCCGGCCTGGATAAAGCCTTCTGCTGGTAATACCAGCAGCTCCTTGCAAGCTTCATCTTCTTCAGCAGCAGCGGCAGTGAGTATCTATTCTTCAGAGCGCCGACGATCACTGCCTTCTCTCGATTCTTGAGAGCTGTCCGGTCGGCGCCGGGGTCTTTTTTTAATACTGTTATGGTTTCCTTCAAAATGTCGATTTCAAGCTGCATATCGAATAATTGGGCCTTCAATTCTGCAATCTCTTTATCTGAACTGGTCGAGCCTTCCTTTAAAGGGCTCCGTTTGATTACTTTCTCATTCATCAGCGCAGCCGCTCCCTCCCGGAGATACTTTTTCCGCCAAGCGAAAATGCTTGACTTCGTGTAACCGATATCTTCTGCTACTGATTTTACACTCTCTCCCTGCTCAAAGCAACGGCGTAATGCCTCCAGCTTTACTTCGGCGGAGGGATTGAGCGGATGATCCTGCGTATTGATGATTTCCCGTACCTTTCTCGGCTTCTTCGGAAAGCCTTCTTTTTCAAGCCAGCCATGCATGGTTATTCTTGCAGGATAGCCCAGCTGGCGTATTGTTTTCATTACAGATCCGCATTGGCGGTACAACTCCAGCGCCACATTCATTTCTTCCTGGGAATACATTTTCTTAAACTCCTTTCGGAGCTCTAAGGTGTCCAACTTTTTGTCCGCACCCCCACGTGTTCAAAAATTTGAGTAGAGAGTATGTTTTTACTGTTTAAAGGTTGTTGGAGGCGGAAAATATACTCTATACTTGCAAATATGAGCGAAAAGATACTCTGTACTCGAGATTTTGAGCAAGGCAAGCCCAAAGGTTGCACCACACTTGGATTTTTGAGCAGGACAGGTAAATGACCTCGGGCACCGGGTGATGGCCGCTAGGAGGTCGGAAAGCCTGCCTCTTGCACCCCGGGCAAGCCTGCCTCTTGCGCGTCGGGCCGGGAAGCGGGCCTTTTGCAGCTTCTTCCGGCCGGTTGCGTTATTTTTTCTTTCATTCCATCCGGGAGTTGCGTATAATAAGACCATAAGAGATCCGGTATTCTATAGCACGCCGTATACCCCGCCGCTCGATGCGGGTTTCAGGCGCTGCAAAATGCCGGCGACATTATGCCGAGTGCTGAACAGGAGTAAAAAATGAACGAAGATGAGGCTTTGCTAGCCGGAATTGAAGATAAAATCACGCAATGCATCGATAATTATATGGTAACAAATTCGTCTTTTCTGGATATGCGCCAGAGGACCCTGGCAGAGGCGAGGTGCCGAAAGCATAAGGGGTTTCGCTGGTGCTTTTACGGCGGCTACGAGGACGCTGAACGGACGGTTGCGGTATTCCTTCCAGATTACGCGGAGCTTGCGGACAATGATCCCTTAGCCCTCCTCCGCATGACGCCGGACGGCCGCAGCGCGCTTACCCATCGGGATTACCTGGGTTCCCTTATGGGCCTTGGCGTCAAGCGGGAGATGATCGGAGATATCCTGGTGCGGGAAAAAGGGGCCGACATTGTAATCATGAAGGATATGGGGGATTTTCTGCTTTACCACTACGGAAAAGCGGGCCGGACTTCCCTGAAAGCGGAAATCACATCCATCGATCAGATCATCGTGCCGGAAAACAGGGTTGAAGAAAAACGGGATACGGTGGCGTCACTGCGGCTGGACAACCTGGTTTCATCCTCCTTTTCGCTGTCCCGGGGAAAAGCGGCGGAAGCCATCGAAAGCGGCCTGGTATTCGTGAATGGAATGCAGAGTTTGAAAACCGACCGACAAATGAAAGAAGGTGACAAGCTCGTGCTTCGGGGCAAAGGAAAAGTCCTCCTCAAAGAAGTGGGCGGAGTCACCAGAAAAGATCGAACATATATCGTGCTCGATAAATATATATAGGCCTGAGCCGGGTTTCACGCAAAGATATGTATAAACGTGGCCGGGTTTCACGCAAAGATATGCATAAACCTGAACCGGATTTCCCGTAAAGATGTGAAACAGATCTTTTACAGAAAATCCGGAGTCCAGTTCTTTATTGGCCTGTAAATCAGTCTTCCACGCTGAGCTGAATTGCGTTTAAAACGATGGCGGCCGCGCCGACACAAACCGTGACGATGCTGAGCACAAAGCTTGCTTTTGCGATTCCTTTCATCAGACGACAACACCTCCTCTTGTATGAGTTGAGTATAACATATTCCCGTCGGATGTAAAACAGGATTACAGGATTATAAGGAAAAAATATCCGGGAAGGAGAGACGGAGATATTGGGCAGCAAAAAAAACGCAAAGCCGCCTCGGGGAGACGGCAAGACAGATCAGAGATTTGTCGTGAAATCCGTTCTGGACGCATTGGCGATCGTTCCGCAGATGAGTCTGACAATTGCCATTCCCATCGTGCTCGGAGTGCTGGCGGGTCACTGGCTCGATGAGAAATTTGAAACAAAGCCGGTCTTTTTCCTGATTTTATTGTGCCTTGGCATCGCAGGGCGTTACCGGCGTCTATCGCCTGATCCGGATTCTCTGGAAAGGGAAAAAGGATTAAAACCGTTATGTCACTAAAAGCGCCGCCGCCACCTGGCCGTCAGTCCCATTTTTCTCAAGGATCTGGCGTTGTGCGGAAATTGTCGCCAGAGTATCCCCGAGCTGGGTGAATGCCAGCGCCAGGACATCCAACTCGTCATCACTGATATTTCGGGCGATCACAACCGCAGAAGCGGTAATAAACATCGCCAGTTCGCAGGGATCCATCACTATCACTCCAATCCGGAATAGAACTAAATATATTATAATATGTCGTGATCCGGCGGATTGCGTTACCGGTTTTTGGATTTTCATTTCCGGTTTCCGATCAGGCAGTTGCCTCCGGTGAATAATTAAAAGGCGAATTCCTGGTTATGAATTGACTTCCAAATAAAACAACCTATATAATGTTATTAATTTCTAATTAGCAGCAAAGTGTAGAAAGTATTCAAAAGAGGTGGAACACAATGAAACAAGTCATGAAAAAGATTCTTGCCGCCGCGCTGATCCTGGCGATGGTCCTGTCGGGCACCATCACGGCCTTTGGAGAAACAGCGGTTGGAGCAAACGGGCCAAGGGTCCAGCTAAACGGAGAAAATATTGTATTCAAAGACGCTCCGGTGAAAAGCATCAACGGAACAACCATGGTGCCATTTTATACCATAATAGAGGCGATGGGCTACGTCGTTTCTTACGATAAAGCAACAAAGACTGTCACGGCAGAGATGCCGGGGAGCACGGTCGCTTTTGTTGCCGGGACATCTGACGTCACCGTCACAGAAAACGGGACGGAATCCATTATAAAATTGGATTTGGCTTCTTTTATCGACAAGGCAACCGGCAGAGTCTATGTGCCGGTACGATTCTTCGAGAAAGCCCTGGGTTATTGCGTCGGCTGGGACGCCGCTGAAAAAACGGCTGTCCTCATCGATCCGGATACCATATTCGGAACAGCGGACAAAGATTTTTCCATCATCAGCAAATTGATGAAATCCGATCTTGACCTGGAGAAGTCCTATGCGGTAACGGGCAAATTTGACATGGCAGCCGCCATCCCTGGAACGGGGACGCCGGCGATTCCTCCGATGAAGCTTTCTTATAAAGGAGATATCAGCGGAGTCCAGCAGAAAAACGACGTCGACATGGTAATGAAGCTGAGCATTGATTTAGGCGATCTATCCGATTCAGCACCTTCGGGAGAAGGCGCCAATATGGAGATGCTCGCATCCCAGATGAAGGATATCGACATGAAAGTAAAGATGGATGGCGAGACCGGCGTTGCATACCTTAATTCCGGAATCTATCGCTTAATTGATCCTTCAATTGACGAAAATACCTGGTTTAAGATGAATGTCTTTGAATCTTACGAAGCGCTCGGTATCGACATCTCCTCTCTTATGGCCCTCGAAACTTCGGACACTGGTCTTTCCGAAGCAATGGCAAGTCTCATGACTGCGGGGAAGAACAGCCTGAACGTCTCATCTTACGGGGATATCAAGGCAGCTTATGGATTTGCCAGAAATCTCATCGGTAATGAAGCCTTCAGGACTCAGACCGGCGGAAGCACCTCCACATATACCTTGAACCTCACAAAAGATTCCATCTATAAAGCCATGGTCGCAGAGGCTCTTTCGGAAGTGCTTCCAGCGGGGGCTTCCATGGGAAACTTAAAGGATCTGCAGAAAGGGTTGAACAGAATTGAAACCCTCAATTCAAACATCGTTATTAAGGAAAAGGGAGATTCTCTCGTTTCTTATGCTGTGAACGGCAGCCTTGCCACAGAGGAATTCAAAGGTTCACTTGACCTCTCCGGAGATCAGAAAAACGCGAAATATACAATGACCTTCGATATAAAAGATATTATGAACGCGGAGATGAAGGTGGATTCCCATATCACGGAGACCTCGAAAACACCGGATGTAAATCCTCCCGCCGGGGCGAAGATTCTGGATTATCCCACCGCATTGGTAAACCCGATCCCGATCCAGCAATAGGACCAACATTTATTATCGAACCATTAACATTTGAACCGAAAGAACCGAGGCGTCAAGGCCAAGGTTCTTTCCCTTTTTCTACGAATGCGTTATAATAATAAAACCAGGTTATCACCGCTGAATTAGGAGTCCGATCGTGAAGAAAAAGAATTACATCGCGCTCGTAGCGCTTATCATTCTACCCATTCTAATCGTAACCGGCATCATATATTTCAATATTAACAGCGCGCTCCACTCCTTAGACAACAGCGCAGGTATTGTCATCCCGAAAACAGCCCCCAAATACCATTTTGCCATGATCTGCGAAAACATGGAGGACCCTTTCTGGCTTTCCGTGAAAAAGGGCGTTCAGAAAGCTTCCGAGGAGTTCAACGCCGCGGTGGAGTTCAACTGGCCCGGCGGCACTTCCGACGACGAGCAGTCAAAATGCCTGGATATGGCAATCGTCTCCAATGTGGACGGCATCGTGACCTATGTCTGGAATGAAGAGGAGACAGGAAAGCTTATCGATAAGAGCATGAATAAGGCGATACCCATCGTCACCATAAGATCCGACGCGAAGAACAGCAGGCGCGCGGCTTTTGTCGGCGTAAACACCTACAGCGCCGGCATGGAAATGGGAAGGATGCTCATCGCGGCGACAGGCGGAAAGGGCGACGCCGTGGCGCTGGTCAGCAACAAGGGACCAGGGGACGCCATCGTGCAAAATCTGATGATATCAGGAATTACCGACGCACTGAAAAATACGCCGGGGATCCGGTTTGAGACCATGGAATACGATTATGCCAACTTTTTGAGCCTGGAGGATACCATTCAGGCGCTTCTGACCAACCAGCCGGGACTGGACGCGATTATTACCACCAGCCAAAAGGAGACCACCCTGGTGGCCCAGCGTCTTATCGACCTGAACAAGATATATTACACCATCATCGGCTACGGGGGAACACCGGAAATTTTGAGGTACATAGACAACGGGATGATTTACGGCGCCGTGTCCGCGGATTACGAACAGATGGGCTATGATGCGGTCAAAGCCCTGGTGGACATGAAAGAAGGGGGCAGGACATCCGCTTACTTTACCGTTGATATTCAATCGATCACAAAGGCCACCGTGGCGGAGTATCTGGATTCGAGCGGTGAATCGGAGGGTGAGTAGCATGGAAAACCGGATGACGGATCGAATCAGGAGCAGAATGCGCCTGTGGCGCCGGAACAGCTTAAAAAGGAGATTGATTCTTTACTTCATGGTCATCATCGTGATCATGAGCGGTTTGAATATTTATCCATACTACAGCATTTCCATACTGATGGGCAGGATGAGTTCCACCTTCGAGCTGAACGTTGAACTCAACCAGCTGAACAACACCCTGGAACAGCTGAATTACGCTTACGAAAACTATCTGGAGACCAAGCACTCCAAAAATTTGGACGACTACTACCGATATTCCAACGATTTAATGAACCAGGCCGACGCGATTCAAGTTGATAATTTCAGCATAGACAACACGCTGCTGATGAACGATATCAGAAACATGATCTCCAACTACCTCAGCGAAATGGACGCGGCGGTCTCGGCGAGAAGGGCGAGAATGGTGGACGCCTATCTTTATCACTACGAAGAGAGCGCGAAAATTCATCAGTATATCGTCGAATACATACAGAAGCTCAACAATACCATGTTCTTTCAGAACACAGACCGCTACACCTCCATCAGGAAGAGCATCCAGATGGTGCAGACCTTCAACATCGGAATGATCCTGGCAATCGTGATTCTGACCATCGTGCTGATCTTCTGGTTTGCCTACCGGATCACCAAACCGATTTTCGAGCTTTCCAAGGCGGCGGATGAGATCACCCATGGAAACTTCAACGTGCCCCAGGTGCTGGTGACCTCCAACGATGAAATCGGCATCATGGCCGAAGCGTTCAACCGGATGACGGCGAGCATCCGGGAGCATATCAATGAAATCAACGAAAAGGCGGTCCTCGAACGGAAACTGCAGGAAAAGGAGATGGAAAACCTGATCATCCGGTCAAACCTCAGGGAAGCCGAGCTTCACGCCCTGCAATCCCAGATCAATCCCCATTTCCTGTTCAACACCCTCAACGCGGGGGCGCAGCTCGCCATGATGGAAGGCGCGGACCGGGCCTGCAGCTTTATTGAAAACGCGGCGGAGATGTTCCGGTACAATATGAGAAACCTTGACAAGCCGGTGACCCTGGGGGATGAGATCAGGAACGTCGAGAACTATATGCATTTGCTGAACGAGCGCTTTGCGGACAAGATCGAGTTTTCTCTGGAGAAGGACGACAGCATCCTCGGCATCAAGATTCCCTGCATGATCCTTCAGCCCCTTGTGGAGAACGCCTATATCCACGGCGTCAGCGATGTGGAATATCAGGGGAAGATCTCCCTCAGCGCACGGGATCAAAACGGATATGCGATGGTTTCCATCCGGGATAACGGAAAGGGGGTCAGCCAGGAGAAAATCCATGAAATTTTAAACGGAGATCCCGGGGACAGACCTGAATCGGCCGGCCGTCACGAGGGACATACCAACGGAATCGGCCTGAATAACATTCTCAGCAGGCTCAAGATTTTTTATTCCCGGGGGGATATTCTGAAGATATACAGCGCTCCCGGACAGGGCGCGGAATTCGTATTGCGCATTCCAAAGGAGGACGGCGATGTTTAAGGTGATGATTGCCGATGATGAAAAGGTAGCTATCGATTCCTTAAAATTCATCATCGAAAAAAGTTTTTCCGACGCGGAGGTCATCGCTACGGCCCGGTCTGGCAGAGAGGCCATAGAAAAGGTGGAGGAAAACATTCCCGACATTCTGTTCATGGACATCCACATGCCGGGCATCAACGGGATCGAGGCTATCCGGGAGATACGGAAGCGTTACGGCCAGATCGCCATCATCGTGCTGACGGCCTTCGACCAGTTTGAGTATGCCAAAGAAGCCATCAATCTGGGCGTCATGGAATACCTGCTGAAGCCTGTCAACCGGAACAAGGTGGTTGAGGTTATCGGCAAGGCCATGGACTTGATCAGGGCAGAACGGGAGAAACGGCAGTCTGAGCTTGAATTGAAGGAAAAGCTGAAATACGCGGGACCGGTTCTGGAAAACGGATTTGTCTACTCCCTGCTTTTATTCGACGACAACAGCAGCGAGCTCATTGACTACAAGAGGATATTGGACATCGAGGAGTCCGGCGGCTATGTGATCACCGTGGAATTTGCGGATGACCGGGCCGGCAGGCCTGTAGACGGCAAGATCGGATACGGCCTCCGAAGTCAGCAGTTTTACCCCTATTTTACAGACACGGTGAAGTCCCTGTGCAGATGCATCATCGGGCCTGTAATGCTGAACCGGATCGTGATGGTGGTTCCCTCCGATCCGGGAGACGATGAGTTCGACTGCCGCCTAGAGGCGGTCTCCCTTGCGGAAAACATGATGAAGAGGCTTTCGGAAAAGCTGGACTGCGGCGTTCGGATCGGAGTCGGAAAGGTATACCGGAGATTCGACATGCTTTCCGCATCCTACGAGGAATCCCTGAAAGCCCTCCGCTATCTCCAGGGCAGCGGCGTCATGCATTTTACGGACATTACGGCCCATACCGCGGAGCCGGGGACCGAATATCCGGAATATAAGGAAAAGCTGCTGGTGCAGAAGGTCGCTGCCGGCGATATCGCGGAAAGCCTTAACGCTTTTTGCTGCATTTTCGACTGGCTGTCCCGGGAATATGCGGAGCAGCCCCTGAAAATCAAGAACAAGCTCCTGGAACTCATATTTTTGGTCAACCGCATGTCCTGGGAATACGAGCCCGGCGGAGGTGATCCGGGAGACGATTACCTCGAGGAGATGCTGGCCATCGGCGATCCCGGGGAACTTAAGCTCTGGTGTAAAAACCGGGTGGAAAACGTGGCCGGACAGATCGGCTCCTACCGGGAAGCCAAGGCCGGTGGCCTCATCAGCCGCGCCAGGGAGTTTATCAAGGCAAACTACGCAAAGCCCATAACCCTTGAGGACGTTGCCCGGGAAATCAACGTCAGCCCTCAGTATCTCAGCAAGCTTTTCAAGGAAGAGACGGGAGAAAACTTTATCGACTATCTGACGGGGATTCGCATTCGGATCGCCAAAACCCTGCTGGAGAGCGACGAAGGGAGCATCAAAGAGATCTGTTACAGCATCGGGTACAGCGACCCCAACTATTTCAGCAGGATTTTCAAGAAAATCGCGGGAGTCACCCCGACGGAATATAAGGACGGATTCCTGAACAAGGTTGTTCAGCCGTAAGACGAAACGCTTAGTCTTAAAAGGAGGAAGCAATGGTATGTATGGGAAAAAGAGATTGTTTCAAATCATTTTAGCTTTGACCTTATCGGTTTCACTGTTGGCGGGCTGCGGAAAAACCCCGGAGGAAAGCCAGGAATCCGCCCAGCCGGAAAAGGACAAGATCGTCATCGGCTTTGCCATGGATACGCTGGTCCATGAGCGCTGGCTTCGGGACAGAGACATATTCGTAGCAAAGGCCAAGGAGCTGGGAGCGGACGTGATTCTGCAGATAGCCTACAGCGACAGCAGGGAGCAGGAACGACAGGTCCAGTATCTGCTGGATCAGGGGATCGATATTCTCGTCCTGGTTCCCCACGACGCGGTTTCCGCGGCAGCCATGGTGAAAAAGGCCAAGGACCGGGGCATTCCGGTCATTTCCTATGACAGGCTGGTGAAAAACGCCGATGTGGACCTCTACATCTCCTTTGACAATATCAAGGTGGGACAGCTGATGGGGGAGGCCGCGGTGAGTCAGACTCCCAAGGGAAACTATCTCCTGTTGAACGGATCCGAGTCCGACAACAATTCCTCCATGTTCCGGGAAGGATATATGAGCGTACTGCAAAAAGGCATCGACGACGGAACTATCAACATTGTGAAGGAGACCTGGGTGGTGGACTGGCTGTATGAGAACGCGTTGGCTTACATGCAGAAAGCGATGGAATCGAATCCGAAAATCGACGCCATCATTGCCGGCAACGACACCCTTGCCAGCGCCGCGATCCACGTTCTGACGGAGAAGCGCCTCGCCGGGTCGGTGACCGTGGTGGGCCATGACGCGGATCTGGACGGCTGCCAGCGCGTCGTGGAAGGGACCCAGTATGCGACGATCTATAAACCCATCGACATCGAGGCGACCAAGGGCGCCGAGTTCGCCGTGGCCCTGGCCAAGGGGGAAAACGTGCTGGTCAACTCCAGCATCAACGACGGGAGGTATGAAGTGCCGTTTTATAAGATCGAGCCAATCCTGGTTACAAAGGATAACATGATGAACACCATCATCAAAGACCAGTTCCACCGCATGGAGGACGTATATATGAACATCCCGAAATCGGAATGGCCGTCTGCGTCTAAATAACCAGAAATAAGGCCGCATGCTGAGCTTATACTATTATGCTCATCATGCGGCCTTTTTTTTAACCGATCAGTTTCTCGAAGGTTTCTATGGCATAGTCGATATCCTCGCGGGATACGTCGTTGTTCGTAACAAAGCGGAATTCTCCAAGCTCCATGCCGCCGATCTTGATTCCCTTCTCAAACATTTTATCCGGAAGGCTGTCGATGAGCTCCATCGGCCGGTCAAGCCGGAAAAACACCATGTTGATCTGAACCGAATCCAGATCGACGTCTACGCCTTTCAGCCTGCTCAGCTTTTCCGCCATATATCTCGCGTTCTCGTGATCCTCTTTCAGCCGCCCGCCCATGTCCTTCAGGGCAATGATTCCGGCAGCGGCAAGGATACCGCACTGGCGCATTCCTCCGCCCAGCATTTTGCGGTATTTCCTGGCCTTTGCGACAGTCCTGGCATCCCCGGCCAGCACTGAGCCTACCGGTGCGCAGAGGCCCTTTGACAGGCAGCAGGATACGGTATCGCAGTTTTTCGTGATCTCCTTCACGTCGACATCAAGCGCGGCCGCCGCGTTGAACAGTCTCGCGCCGTCAAGATGCACGGGAATCCCGTTTTTCTTCCCGAGGGCATAAACCTCTTCCATCACTTCCACGGGAACGATCCTTCCGTTTGCCAAGGCATTTTCCATGCAGATGAGCACAGTCTTCGGCTCGTGGATATCGTCGGGGCGGATGGCCTTTTCGATGAGCTTCGCGTCGTAGACGCCGTTTTTAAAGGAGATCTGCCGCAGGTTCGCTCCGGATAATACCGCCGCCGCGCCTACCTCGTGCATAAATATATGACAGTCCGCGCTGACGATCACCTCGTCGCCGCGGGAGGTATGGACCATCAGGCCGAGCTGATTGCCCATGGTTCCCGAGGGCACAAACAGAGCGGCTTCTTTTCCGAGCACTTCCGCCGCCAATGCCTCCAGCTCATTGACGGTGGGGTCGTCCTGATAGACGTCGTCGCCCACTTCCGCGGTGAGCATGGCGTTGCGCATTGCCTGAGTCGGCAGGGTTACGGTATCGCTTCTCAAATCGATGTATCTCATTTCTACGTTCTTCCCTTCTTTCTGTTCCTTAGATCAAGTAAACCGACCTTGCGGCAGAGCCGCCCCGGGGCCCTGCCGCATTGAATAGTCAGGTTTATTATACATGATTGTATTTATTCCGGCAATGGATTATAATCAAGGCAGAAGGTGGTGGAAAAATGAATCGCTATAAAGTTCTCAATGTAGTGGAAATTATTGCCGAAGAAAAACTTCCGGGCATTATGAACCAGATGGATATGTGCACCTGCGAGGAATGCGCCTGCGACGTATTGGCGCTGACGCTGAATTCGCTGCCGACCCACTATGTCACATCGGACGCGGGGAAACAGTATATTCAGTTGAATTCCTATAAAAAACAGTTTGAGACCGACGTCGAGGTCGCTTTGATGAAAGCGTGCTTTACCGTAAAGGCGTCGCCAAACCACGGAAAATAAGCTTTAGTCCCCTTCGGTGACCATCAGAATCTCGTCACAATTGGGGAACTTGGGACAGTTGAGGCAATCCTTCCATATTTTATGGGGCATGTGTTCCTTGCTGATTGCCTTAAACCCGCATTTTTCAAAGAATTCCTCCTGGTAGGTCAAGGTGAAGACTTTTTTGATTCCCAGCTCCTTTGCTTCTGCCAAAAAATGCGCTACCAGCTTTTTTCCGATGCCCTGACGCCCATAGCTTTCTTTCACCGCCAGCGTTCTGACCTCGGCAAGATCGGCCCAGAGGATCGAAAGCGCTCCGACACCGACTACTTCGCCGTCTGATACCATGACAGAATAATTTCGAATATTTTCATAAAGGGAGCTTCTCGAACGAGCGAGCATCAATCCCCTTTTTGCATAAAAATTCACAAGCTTGTGAATTGCTTCTGTGTCTGACAATTTTGCTTTTCTGATTACCATAGCGTTTCCTTTCTCGATTGCAGCGTATTTATTTTACATAGAATAACAGATTTTTTCCGCGGGCACAATACATAAAATTTATAATTATACACAAAATATTTTATTTATTCACTTTTCGCCAGAGGCTGAAAAGGGCTGGCATACAAGCGGTTTGCCTGCAATATATCTTTTAAAGAATCGATACCGCAAAAAGAAGGCCTTGTATAAAAATAAGTAGTTTAGTATAATTATAAAAAGTTTTGAGAAAGGAGGATAGTTTCAAGGTATTTTTGCTGTTTTTTATTAATTAGGAGGTAAAACAATGAATGAAAACGCCAACGCAGCGGAAAAGAAAAAATTTAAACTGAAAATGCCGCATACTTTTGTACTTTTATTCTGCATCGCCATCGTCGCAGGTATTTTGACCTATATCATTCCGGCGGGCGCTTATGACCGGATCGAAGTTGACGGAAGACAGCTCGTAGATCCCGCCACCTATCATTCGGTAGAGGCGGCTCCCGCCACTTTGTTTCAGATCCTGAAATCATTTCCAAAGGGTTTGGAACAGGCAGCAGCAATCGTATTTTTTATCTTTATTGTGGGAGGTTCGTTCTATGTAGTCCAGAAATCCGGAGCGATTGACGCCGGTATCGCGGCGGCCGTCCGGAAGACGTCGAATAAGGGGATTTTGCTCATACCGATCCTATCCGTGGTATTTGCCTTCGGCGGAGGCGTGTATGGAATGGCGGAGGAGTGCCTGCCGTTCATACCGGCGCTGGTCATCCTGTGCGTCTCTTTGGGATATGACTCGATAACCGGCGCCGCCATCGCTCTTGTCGCCACCTGCGCCGGGTTTACAGGAGCTTTCCTGAATCCGTTTACCGTAGGCGTAGCCCAGGGGATCGCCGAGCTTCCTCTGATGTCGGGCTTGGGCTACAGGCTCATCGTCTTCTCGGTCATGGTCATCATAACCATCACATATCTGATTCTCTATTGCCTGAAGATCAAAAAGAATCCGGAAAAGAGCCTGATGTATGAAATCGACAAGAGCAGAGACATCCAGATCGACCTGGCCAACACCGCATTTACCACGAAGCATAAGGTCATTCTGCTCGTAGTGCTTGCAACCTTTGCGCTCCTCGTATTCGGGGTCCTCAAGTATGGCTGGTACATCCAGGAGATCTCAGGACTGTTCTTCGGAATGGCCATCCTGGTCGGCATCATTAGCGGCCGCGGGCTGAACCAGCTAGCCGAGGACTTTCTGGAGGGCTGCTCTGTGCTTGCTTACGGCGCGCTGGTCGTGGGCCTTGCCAGAGGTATCCTGGTGATCTTCACCGACTCCAACGTAATCGACACCATCATCTGGGGCATGGCGACCGCGATCCAGGGTCTGCCTTCCATGATCACCTCGCTGGGGATCTACGTCGTGCAGATCATCATCAGCACCATCGTTCCTTCCGGAAGCGGCATGGCGGCGCTGACAATGCCGGTGCTGTCTCCTCTGGCGGACCTCGTGGGAGTAACCAGACAGACGACGGTTCTCGCCTATCAGTTTGCCGACGGCTTTACCAATGTTCTCACTCCTCTTTCCGGATACTTCATGGCGGGCCTTGCTCTGGCGGGAATTCCCTATCAGAAATGGATCAAATGGATCATACCTCTTGCTTGCATCTGGTGGATCGCGGGCGGTATCTTCGTAGTGATCGCCGATGCTATCCACTACGGACCGTTCTAAGCATACCGGGCGTTACAGGTGAGCCGGCGGGAGGTGAGACAAAAATTCTCCCCCGGCGCACTGATCGTCTCTGCGGATCAAGCAGACCAATAGAAAATTGAAGAGGGAAAAAAATGAAAGACATTATTATGAAAGAAATATCGGACAGGATGGAAGAGCTGTCCGGGATCAGCAGGTACCTCTATGAGAACCCGGAGCTGGGAGATCATGAATTTAAAGCGGTGGAGCTGCTGACGGATTACTTTTCGAAAAACGGGTTTGCCGTCGAGAAGGGGATCTATGGGTTGGATACGACCTTTAAAGCCGTCTATGACAGCCATAAGGAAGGCGCTCATATTGCGCTTTTCTGCGAATATGACGCGCTGCCCCAAATCGGCCACGGCTGCGGGCACAATTTGATTTCCTCCATGTCGGCGGGCGCGGCAATGGGCCTCGCTGCCGTTCTGAATGAAACAGGAGGCAAGATATCGGTATTTGGCACCCAGGCGGAAGAGACCAGCGGTGTCAAGGGCGTTCTTGCGGAAAAGGGGGCCTATGACGGCGTCACCGCCGCCATGATGGCGCATCCCAACGCGGTTTCGGAAGAAAGCGGCTCCACCCTGGCTCTCAATGCCGTCAAGTTCGAGTACTTTGGAAAAGCGGCCCACGCGGCGGCGGTTCCGGAAAAAGGGATCAACGCGCTGGACGGGGTCATCCTGCTATACAACGGGCTCAACGCCCTGCGTCAGCATCTCAAAAGCGACGTGCGGATCCACGGAATCATATCCAATGGGGGAGCCGCGCCGAATGTCGTTCCCGATTATGCGGAAGCAAAATTTTATTTCCGCGCAAAGGAGAAGGAATACCTTGAAACCGTAGTCGCCAAGGCGAAGGAATGCGCCGAGGGCGCGGCGAAGATGACCGGCGCAACGGTAAAGATCACATATTTTGAGCTTTCATACGACAACATGAAAACGAACAGAGCCCTTTCCGATCTTTTTTCCGCGAACCTGCGTGAGCTCGGTGAAACGGAGATCAATCCGCCCAGCGATGGGGTCGGCTCTATCGATCTGGGAAACGTAAGCCAGGTGGTGCCGGCGATCCATCCGTGGATCGGGGTCGGAGATCCTTCCCTGGTCATCCACTCAAAGGAATTTGCGGAACATACCATGACTGAGGCGGGAAGGGCCACTCTTTACAGGGGAGCCTGCGCTCTGGCGCTGACCGCTTTTGATGTGATCACGTCCAGGGAAGCTCAGGAAAAAATCAAGGGAGAATTTGCGGCTGCTTCCCGATAGAAATTTTGTGTCCGGAGGTTTATATGAAAGACGAGGTAAGCAAAAGGGTTTCAACCTATTTTACGGAACAGGAAACGGTCGGGCTTCTGGCTGAGCTGGTCAGCTTTCCCAGCCATGAAGGCGTCGAAAACCAGGAAACAGAGACGGCCGGATATATCCATGATTTCTTCCTCGGAGAAGGAATCGAAGCGGAGCTGATCCCCGTCCAGGACGGCAGATGCAACGTCGTCGCGAAATTAAAGGGAACCGGAGGGGGAAAGTCGCTGCTGTTTACGGGGCATACCGACACCGTGCCGCCTTACGACATGCCGGATCCATACGCGGTCAAATACGTCGGCGGCGATATGTACGGCAGAGGAGTTTTGGACATGAAGGGCGGGCTGGCCTGCATGATGATGGCCATGGCCGCCATCAAACGAGCCGGAATTACACTCTCCGGCGATCTGATCTTCGCGGCCCTCATCGATGAAGAGGCAAAGAGCCTCGGAACCCGGGCGTGGCTCCGCGAGTGCACCGAACTGCCCGACGCGGCAATCGTCAGCGAGCCCACGGGCATGGATGTCTGTGTGGGCCATCGGGGGCTGGAATGGTTTGAATTCACATTTCACGGCAAAACGGTCCACGGCGGAAGGCAGAAGGAAGGGATCAACGCGATCCAGAAGGCTTCAATGTTCATCAACCGTCTGGAGAATGACCTGATCCCAAAGCTTGAGGGAAAAACGCCTCATCCGATCATCGGAAGCCCCTCCATGAACTACGGACTCATCCGGGGCGGGACACAGCCCAGCACCGTGGCCGGCGAATGCATTCTTCAGATGGATCGGCGCTGGATCCCCGGAGAAAGCTTCAGCGGCGTTCTGGAGGAGTATCGGCAGATCATCGATGAGCTTGCCGCGGAAGATCCCAAATTCAAAGCAGATATCAAGGTGATGGAAATCAGCTACATGGATGAGCAATATGTTCATGAGGCTATGGATACGGACCCGGAAGAACCGATGGTAAAGGCTGCGGAAAAAGCCATTAAAGCGGTCACGGGAACCGAAGCCGTAATGCGTTCCTTTACCGCCTGGTCCGACGGCGGACTGATCAATTATTACGGCAAGGTGCCCACCATCGTTCTGGGTCCGGGAGAGATGGAATCAGCTCACTCTGCAACGGAACACATCAGCATCGGCGCACTTGTGCCGGCAGTGCTGATCTATGCGGAAATCGCCTGCGACTTCTGCGGGTAAAAGCTGTGTGCCGCGGAAGGCGGGTACGCCCGGCGCGGCCGTAATGTAGAAAGGCAAGGAAAATGTTTGATTTAGTTATATATAACGGATACGTCGCCGATCCTTCCTGCCGGATCAGTTCACGGCTGAACGTCGGCGTCAGGGACGGAAAGATCGCCGCGGTGACCGGGGATAAGATCAGCGGAGCCATAGAGATCGACGCGGCGGGGCTTGTGGTATCCCCGGGGTTTATCGACATGCACATCCATGAGGACTCCTATGACGCGGAAAAGGACGCCTTTGATTTTGTCATCGCCGATTCCATGCTGAGGATGGGCGTCACCACTATGGTCGGAGGAAACTGCGGAATCGGGGCGACGGACGATCCGGTGGAATATCTGGATACGGCGGACCGGCTGGGATATCCTGTAAATTTGGGGATGCTGTCCCCTCACGAAAAGCTCAGAAGCGCTTTCGGCAGATTCAATAAATACGAACCCGTAGCCCCCGGATATTTGAAGGGTATGAGGGAACTGCTCCAGAATCATCTGGAGGGCGGTTGCCTCGGCTTTTCCATGGGCATCGAGTACGATCCGGGGATCGATGAAGCGGAAGCCGTCGCATTGATGGAGATCGCCGCGAAAAACGGTAAAATCGTCACCGTCCATCAGAGGAGCGACGGTGACCGGGCCATCGCCTCGGTTCAGGAGCTTGTGGATTATGCAGAAGCCACAGGCGCCAGACTGCAGATTTCCCACTTGTCCAGCATGTGTAGCTTCGGGGTCATGGATGAATCCATCGCGGTCATCGACGGCGCCCGGGGCAGGGGGCTGAATATCGGTTTTGACGGCTATCCGTACTATGCTTTTTGCACTCACCTCGGTTCGGCGGTCTTTGACGAGGGCTTTCTTGAAAAATACAACTACGGGGACGAATATTACGCCAAGCTGCAGGTCGCGTCGGGAGCCCCGGCGGGACAGGAGATGACCAGGGAGACCTTTTATCTGCTCAGGGAAAAGGACCCCGGCGCGCTGATCATCGCCCACCTTTTGAATGAGCGGGAGGTGGACCGGTGCATCACCCATCCGGCGGGCATCGTGGTAAGCGACGGACTGTATTCGGGCGGCAAGGGCCATCCCAGAGGCAGCGGAACCTTTCCGAAGCTCATCCGGGATTATGTGGTTGAGAAAAAGCTGCTGACTTTAAATGATGCTCTGGAAAAGATTACCTGGATGCCGGCCCAGAGGATGGGCCTGCAGGGGAAGGGCAGCCTGAAAGCCGGATCCGACGCGGACATCACGATTTTCGATCTGAACAGGATCAAGGACAACGCCACCTATCAGGAATCCAGAAAACAGCCCGACGGCATTGAATACGTCGTTATAAACGGCGGAATCGCGCTGGAACACGGGGAGATCGTAAACAAGGGGCTTGGAAAGTCCGTCAGAAAATAATCCGCCAGAAAATGGGAAGAACAAAAAGATATTTCGCGGAAAGCGTTCCTGTAACGAATAAGATTGAAAAAAATATGAATTCCCGGTAAAATGAGATTAGGCTTTAGCGAGCTGATTGATAAATTTCAGGAATTGCAATAGGAGGAATTCAAGATGAAAAGAAATATGAAACTTTGGTTTGAAGAGGCCCTGAAAGCTGATGAAAAAAAAGCGATCCCGATCCTGTCGTTTCCAATCGTGAACAAGATGGGGATAACGGTTGCAGAGCTTCTCCGCACCCCGGAATCCCAGGCAAAGGGAATGAAGGAAGTGGCCGATTCCGTTGATTCATGGATTTCAGTCAGCTTTATGGACCTGTCGGTAGAGGCCGACGCTTTTGGAGCCCAGGTAAAGGGAGATGAAAATGAAGTGCCTACGATCATAGGTCAGCTTGTGGCTGAACGCGCGCAGGCTGAGGCCCTCGCGGTGCCGGAAGTAGGTGCGGCAAGGACGGGGATTTATGTAGAAGGCATAAGACAGGCGATGGAGCTCATTACGGACCGGCCGGTCCTTGCGGGATGCATCGGTCCGTTTTCGCTGACCGGACGCCTCATGGACATCACACAGGTTCTGATAAAATGCCGCAAAGACCCTGAGACGATACACATCGTTTTAGAGAAAGCCACTCAATTTTTAATAAAATATGCGAATGCCTACAAAGAGGCGGGAGTAAACGGGATCTGCATGGCGGAACCGCTGGCAGGCCTCCTCTCCCCCAAAATGGTGCAGGAATTTTCTTCGGATTATGCAAAGCGAATCATCGACGCGGTGCAGGATGAAAATTTTGCGGTTCTATATCATAATTGCGGAAACAGCACCATACATTCGGTGGAGTCAATATTGTCCTGCGGGGCGGATGCTTACCATTTCGGAAACGCGATCAACATGGAGGAAATGCTGGGCAAACTTCCGGAAAACGTCGTCACACTGGGCAACGTGGACCCCGCGACACAATTCTGCATGGGCACGCCCGAGTCTATCCGGGAGGAAACCCTCGCTATCATGAAGGCATGCACGCCGCATAAAAATTTCATTATTTCATCCGGCTGCGATATTCCTCCCAACAGTCCGTGGGAAAATATCGAAGCATTTTTTGCCGCGGTAAAAGAATTTTATTTGAAATAGTAAAAATTTTGATTTTGTATACGTGTATTTTTTCATACAATTTTTTTAAACCTATTTTGTTCTTCCATTGTTTTAGGTATAATAATTCCATATTTTGAAGAATTGTATCTAAAGGAGGAGAACAGTATGAAAAAGATTTTGAGCTTGACATTAATTTTATTACTGGCTGTTGGAATGCTGGCGGGATGCGGCGGCGGAAACGGCGGCGCGGACGATCAGCAATCCGACAAAACAAAGGTCTACAATATTGCGACGGACACGACCTTTGCTCCGTTTGAATTCCAGAATGACGCCGGTGAATACGTGGGCATCGATATCGAGCTTCTGGCGGCCATCGCGGAGGATCAGGGCTTCCAGTACAAGCTAAACCCGCTGGGCTTCAACGCGGCGGTAGCGGCGCTGGAATCCAACCAGACAGACGCAGTCATCGCGGGTATGAGCATCACTGCGGAACGTCAGAAAAAGTATGATTTTTCTGAGCCTTACTACGATTCCGGCGTCGTGATGGGAATCAAAGCCGATAACGATGCCATCAAATCCTATGCGGATCTGAAAGGCCAGAAGGTCGCCGTCAAGACCGGTACGGAAGGGGCATCCTTCGCGGAATCCATCAAGGACCAGTATGGATTTGAGGTAGTGTATTATGACGAATCTCCATTCATGTATGAGGCGGTTAAGACGGGAACCTCCGTGGCTTGCTTCGAGGATTATCCGGTCATGGGATACGGCATCACTCAGGGCAACGGCTTGAAGATCGTCACCGACATGGAACAGGGATCTTCCTACGGCTTTGCGGTATTAAAGGGCAAGAACACGGAACTGCTGGATATGTTCAACGCGGGACTGAAAAATATCAAGGAAAACGGAAAGTATCAGGAGATTTTGGACAAATACATTTCTGCTGAATAATGAGGCTAAAAAATGGGCTTAGGTAGAGTTTTTAACGAAGCGAATCCGCTGCTTCTTGAAGGGTTAAAGATGACTGTGGGCGTGACGGCGCTGTCGCTGTTGCTTGCCCTCGTGCTGGGGCTTATCTCCTGCTTCTTCACCATTTCGAAAAAGGCGCCTCTTCGCTGGATATCGAGAATATATGTGGGATTGATCAGAGGAACTCCGATGCTGGTGCAGGTGTTCTATATCTTCTTTGCACTCCCTCAGCTGCTTCAGTTTATGGGATACAATGTGAGGTTCACCCCCTTTATCGCAGGTCTGATCACTCTGACGCTGAACGCCGGCGCCTACATGTCGGAGATTTTCCGGGGAGCCATCAACGCGGTGAGCACCGGGCAGATGGAGGCGGCAAGAAGCCTCGGCCTTGCCCACGGGCAGGCCATGAAGAGGGTCATTCTGCCTCAGGCACTGCGGATCTGCCTGCCGTCTCTGGTCAACCAGTTCATCATTACCTTAAAGGATTCCACCCTGATATCCGTCATCGGTTTTGCCGATATCATGTATCAGGCAAAGATCTATCAGGGCAGGACCATGCTGTCGTTTGCGACTTATACCTGGGTCGGGATCTATTTCCTCGTCATAATTCTCATTTTAACCTACATAGCGAAGGTGGTGGAGAGGAAGGTGCAGATATGACAGCGCAGATTGCCGTAAACAACCTTCACAAACACTTTGGCCAGTTGGAAGTGCTGAAAGGGATCAACCTGGAAATAGAAAAGGGGCAGGTCGTCTGTGTCATCGGGCCAAGCGGTTCGGGAAAGTCGACTCTCCTGCGATGCATCAACCGGCTGGAGGAACCGACTCACGGCGACGTCACTGTCGACGGGATCAGGATCACAGACCGAAAAGAAGACATCAATAAAGTGAGAAGGCATATCGGAATGGTATTTCAGCAGTTTAACCTGTTCCCCCATCTCAGCGCCAAGGAAAACATCATGATGGCGCCCTTGGAGCTGAAGCTGAGAACGAAACAGGAGGCGGAGAAGAAAGCCCTCGAACTGCTGGAGAGGGTGGGCCTTTCGGAAAAGGCAGACGCCATGCCAAGACAGCTTTCCGGCGGTCAGCAGCAGCGTGTCGCCATCGCCAGAGCTCTTGCAATGGAACCGGACATCATGCTCTTTGACGAGCCGACTTCCGCTCTGGACCCCGAAATGGTCGGGGAAGTTCTGGCTGTTATGAAGGAGCTTGCCGCCATGGGGATGACGATGGTCGTCGTCACCCACGAAATGGGATTTGCAAAGGATGTAGCGGACCGGGTGCTCTTCATGGATGAGGGAATCATCATGGAGGAAGCCTCCCCTGGGGAGATCTTTTCCCATCCGAAAAACCCGAGAACCAGGGAATTTTTGGATAAGGTCATCTCAGTGGGGCCTGCCGCAATATAAAATAAAAACATATAAAAGGCTGTACGGGAGTGCGGCCTTTTTGTTTAAATTCTCGTATAAGCAAAACAGTAAACGAAAAATTATGATATAAAAGCCTAAAAATAAAACGTTGAGATAAACAATGGATCGTTATTCTGAACTCAAAGATGTTATTGCGGGCTGAAACTACCTAGCGATGATGCGGAATGTTTCATGTCGCAATAAATTTGGATCGAGAAAGGAAGGTAACGATTGTAATGAGTGACCAAAATGTCAATCAAGTGAAAAGAGGTCTCAAGAAACGTCATCTAAACATGATTGCTATCGGAGGAACAATTGGAACAGGGCTGTTTCTGACCTCGGGTTACAACATCCAGAACGCTGGCGCGATAGGGGGTCCCCTCGCATATCTGATCATCGGAATTCTTGTTTATGTTCTTATGCACGGCGTCGGAGAAATGTCCACTTTTATGCCAACTTCCGGTGCATATTCCACATTTTCAGGTTTATTCGTCCATCCGGTGTTCGGATTTGCCGTCGGATGGAACGTCTGGGTCAACGCGTCCATCTCCATCGGAGCCGAGCTGGTGGGAGGCGCAGTCATTTTGTCGCAATTTTTCCCGGGCGTGCCCCCGTTTATCTGGTGTCTGGTCATCGGGGGACTCGTACTGGCATTGAATCTGTCAAATGTCAGAGCTTACGGTGAAGCGGAGTTCTGGTTCGCCAGCATCAAGGTCATCACGATCATCATCTTCATCATCGTCGGTATTCTCATGATCGTAGGTATCGTAGGCAAACAGGGTTTCATCGGCTTTTCAAACTGGAGCGCTGAATCCGTGATGCCGTTCGGTTTTCCGGCCATAATCCTTACTGCGGCAGGCGTCGTCTGGTCCTATCTGGGTGTTGAAACCGTTACGATCGCCGCCGGTGAAACGGAAAATCCGGAAAAGAACGTTCCCGGCGCGATCAAAACCGTATTTTTCCGAATTGTGCTTTTCTATGTCGGTTCCGTAACCATCATGAGCTTAGTGGTTCCTTACACGGATGTAAGCGTAATGCAGAACGGCTATGCCGGAGTATTCAAGCTGGCAGGTTTCCAGGCGGCTGCGGTGGCGATGAATATCGTCATCCTGACATCCCTTTCCTCCTGCGCAAATTCCGTGGTCTATGTGGCGAGCAGGATGCTCATGGCGCTTTCCCAGGAAGGCAAGGCGCCGAAGATCTTTGCGAGGGTGAACAATAGGGGAATTCCTGCACCGGCCATTCTGATGACGATGGCCCTGGGCCTGGTATCGCTGGCGACCAACTTTGCGTCGCCGGATAAGGTGTTCGTATGGATCGTATCCATCGCCGGCTTCAACACGTTGCTGACCTGGTTCGGCATTCTGCTGTCCCATTATTGCTTCCGCAAATGGCTGGTCAGGCACGGCGGCAAAGTGGAGAATCTGAAATTTAAATCAAAGGCCTATCCGACGGCTACGCTTATCGGACTCATTTTCCTGATCGGTATCGCCATTTTTTCGGCAATCAGCCCTTCGACCCGCCAGACTTTCTACATAGGCGCTCCGATGATGATAATCTATTTCGCAGCCGGCTATATCATTTATAAAAAAGGAAGGATTATACCGGTAGATTACAAGCCGTATTTAGATGCAAATATCAATAATACCTCATTCCTTAATACGAAAGAAAAAGCATAGCACTAGATCCCTTCCGGCCGGCAGCCTACAACCGGCTTCCGGCCGGAGGAACTAACTTGCAGTATGGGAAGGAGTAAACATGAAAGCGGACAGAGAAATATCCTATGAGGTGTTGAGGCAGGAAGTCACCGGACTGATGCGAGATCTGATCTCAATAAAAAGCCCTTATTTTAATGAAGAAGAAATCATGGCGTTTGTAAACGATTGGTTTCATAAAAACCGGATGAACTCCTATATTCATGAGTACGTTGACGAAAAGGTGACAAAATTTCATGGCATGAATGTGGTGCTGGATGTCAGAGGCGGCGGACCGGGGCCTGCGATAGGCTTGAACGGACACCTGGATACGGTAAAACTGTGCAAGGGATGGACGGTTGGGCCCTATGAGGGATACATAAAAGACGGAAATATCTATGGTGTGGGCGCGCTGGATATGAAATCAGGCTGCTGTGCCATGATGCTGGCGGCAAAGATGTTTTTAAACAATCACAGTCATTTCGACGGGCGGCTTTTGGTTACGCTTGTTTCCGACGAAGAAGGGCCTTATGGGCTGGGAACAAACGCGCTGATCGAAGATGGGCTGCTAAACGACATTGACTTCTTTCTTGTCGGTGAGCCGGGAGCGGCTTTTACGGAAAAACCTTTCCCCGCGGTTTGCCTTGGAGCTAGGGGGGGATACGGTCTGGAAATCGAGATCTTTGGAAAAGCGGCTCATGCGGCGGTACCTGAAAACGGGATGAACGCGTTGGAGGACGCGTCAAAGGTAATCTGCGCATTACAGAGCGTCAGCAAGCTGCAGGATCCGCTGCTGGGAAAAGGGGCCCTTTGTGTCGTAGGGATCGAGAGCGACGGAGGAGCGTGCAGCGTGCCGGACTATGCGAAAATCAAACTGTTCTGGCATATCGTGAGAGGAGAGAACGAGGTTTCGATCCTGGGAGAGTTGGAAGCGGCCGTGAAACAGGCCGGAATTGAATGCCGCCATAAAATCAGCTTCCGGGAAGCGCCTTCGGAAGGCTCAAGGGGATTTATGCCGTATACCGTAGACGCGGACGATGAATATGTAGCCGCATTTTTCAAATCAATCGAGGATATCTGCGGCGAGAAACCGCATATCGGATATCTGCAGAGCATCGGTGATTTCAATTATCTTGGCTCCAGGCTGAATGCCCCGGTTCTGATTTTCGGAGCGGATGGGATGAATCTGCACAGCAGCGACGAATACGCATCCATTGACTCTATCACGAAAGCGGCTCAAACGATCTCTAATTTTCTGGAGAAGATGCTCGTAAAATAGAAATGGGAAAGGGAGGGTGGTCTTGGATAAGATACTTTACAATGGCAGGTTCGTAACCCTGAACCCCGGCTGCCCTGAGGCGCAGGCGGTGGCGGTCAGAAACGGAATCGTCGCCATG
>DAITKX010000042.1:0-25615 GCA_036835995.1 Bacillota bacterium | reverse complement strand
CTATGTGAATGCAGGCGACATGGCAGAGGCCGCGGAGAAGATCACCAACAAGACCTGCGGTGTGATGGTGGAATTCATACAGGGAGAGGGAGGCGTCAATCCGCTGGATCGGGATTATATCAAGAAGCTGTACGGCTTATGCAAAGAAAAAGACGTCCTCTTTATCGCCGACGAGGTCCAGACCGGAATCGGGAGGACCGGAAAGCTGTTCGCCTACGAACACTACGGCGTCAGACCTGACATTGTGACCATGGCCAAGGGACTCGGCGCAGGCCTGCCGATCGGAGGGATTCTTTTCAGCAAGAGCTGCTCCCACGCCCTGGGACAGGGGGAACACGGGACCACCTTCGGAGGAAATCCGGCGGTATGCGCCGGAGGCGTGGAGGTGCTTTCGAGGATCGATGAAGCGTTTCTGCTCGAGGTTGCCAGAAAGGGCCTTCTGATGAGGGAACGGATCGAGAGGATGGACGGCGTTTCGGAAGTGACGGGTCTCGGAATGATGATCGGGGTTTCGCTGAGAAATAAGACGGCTAAAGAGGTTGTGAAAACGGCGCTGGAACTGGGCCTGTTGGCGCTGACGGCAAAGGACAGGGTAAGGCTGCTGCCTCCCCTGAGCATCACGGACGAAGAGATAGAAGAAGGCTTGAAGCTTTTAGAAAAAGCAATGAAATAGAAGTCAAGAAGGATTAGGGCTTTTAGAAAACGCGATAGGACAAAAGGCAGGAAGGAGCAGGTAGTATGGAGAAAAATGGCAGTATGGCGGAAAAGGATGAAAGCATCGCCTATTTGGTCTTGGAGGACGGTACGGTCTATCAGGGCAAGAGCGTCGGAATGAAGGGAAAGACCGTCGGGGAAGTGGTATTTACCACGGGAATGACGGGATATCAGGAGACCCTGACGGACCCAAGCTATTACGGGCAGATCGTGACCCAGACCTTTCCTCTGATCGGAAATTACGGTTTGAACGAATTTGACGGCGAATCGGCGAAATCCTGGGCAAAGGGATATATCGTAAGGGAATGGTGCGAGGAGCCGTCCAATTTCAGAAATAAATATAATCTGGACGAATTTTTAAAAGAGAACAATATCATCGGAATTTACGATATCGACACAAGAGCGCTGACGAAAAAAATCAGAGAGCATGGCGTCATGAACGGGGCGATCGTTGAAGAGCTGCCCGGTGATATGGACGCTTTTTTAGAGGAGCTGAAGGGCTATACCATCAGAGATGCGGTAAAATCCGTATCCTGCCGGGAAAAGATATTTTATCCGGCGAAGGATGGGAAGTACTATGTGATCTTATACGATTACGGATACAAGGCCAATATCCTCCGCAGCCTGTTTCAAAGAGGCTGCAACGTAACGGTGGTTCCTTACGATACTCCCATCGAGCATATCCGGGCTCTCAAGCCCGACGGGATCATGCTTTCCAACGGGCCGGGAGATCCGGCGGAGAACGTTCTGCCGGTCAAAATACTGAAGGAGCTGATGGAGGCCGGAATTCCGATTTTCGGGATCTGTCTGGGGCATCAGCTGCTGGCTCTGGCAAACGGCGCAAAGACGGAAAAGCTGAAATATGGTCACCGGGGCGCCAACCAGCCTGTGGTCGACAAACCGCTGGACAGGGTGTTCATCACCAGCCAGAATCACGGCTACGCCGTCGTCGGCGACACCCTTGACCCGAAGCTGGGTTTTGTGAGCCACATCAACGCGAACGACGGCAGCTGCGAAGGGATCACTTACGCTGATGGAAAGGCGTTTACCGTGCAGTTCCATCCCGAAGCATGCGCGGGCCCCCAGGACACCGGATATCTTTTCGATCGATTCCTCCAGATGATGGACGACAGCAAAGAGATGGCGGTCGGCGGCAAAGCGGCGCAGACCGGCGGGAAAGCGGAGAAGGCCGGCGGCGGAAAGGAGAAGCAGGATGCCTTTAAATAGAGAGATAAAAAAAGTTTTAGTGATCGGATCCGGACCCATCGTCATCGGCCAGGCAGCCGAATTTGACTATGCCGGGACCCAGGTCTGCCGCACGCTGAAGAACGACGGAATCGAGGTCGTCCTGGTAAATTCCAACCCCGCCACCATCATGACGGATAAAACTATGGCGGATAAGGTCTATATCGAACCCCTGAACCTTCCCGTCCTGAAAAAGATTATCAAATTGGAGAAACCCGACAGCATCCTGCCCACCATGGGCGGCCAGACCGCTCTGACCCTTTCCATGCAGCTTGCCAAGGAAGGGTTTCTTAAAGAGCAGAATGTGAAACTGCTGGGAGCCGCGGTGGAAACCATAGATAAAGCCGAAGACCGGCAGCTTTTCAAAGATATGCTGGAATCCATCGGCGAGCCGGCGATCCCGTCCAAGGTAGTGACGGATATGGACGCCGCCCTGGATTTTGCGGAGAAAATCGGCTACCCGGTCATCGTGCGCCCCGCGTACACCCTCGGAGGTACAGGGGGCGGGATCGCTCCGAATAAAAAGCAGCTTATGAAAATCGGAGAAAACGGGCTGAGGCTCTCCCCCATCCATCAGATCCTGGTGGAAAAAAGCGTGGCGGGCTGGAAGGAGATCGAATTCGAAATCCTCAGAGACAGCAAAAATAATACCATCACCGTCTGCTCCATGGAAAACGTCGATCCCGTGGGCGTACATACGGGGGATTCCATCGTCGTCGCTCCGGCGGTGACCCTTTCCGATAAAGAATATCAAATGCTGCGGACAGCATCCATCAATATTATTCAGGCGCTGGGTGTCGAAGGCGGCTGCAACTGCCAGTTTGCTCTGAATCCTGACAGCTTTGAATACGCCGTCATCGAGGTAAATCCCAGGGTGTCCAGATCCTCGGCCCTGGCCTCCAAGGCGACGGGCTACCCCATCGCCAAGGTCGCGTCAAAGATCGCCATCGGATACACCCTGGATGAGATCGTCAACTCGGTAACGGGGAAAACCTACGCCTGTTTTGAGCCGGCGCTGGACTATATCGTCGTGAAATTTCCCAAATGGCCCTTCGATAAATTCGTCTATGCAAAGCGGACTTTGGGGACCCAGATGAAAGCCACGGGAGAGGTCATGGCCATCGGAACATCGTTTGAGCAGGCTATGATGAAAGCGGTCCGCTGCATCGAGTTGAACATGGACACCCTGAACCTGAAAAAGCTCGCGGGCAAGGATACCCATCTGGTCGAAGAGTATCTCCACCACTGCGACGACGAAAGGATCTTTGTGGTCTATGAAGCGCTGAAGAGGGGGATCTCCATCGATACGATCCATAAAATTACGAAAATCGATCGGTGGTTTATCAGCAAATTGAACAATCTGGCGAATATGGAATACGAGCTTACGGAGGGCGAGCTTACCCAGGAGAAGTATAAGACGGCCAAGAAAATGGGCTTTCTGGACAAGACCATAAAGACCCTGAGCGGTCAAGAACCCCCGGAAAAACTGTATCCGGTCTACAAGATGGTCGACACCTGCGCGGCCGAATTCGCCGCAGAAACGCCGTACTTCTATTCCACCTTCGACGAGGAAAATGAAGCGAAAGAATTCATGGAGCAGCATGGGACGGGCAAAAAGAAGGTCATCGTCTTCGGGTCCGGACCGATCCGAATCGGTCAGGGGATCGAGTTTGACTACTGCTCTGTCCATTGCGTTTCCACCCTGAAGGAGGCGGGTTATGAAGCGATCATCGTGAACAACAACCCGGAAACCGTATCCACCGACTTTGATATTTCCGACAGACTTTACTTTGAGCCTCTGACGCCTGAGGATGTAGACGCCATCATTCACACGGAACAGCCTTGGGGCGTTGTGGTCCAGTTCGGCGGTCAAACGGCCATCAAACTGACAAAATACCTGAAAAAGAAAGGGATCCATATTCTCGGCACTTCGGCGGACAACATCGACGCCGCGGAAGACCGGGAGCGTTTCGATAAACTTCTGGAGCACTGCAATATTCCAAGGCCCAACGGACTCATGGCGTACACCACGGAAGAAGCTGTTAAAAAAGCCCGGAAGCTGGGTTTTCCGGTACTGCTGCGCCCGTCTTACGTGTTAGGCGGACAGAATATGATCATCGCCCATACGAAAAACGACGTTGCCGAATACATGGATATCATCACCTCCACGGAGCTGGAAAACCCGGTGCTCATCGATAAATATCTTGCGGGCACCGAGGTCGAGGTTGACGCGGTCTGCGACGGCGAAGACTTCCTGATCCCCGGGATCATGGAACATATTGAGCGCGCGGGGGTCCATTCCGGCGACTCGATTTCTATCTATCCCCCCCAAACCCTGACGAAGGAGATCAGGGATACCATCGTGGAGTATACCGGGCGCCTGGCAAAAGAGCTGAACGTATCCGGCATGGTCAACATCCAGTATGTCATCTATCGGAACGAGGTCTACGTCATCGAGGTAAATCCGCGGTCGTCAAGGACGGTTCCCTACATCAGCAAGGTGACCAACGTCCCTATCGTCGATCTCGCAACGAAGGTCGTGCTGGGCGCCAAGCTCGCGGATCTGGGCTACGGCAGCGGCGTCTGCCCGGAGGGGGATTACGTCGCGGTGAAAGTGCCGGTATTCAGCTTCCCCAAGCTTCATGACGCCGACAACCACCTGGGGCCGGAAATGAAATCCACCGGGGAAGTGCTGGGCATCGACCGCAATTTGGAAACCGCGCTGTATAAAGGCCTCATCGCCGCGGGATATGAAATGCATAAGGTAGGGGATTGCGTGCTGATCACTGTGAAGGATTCCGACAAGCCGGAGGTGGTTCCCCTCGCTCAGAAGTTCATCGATTTCGGATATAAGATCTGGGCGACGAAGGGTACGGCGGAATATCTGAGGGAGCACGGCGTACCGGCGCTGATCGTGAACAAGCACGACGAGCCGTCGCCGAATACCAGCGACCTGTTCGATACCGGCGAAGTCGATTTTGTGGTCTCCACCTCAACCGTCGGCAGAAAGCCTGCGGTGCATTCCGTTCAGATGAGAAGAAAGGCCATCGAAAGGAACATCGCCTGCCTCACTTCCATCGATACGGCCAACGCTCTTGCAAACAGTCTGCTGATGCGGAAGACCCTGGAAGATTTCAATATGGTAGATATTGTGAAAATTTGAAAATTTGTCTGATGCTCGGCAAAAAATATTGAAAAAATTTAACTTTGGGCAAATTAAAATTGAAAAGTTTCCTCTTTGTAGATATAATAATAAAGATAAACGTAAAAGATAAGAAGTATGTAGAATATATTTCCTATACACACGACAATTCGACTTTAAAGATATACCACAAGGAGGGAAAAACTTTGGGATTCACGGATGAAGTAGGTATTGACCTTGGAACAGCAAATGTTTTGGTTTATATAAAAGGAAAGGGCGTCGTTCTGGACGAGCCTTCCGTTGTAGCAATCAACAGAGACACCAACGATATTCTGGCAGTGGGCGAAGAGGCCAGACAGATGCTGGGCAGAACCCCGAGCAATATTATCGCGGTGAGACCGCTTCGGGACGGCGTTATTTCCGATTATGACGTAACGGAAAGAATGCTGAAGTATTTTATCAGAAAGACCTGCGGAAACAGCAGATTCTTTAAGCCGAGAATCATGGTCTGCGTGCCCAGCGGCGTTACCGAAGTGGAAAAAAGAGCGGTAAGGGAAGCGGCTACACAGGCGGGCGGCAAAGCCGTTTATCTGATGGAGGAACCGGTGGCCGCGGCGATCGGCGCGGGACTTGACATTTCAAAGCCGGATGGAGTCATGATCATCGATATCGGAGGAGGAACCACGGATGTTGCCGTGATCTCTCTGGGCGGGATCGTAACGAGCACTTCCGTCAAGGTGGCCGGAGACAAATTTGACGAGGCCATCATCAAATATATGAGAAAAGAGCATAAGCTTTATATTGGAGAACGTACCGCCGAGGAAATGAAAATGACCATCGGCACGGCATATCCGAGAGAAGAAGTTGTTGTGAAGGAATGCAGAGGCAGAGACCTGGTGACAGGGCTTCCCAAATCCATCGAAATCACGTCGAAAGAGATGATGGAAGCGCTGGAAGAACCGCTGCAGGTGATCTGCGAGGTCGCCCACGGCGTGCTGGAAAGAACGCCGCCGGAACTGTCTGCCGATATCAGCAACGGCGGTATCGTGCTTACCGGCGGAGGCGCGCTGCTGCACGGAATCGACAAGAGGATCGAGGAACGTACGGGGATTCATGTCAGAATCGCAGAAGACCCGAAATCCTGCGTTGCCGTTGGTACCGGAAAGGCCTTAAATTCAATTGATGCGATTGAAAACAATCAAATGAATAAAAGGCGCCAGTACGTTTAAAATTTAAAAGGGAAAAGCTCTCGTCCAGAGAGCTTTTTTTACGCACCTAGCCCCGTTTGCAAAGCAAACGTCGGCAGGCGCTATACGGAAATTCCCCGGCTTTAGCCGGAATGGAATTTTTCCGTTACAATTACAATTGTGGCGTGCCGCGTATGGGAGGATTAAAAATGTCGAAACTCGAGCTTATCGCTACGGCAACGTTCGGCTTAGAGGCTGTTGTCAAAAGAGAGATCGAAAACCTTGGATTCAAAATATTGAAGTCGGAGGACGCGAAAATAACCTATATGGGCGACGAGCGGGCCATCGTGAAATCGAATCTCTGGCTGCGCTGTGCCGACAGGGTTCTGGTCAAGCTGGCGGAATTCAACGCCCTTTCCTTTGAAGACCTCTTTCAGCAGGCGAAGGCGCTGCCCTGGGAGGAATGGCTCCCGGAGGATGCCAAGTTTACCGTCACGGCGACCTCGGTCAAATCAAAGCTCCACAGCGTTCCAGACTGTCAGGCCATAGTGAAAAAGGCCATCGTGGAAAAGCTGAAGGAGACTTACCACTGCCAATGGTTTGCGGAAACCGGACCCGAATATGTCGTCAAGGTGACTTTGCTGAAGGATAGGGCCACCGTGACCCTCGATACCAGCGGGGCAGGGCTTCATAAGCGCGGCTACCGGGTAAAGGATGTTGCAGCGCCCATCAAAGAGACCCTCGCCGCGGCGATAGTACAGCTGTCGTTCTGGAAGGAAGGCCGCCTGCTGCTGGATCCCTTCTGCGGATCCGGGACCATTCCCATCGAGGCGGCGCTGATCGGAAAGAATATCGCGCCGGGTTTAAACCGGAAGTTCGCCTCGGAGCAATGGCCTGTGATCCCCGACAACCTCTGGAAGGAAGAACGGAAGGCGGCCTTTGAAGCGATCAGAAATGACGTGGATATCAGGATACAGGCCTCGGATATTCTGCCCTCCGCCGTTAAGGCGGCGCGGGAAAACGCCATGGAGGCAGGAGTTGACGACTGCATCGACTTTCATATCAAACCGCTGAAGGACGTCCGGTTCACGGAAAATCACGGCATCGTGGTCTGCAATCCGCCTTACGGAGAACGGATAGGGGAAAAGGATGAGATCCGCCGGATCTACTCCGACCTGAAAAAGCTGTTTGAAGGAAACCCCACCTGGTCGTTGTACCTGATTACGACGGACAAGGACTTTGAGACCATCGCTATGGGCAGACCCGCCGACCGCCGCAGGAAGTTATATAACGGCCGGCTCGAGGTCACTTATTACCAATATTACGGAACGAAACCGGCAAAAGGATGAGAATCGCGCCCCTGTTCTACGCCCTTTCACAATTGCGATTGGCATAAGTTGACACCTGGTTATGGATAACTTATAATATAGTTGCGAAAACGACATAATATAATTATGGGGGTATATGCGATGAGATATGAGGAATTTGTAAAAAATATGATCGAGGAGTACATTTCTAAGGGAAAAATCCAGACGGACGACTTCCCCGACATGGAAATCTACATGGATCAGGCGGAGACGTTTCTGAACAGAGAGCTGGATATTTACAAAAAGGGACAGAAGGATAAGGTCATCACGAAAACCATGATCGGCAACTACGTGAAGCATGACATGCTTCCCAGGCCTGTCAACAAGAGATATTCCAAGGATCATCTGATTCTGCTGGCGCTCATTTTCTATCTGAAGGGCACCTTCCAGATGGAGGAGATCGAAAAGATTCTGAGACCGCTGATCGATAACTACAACTCAAAATTTGACGATAAGATCGATCTGGCCGCGCTCTATGACGGGATACTGGAAGTCCAGGCGGCGGAGCAGGAAAACCTGTCCAAAAGCGTTGAGCGCATGATTGAGGAGAGCAAATACCGGCTGAGGGAGACGGCCCTTTCCGACGACGACATGCTGGAGCTGTTCATGTTGATCGTAAATCTTTCCCTGAAGGCTGACGCCCAGAAATTTTTAGCCCATAAGCTTTTCCAGGAATACATTTTAAAACCCAAGCAGAAAAAATAAAAAACTAATATAGAAAGAAGGTTGCACCCATGTCAGTTAACTTAAAAGGAAGAAGTTTTTTAACACTGATGGATTTTACCCCGCAGGAAATACGGTACCTGCTGGATCTGTCCCACGATTTGAAAGCAAAAAAAAGAGCGGGAATTTCCGGGGATCGGCTGAAGGGAAAAAACGTCGTTTTGCTGTTTGAAAAGACCTCCACCCGGACGAGGTGCGCGTTTGAGGTCGCGTGTCTGGACGAAGGCGCCCATGTGACGTTTCTGGATTCGGGCAGCTCTCAGATGGGAAAGAAGGAATCCCTGGAGGATACCGCCAAGGTGCTGGGAAGGTTTTACGACGGCCTCGAATACAGAGGATATGAGCAGAAGGTCGTTGAGGACCTGGCGAAGCATTCCGGCGTTCCCGTATGGAACGGACTCACGGACATCGACCATCCGACCCAGATCCTGGCCGATATGCTCACCATGGAAGAGCATATGGCAAAACCCCTGAACAAGGCAAAGGTCATCTTCTGCGGGGACATCAGAAACAATATGTCCTACGCATGGATGTACGGCTGCGCCAAAATGGGGATCCATTTTGTGGCTTATGGTCCGGATGAGCTGGAAGTTGACGGGAACGTCCTCGCCGAGGCAAGAAAGGTCGCCGCGGAAACGGGAGCCGTCATAGAGGTGACAAGCGATCCCGCATGCCTTCTGGGCGCCGATGTGATCTATACGGACATATGGGCATCAATGGGGGAAGAGGACCAAATCCCCGCAAGGGTGAAAATGCTGACGCCCTTCAAGGTCACCATGGAAATGCTGGCGGCAACCGGAAATCCGGATGTTCTCTTTCTGCATTGTCTGCCGTCTTTCCACGATTTCGAAACCAAGATGGCAAAGGAATGGAAGGAAAAGGGCTACGATATCCGGGAGGTGACGGACGAGGTTTTCCGCAGCCGGCACTCCGTGGTCTTTGATGAGGCGGAAAACAGGATGCATACCATTAAGGCAATCGTCGTCGCGACCATCGGAAACTGAAAGATCAGACTCAAAAATCGAAATACGGCAGCTTGTATCATGAGAGATACGGGCTGCTTTTTTCTTGTGTAACAATGGCCCTTTCCCGTTAATATACTGTAAGAGCAAGCGAGGCGATGATTTATGTTTGATAAGAATGAAGCTCCCGGCAGTTCTCCTGTTACCGGGCAAATGAATATGATCTTTCGGGCGAGAATGCTCTGGAGGGATCTTGCAACATGGATGACGATTTATCTGGTAAGCCTATACGGCGGTTACCCAAATCAGAGCGCTATCAGCCAAAAGCTGTATGATCTGCCTTTGGAATACGGCAATTTTCTAAAATTTATTTTCGGAGACGGGACGGCCGAAGAAGCGATCCATCACCTGTCTTCCTATATCATTACATTGCAGAATTTATTTTACGCACAGAAGATCGGAGACGCCGCTGCCGCTGAGGAGTTTGCAAAGCAGCTCTATCAGATCATGGATGACACGGCGGAGTTTTTTGCACGAATCAACCCGTATTGGCAGGAGGAGACATGGCGAAGTCTATTATACAATTATAACAAGTTGCTGCTTGAGGATTCCCTTACCTTGCTGACGGAGGAGTATGAAAAAAATATTGATGTGTTTGACAGGATTTTGTCTTTCAGTTCCGTCGCCGGCGATTACTTTTTCGAGGGGATTATCAATTACTTAAATCACACAGGAAATCCGCCTCTGAAAGAGATGTGCTGAATCCGGTTGACAAAAAAATGCAAAAAGATTATATTCATCCCATGAATATTATTTTAAACCACAACACACAGACGCCAATATATTTGCAGATTGTTAACCAGTTGAAGGAGATGATTCTCAAAGGAGAGATCACCGACGGTTTTGTGCTGCCTTCTGAACGGGCCATGGCTAAGCTTTTGAACGTGCATAGAAACACGGTGATCAAGGCGTACACGGAGCTGAAGGCGGAAGAATTCCTGTCGTCGTCCCGGGGCAAAGGCTACACCGTTTCCTACCGGAGCGAGACGCCGGAAGAGGAAACCCGCAAGGAAGGGATTTCATGGCCAAGCCTGATCAAGGACGAATACCTGGACCTGAAGATCACCTTTGACGATCTGTTCGCAAAATCCTATACCTCCGACAATATCTCATTTGCCGGCGGCATCGCCTCCACCGAGGAATACGGAAAAGAGGATCTGGCGCTCATTCTCAATGATATCATCTCCTCCGACAATAACGAAGCGTATTCCTTTACCCCCTATCAGGGGAATCAGGACCTTCGCCAGAATATTGCCCGTTTCATGCAGTCCAAGGGAATCAAGGCGAAACCCGGTGAGGTCCAGATCGTTTCCGAAACAAATCAGGCCCTGGACTATCTGGCGGCGCTCCTGATCAAACCGGGAGATGTGGTGATTACCGAGGAGCCGGTGTCCCCCGACGTTTACCGGACCTTCGCCCTGGCAGGCGGAAAGGTCGTCGCCGTGCCCATGGATGAAGAGGGCATCCTATGCGACAGCCTGGAGCCCCTGATTCAGAAGTACAATCCGAAATTCATCTATGTAAACCCGGATTTCCAGAATCCTACCGGCATCGTAATGAGCCTGAGCAGGAGAAAGGCGCTCCTCTCACTTTCCTATAAATATAAATTTCCCATCATCGAGGAGGACGCTTCCGCTGAGATACGCTTTGAAGGCGACCGGATCCCGTCCCTGAAAGCTCTGGATAGGGGCAGCAATGTCATTTTTATCTATTCCTTTGCCCTGACCTTTGCGCCGGGCATCCGCATGGCCTTTGTACTGGCGGACAAGACCCTGATCAAAAGCATGAGCTACATCGTTTCGATCCGGCTGATCAGCCTGGACAGCATCTCCCAGAAGCTGCTCAACAGCTATATCGAAAAGGGGGTTTACCAGAGAAATCTCAGAAACATCTGCGCCGATTACAGGGAGAAGCGGGATCTGATGTGCGATTGCCTGGAAGAGGCGAAAACGCTGGGCTTGGATTTCCGCAAGCCCGCCGGCGGCGTGTATCTCTGGTGCAGGCTGGCGCCGGATATCGATTTCCGGCAGCTATATGTCAAGGCCGCCGCGAAGGGAGTGTCCTTCATCCCGGGAAATATTTTTTATCTGAAGGGGTCGAAAGGCGACAGCTATATCCGGCTGAATTTTTCCTATCCCAGCAAGCTGCAGATCGAAAAGGGGATCAAAATCCTGACGGAAGTCCTTCGGGAAAGTAAAAAGCCGACGCCTTAAAGTTGAGCTTTACGCACCGCAGGATCGAGCTTAGCCCGCCGCGTAATATGATGACGCTCTGTACTGGCACACGCAAAAACCCGCGTGCTGGTACTTTATTTTTTTGCCCGTTGTAATATGATTTGTTTGATAAAACAGTTTTTCAATTAATTAAGGTTTATTTATACGACGGAAATCAGCAAATCAAAGATTTGCGATTTTTCGGCATAAATTCCGCCTGCGATTCTTAAGAGCCGGGCGGAATGTTAAGGAGGAGATGTAAAATGGCTGTAAATTTAAAAGGCAGAAGTTTTCTCACCCTGATGGACTTTACCCCCGGTGAGATCCGTTATATGCTCGATCTGGCCCATGATCTGAAGGCAAAGAAGAGGGTGGGGGTACATAATGAAGTGCTGAAAGGGAAAAATATCGTATTGCTGTTTGAGAAGACTTCCACCCGGACAAGGTGCGCTTTTGAGGTCGCCTGTCTGGACGAGGGCGCTCATGTGACCTTCCTGGATTCGGGAAGCTCTCAGATGGGAAAAAAGGAATCCCTGGAGGATACCGCCAAGGTGCTGGGAAGATTTTACGACGGCATCGAATACAGAGGATATGAGCAGAAGGTCGTGGAGGACCTTGCAAAGTATTCCGGCGTTCCCGTGTGGAACGGCCTTACGGACGTTGACCATCCCACCCAGATCCTGGCGGACCTGATGACGATGGAAGAGCATCTGTCAAAGCCTCTGAACAAAGCGAAAGTCGTTTTCTGCGGCGATATCAGAAACAACATGTCCTATGCGTGGATGTACGGCTGCGCCAAGATGGGAATACACTATGTGGCTTACGGCCCGGCGGAGCTGGAAGTAGACCAGGAAATCGTGAAAAAGGCTAGAGCCGTGGCGGCGGAGACCGGTGGAAAAATTGAGATTTCCAGCACGCCTGATTGCCTGCAGGGCGCCGACGTGATCTATACCGACGTATGGGCATCCATGGGAGAGGAAGCCCAGATCCCGGATAAGGTCAAGCTCATGACTCCGTATAAAGTCACCATGGATCTGATCAAAGCGACGGAGAACCCCGATGTTCTGTTCCTCCACTGCCTGCCGGCTTTCCATGACTTTGAGACCAAAACGGCAAAGGAATGGAAGGAAAAGGGCTATGATATCCGCGAGGTGGAAGACGAGGTATTCCGCAGCAAGCATTCCGTCGTCTTTGACGAAGCGGAAAACAGAATGCATACGATCAAAGCGGTGATCGTGGCGACCATCGCGTAAGTTCAATATTTCAGTGACTATAACATTCAATATTTCGATAGCGCACGATGCGTTAGGAAGGAGAGCGTGATGGTAAAAGGCATAAACGTTTACTCGGAAATAGGAAAGTTGAACAGCGTGCTGCTTCACAGGCTGGGCCGCGAGGTCGAGGGCCTGGTTCCGGATAACTTTGAAAGGCTCTTGTTTGACGAGATCCCGTATCTGAAGGTGGCGCAGTATGAACACGATTGCTTTGCAAAGGTTTTAAGGGAAAACGGCGTCGAGGTTTTATACTTCGTGGACGAAGTGGTAGCCGCCCTGGAAACAATAGAAGCGAGAAGGGCATTTGTCAAAGAATTTTTAAGGGACAGCGAAATATTTTCCGCCCATGCCATCGAGGCGATGGAGGAATATCTGCTGGGAATGCCTCTGAAAGATATGGTGGAAACCATCATCGCAGGCATCAAAAAGGATGATCTGAAGATCAAAAAATCCAACTCCCTGGCTGATTTCATCAACGAGGACTACCCCTATTACACGGACCCCATGCCCAACCTGTATTTTACCAGGGACCCGGGAGCCTGTGTGGGAAATGGCGTCAGCATCCACTGCATGAGCACCAAGGCCAGAAAAAGGGAATCGCTGATGCTGAAATATGTCCATTTATACAACAAGGGATTTATGCCGGCAGGAACGGATAAATGGTATGATTACGAAGGGCCGAACCCCATCGAAGGCGGAGATATTCTGGTGCTTTCACCGGAAATCGTCGCCATCGGACTGAGCCAGAGAACCTCGGCGGACGCCATTGAAATTTTTGCGGAACGGCTGCTGAACCATTCCAACAGCTTCCGTAAGATCCTGGTATTCGAAATACCGAAGCGCCGTGCGTTCATGCATCTGGATACCGTATTCACCATGGTGGATTACGACAAGTTCACCATCCATCCTGAAATCGAGGGACCGCTGCATATCTACGAGGTCACCTTGGATAAAGACAGGCGGCCGGTATTCAAAAGCAGCACCGACGAGTTGGAGACGGTTCTGAAAAGGGAACTGAAGCTGCCGGCCGTTCAGCTGATCAGGTGCGGCGGATCGGATCGGATCGCCGCACAGAGAGAGCAGTGGAGCGACGCCTCCAATACGTTAGCCATCGCTCCGGGAGTCGTCATCACCTATGACAGAAATCATGTGACCAACGAGCTTCTCGAAAACTGCGGCGTAAAGGTCATCACCATTCCAAGCTCGGAGCTTTCGAGAGGAAGAGGCGGCCCGCGGTGCATGAGCATGCCAGTCAACAGAGACTAAACGGTGGTCGCAACAGACACATAAAAATAAAACGCGATAAGGAGAATTGAACATGTGCAAAGGTAAGATTGTAATCGCCCTCGGGGGTAACGCCCTTCAGGCCTTTAATTCCCCGCCTACCGCGGAAGCGCAGCTTGAGGTCGTAAGAAAGACCTGTGACTATATCGCGCAGATCGTAGCCAACGATTATGAAATCGCTCTGGTTCACGGGAACGGTCCCCAGGTAGGCAGAATATTGCTGGCGTCCGAGACCGCAAAGGACGTCACGCCGGTGATGCCCTTCGACGTCTGCGGCGCCATGAGCCAGGGATACATTGGGTATCATATTCAGCAATCGATGCATGAAGCGCTGATCCGGATAAAAAAGGACTACGTTCCGGTGGTGACCATCGTGACCCAGATGGTGGTCGACAAGAACGATCCGGCCTTTAAAAATCCGACGAAGCCCATCGGTCCCTTCTACACGGAAGAGGAAGCGAAGAAAGCAGCGGCTGAGATGCATTACGTCATGAAAGAGGACGCGGGACGCGGCTGGCGCCGGGTGGTCGCTTCTCCAATCCCTACCCGCATTGTGGAAATCGATTCCATCAAGCGGTTATGGGATTCCACAATCGTCGTCTTTGCAGGGGGCGGCGGCATTCCGGTCATCCAGCGTGAAGACGGCTCCTATGAAGGCGTCGCGGCTGTCATCGACAAGGATTATGCCGCGGAGTTGCTGGCGGAGCAGGTCGGAGTCGACACCCTGCTGATCCTTACGGAAGTCGAAAAGGTGGCGATCAACTTCAACAAGCCGGATCAGAAGGATCTGGACCGCCTGACGGTGGAAGAAGCGGAGAAGTATATCGCAGAGGGGCACTTCGCCCCCGGAAGCATGCTTCCAAAGGTTCAGGCGGCGGTAAAGTTCGCGAAATCGGGAGAGGGCAAGAAGGCCATCATCACTTCCCTTTTCAAGGCGGTGGACGCTTTGGAGGGCAAGACGGGAACCCATATAACGGCATAGCGTAAAATAAAAGACAGGGATTCATGCGCTGAATCCCTGTCTCTATTTTTTGTTGTGCATGACAATTTCTTATTTTGCCCGGTTTCGTCGGTGTTATCGGTCGGTGTTATCGCCAGTTGATTTGATCATCAGTCGATGATCTCCTTTGCCATGCTTATCAGTTCATCCTTTTCGATGCCGTACCCCTGATCCATCAGGTTGTAGGCGATGCCGTCCTTGACCCAATTTACATATTGAACCTCTGAGGTCCGGATATCGTCGGAACCGTCGCAGCTGATCCACAGCGTGCCCTGATCCATCTGGCGCTGCTCTTCCTCCGTTGGAACGTAGTCCTCAGGAGCCAGCATCGTCGTCACCTTGGAATAAGTCAGATCGATATCGCCGTCAGGAATGATCTCATCGTTTGCATTGCCATTCTCATACAGCTCCGGTCTGTCCAAATGCGTATTCAGGCTCATGATCTGCCCCTTTTGAGTATCCTCGTTGTCATAATAGAATGAAATGCCTTTGTACATTATCGCCGTATTGCCATCGCTGTCCAAGCCTTCAGTGTCGCTGACAGCAGCGGATTTAAACTGGAAGCCGTTTGAAAAAGCTTCGACGTAATCGGGGCTGAAACCAGTGGCCTTTTCAACCTGACGCGCAGCGGGAAACTCGTCGAAAGTTTTGGTTGAATGGCTTTGAAGACTGCTGATCTGTGATGCCGCAAAGACGGCGGTGCTGGACAGGATGAGGGCGAGAGCCAGAATGAGCGCGGGCTTCATCCTTCCTGATTTAAAAACTTTATTCATTTCAATACTTCCCCTTTTCTTATCATTGATTTCTGAGCTGACTCTGTCGAACAATGTGTCCGACGGTATCATTTCACCTGCTTTGCTATGTAAAGCCTCTTTCATACATTTATCATAGAACTGATTCATATCCGGCTTTTCCATAATATCCGTCCTCCTTTAATTGTAAGTTCTCCAAATTGCGTTTCAGAATTTTTCTTGAAGAATGAAGTCTGGACTTCACCGTTCCTTCCATGCAGCCCATGACCCGGGCTATTTCTTTCGTGCTCAGCCCGCTGTAGTAGAACAGCATGACGGTGGTCCGCTTCTTTTTATCCAGCTTTTGTATCTGCTTGCACAGCGTGTTCGTCAGTTCCGTTTCCAGGTATTGCTGTTCGACGCTTTTCTCTTCAGAGGTCTTTGACTGATCGAAGACCTCCTCCACCGGCACGCTCCTTTTTTCAGCTGCGGCATACCGCCACGCGGTCCGTACCAGCAACCGGTAAAACCAGGTCTTGAAGCATTCCGGATTCTGGAGCCTTCCGATTTCAAAATAGCATTTTACAAAGGCTTCCTGGGCCACGTCTTCCGCCGCCGCCTGGCTGCCGGTGATGTGATACGCCGTCCGGACAGCTTTGTCCCTGTATAGATCGAACAGTTTTCTGAAGGAATCGGAGTCGCCGTTCTGAATGTTTATGATCAGTTCTGATTCATTCATGAAATCCCCTCCTAGATTGGTGCACCTGTATATAAGAGCACCGAAACGGGAAAACGGTTCAAAGTTTTTTAGCGAAACGGAAAAACTCCATTCCGGCTAAAGCCGGGGAGTTTCCGTATGGTGCCTGCCGACGTTTGCTCCGCAAACGGGGCTAGGTGCGCAAAAAAAGACAGGCTGCGTTGTGCTCGCCTGTCTCTGTTCCTAATCGATTGCATTCAGCTTTTTCATGATAAAGACCCTTATAATCGCTGCGATGGGAACGGCGAGGACCATTCCCAGAATTCCTCCGTAATGACCGCCGACGGTGACGGAAATCAGTACGAAAAGGGGATGAAGGCCGGTGCTGCCGCCGACCACCCTGGGATAGATGATGTTTGCGTCCACCTGCTGGATGGCGCCCATTATGAGAACCGCTAAAAGGGCCTCGTTGACTCCCCCTGTCAGCAGGCCGACCAGAGCGGCGGGAACCATGCTGATGATGGGGCCGAAATACGGTATGATATTGCATATCCCTGCGAAACATCCGATGAATACGGCAAAATCAAGGCCGATCAGGGACAGCCCGATGGATGACAGGACGGCGATGATCAGCGCGTCCAGCAGCTGGCCTCTGACAAACTGGGACACGACCCGGTTGATATCGCTCAGAGTTTCGGTCACCACGGCGTTGGCCCTCATGGGGAGGATCAGGTGGAGCGCTTTTCTCCAGAGGCGGAGAAAAAAATCCTTATCCTTCAGGAGGTAAACGCTGACGACCATGCCCAGCACGAGGTTCAGGAGGCTTCCTCCAATCCCGCTGACAAAGTTGATGATGGCGGTGGCGCTGAAGCTGCGGGAAAGCCATTCTATCAGGCGGTTGGCGAGGTCCTGGATCCGCTCCTCGAACCCGCTGTTGGGAATGGCCGCCGCCCAGCCCCGGAGCACGGATTCGTATTTTGAAAAGTAATCGGCGATGTTGTCTACCATAGCCTGCAGGCTCGTAAAGACGAGATTGCCCATAATCAAAAATGCAAAAGCATAAATAATAACGCAAATAATGACAAAGATGAACAAAAATGTGATCAGGATGCTGATGGTGCGCTGTCGTCCATGATATTTCTCAAGCTTGATGGGATCGGAAGGCGCCTTGAAAAACAGTTTTGATACGAATTTTCTGTTGATGAACTCCACCAGGGGGCTCAGCAGATACGCGATGACCAGCCCGAGAAGCAAGGGGGAAAACGCAGACGCCAAACTGCCCAGAACAGACGTGGCTGTAGCCAGGACCTTGTCCAGATTCCCAATGATCAGGTAGATGACATACAGCAGGGCCGCCGTAAAAACGATATAGAGGCAGAGCCTGATGTATTTCCAATCCGATAGCATTTCCTTGATTCTCGACACCCTTGCACCTTCCTTTGCGCATTATACCGAGGCGGCATGTATTATACGCCTCGTTAAATCTGTTGATTTTACCTGTTCAGTAATAGTATTATATATCAGGACAACAAATTTTAGCAAACTAAATTCGCATAGGAGATAAACGATGTTCAGAATACCTGAATTGCTTGCGCCCGCAGGCGGAATGGAGCAGTTGAAGGCCGCGGTGGAAAACGGAGCGGACGCTGTTTACATGGGCGGCAAGCTTTTCAACGCCAGAATCAACGCGGCAAATTTCAGCGACTCGGAGATGCGGGAAGCCATCGAATACGCCCATTTGAGAGGTGTTCGGCTTCACGTCACGATGAACACGCTGATCAGGGACAGCGAGCTGAAGGAAGCCCTGGAGTATGCCGCGCTGCTCTATGAATACGGGGCGGACGCGCTGATCATTCAGGATCTGGGCTTTGCAAGGCTGGTAAGACGGCACATCCCCGACTTCGAACTGCATCTCTCCACCCAGGGCACCGTCTATAATATTGAAGGGGCCAGAGAGGCAAAACAGCTTGGCTTTTCCCGAGTCGTTCTGGCCAGAGAGGTGACTCTGGAAGAGATACGTGAAATTACGGGCGCAAACAGGCCGGATGGCGAATTGGAAAACGGGACCGGGTCTGCGGAAAACCTTCCGGAAATCGAAGTCTTTGCTCACGGCGCCCTTTGCATCTGCTATTCCGGCCAGTGCCAGATGAGCAGGGAAATCGGAGGGAGAAGCGGAAATCGCGGCGAGTGCGCCCAGCCGTGCCGCCTTCCCTATTCCATTTGCCGCTCTGACGACGTTTCCGGCCCGTGCTTTGCGCTGAGTCCGAAGGATCTTTGCACTCTGGGGCAGCTTGGCCAGTTTGCGGAGGCGGGGGTCGCCTCCCTGAAAATAGAGGGAAGGATGAAAGCTCCGGAATATGTGGCGGTTGTTACCCGCATTTACCGGAAATACCTCGATCTCTACGCGAGATATGGTCAATATGAGGTAGAGCCTGCGGACCTGCGGGATCTGAACCAGATATTCAACAGGGGCGGCTTTACGGAAGGGTATCTGTTCGGAAATCCCGGAAGAGCTTTGATGTCGGGTGAATTATCCAAACATCAGGGTATCTATATAGGAGAGGCTATTGAAAGCACCTTTGCCGGAAAAGATCCAAAGATAAGAAAAGAGCCAAAGGATGTGGCCGGGAAATCGGGAAACCGCCAGAGAGGCCTTGTGACCATACGGCTGGCGGAAAAGCTGTCGGTAGGAGACGGAATTGAGATCCGGAGCCGGGAGCTGCCGGGAAATCTGGTCACCTTCATGAAGCGGGGCGATAAAAGGATTGATTCGGCACAAAAGGGCGAGGTCATTACCGTGGGTTATATCGACGGTATGGTCTCTCCAGGGGACAGGGTATATAAGATCACCGACAAGTCGCTCATGCAGCGGGCAAGAGCTTCCTATGAAGGGAAAAGCGGCTCTGCGGAGAAGGCGCTGCGCAAAATGGGGGTATCGTTTTATTTCAGCGCGGGGATAGACAGACCGGTTTCTCTCAGGGCTGCGGATGAAGAGGGAACCAGCGTGATAAAGGAACTGCCGGGGGTTGTTGAAAAAGCTCTGAACCGGGCGACCGCCGCGGAAATGGTAGAGGCTCAGCTTGGCAAGACAGGGGGAACACCCTTTCGCGTAAGGTCATGCGCTGTGGAATTGGAAGACGGGATCTCGATCCCCTTGTCCAAAATAAACGAGCTTAGAAGATCTGTTCTGGAAGAGCTGGAAACTCTCAGAAAGAAAGGAAGACAGGGCGCGGCTGAGATCCGCGGAAGTATCTCCCGATGGAGCCTGACGTCGGAATCGGCCGGAACTGCCGGCTGGGACAGCGAAAGACCCGCGGCGGGGGTCCGGCAGGGCAACCCCGGCAGGGAGGAAACCTTCCTTTATTTATACCGTGTAACCGGGGAAGAGATTTTTGACCCTTCCCTTGACCGGATCTACCTGCCTTACGATGCGGTTCTCAGAGGCCTTTTTAAGGGTGACCCCAGGATCGTTCCCGTGATTCCGAATATCACCAAGGGATGGCACGACCTGAATATCAGGAAAAATTTCGATGAGATTGCGGCCCTGGCACAAAGCGGAATCGCCGTAGGCAATCTAGGCTGGATCGGGCCCTTTGCCTCCGCCGGCGTCAAGGTGATCGGCGACTATGGGCTGAATCTTTTCAACAGTATGGATTTCCTGCTCGCCAGGGAGCTCGGTGTCAGCGAAGCCGTCATCTCTCACGAAGCGGCGGCTGAAGACATTCTTGAAATGGATTTCCACGGAGTCGTGCCGGAGGTGGCGCTTCAGGGAAGGATTCCCTTGATGACCAGCGTCCACTGCCTGTTGGGAGATTTTGATCTCTGCGGGAGTCATGGAGAGGCGGGAGAGTTCTTCTTGAAGGACCGCAAGGGCCAGCTATACCCTGTTATTACAGATCCTGCCGACTGCCGGAGTACGGTTTTAAGCTATAAGGAGATGAATTTGCCCATAAAAAAGGATGATTTAAAAAAATCGGGCGTATATCGCTTTAGAATTTACGCAGGATAATAATCGAAAAGGCTGTAACCGTAAAAAATTCCAAGGATAGTTCGCTTTTTCGAAAAGTATTATGTATTTTGTATTTTATTTAATAATTATTTGACTTAGAGCACAAAAGGCATTAAAGTAAAAGTGTATGCAGTTACAATTTTATCGTTAATTTTATGATAAGATGCAAGATAAATTTCATAAAGATCACATCAACACACAAGTAAGATGACAAAAAATTAATCAAAACAATGGCAGCATGACAATGAAAAAATGTAGCGATTTTTATGATTACTATCTGGCCATAGATTGTTAAGGAGGTTATGTATGATGAAAAGAAAAACAAAGACGATGGATGGGAACACGGCGGCGGCGCATGTGTCATACGCTTTCACCGATGTCGCGGCTATTTACCCGATCACCCCGTCGTCCACCATGGCAGAGGTTGTTGACGAATGGGCCGCCTATGGAAGAAAGAACATCTTTGGACAAGAGGTTAAGGTTGTTGAAATGCAGTCTGAAGCCGGCGCCGCAGGCGCGGTGCACGGATCTTTGGCGGCTGGAGCTCTGACGACTACATATACCGCTTCTCAGGGCCTGCTCCTGATGATTCCGAATATGTACAAGATTTCCGGAGAGCTTCTTCCCGGCGTATTCCATGTCAGCGCCAGAACCCTTGCTACCCACGCGCTTTGTATCTTCGGCGACCATTCCGACGTCATGTCCGCAAGGCAGACCGGGTTTGCCCTGCTGGCGTCCAGCTCCGTACAGGAAGTAATGGATCTGGGCGGGATCGCGCATCTTGCCGCAATCAAGGCGAGAGTTCCCTTCCTTCATTTCTTTGACGGTTTCAGGACATCCCATGAAGTGCAGAAAATAGAGATCATCGAAAACGACGAGTTTAAAAATCTGGTGGATATGGAAGCGGTGCAGCGGTTCAGAGACGAAGCGCTGAATCCGGAGCATCCGGTGACCCGGGGAACGGCACAGAACCCCGATATCTTCTTCCAGGCAAGGGAAGCCGCAAACAAATACTACGAAGCGGTTCCCGGGATCGTCGAAAAATATATGAAGGACATCAGCGCCCTGACAGGGAGAGATTATCATCTCTTTGATTATGTTGGTCATCCTGAAGCGGAAAATATCGTCATTGCCATGGGTTCCGTCTGCGAAACCATCGAGGAGACCATCAATCTGCTCCTTTCCCAGGGCAGAAAAGTCGGACTCGTCAAAGTCAGACTGTATCGTCCCTTTGCGCCGGAATACCTGAAGGCTGTAATTCCCAAGACGGTGAAGAGGATCGCTACGCTGGACAGAACAAAAGAGCCGGGCGCTCTTGGAGATCCCCTCTATATGGATGTCAGAACCATGTATTACAGAGAGGCGAACGCGCCTGAAGTATACGGCGGAAGATACGGACTCGGCTCCAAGGACACCACGCCGGGACAGATCGTGGCAGTTTATGACAATCTTGACCAGGATAAGCCTAAGGATCAGTTCACCATCGGCATCGACGACGATGTGACCTTCACATCCCTTGCACCGGCAGAGGGAATCACTACCGAGCCGGAAGGCACGATCCGCTGCAAATTCTGGGGTCTCGGTTCCGACGGAACCGTTGGAGCAAACAAGAATGCCATCAAGATCATCGGCGATGAAACCGATCTTTATGCGCAGGGGTACTTCGCCTACGATTCCAAGAAATCCGGCGGCGTGACCATTTCCCACCTGAGATTTGGGAAGAGCAAGATCCAGTCGACCTATCTGATCAATGAGGCGGACTTCGTAGCCTGCCACAATCAGGCTTATGTTGACCAGTACAACCTGCTCAAGGGCCTCAAGAAGGGCGGAACCTTCGTGCTCAATTGCATCTGGGACGATGAGTCGCTTAATGAGCATCTTCCGGCGGCAATGAAACGGTATATCGCGAAGAACGATATCAATTTCTATACCATTAACGCCACCGCTATCGCGGAAGAAATAGGCCTCGGAAACAGGATCAACATGGTCATGCAGGCGGCATTCTTCAAGCTTGCAAAAGTAATTCCGCTGGATGACGCCGTAAAATACCTCAAGGAAGCGGTAGAGCATTCCTATGGCAAGAAGGGCGAAAAGATCGTAAAGATGAACAACGCCGCCATCGACAGAGGTATTACCGATATTAAAAAGGTAACAGTGCCTGCGGATTGGGCTGACGCCAAGGATTCTGACAAAGTGAAGAGAGACGTTCCGGATTTCATCGAAGAAGTTCTCATCCCCATGACGAGACAGGAGGGCGACGATCTTCCGGTCAGCGCATTTGTCGACAGAGAAGACGGAACCTTCCCGGCCGGAACCGCAGCGTACGAAAAGAGAGGCGTAGCCGTAAACGTTCCCAAGTGGAAGCCGGAAAACTGCATTCAGTGTAACCAATGTTCCTTCGTCTGTCCCCATGCTTCCATCCGTCCGGTTCTCGTGACTGCGGATGAAAAGGCCAAAGCTCCGGCTGGGTTTGACACGATCAAGACTATCGGAAAGGGTCTGGAAGGCCTGGAATACAGGATGCAGCTGTCGCCCATGGACTGCATGGGCTGCGGAAACTGCGCCGATATCTGCCCCGCCAAGGAAAAAGCACTTGTTATGGTTCCCTTTGCAGAGCTTGAGGAAGAAAAGGAAAAGTGGAACTATTTCGCAAAGCTTCCTATAAAGGACCAGCTCCTTTCCAAGGAAACCGTAAAGGGAAGCCAGTTTGCAAAACCGTATATCGAATTCTCCGGCGCCTGCGCGGGCTGCGGAGAAACCCCATATATCAAGCTGATCACTCAGCTGTTCGGCGACAGAATGATGATCGCCAACGCCACGGGCTGTTCCTCTATCTGGGGAGCTTCCGCACCGTCGACGCCTTACTGCGCGGACGAGAACGGAAGAGGACCGTCATGGGCCAACTCTCTGTTTGAGGACAACGCGGAATACGGCTTCGGCATGTTCATCGCTACCAAGCAGATGAGAGAAAAGATCGCGGATTGCTGCAACTCCCTGCTGGCCATGAACATTCCCGCAGACCTCAAGGCCGCGCTGGAAGGCTGGCTTCAGGATAAGAACGACGGAGCTCTGTCGAGAGCCGCCAGCGACAAGCTGATGGCAGCAATCGACGGATTGAAGGCGGACGATAAAGAAGTAGCCTCTCTTGCGAAAGAGATTTCCGACAGGAAGGATTATCTGGTTAAAAAGTCCGTATGGGCTTTAGGCGGAGACGGCTGGGCATACGACATCGGTTACGGCGGATTGGACCACGTCCTTGCCTCCGGCGAGAACGTCAACATCCTCGTGTTCGATACCGAAGTGTATTCCAACACCGGTGGACAATCCTCCAAATCGACCCCTGCCGCGGCTATCGCAAAATTTGCGGCCTCCGGCAAGCGGATCAAGAAGAAGGATCTGGGCATGATGGCCATGTCCTATGGCTACGTTTACGTTGCACAGGTAGGCATGGGCGCCGACAAGAACCAGTTTATGAAAGCGGTGATCGAGGCCGAGAAGTACGACGGACCCTCCATTATCATCTGCTATGCTCCCTGTATCAATCACGGAATCAAGAAGGGCATGGGCAAGTCCCAGGAGAACATCAAGGACGCTGTGGACGCCGGCTACTGGCACCTGTACAGGTACAATCCGGAACTGAAGAAGGAAGGAAAGAACCCCTTCAGCCTGGATTCCAAGGCTCCAACGGCCAGCTTCAAGGATTTCATCATGGGTCAGGTGAGATATTCTTCACTGGCTCAGGAATTCCCGGAAGTTGCCGACAAGCTCTTTGAGATGGCGGAAGAGAACGCGAAGGAGCGTTACGACAGCTATAAGAGACTGGCAGACAGGTAGATAGAATGAATCAATTAAAAGCGGCTCTCCGGAGCCGCTTTTTGAAACATTACTATAAAGATTGGAGATTATTATGATGAAGGATTATTTAGTCATATCAGAAGAAGTTAAGAATGCGTTGAAGGAAAACAAGCCTGTCGTCGCGCTGGAATCGACCATTATCTCTCACGGGATGCCCTATCCCCAGAACGTGGGGACTGCGCTTCAGGTTGAGCAGATCGTTCGGGACAATGGAGCGGTCCCCGCGACGGTGTGTATGCTGAAAGGAAATATGGTAGTAGGGGCCAGCGCGGAAGAAATCGACTATTTAGGGAAGTCAGGAGCTAAAATACCAAAGGCGAGCAGGAGGGATCTTGCGGTTCTGATGTCCAGAGGCAGCGATGGGGCGACCACCGTGGCGACGACGATGATCGGAGCGGCTATGGCGGGAGTGAAAGTCTTTGCCACAGGAGGAATCGGCGGAGTTCACCGTGGCGCGGAAGTTACGATGGATATTTTGGCAGACCTCGAAGAGCTTGCAAACACAGAAATGATTGTCGTCTGCGCCGGAGCGAAATCCATTCTCGACCTTGGACTGACCTTGGAATATCTTGAGACAAAGGGGGTTCCCGTCTTAGGCTATCAGACGGAGGAATTGCCCGCTTTTTACACCCGGAAGAGCGGATTTAAGGTGGACTACAGGATGGATTCTCCCGGAGAAATCGCGGAGGCTTTCAAGATGAAGGCCGCCCTTGGCCTGAAGGGAAGCCTGCTTGTCACCAATCCCATTCCTGAAGAGTACTCAATGGATGAGAAGATCATCAACAAAGCCATCGAAGAGGCACTTGAGGAAGCGAAAGAAAAAGGCATCCACGGCAAGGAGACGACTCCCTTCCTGCTCGGAAAGATCAAGGATATCACATCCGGAAACAGTCTTGACTCCAATATCCGTCTGGTCTACAACAATGCGGCCCTCGCGGCGCGCATCGCCTGCGAATTGAAAAAGTAAGAATGAGCGCTGCATTACCACAAAATCCCAGCTAAAATCCTGCCAAATTGCATAAAAAAGCGGTTGACAGGTGAAGATAGATTTGTTAAGATAATCAAGCTGTCAGTCGGACCCGGGGAAGCCGGGGAGGGGCAGGCGGTCATAGTAAGGTCCGGTGAAAGCCGGGAGAGAAAAAAGATGAAAAA
>DAITKX010000041.1:10147-26808 GCA_036835995.1 Bacillota bacterium | reverse complement strand
ACCCTGATTGAGGAAAGCGGCACGCTGACCGCCACAGGTACAAGCATCGGAGCCGACAGCGGGATCGGCATGGCAACCGTCCTGTATGTTTTGAAACACACTCCGAATCACGGCCCTGTCAGAGCCATATTTACAACGGATGGCGAAAAAGGAATGACCGGAGCGGAAAATCTGAAGGCGAAATACCTGGAGGGCGACTTTCTGATCAACCTGGCCTGGGATTCAGACCATACCGTCGGCCTTGGCAGCCCGGGAACCGCTTCCTACGAAATGGCCCACAAGATCGAATGGGCGCCGCCTCAAAACGCGATCCCTTATCTGCTGACCCTCAGCGGGCTCAAAGGCGGAGACGCGGACAGAGATATGGGCAAGGGCGGGGCCAATGCCATTAAAACCATTGGCGAAGTCCTTGCAAACGCACAGGGCAAGGGAATTTTATTTGAGCTTGCGGGTTTTAACGGCGGAGTTTCCGGCGATACCATTCCCGCATCCGCTTCCGTTCTGATCGTCATCAACGAATCCGACGAAAAAAAGATGCAGGCCGTGGTCAACGACGCCATGGATGCGTTTGAAAGCGCCTATGGAGATGTAGAAGAGAACTATTCCTTTACTTATGAAAAGACTGAAATGCCTGATAAAGTCGTCTCCTTTGAGGACAACGGCAGCATTATCAGCTTTATCTACGGCATTATCGACGGCGTTCAGACCAGGTCCGAAGCCTATGGAGACGTGGTGGAAAGCGCTTCCAATATCGGCATGGTTTCCACGGCGACAGGCAGCTTTCTCTGCCAGGTATCTGTGGCGAGCAACTCCGACGCCAAAATGTATACCATCACCAGCGCCCATGAAGCGATCAGCGGCATGAGCGGAATGCAGTATACCTACCACAGCGGCATACCCCGCTGGCGCGACCATCCGAAAAGCGTTCTGTACAAGGCAGTCCGCAAGATCCATTCCGACCTGTTCGGCGACAACATATCCGGCTCTATCGTGTACGATAAGATGGAATGCGGTTGGTTTGTCAAAAAAAACCCGAAGCTTCAGGTCGTTTCCATTGGACCGATGATCAAAAACGCCGGCCTGCCCAACGAAGCCCTTGTGAAGGACTCGGTGACAGAACCGGCTAAAACGGTTATGGGATTTCTGGAACAGGTCAAACAGATTGATCGGTAAAGTTCAGCTGTTTTGTCAGGAGATCCACGCCGATTACAGTGTTGGGGAAGATGCTGCGGGCCGTCTGCAGAAATTCTTCCGGCTCGTGAAGGGACGGACTGAAATGCGTCAGCCAGAGCTCCTTGGAGTTGCTGCGCTTTGCCACCGCGGCCGCTTCGGAAAAGATCATATGCTTCCGTTCGACGGCCTTTTCAAGCAACCCGTCGTCTCCGTACATCCCTTCGCAGACCAGCAGGTCTGAATCCATGCTCAGGGCGGCGAGTCCGTCCGTGGGTCTGGAATCGGTGCAGTAGGTCACCTTCAGCCCTTTTCTCGGCGGGCCCATCACCATGTCCGGCGTCAGAGTCCGCCTCTCATAGGGAACCGTTTCCCCTTTTTGCAGCACATGCCAGAGTTCCTTGGGAATTCCTAAGGCCTCCGCCCGCTCTCTGTCAAACTTTCCGCTCCGGCTTATCTCGAAGCTGTAGGCGAGGCAAGGAATCATATGGTCCATCGGGACCGCCCGGATGATAAACTCTCCGATTTGGTCCCGGCTCTCCCCCTGAGAGTGCAGTTCCGACAGCCGAATATCAAAGGGCAGCTGCGGCGCGATGACGGTAAGGGCGCTGATCACATAAGAGAGAGGAGGCGGTCCGAATATGGTAAAGGGCGACCTCCTGCCGTGATTTCCCATAGTCAGCAGAAAACCGGGCAGACCAGCGACGTGATCCGCATGGTAATGAGTCAGGCACAGGGCGTCGATGAACTTAAACCCCCAGCCCAGCAGCTTTATTCCTAGCTGGGTCCCTTCCCCGCAATCCACCAGAATCATTTTTCCATTCCGGCGGATCAGCATGGAAGTCAGCCGCCTCCCGGGCAGCGGTTCCATTCCTCCGCAGCCGAGCAAACACACTTCCAGCATGAGCCACAGCCTCCCTTCATACTATATTCTTTAATCTATAATGATTCAAAAGCTATGATTTTTATTCTTCGTCCGCCAGGACCGCCTTGATGGCGATGGCGCATTCGATTCTCTTTTTCTCCAGTTCGCAGCCCAGCTCATAGGGTTTCAGAATATCATGGTTCATATGGTAGGCGTTTGCGTGGCAGCCGCCGCTGCAGTAGAATTTCGCCCAACAGTCCCTGCACTTTTCTTTATTATAGATATGGGCCCTGTTGAATTCGTCATACCATCTGTTTTCAAAATCACCGTCGTTGAGATTGCCCAACCTGAAGTCCTTATTGCCTACAAATTGATGGCAGGGGTAGATATCCCCTTCCGGTGAGACCGCCACATATTCCGTGCCGGCGCCGCATCCCGAAACGCGCTTTACGACGCAGGGGCCCTGATTCAAGTCCACATTAAAGTGGAAGAATTCAAAGTTTTTCCCCGCTTTCGCATACTCAAGGTACAGGTCGGTCAGCTTGTCATACTCTCTGAAAATCGCTTCCCTGTCCTCCTCCCGGAGGGCGTATCCCATGGAAGCATCGGTGACGACAGGCTCTACCGACACATTTTTGAAGCCCTTATCGGCCAGGTGCTTCACATCCTCGGAAAAATCGAGATTTTCCCTGGTAAATGTCCCTCTGACATAATAGGTCCCCTTCCGCTTCTCCACAAACCTGAGGTAGTTTTGGGTTATGATGTCGTAGGTTCCCCTGCCGTTTACCGTTTTCCGCATATTGTCGTTGACGGAAGGCCTTCCGTCGATGCTGAGGATCACGTTATCCATATTCTCATTGATAAAGTTCGCCTTTGGATCGTCCAGGAGCAGGCCGTTGGTGGTGATGGTAAACCGTATATTTTTTCCGTAAACCTTTTCCGCCTCTCTCCCGTACGCCACCAGAGCCTTGACCACTTCAAAATTCATGAGAGGTTCGCCGCCAAAGAAGTCGATCTCAAGGTTTCTACGGCTTCCGGAATGTTCGAGCAAAAAGTCTATCGCCTTTTTCCCCGTCTCCAGGGACAGGAGTGAGCGCTCTCCTTCGAAGGCCCCTTTATCGCCGAAGCAATATTTACAGGCCATATTGCAGTCGTGGGCAACGTGAAGGCACATGGCCTTGATGACGGCTCCCCGCCCTTCCAGCATTTCCATGGTGATCTGAGAATCATCCGCATAGAGCATCCCGTCGTCAACCAGGCCGGCAACGTCCCCCAATGCCTCCAGAACGTCCTCCCTGCTGTATTTATCGCTCAGCAGCGCCGGAATTTCCTCCGACGGCGTTTCCTTATAGTAGTCAAGGATATCATAGACGATATCGCTTACCTCATGTACGGCTCCGCTGTTGACGTCGATGACGATATAGCGGTCCTTGTACTGATATTTATGAATCATTTTCTATCTTTCCCCATTTCTTCTGTGGAAAGCACAGCATAGCAAAATATTTCTCATAAAAAAGTGGCTTCACCACTTCCGTCTACATAAAAAAAGCGGCCCAGCCGCTATTTTTATTCTATGTACTATCTGCGCTTTGTGTTTTCACATTCCTGATTTGCAACCGTGCACGACGTTTTGCATGCCGACTGGCAGGAGGTCTGGCATTCGCCGCAGCCCTTGCCCGCTGTGTTCTTTAAGGTTGGTTTCGCAATCGTTTTGATGTTCTTCATGAAAATGTCCTCCTTATTTCACGCCTTTCAGGCATCGATTCAATCCAAATTCCTTTCGGAATCTGTATTATAGAATACTAAAAAAAAGCCTCAATGTCAATACTACTAATATTGCGGAAGCGCCGCCGGAAGGAGTGATCCCTATTTTTTGCGATAAGATAAAATTTGAAAAAATCTACCAGAGGATCTTGAAATCCGTGTTTGGTCTTTTGAATCCGTTTAAAAAAATAATCATAAGAACGGAATGTCAGGTCCATAAGCACATCGACGAAAAAGCTCTGATCATACTGAAAAACGACAGGTACATGGACCAATACTCCTTTTTCAATAATTTCATCGAGGAGATCAACGAAGGAGCCGTATGGGCGGACCAGGACTTTAAAAGCTCCAATCATTTTTATAATCCTTATAAAAAAAAAGAGGATTATACGGCAGGAGCAACGCCATGGTCCTCGCCCTGGAGTACTATGAAAAGGCCCGCAAATACTGGAACAAAGCGGATTGCCGAAAATCCCTCTTCTATTTTGGCGCCGTACTGCATCTGATCCAGGATGTTACCATACCTCAGCACGCCAACATCCGTCTGCTGGACGACCATCGCCAGTTTGAGAATTTTGTAAAGCGGACCTATCAATATATCGACGCCTTTCAGGCGATTCACGGCGCATATCTGCTGAGCTCCGTTGAAAACTTTATAAGGTTCAACGCCAGGACTGCTTTAAAGATATATAAAAAGTTTTGGCAGATAGAAAACGACGAGAGGCGCTTCTACCGGATCACAAGGTGCACCCTTCCCCTGGCCGAACGAACCACAGCGGGAGCCATGATCATGTTCTACGACCAGGTGGTCAGAGCAGGCTCAAACGAAAAAATTTCTGTCAATCGTGGTTAGGTGCGCAAAAAGGTCCGGCGGTAAGTACTCCTCCGGACCTCTGTTATTATCTTTTGCCTATTTTTGAAGCTTATCGGTCAGCTTATACAGGAAATCCTGAATATTTGCGACTATGGTTGTGACCTCGAGAGTCCCCCGGTCTCTGAGCTTATTCAGCACAAATTCGGAAACATCCACGGCATAGATGTATACGGGCCTCACTTCGCCGTTCCTGACCGTATATGACGGCGTGAGGTTTCCCGTCGCGATGGTGTGAAGCTGGGTCGCCAGGCATACCACCGTGGTCGCTTTCATCGTATGCTCCCGCATAGCGTCCTGTACGACAGCCATATCGTCGATCACATCGCGGAGCGGCCCGTCGTCGCGGATAGAGCCGGCAAGTACGAAGGGTACGTCGTTCTTCACGCAGGAATAGATCAAACCGTTGTCGATTCCCAGCTCCCTGATTCCCTCTCTGATGGAACCGGCCTTATTGATCATGTTGATCGTGTCAAGGTGGTTGTAGTGTCCATTATGCCTGTTCTCCCGGGTGCGGATATCCTGGCCGAGAGCGGTTCCGAAAAGAGCGCCTTCCAGGTCGTGGGTGCCTACCGCGTTTCCTCCGAAAACCGCATGGGCATAACCGTTATCGAGAATGTATTCCATCGCGTCCCGGGCGCCGATGTTGAAAATCGCCGCCGGGCCCAGAACCCAGACAATATGCCCCTTATCCTTATCGTGCTTCAGCAGCTCCACGAGCTGGTCGTAATCGGCGTCAAAAGAAGTCTCCCTCGATCTTCCGCTGCGGAAGGCAAAGGGGTCGAGCTGGCTGTTGGCTCCCCGGAATCCGCTGTGGTGCAGATAGATCCCCTCCGTGCCGTCGTCGGTCCTTCCGGTTATCACGGTCTCTCCGACTTCAAGCCTGCGGAACTCCTTGGCCTCCAGACTTCCGTCCGGATGGATCACCGGAACGCAGTCCATCCTCGTCTCGGGCATTAAAACCCATTGTCCTTTGATCTTGTAATATTCCGGATACATTGATGTTGCATGAAACTGATCGGGTGCAACCCCCTTGATTTTCACTTTCTCGGTGGCCGCATCAGGCGAGGAAACAAACTTTTCCAAGCTGAAATCAGGAGCAGCATATTTTGGCAGTTGAAACATGATGTTTGCCATCCCCCGTTCTGTTAGTTTTTAAGTCCATTTTATGATTTTATCCAGAGGATTGACTGTCTCCATCTGGTTTCACTTTGAACATATCTTAACTATTTTAACAGAGCCGGAGGTTTTTTGCAATTCATTTGTTCCGCTTATTCCTTCAGTCCCATGAGCCGTCTTTTTTTCAAAATGTGGGCTTTGATATCCTTTGCGGCTTCGATGGGATCATCACCCAATGCCACCTTGCCCCCCGTCAGAGATTCCACATCCTCTGTCAGCAGTTTGACCAGGCTTGGGGCTCCCGTAATGAACGGCGTCGGTGAAAGATGGGTGTAAGCGCCGTAGGCGACGGCAAACAGCGCGTCGATGGTGGCTTTTTGTTCCATCCACTCCGGCGCCGTAACGGCGATGGGCAGATCGGGAATATCCACCTTCAGATGGTCCGCCAGGGCGGTCACCAGCATGGATATCCGTCCCGTATCGGTGCAGGTTCCAAAGCTCAGGACCGGAGGAATGTTCAACGCCCTGCAGACGCTCTGCAGGCCTTCTCCCGCAAGCCCGGCGGCATCCAGATTGCACAGGCCCGCCACCTCCAGACCATGATTTCCGCAGCCTCCGGCGACTACCAGAATATCTCCTTTAATCAATTCCTTTGTGATCTCCACTGTATTCCAGTCCTGAGGCCCGTTTCTCAGGGTGGAACAGTTGGCCAGCGCTACGATCCCCTTGATCCGCCCCTTTGCAATGACGTCTACGAGATTGTCCAGATCGTTGCCGATGGCGTTCAAGACCGCCTCTGTTGAAAATCCCGCCACCGCTTTTGTCTTATGCTTGGGAACAAGGGGTTTGATCTTTCCGTGGCGTTTTTTGAAATTCTCGATTGCGGCCTGAATGCACGTCTCCGCCATCTCATCCGCCTTCTGCGGATAGTAAGGCATCTGATGCTGCGTTCCGGGAACGCCTATGATGGTGCTGACGCTGATCAGAGCGACCTGATATTTTTCCGCGTATTGATCGATTGCCGGGGGCGAGCAGTTTTCTTCCATTACGAGAGCGTCCACCGTCCCTGTGGCCAAAAACGGCTCGATGGAAAGCCAGTTTCCCATCAACCCGACAAATACGTCGTCCACCTCAAACCGCTGAAGAAGCTCCTGCCCCGTTTCAATAGAGCCCACGATCCGAAGCCCCTTGGCTCCGGCCTTTTTCGCCATCTCCTGATATTCGGGCTTTCGGGCCTTCAAAAGCGTAGCGACTCCGATCCACGGCTGATGTCCGTTAAAAGCGATATTCACATAGTCGGGATCCATGATGCCTAAGTCCACATCCACCTCGTGAGGGGCAGGGGTTCCGAACAGAATATCCTGAGTCATTTCCAGGCCGATTTGAGCGGTATAGATCGTGGAAAGTCCCAGGCGAAGCGCTTTCTTTGCAAGAGAGACATAATCCCCATCCACATTGGTAAGGCAGCTCGCGATGGAATTTTCCACCTCGTGCTGAATGCCGGCGGGATAAATGTTCAGGTCCTTCCAAATCGGGATTCTCTTCTTCGGGGCGAAGAGTTCCACCATCCTGCTGCTCTCATCGGCGGCGACCTTCAATTCGCGGTCAAAAAATTCCGCCAGCGCTACAGCCTGACGGTTTATATCGCGGTCTCCGGCAATTCCGACGGTCTCGCACAGCGTGTTCAGCTTTTCCCGGTCCGTAATCTGAAACGGAGTCTTCCCCTCCCCGGTAGATTTCAGAGTCCGAAACGCCTCGTAAGCATGATGCCCGTAGGTGGCGGCTCCCATAATATTGCGGATCAGCATATTTCTCATAGCCATGGCGTCCGGGCCGATGCCGCAAACGCCTTTTTCCGCTCCGCTTTTTTCACTGATCCGGCAGGGCCCGTTGGTGCAGAGCCAGCAGCTCATGCCCGCAAGGCAGAAATTGCATCTGATCTTTTCCTGAGGGTCCCACCTTGAAAATACGCTGGAAAGGCCGTCGTCCCGAATCCTGACAAGCATTTCCTCCACCGAATCGTGATAGCTTATCCGCTCCTTCATGTTGTTAGATAATTTGTCCGTCATAACATCCTCCTAGAAATCTTTTTATTTTCTAGTAGTATGTTCATTTTTCACCTATCTATTAGCTCCGGCTTGGGGTTATCAGATCAAATCCGCTTTGTCGATTCTTCCGGCATAATCCTCGATCAAAAGGTCGACGACGCCTCCGTAGCTCTTCGTGCCGGTCTGGGCGTTTGCCTTCAGATACAGGTCGTTGACGGATTTTGTCACAGCCATGAAGGAAGAAGCGCCCTGCGCACTCTGTTCCTGCACTGTTCCCAACTGTATTCTGGCGGGTTCGGGGATCGACTGATATATCTTGTTGAACTCCTCCGGCGACGCCTCGGATTTCAGGGCGCCCAGGGCAAACTTCAAGGCGCTGAAAATGCCGCTGTACTGAAACACCGGAGACGGCGAGTTTCTGCAGGCGAGATAAGCGATGAACCCCGCGTCGTCCTCCCTCATATACCCCTTTAGATGCGCCAGCTCATGGCATAGCGTATAGGGAATCAGAAAGGTCGGCATATTCTCATTGTAATTTGCCTCCAGGGTAAAGGGGGAAAAAATCCCCTCGATCCCGAAGCGCGACAGCAAATTCGAGAAATAGGCCGGCTTTGGCTCAGGATAGTAGCCGGAAAGAGACGGTTCTTTCCTTCCCAGCTCCTGCATGGAATTCACCGCTTCCGCCTCTATGTAATCGGTGTCATTTACTGATAATCGGCCATAATCCCATTCCGGCTCCTCTGTCAGCGCGGTCATATCCTCCGCCAGAAGAGTGCACAGCGCTTCCAGCCTCTCTTCCGTCAGGTCCGTCTCCGGAAGCTTCAGCACCGCCCCGATGCGGTCCCTTTGATAATTGACGGCGCAGGTCAACGAATACACCAGCATCAGCGCGGCGATGACGCAGCTTAAGAAGCGCAGGCAGAAAGAACCGTACGCTTTTCCCGAGGAATTTCGGATGAACGCCACGGCGGCGATTCCGGACAGAATCAGAGCGGCGGCCATCACTATAAAGAGGAGGATACCCGCCTCGAAGAAGGAGTGATCCCACAAGGAAGAAAGCCTGCCGATCAGATTCGGGAAAACCGGATAAACGTTCACTGCGTACCACTGGGCAAAACCGCCCGCTGTTCTGGACAGCAGGATCAGACAAAACGAAGCCAGGAGACATGCGCTGACAAAGATCGTTGATTTTCTATGTGATAATACCGATAGGAATCTTGTATGCAAGGAAAACGCCCTCCATTTCTATAGGACAGAAATCTTCTGCTTCTATCATATAAAATTTCAGGCGCTGTTTCATCCGCTAATTATTGGAATTTATGTTTATGGCTATTCGTTGACCTTTGCTCTACCTGTCTTTATCGCATTTTTTATCAGGTTGTTTTTCCTGCTTCTGCGGCGTATCCGTCAATTCCTTTCCGTATTCGGCTGAGAGTGAAGGCAGGGCCCTCCCAGTGTCGGAGCCGTGTTTTTTGCGCCTTATGACGCTTTTTTGTATCCAATAGCAGCATGTAAAAAAGACCGTCATACAAATTCCGGCCAGCAGGCCCGACGTCTGTCCCGGAATAAAAGGCATGCTCGCGATGATCAGGATCATGCAGATCAGCGCGACCCATGCGGAATAGGGATACCATGGCATCTGACAGTTCCCGTGGGGAGGGCATCCGTTTCTTTTTCGGAAGCGGATGTGAGTTGCAAGTATGGACGCATAGGTAAACAGCAGAGCAAATCCGCCGGAGCTGATCAGAAACAGGTACACCCTCGGAAAGAGAAGCCCTGCCCCGAGTCCCAGGAGCATCGACAGGCCGGAAAAGATGATACCGCGATACGGGACGTCCCGCTTATCGATGAGCCAGGAAGGAGCCTGTTTCTCATCGGCGAGAGACCGCATCATCCTGCCAAGGCCGAACATGGACGCCAGCATCGTGGATATGATGGCCGTCACCAAAACGACGTTGACCGCCGTTCCGGCCCATCCGATCCCCCATCTGTCCAGGGCGGCCACAAAAGGGCTGACGTCCTCACTGAGGTTCTCGGTGGGGATCAGAGGCAGCATGATGGCAACGGATAGTATATAAAAGACGATCAGGCTGACGATGGTGTAGTTGATCGCTCTGGGAACCGTTTTATGCGGATCCTTTGTCTCCGAAGCGGCCAGGCCGATGATCTCAAAGCCGGCATATGCAAAGACTACGATCAGCATGCTTCCCGCAATGCCGCCGAGTCCGCCGGGCATCAGGGGTTCGTTGGATATTTCGCCGATCCCAACGGGAGCGTTTCGGAAGAACAGCCCCAGGATCAGAAGCAGTCCGATGACGATAAAGGCTCCCAGAGCCAGCAGCTTCAGGGCCGCCAACCCGCTTTCCAGCTTGCTCAGCTTGTCCGCCCCCAGAAGGTTCAGCAGCGTGACTGCTATGATGATTGCGCTGCCCATTATGGGAATGGACAAATTGGGAAACCAGTCCCGGAGCAGTATGGAGGCGGCTGTGGCTTCGCTGGACATAGCCAGGATCATTCCACTCCAGTATACCCATCCCACGACAAAACCCGCTCCGTCGCCGAAAGCTTCCGCCGCGAAGGTGCGGAATGAACCTGAGTCGGGGTTGGCTACCGTCATTTCAGAAAGCGCATATAGAACAAAATAAATGAGGATGCCTCCCAGGATATAGGAGATTAGGATCGATGGCCCGGCGGCGTGGATTGCCACGGAAGAGCCGAGAAAGAACGAGCCTCCGATGACAGATCCCATGGCCATCATAGATAACTGCCGCGCTGACAGTCCTTCAGAACTCTTTTCCATATTTGTTCTCGTATGATAAGGGATATCCATACATTCCTTTCTAAAGAATTAGAAGCATGGAAATAGTATCCCTCATTTTGGAGAAAAAATCCGCAGGGAACTGTCGGACAGGGTTTGGGCTCCATAAGAAAGAAAAGATTTTTCCCAGCTTTCAACATAAGATCCCGTCGCCCACTCCGCCATGATCACGGATGCGCCTTCCGGCAGGCTGAGTTCAGCCAGAGGACTTTCCGCCAGGTGCTCCGCACCGATAGGATAAACGGTCAGTTTATTCTTTGTCTCCACCAGCGCGATATCCCTGCCGGGAGATGTAAAGGCGTCCAGAGCGTCCGGAACCCGGTCCCTGATGCTGCGCCAGCTTAAGGTCAAGGTGTCATAGAAGATCAAGTTGGTCGGAGGAATGGCTTTCAGTTCGAAATCCGCCTGTTTGGACTCCCCGTCAAGCCAGTAGTTTATCCTCCCTACCAGAAACCAATGTCCGTTTTTCCGGATAAGTCCGAAATTTTCCCCGGATTCATCCCTGTCGATGGCAACCGCCCCTTTTTCTTTTAAGGTTTCGACCGTATTCTCTCTGGCGTTTAAATACGCCTTCATCACTTCTTTTCCAAGCAGGTCCGAAACCTTGATTTCCGTCGGCGACGACAGTTTATCGACGGGAAGGATCTGGAGCTGGGCTGTCCCGCCGCTCTTCTTTTCGATTGCCACATAATCATTGCCGATATATTCTATGATTCTGATCGCCGAACCAGTGTCCGCCGGAGTTTCTGTCTTTGCTTCCTGGTTTATCTTTTCAGGGTTTTTTGTCGTCAGATTGCGGGCCGCCAGCAAATTCTCCGTGCCTCCGGCCGCCGGATCGTCCAGAGCGTTGAGCTCCCAGAAACCGCTGGTACGCGGGAAGAAAAGCTTCTCGGACACCAGCACCGGATGAAGCCGGCAGTGGTCGGCGGCGATCCAAAGGGTCCTGTAAGCGTAGCCGTCTCCTTTTGGTATTCTGAGCCCCAGAAGAATGCCGGACGCCCCTGCGCCGGCTTCACTGCTCAGCTCCTGAGTTTCCTTTTCAGAGACCTTCAATATCCCATCCGTCTGATCGGAGACTTTTTCCAATAAGAGATCCTTGTTCTGAGTAAAGAAAACCATGCTCTTCTCATCGATTTTCATGAATTCGCCCAGATAATTGGAAGCCGCATAGACGGTGATGACATCCACCTTCCGGGAATCCGGAACAGAGACGGCGGAAGCCGGGATATATTTTGTAGTCAAATAATCGACGGCGTCCACCCGTTTGATTTTATAGGAAAGCTTATCCCATACGTGTCCGTCGAATTCCATCGCATCCGGGGCAAACTGAACGCTGGTCCCTGTCCACGGATGGGACTCTCCTTCCCTGTTGCTGTTTTCATCCAGCTCCTGAAGCACCGTCCATTTTCCTCCCAGAGGGCTCTCCTCGACGGAGGGAGGTATGATTTTACCCACAGATGCGCCGGAAGATCCGGAGCAGCCGCAGAGAATGAGAAGGGTAAGTGAAACCAGGAGACACAGGAATTTTTTACCCATTGGAGCGCACCTCCCTGGGCAGGGTGACGACTACGGCGGTTCCCTCATTGACCTCGCTGCTTATTTCCATTGTCCCCTTCATCAAGGTGACGATCTCGTCACAGATGGACAGTCCGATTCCGCTTCCGGAGCGGGAACTCTTGCCCTTGTAAAACTTCTCTTTCACCATGGGCAGTTCCTGAGAAGGAATCCCATACCCGCTGTCGGTGACCGTAAAGATATATTTCCCTTCCCCCACATCTGACTGAAAGCGCACAAACCCTTCGGCAGGGGTAAAGTTCAACGCGTTGTCCAGAATATTGATAAACAATTGTTTCAAGCGGTTGCCGTCGGCCCACATGTCGGGAAGATCCTCCGGATAAACGACGGTAAAATTGATATTTTCCCGGATCGCCCGGGGCGTCAGCTGTTTGCGGATATGTTCCATAAGCTCAGGCAGATCGACATTTTCGTATTCCAGCTTGATCCTGCCTGAAACAAATCTGGAAAAATCCAGAAGCTCCTCTACCATCTTTGTAAGCCGTTCGCTCTCCTTGGCAATGATGCCGAGCCCGTCCTTGAGCATTTCCTTCTGTTGAAATTTTTCGCTCTGCAGGGTGATTGCCCAGCCCATGATAGAGGTCAGCGGAGTCCGCAATTCATGAGAAACCGAAGAGATGAAATCGTTTTTCAACCTCTCCTTCTTCATAATTTCATCCGCCATATAGTTTAAGGTGTCTGAAAGCTTGCCGATCTCATCATCCCGTTTTTTCACGCTCTTAATCTGAAAATCCCCTGCGGCCATGCGTTCGGCGACGGTAGTCACTTCCTTTAACGGAACGAGGATGGTGTTGGCTAAAAAAATGCTGAGCAGGCCCACGATCAGAACAACAAAAAGGCCGATACCGATGAAAAGTTTCGCGGTATTCCGGATATCTTCATCGATGGCGGCAGTAGAAGCGATCAGCCGCAGGGCTCCCACGATCTGCCCGTTTGATTTCAGGGGGTAAGCTACCGCTATGACCTTCTGTCCGTTCAGCTTTCCTACCCATTCCCCCATGTCGTCCTCCAGGGCGGCCTGAATGTCCTCCGTGGGCTCTCCCTGCCCCGGGATCACACCGAGGGAATCCATCACGATCCTTCCGTCTCCGTCGACGATTTCCACCTCCGCATTGCTCTGATTCCAGAAGGCGTCGACGTTATAAAGGATATTATCTTCCAGAGACGCGTCGGAATAGTATCTGGAATACATATCCGCGCTGATTTTAGCCTGGCTTGTCAGATTGCTCTTTAAGCTTCCATAGTAATTTTGCTGGACAGAATAGATCAGCATCAATTCCAGAAAGATGACCGAGATCATGATCACGATCATGAAGTTTGCCGTCAGCCTCCCCTTGATTCCCTTCATGGCAATCTCCTGTCGGGCGACCGCTGCCACCGGTATCCGGAGCCCCATACCGTTTTAATATATCGCGGCTCGGAAGGGTTATCCTCGATTTTTTCCCTGAGCCTCCTGATATGCACATCCAGAGTTTTCGTGTCGCCAAAGTAATCCTCACCCCAGATTGAATTCAATATTTCGTCTCTTTTCAGCGCTTTTCCCGGATTTTCCATAAACATTTTCAGCAGGGAATATTCCGTCGGAGTCAGTTCCACCTCCATATCGCCCTTCAGCAGCTTATTGGCGGTGATATCAAGGTGCAGGCTGCCGCAGATGTAAGCCGCCCTTCCGCTCTCAAAGCGGTTCCGGCGCCTCAGCATCGCTTTGATCCTTGCAATCAGCTCAAACGGATTAAAGGGCTTGACCATATAGTCGTCAGCCCCCAGTTCAAGTCCCATAATTTTATCCGTATCCTGCCCCCTGGCCGTCAGCATGATGATGAGCGGTTCCGGCATGGTTTCCCGGATGTGCCGGCAGACTTCCATACCGTCAACTCCGGGCAGCATCAAGTCCAGCACAACCACGTCGGGAAGGAAGTCCCCAAGCAGCGCCAGCGCATCTTCGCCGCTGGCCGCCTCGGCCACTTCATATCCGGCGGTTTCCAGATTGAGCGTGATAAAACGGCGGATCGAAGCTTCATCCTCAACGACCAATACTTTTATTTTACTGTCGTACATAATTTCATTCCTTTGGTTTTTTTCATTGTACCATAGAAGCCGGGACGCTGCACTCCCCCTAAGTTCAGATCGCAGTATCAGAGTTTACGAGGCCCTCAAGCGTCTCGACTATCATTCCCCCGCAGGCTTCCGCCCCCTTTTGATTCAGATGGACGCCGTCAGGGAAAAAGTAATCGTCATGGCCGCCGCTGGCAGAGTACCAGTCGATCAGCGTCGTATTCGGATAAGAAGCCGAAACCTTAGCCAGCATCTCGTTTACCACCGATTCCCAGGGTCTCGGAACGCGCGTATTCACCAGCACGACCTCCTCGGCGCCACTCAGCGCGTCCAGGGTCTGCTTCAGCTGTTTTTCCGTAAACGCGCCGTTTGTTCCCAGTTCGATCACTACGATCTTCCCGAGCTTTCCTTTCTTCTGAAGGCCGGAAATGACGCCGGATGCTTCATGCATCTGTCTGCCGATTCGCGCGTCGATCACAATGCCGGGCAGCAGTTTTTGCAAAACAGGCTTTACATCCAGCATTAAAGAATCTCCGATCGCAGTGATTTCATCCCCTTTAATATCACTTGCAATATCGTCTGCCGTATCGCTCACAGTATCGTCTGTAATATCGCTTGCATTATCTGCAATTTCACTGTTTCCCTCTTCCGCAACAGGAGCGGGATCGGCTTCATGATCCTCCGCAACGGTTTCCCCTTCTGCCGTTTGCGCCTCTTCTTCCGGCGCCTGGATCTGGTTCCCGATCACAGGGTTCTCCGATAGAGCTGTTGCCGAAGTCTCTGTGATGTCGTTGGCAGTCGCAGACATAACCAGAATCACCACCAGCGTCATGACCGATACTCTTACAGCGGAAACCAACGGCTTCCTCTGCCGCCTCGGAAGGTCCGATGCCCGCTGCGGTGACCGCTTTCTTCGTCCATACCGGATCGGCTCTTCGATCAGGTATCTGGACAGCGCCGCAAGTGCAATGCTCAATCCGATTTGCCAGAGCGAACGCAGGAGATCCGGCCCGCCTGTATTTACGGCGGGACTTGTCAACGCGATCACCGGATAGTGCCACAGATAAATCCCGTAGGAACACTCTCCAAGCCACCGCAAGGGGCGCCACCCGAAGATCCGTCCCAGATAACTGGCCGGGTGGGCAATAGCGGCGATAGCGCAGGCCGTCGCCGCTGAAAACAGCAATAGTCCGCCCCGATAAAGAAAAGGCTGATATTGATTGGTCTTCCAAATCATTAAAAGTACGACCAGCAACCCCACGCTTCCCACCGTGTCAAGAGAACGCCTCTTCCTGGCGGAAAGATCTGCAGACATCTTTCCGCTTGGCCAGACCATCGCAAGAAGAGCTCCCGCAAGCAAGGCAAAAGCACGCGTATCCGTTCCGTAATATACCCGGCTGGGGTCAACGCCCGGCATATAAATCAGCGCCATCGCCGCAGCTGAAATTAAGGCGATAACAACCGTTCCCCCGATAACCCATTTTCGCCGCGGTATGCGGCGCAGTCCCAATCCCAGAAGAAGCGGCCAGAAAAGGTAAAACTGTTCTTCCACCGCCAAAGACCAAAGATGTCCAAAGGGAGACGGCGGACCGAAGCTTTCGAAATAGGAAACATGGTGCAGGATCAGATACCAGTTGCTGGAGTAAAATACCGCAGCCAGCACCTCATTCTTCAGGCTCGCCAGACGCTCCGGCGCGCAAAGGAGAAGCCAGAGCATGACGCCGGCCAGCATCACAAAAAGAGCCGGCAACAGCCTCCGAGCCCTGCGGATCCAGAACCTTTTCAAGTCGATCGATCGGTCGCGCTCCCATTGTAAAAGGAGGATATTGGTAATAAGATACCCGGACAGCACAAAGAAAAGGCTTACCCCTAAAAGCCCTCCCGGCGCCCAGCTCAGATTGAGATGGTAAGCAATCACGGCAAACACCGCTAAGGCTCTCAGTCCGTCCAATCCGGGCATATAGCCGTTGGAATCCGCCCGCAGCCTCCCCTGCTGCACAGTTGATTGATCTGTTTTAATGCCGCGATTCATATGTATTCACTCTCCACTTGTGTCAGGCTCCGGATGTTGATCCCTCATAACCGCCTCTTCCTTACCGTTTCTTCTTTATTAACTATAGCAAGTTTTGAGCTTCAGTGCTTTACAGAATATTTAAAAAAACATTACAGAAAAGTTAAATGTAATAAAAAGCACCTGTGCCTCATATGAGGTGCAGGCGCTTTTATTCGCAGCTTTTAATACTTATCGAACTCTGGATTATTCATCATGATTTCCGGCAGGGAAAGATCTTCCTTCAAGCTGTCCTCTCCGGATCCGAGCAGCCTGGCTCTTACACCGGTTAACGCTGCCGTTTCCCGGCTCAGCTTGAACCGCCC
>DAITKX010000041.1:0-10134 GCA_036835995.1 Bacillota bacterium | reverse complement strand
TCTTTCAGAAGCTCCGCCTGGCCGGAAAGCTGTTCGCTTGCCGCGGCGCTTTCCTCCGCCGTCGCCGAGTTGTTCTGCACTACCTTGGATACCTGTTCGATCCCCTTGTTGATCTGGGCGATTCCCGTAGCCTGTTCATTGGAAGCCTCTGCGATTCCGCCTATAAGGTTTGCGGATTTTTCGATGCCGTCCACGATTTCAAGCAGAGCGGACGCCGTATCATTTGCGATTTTCGTGCCTTCATGAACCTTGCCTATGGATCCTTCTATGAGCTCCGTGGTCTCTCTCGCCGCCGCCGCGCTTCTCGCCGCAAGGTTTCTGACTTCCTCCGCCACAACTGCAAAGCCCTTTCCGTGTTGTCCGGCCCTTGCCGCTTCCACCGCCGCGTTGAGCGCCAGAATATTGGTCTGAAACGCGATATCGTCGATTACCTTGATGATCTTTGAAATATTTGTGGAAGAATCATTGATCTCCGCCATGGAGTTCAGCATCTCTTTCATCTGGTCGTTGCCCTTTTGGGCATGGTCCCTCGCGCTGTCCGCAAATTCGCTGGCCTGGCTGGCATTAACGGCATTCTGCTTCGTCTGGGAAGCAATTTCCGCGATAGAGGCGGTCAACTGCTGAATGGAGCCGGCCTGTTCCGTCGACCCCTGGGAAAGCGCCTGACTGCCGTCGGATACCTGCCTGGAGCCCGATGCCACCTGATCCGCAGCCTCGCTGAAATTGCTCATCACCCCGCTCAGGGAAGCGATAATGCTGTTCAGGGAGTCCTTGATCTCAACGAAGTCTCCTCTGTATTCAGCCGTGATAGCCAGATTGAGATTTCCGGATCCGATCTCCGCCAGTACGCTTGAAATTTCACTGATATAGCTTCTGATGTTTTCAATTGTTTCATCCATGGCACCCTTGATCGCCGCATGGTCGCCACGGTATTCGCCCTCCATAGTAACCTGGAGATTTCCCTTGGCCATTTCCTGCAATACGGAGGAAGCCTCTTCGATTGGAGCGGTAATCGCATCGAGGGTTTCATTGATGCCTCCGATAACTTTTGCGTACTGCCCCTTAACCTTCCTCGCTTCTCCTCTGGTGGACAGATTTCCTTCCACCGCGGCCTGGGCCAGCATGTTGGTTTCATCCACGAGGAACTTAATGTTTTCGATCATGGCGATGAGGGCCGGAACCAACGTATCATCTTCACTTCTCTTTCCATCGTCGATAATATTTTGAAGGTCGGAGAGATCTCCGACGGAAACATGGGTCAGTATCTCCACCACCCGGTTCATGTTGCAGTTGATCAGGTTGACGGATTCTTTGATCTTGTCATAAATGCCGGGATACGAGCCTTCCATCTTTGCGGTATAATCGTTGAGGCTCATTCTATACATGACGTCGTAGCCCTCCTGGAGCGCTCCAAGACCGTCGACGCAGGCATTGATACTGTCCTTGATATGATTGAAATCACCGTTATATTCCTCGGTGATTCTCTCTGGAATTTCTCCTTTGCCGATCCGTTCCAAATACTCCCCTGCCATATTCAGCGGCCCGATGACGGCGTCCAGCGTGGTGTTTACTCCTCCGATGACCCGGGCATAGCTCCCTTTCATCGTGCTGGTATCGGCCCTGTAAGAAAGGTCTCCTTCCTCAAGGGCTTTGCTCAGCTTTCCCGATTCCATGCTCAAGCGGTAGATAGAATTTTTCACATCATTCAGATTATCGATCAGGACGCCATACTCGCCCCGGTAGGTATTTTCCAACAGAGGCTGTGGGATTCCGTTCGCCATATTTTCGATATAGGGGAAGGCCACTTTTAACGGCGTTACCATTGCGTCCAGCGTGTTGTTGAAGCCCTCGATGATCTGTCGGTAACATCCCTGGAATTTATCCGTATCGCCTCTGGTTTCCAGATTGCCCTCCACCGCGGCAGATATGAGCTGCTCCGCTTCCAGCACCAGGTTTTTCAGCATATCGATCACCGATATCATGCTGAGATTCAGGATATCCTTCTCCGATTTCGGTTCAATCTCAAGAGTTAAATTGCCTTCCGCAATTCTTTGTGCCACTGCGGCCTGCTCCTTGATATTTTCGGCGATATTCACAAAGCCGCAGCTGAGCAGGCCGATTTCATCGTTTCTCTTGAGATACCCTTCGTCTATCTGCAGATCCGTTTCACCGAGTACAAGCAGATTGGACTTTTCTGCGATCCTCCGCAATGGACCAGTTACAGTTTTTTTGATGATGACATTGGATATGAGGCTCAGAACGATGCAGGTAGCGAGAATCATCCCTGCGATGACCGCGATGCCCGCCGCGTGATTCCGAAAGCTATAGTAGCTGAAAACACTGATTATCAAAGTACTGATCAGGATCGATACCACCAATATTGCCGTTATCCTGCGCCCAATCGAACCGAATTCTGTCTTTACCATTTTTTCTACCTCTCTTAATAAAGTCTAACTATAATAGATTATCGGTTATTTGGCAAAAAACTTTAAGAAAAAGCGATGTTGATGAAACGATAGTTTCCCGTTATAATATAGGAAATCTAACAAAGGAGAAGAGAATATGATCGAACACAAAATTGTACACGGGCTTTCAACGATTTATAAGAAAGAAGCGGGACATGGGGACTCGCTGCCCTCAAGCCATGCCGCCGACATCATGGAGTTTCTGGTTTCTACCCCCGCGGTGCTCACTATGATTATCGAGGCCTCCAGCAACTTGCTGGATCCGCTGCTGCCAAGCGGATATGTCACCGTAGGGAAAAAGATCGATCTGACCCACGAGAGACCCACTTTGATCGGCGAGACCATTACGCTTATACTGACGGTTACAAAAGTTGAAGGCGATAACGTCTTCCTTGAAATAGCGGCCCATGACGCAATGGGACTGATTTGCAAGGGAATTTATGAAAGAACCATCGTAAACAAGGACAAATTGATCGAAACCGCTTACGGAAGGTCAAAGCATAATCTGTTGTAATTATGATAAAGCAGAAAAAAACGGGCTGGAGCATATCATTTTGCCTCAGCCTTTTTTTGACCCAATATTGTGTTGACAGCATTTCGAATTTCCTCATAGCTGGTACATCTGCATATGTTTGATTCCAGCCACTCCTCCATGACATATTCATCCGCATCAGGATGGATATTGGACAGCGCGTGGCAAACCATCAAAAATCCCGAGGTGCAATAGCCGCATTGAAATCCCCAATTTTCGACGAAAGCCTTTTGGATCGGAGCGTTTTTCAGCCCTTCAACCGTGGTGATCTGCTGACCTGCGGCCTCAACAGCCAGCATAAGGCAGGATTTAACAGGCCACCCGTTGACCAATACGGTGCAGGAGCCGCAATCTCCGTTTTCACAGCCCGGCTTTGCTCCGGTCAGCCCCAGCTGATCTCTTAAAACGTTCAGAAGGATATCGGAAGGAACGACCATTACATCTTTTTTCTCTCCGTTTATATCCAGTGTGATAATGCTCTTTCCCTCTAACTTAAACACCTCTGACCCTCCATTTCCCTCTCGATATTTATCAATATATTTTTCAGCATGAAGAGCCGGTAACGGTCCGACCCTGAGATGTCGTTTAAAACCGGAGCCGGAATCTGATTCATCACTTTCCTTACCCGCTCTTCCAGCGTGACTTCGCTGTTATTCATCTCCGATTCAATCTTTGCGCTTCTAAAGGGAAACTCACACAATCCGCTAAAGGCGATCCTGATGTTCCCTTCCTCGCAGACAGCGGCAACGGACAGCAAAGGGTAATCTATTTTTTCATTCTTTGTTTTTTTAATATGATAATACGGCAGAGTTAAATATTTTTCCTCTATCATAAACTGTACGATAAATTCGCCTTTTTTGATCCTTAACGTCTCATCGAAGAGTTTATGGACGGGTATTTTTCTAATCCCGTCCTTTCCGGCCACTACCGCGCTGCAGTCGGACAGGAAAAGAGGCAGGATCGCTTCTTTGTATATGATTGTTCCGCAGACATTTCCTCCTATCGTGATTCTGCACTGCATGGTATGGTCCGCAATTCGTCCGCAGGCTTTCGTCAGCAGAGGATACAGGTTTGATTCGGAAATAGCCGATAAAGTCTCAGAAGCTCCGATGTATAAAAGCCCCCCATGTTTTTCCAATACGATGCACTCGGGGATCGCTTTCAGGTCAATGACCGCTTTGGTCAAAATATTGTTTACTCTGGCCATGGAGATGATTTCAGATCCGCCGCTGTAATATAATGGACTCTTCCCTGCGGCATCCAGTTCCTGATAGATATGAACCGCTTCCTCGATGGTGCCGGGACGGTAATAATCAAAAGTGTAAGGAATCATAGCGCACCTCCCGTCTTTGTCCTCCAGATCGTTTCCGGAGTAACCGGAAGCTGATCCAGTTCGGTTTGAGCGGCTGTTGATAATGCATTGGCAAGGGCCGCAGGTATCCCGATAATCCCGTGTTCCGCGATACCCCGGGCTCCGTAAGGGGCGTCTATCTGAGGCGTCTCGATAAAATCAACGGTATACCTCGGTTCCTCACCGATATGAATCACTTTATAGGTCCTCAGGCTTGTGTTCAGAACTTTGCCTGCATCGCTGTAATCAAAGGCTTCTCTGCTTCCAAGACCAAGTCCCATGCACATTCCTCCCGTCACAAGCCCTCTGGCGGTTTTGGGGTTAAGAACTCTTCCGGCGTCGATAACGGTCGCCGCATTGATCAGCCGATAGGTAAAGTCCTTCAGATCAAGCTCCACTTCCACAGCCTGGGCTCCCACAGCCCATGACGGGCCTGCTTTCCCTGCGCCGGTTTCCCTGTTTAACGTCGTCAGATTGTTCATGATATAGCTTCCCCGCCCAAGAATTTGACCTTCAACGCTTTCTCCGCCGGGATATTGATATCCGTGGACGAGATCTTTGAATTCAACAAAAAATGATGGATCAGGTTTAAAATAAACCCTTTCATTTGCGATCTCAAGATCTTCAGGCGGACATTTCAAGGCAATGGACGCGGTTCTTTTCAACTGTGCGATCAAATCTTCCGCCGCTCTGAGCGTCGCCCTTCCCGCCATAAAGGTCGTCATGCTGGCTACTGTTTTCCAATGCTCAGGACAAACCTGGGTATCAACTTCGAATTTTACATGGACTCGGTTGATGTCCATTTTCATTCTCTCCGCTAAAATTTGCGCCAGGGTCGTCTTCATGCCCGGGCCGTATTCCACCACCCCACTGTTCAGGTTTATGCTTCCGTCTGAATTGAAAGTAAGAAGAACACCTGATACGGCGTCGGTGGGTGAATCGGACGTCTTCCAGAAGCTGCTGATCCCCTTCGCTCTGATGATGCCGTTTCCCAAATCAATCCTTGCGCCTTCACGCCAATTTATAGAGTTCTTCAGCTGCTCAAGACACGCCGATAAGTTCCCGGTGTTACTTGAAGTCGCTTTTACCTGGGTTGGAGTCGTATTCCCCGGTGCGATTGCATTTTTTATTCTCAGATCAAAGGAGTCCATGCCCAAAGCGCAGGAGAGCTTGTCGAGGGCTCTTTCGATGCAGAATGTATAGCAGGCATGTCCGAAGCCGCGGAAGGAAGTCGAGTATGGATGATTGGTATATACACATAAAGAATCGCACCATACGTTTTCAATGTTATACGGTCCGGTGCAGTCGACGGCGACGGCTTTCGCCAGGAGAGGTCCAATATCAGTATAAGCGCCGGTATCGACCAAATAAGTCATTTCGGCCGCCTTCAAAAAACCGTCTCTCGTCGCCCCGAGTTTGATCCTTGCATCAAGCCCCATTCTGCATGGAGAAGATACGATATCCTCCTCTCTCATATTAGCGATCTTTACAGGTTTACCGCCCACCGCCTTCGATGCGAGATAGGCTAAGATTTCCAGCATAACGGGAGCTTTACCGCCAAAGCCTCCGCCCACAAAGGGCGTTTTGACGGTAATTTTACCTTCCTCGATCTGGAAGTACTGGCTGAGCTCCTTTTTCACAGAAAAAGGAGACTGGGACGAGGTCGTGATAATCACCTGGCCGTCAGGGTGGATTTCCGCTCTTGCGCTTCTCGTTTCCATTGCAATATGGTCCGATTTTGGCAATTGAAAACTGGCCTCTATTACCGCATCGCATTCGCTCCAGCCTTTCACCATGTCTCCCTTCCTTATTTTGATCCTGTTTGCAATATTCGTGTTGGATTCAGGATAGATATCATCGACGGCTTTTTTATATTTAACAAGGTTTTCATGGATCAGCGGCGCCTTTTCCGCAACCGCTTCCGAAGGCAAATTGACAACGGTTAGAGGCTTATATTTCACCGTGATTTTATTGACGGCTTCCATGGATTCACGCTCTGTTTCCCCGACGACCATAGCGACGGGTTCGCCAAAATATCTCACCTTTTCAACGGCAAGGGGCTGACGGTCCTCCAGCAGGCTGCCGCATAAAACAGCACAGCTTTCTCCTGTAAGAATCGCTTTAACGCCAGGAATTTTTGATGCCTCTGATATATCAATCGATTCAATTCTTCCATGAGAACAGGAGCTCGTCACAAGCTTCGCGTGAAGAATTCCGGGAATGACATAATCATCGGTATATTTAGCCGTTCCTGTGACTTTATCCCACGCTTCTTTCCTCATGATATCCGTACCTATTAAATCCAAGTTCTTCACCTCCAAATATTAATAATATTCCAGCAAGAACGCCTATTTATACAATCATTTACATTCCACTAAAAAGAAAAGACATGAGAGCATCCCTCTCACGTCAAATTCTAATCTTCCATATTCAGTTATTAGGTTATAGTCTTTTCTTACTTATGCTATCGCCTACTATCGCTTTTTTCCAGCAGAACCACGCTCTCGATATGCTTCGTATTGGGGAAATTATCAAACGCCTTTACGCTCTTCACCTGGTAGCCGTGATACTGCATGAAATACAGGTTTTCAGCCAGGCTGGCCGGGTTACAGGAGACGTAAACAATTTGATTGACACCATAGTTAAGTATTTTTTCCAAAGCCTTCGGATGAACCCCTACTCTGGGCGGATCCAGGACGATGACGTCGGGCTTATCATCCAGGCGGTCCAGCACCTCGAGAACGTCTCCGGCGATAAACTCGCAGTTTTCCAGTCCGTTCAGCTTCGCGTTTTCTCTCGCCGATTCCACCGCTTCTTCCACGATCTCCACTCCGATGGCTTTCTTTGCTCTAAGGGCCAGAATCTGTGTGATCGTACCCGTTCCGCAATACAGATCGAAGACCGTCTTTCCATCCAGATCCTTTATCAGGGAGAGGGCTTCGGTATAGAGCTTTTCAACCGCCATGATATTGGTCTGGAAGAAGGAAAACGCGCTGACCTTAAATTTCAGCGTCAGGATCTCTTCCATGTAATAATCCCTTCCCCAGAGGATATCCAGCTTTTCGCAATAGACAAAGTCCGCAACCTTGTCATTGACGGTATGCAGGACGCCGACGATTTCGTTTTTCAGCGGCAGCGCCCGCACCATAGCGGCAAATCCGGATCCGTCAAATTCGCTCTGGGAGGAAGTCACCGCGTTTACCAGAAGCTCCCCCGTATGCTCTCCCTTCCTGACGATCAGGTTCCGCATCAGACCGAGATGGGATTTCTTGTGATAGTAGTCATATCCCCTCTCCCTGCAGAAATTCAGCGTCGCTTTCAGGATCTCGTTGAAATCCGGATCCACGAGCTGGCATTCATCCACTGTGACAATGGACATAAAACGACCCTTTTTATGCATTCCAAGGGTCATTTCACCGTTCTTTATCTCATCTCCAAAAGTATATTCCATTTTGTTGCGGTATGCTGTACGTTTCGGGCTTCCCTCGATGCCGAGATATTTTTCATAGGATATCTTTTTCTCATCCAAAAGCCTCAATACTTCCTTGCCCTTCAGCACGATCTGGTCCTGATACGGGATTTCCTGATAGATACAGCCTCCGCAGCCTTCATTGTGCTTGCAGATTTCCATATCTTCCTCCGCTTTCCGATTACTTATCTGATTTTTTGATCACTTCTTCCAGCTTGTTTAAGTCATACGGAGTTTCCTGATAGATATAATTGAGCCAGTTGGCAAAGAACAGGTTTCCGTGTCCGCTCCATTTGACGACGATGCCCTTTGCCGGATCATCATTCTTGAAATAATTCTTTGGCACGTCGATTTCCAGACCCTTGTTGATATCTCTCTCATATTCGAGCTTCAGGGTTTCCCGGTCATACTCCATATGCCCCTGGACAAAGATCATCCTTTTATCCTTCGTTGCAAGTATATGAGGGCCTGTCGTTTCTGATTCGGCCAATATTTTCAGATCCTTGACCTTGAGAGCATCCTCCCTCTTGATCTGGGTGTGCCGCGAATGAGGCGCATAAAATTCTTCGTCAAATCCCCTTGTCAGTTCCGACTTCTTGTCCTTCAGACTCTGTTTAAAGACGCCGAAGAGCTTTTCGGGCATAACGAACTTATCGATACCGTAATGGTAATACAGCGCGGCCTGTGCTCCCCAGCAGATGTGAAGCGTGCTGAACACGTTGGTCTTCGTGTATTCGAATATCTCAGCCAGCTCTTCCCAGTAATCCACTTCTTCAAAGGGAAGAAACTCCACCGGCGCTCCAGTGATGATCATTCCGTCAAAGCGCTGATTTTTGATTTCATCGAAGGTTTTATAGAAGTTCTCCATATGAAGCTTGTCGGCATTCTTGGAATCATGGCTGTCCATGGTCAGCAGCTGGAGATCCACCTGAAGCGGCGTATTGGCCAGCATTCTGATCAATTGGGTCTCCGTGACCTCCTTCGTGGGCATCAGGTTCACGATGGCGATGCGCAGCGGTCTGATATCCTGTTTCAGAGCCCTGTGCTCCTGCATGACGAAGACGTTTTCTTCCTTTAATATTTTATATGCGGGCAACCCCTTGGGGATTAAAATTGGCATGCTTTACCCTCCTCGTTCCGTTATATTCTAAAACTTTCCGTACTTTCCGTAGAATTCCTTTTTGTGCTCCAAAAATCTGTCCTCTTCGATGGCCTTCTTGATTCCCTCCATCAGATGGATCAGGAAGTAAAGGTTATGGTTTGACAGAAGCATTGAGGACAAAATTTCATTTGACTTGAATAAATGCCGCAGATACGCCTTTGAGAAATTTCTGCAGGTGTAGCAGTCGCATTCCGGGTCCAGCGCGGTGAAATCCCTCTCATAGGCGGCATTCTTAATGCTCACTTTCCCCTGAGAGGTCATGGCCATCCCGTGTCTGGCAATCCGGGTCGGCAGAACGCAGTCAAACATATCGATGCCCCTTTCCACCCCTTCAAAGAGGCAGTCGGGGCTTCCCACGCCCATAAGGTATCTCGGCTTTTCGGCAGGCAGGTGATCGACGCAATCGTCCATGATCTCATACATCAGCTCCTTTGGCTCCCCTACGGAAAGCCCGCCGATGGCATATCCCGGAAGATCTATCTCTACGATTTCCATCGCGCTCTGATACCGGAGATCTTTGTACATCCCGCCCTGCATGATTCCAAACAGGGATTGGAATTCGGTATTTTTATGGGCTTCCTTGCAGCGGGCAAGCCACCTGGTGGTCCGCTCAAGGGATTTTTTTACATAGCTGCGGTCCGCTGGATAGGGAGCGCATTCGTCAAAGGCCATTATGATATCCGAGCCCAGGGCATTCTGCACCTCCATGGATTTTTCCGGGGAGAGCATGTGTTTTGAGCCGTCGATGTGAGAGCTGAACTCTACGCCTTCTTCGGTTATTTTGCGCAGGTCCCCAAGGCTGAAAACCTGAAAACCGCCGCTGTCGGTAAGGATCGCCCTGTCCCAGTTCATGAATTTATGAAGCCCTCCGGCTTCTCTCACGATCTCGTGGCCCGGCCTCAAATAGAGGTGATAGGTGTTGGAAAGGATGATCTGAGCGCCGATTTCCTTTACTTCGTCAGGCCGCATCGCCTTTACCGTCGCCGCCGTTCCCACCGGCATAAACACCGGCGTTTCGATGGTTCCGTGGGGAGTATGGACCCTTCCCCTTCTCGCCTTTGTTCTCGGATCTGTCTTTATCAATTCATAGGTTACCGCTGTCATTTGCACCTCATATCTATTCTATAAAATAAGCATCGCGTCGCCGTAGCTGAA
>DAITKX010000040.1:18150-27426 GCA_036835995.1 Bacillota bacterium | reverse complement strand
TCTTCCATCCTTCTATTTCCGTGTCATTTTCCCCAAGCAGATATGCGAGCTGCGCTCTGTTCAGGATGAACAGCTCGTCGGGAAAGCGGAACCGGATCGCTTTGTATACGAATTCCGTGATCCTCTGCAGACTGTCATCCTTGACGAAGTACATCCGATGGATACGTTTTTTGACCTGACATTTCAAGGCCGCCCATGTGACGATCCCCATGCTTCCCTGCGCTCCGGTCAATACCCGATAGAAATCAAACATCCAGGGTCCGCCGCCGCTCCCCTGCCACTTTTCAGCCGCCCACTGCTTTTCCAGATCCATGACTCCGCCGGCCGCTTCGCCGGTGTACATGCGGTTGCCGTCGCCCCAGGTGACCTCGACGCAGCGCAGAGGATCGATATATGCCCACTGGTGCATTGGATTCAACCTCGGCTCCGTCTCCAAAACGCTTGCCACAACCGATTTATTTGCTCTCGGCTTCAACGGAAAATTGATCTCGAGGTCTTCTTTCGCCAAAGCGTCCTGTAATTCCTGATAGGTGACGCCCGGCTCCACCACAGCCATTCTCTGCTGCCGGTTAATGCTCAGAATTTTCTTCATTCCGGAAAGATCCACCATGACCGATTCAGGAGTGTTCGGTGCGCTTCCGCCTTTCACGTGGGGCCCTCCCGAGCTGACCGGTACCAGAGGTGTATTCGTTTGGTTCGCCAGGCGAACGATCTTTTGCACCTGCTCCGCATTCTCCGGCTTCACAACGAAACAGGGCTTGATATGTAAACCGAAATTCCGTTCGCCTCCATATTGGGCAAGCTCTTTGGGATCGTCGCTGACACGGCCGCTCCCGACTGCGGCTACCAGCTCTTTCTTAATACTCATCTAAAGTTCTCCTTTCTTGCGATCAAGGTATCAAAGATAATTTAAGTTTGTACGATTTTCAATTTCACAGAATATATTCATTGAATGTATTCATTATATACGATTCGCCGAGTACAGTCAACAGGATATGGCGCAGAAAAGGCAATCTTCCTAGGAAAAAAAGAAAAGACGTTTTGATCATTAGCCAAAACGTCTCAATTCAATATTTTTTATTTATAACGTGTTCTATTCCGCGCTGCCGGTCTACGCCGTGAAAACGCGCCTCAGCTTCGACAAAACATCCTCCATCTTAGCTTCCATGTCGTAATCCCCGTTATGGAGCATCCAGTCATGAACCACTCCTCTTGCCGTAATCAGTAAGAGCTCCTCTATCTCATCTGCCGTCAAGGCCTTCGTAAGCTGGTTTTTTTCCTGTCCGCCGCGGATCAGGCCCACCAGAAGTTCAAACATATATCTTGACTTATCAAGAAACTGAAAATTCTCTGTGTTGAAGAGCTGCTTTACCGCCTCGGCTCCTCTCGCGCTGTTATACGCGGCATATTGCTTAAAGAAAAAAATGATATTATCATAGGAATTTTCCTTGTCCAGCTGCGCTGCCACGGTATGCTTATAAAATTCATCGATTTTTTCAAAGAGCTCTGAGTAGATATGGGATTTGGAAAGGTAATAGTGGTAAAACGCGCCGACAGAGACACCCGCTTTCCTGCTGATATCTTCTATGGTAGTATTCTCAAAGCCGCGCCTGTCAAACAGATCTACCGCGGCATTGTATATCTTGCGCTTTGTTTTCTGCGCCTGAAGCTGACGCGATGTATATTCCGGCATTCGGATACCTCCTGATAAAGATGAATGATATAAGTATAATGCGTTCGGTGAAGCATGTCCATACTTTATTCATTTTTTGTATAGGGTTAACGCGCTTCGCTTCAGGACCGTCCCGATCATCAAAGGAGGATGCCGTGAGCGCTTTTGCTCCGCAGCATCCTCCTTCGATGTGAGAATTAAATGTCAAACACTAAGTCAATATGCATCGGTATCCATTATCTGATCACCAGAGCAGAGCTCAATTTGAACCTGTTGATAAGCTTCTTTAACAGTTCTGCCTGGGCCGACAACTCTTCGCTGGTTGCAGCGCTTTCCTCTGCGGTTGCCGAATTGTTCTGAATCACACGGGAAATCTGTTCAATCTTTTGATTGATCTCGAAAATGCCCTGAGCCTGTTCGTCGGACGCCCTGGAGATAACGTCCAAATTTTCGGTTGCCGCGATTGCTCCATCTGAAATTTCCTTCAAAACATCCGCAATTTCATTGGTAATTTTAGTTCCTATCTGAACTTTTTGTATCGATCCCTTGATCAGCTCCGTCGTTTCTTCAGCCGCTTTTGCGCTCCTTGCGGCGAGGTTTCTGACCTCTTCCGCCACCACCGCGAAGCCCTTTCCGTGCTGTCCCGCCCGGGCAGCTTCCACAGCCGCGTTTAAAGCGAGAATGTTAGTCTGAAAGGCGATATCGTCGATCACTTTGATGATTTTGGAGATATTTACCGAGGAATCGTTGATTTCCTGCATGGACTGCATCATCTCCTGCATTCTCCGGTTCCCCTTTGAGCCCTCGTCTCTGGAAGCCTTCGTATGGTTGAAAACTTCATTGGCCTTCGCCGCGTTATCATTGCTCTTTTCCGCAATCGCGCCGATGGCCGCCGTAAGCTCCTGTATGCTGTCAGCCTGGGCCGCGGCCCCTTGGGAAAGGAGCTGGCTGCCCTCCGAAACCTGTTTTGATCCGGAGGAAACCTGATCTGCCGCATCGCTTATTTCTGCCATGACCTGGTTTAATGTTCCTATGATATTCTTAAGGATATTGCCGACTTCCACGAAGTTTCCCTCGTTCTCCATGGCGATTTCAAGGTTCAGATTTCCTTTGCTGATTTCTATAAGCACGCGGAGCATCTCACCGACAAAGACGTCGGATTTCTGCAGGGCGTTGTTCAGCTCGTCCTTATAGGTCTTAAAATATCCTTGATAATCCCCTTTCATGAGAGCATCGTGAAGCTTTCCGTCCGACATAAGCCGGAAGATGTGAACAGCCTCTTTTACCGGCTCCTCGACCGCTTCCAGTGCCCGGTTCATACCGTATACCGCGTCTTTAAACGCGCCGTCAAACATGCCGGCGTCGCCGCGGGCGCCGAGTTCTCCGGTCGCGGCGGCGTTTGAAAGCGAATTGATCTCGGCCACAAACATCCTTATATTTTCAAGCATCTGAATCAGCGGCGGAAGCAGCAGATCGTCTGCGCCGTTCCTGTCAAGCGCGTTCAGCTCGGGAAGCTTTGAGAGATCGCCGGCAGCGGCGTCCGCCATGATGCTGGCGGCGTCCCGCACCGCGGCAATCATGGTTTCCCTTTCTTTTGCCAGTGTTTCCTTTTCTTCCGTCAGGACGTCCAGGCGCTCGGCCATGATCCGCAGCGATTCCTCCTTCATCTCCGCATTCCTTGCAAACGCGCTTTGGACATCGATACAGGCGTTGACGGCAAGGAATAATCTATTGAGATCTCCCTTTGCGGCCGCCGTTATTTTCTCCGCCGTCTCGCTCCTTCCGAGCTTCTCAAGAGGCGCCGCGGCTATACTGAAGGATTCCGCCAAGAAGTCCATCATTTCGTTCATCTTAGCGATCAGCACCCGATCTTCCCCGGTGAATTTTTCAGCATCGACTCTGTAATCGAACTGCCCTTCCAGGATGGCTTCGACCTGCTTCTCCAGCTCGGCGGTCAGCGCCTTCGCATTGTCCGCCGCCTCGATGTAGGGATGAAGCAACAGATTCTGCTCCTCTGCTGAATCCTGCGGCAGAGCCTCTCCGGCGCTATCTTCGGAAATCAGCTTTTCCGCGGTCAAGGCCGTTGTTTTGAGCGCCCTCGCGGCAAATCGGGCGGTCATAAGACCCAGAATCACCGTGACAAGGACCTCCGCAATGACTGCGAATACCATGAAAGCCATCAATTTTCCGATGCCCGGCAAAGCTGCCGCACCGGAGTCAAGTTTTGCGATAATATAAATTTCAGCAGCGCCGACAATACCTGTAATGCAAGCCACGATGAGAAAACCTTTCAATACCTTTGCCCTGATTGGTAAATAATAAAGCTGTTCCCTATTTATTACCTCCATTAATTCTTACACACACTCGATAATCGCTATTGACCGTTTGGCGCTGCCGATGGATTTCTGCATAAAGCTGCGGTCACAGAATATCGCAGAACGCCTGAATCGCCGTTCTGGCCTGTTCGTAGTTCACCATCTGCTGGTCAACCTCCAGGAGGATATACGGCAATCCCGCCGCATCGAACTGCTCTTTCAGAATCGGATAGTCAAATTCCTCCGGATCGCAGAGCTTTGTCATCAGAACGATAACGCCCTGGGCCCCCGATCTATGCGCCAGCTCCACGATCATCTCCCCGCGCTTTTTCTCCGGGTCGTAGAGCAGAGAACATCCTTCCAGGAGGGATATGTACTGCGCCAGCCCTTCTATGGGGTCGGCCGTTACCGGGACAGCGGTCCGGAATTGTCTCGATTCGGCGGCAACGTCATCCGCCGCGACGGCGACGCCGTTTTCCTCCAGGATCTGCAGAATGCTGGCGCTGCCGGTAGTCAGAACCTTTTTTCCTTTCCAGGCTTCCACAGGCTGACGCTTGCAGGCTTCTATCAGCTCCGCCACCTGCTTTGCATGCTCGGCTTTATCCATAAAGTATCCGCTTTTTATCACCGCGCTGCGCTGCGCAGGGCTGATCAGGTGGGGATACCGGGCCGCGATCTCCGTAAATTCCCGCATCACCTTCCGATGCAGGTTATAGACGCCGATGGCGTTTATCAGCTTTTCATCAGTGATCGTACTGCCGCTGATTTCCTCCAGGCGGGTGCGTATTTTCCTGTACTGGCTTGTTAAAAATTCCACGCCTGCTTCGGTCTTTCGGTTCTGAGGATGGATCACAGGGATGACCTCGACGTTTTTAACCCCCACCTTCCAGTTCTGAGTCATACATTTCAGCGTATCGCACAACGCCGGAATCATCACGGCGGACAGCTGGTCAAAGGTTCCTTTTAGTCCGAGTTCCAGACTGGTCTGGACCACGGAGCAGTAAAAGGCGGGAAAATACTTCTTCGCTTCGGAAATCCGTATGTTTTCAGATCCCCAGATGCCGAAGGTCAGCATACCCGCCGCGTAGGCCAGTTCCTCAGGGCAGTAATAGGTAAGACATCCGACCGCCTTTTTCCCTGACCCGCAGGCGGCGTCAAGCTGGGCTTTGGGATTTTCCGCAACAGCGGTAAACGAGTCCAAGTAATTCTTAATTTCCTGCATTTCAGTTCCCCTCCTTCGATTTGTTTGCAGTCATGACCTCATAAAGTCCCTGAACGCGCGTGTCGTATTGGGCTTCTGAAAAGTTTCTCGGGTCGGCCTGATCACCGTCAAAGGTTATGGTGGGTACGCCGGCCTCCTCCCGGATTCGGCGCTCGATCTCGGGCATGATCCCGCTCCAGAGCTTGCAGCTTCTATTCGTATGTATGACGGCGCCTTCGATCCCGTTTCGCTTCGCGAGATCTGTACGAAGCTTCGCCGCATTGTCAAGGCTTATGCAGTTGGGCACATTGGAGTAGGCGGCGGCCAGTTCATTCATATTTTCATATATGAAACCGAAAGCAGGTCCGTATACCGTGGCGACTACGTTCATTCCGTAGTCCTTCAGCGCACTGTAGGTATGCCGCAGGTGGGGCCAGCAGGCGATTCCCTCAAACATGATGCGGAATTTCTGTTCCCCTTTGAAGGTGGAACCTCCCGTTTTGACCATCTCCTCATACTCTTCCGCAAGCTGTTCAAAAGCTTCCGCGGCCTCCACCGTACCCCTGGCGCATACGGCCACCGCCATGTGGTTAAAGAGGTCGTAGCCGTTTAGAGGGGAAGGTGTATATTGGCAGTAATCCGTCGCTTTCAGCCACGCACGGGACGAACGCAGAGATATCTCCATGACCTCCTTCAGCTTTTCCTCGCTGAAGGTTTTTCCGGTGATCTCCTCCAGTTGGCGGATCGCGTTGTCAAACTGAGCCCGGATGTATCTGATCCGGTCCTCGCTCACCGTGTTTTCCGGGTTGTATGGAATATCGATCATTATGATGGGAATATTCAGCTCATACGCAAGATTCTCGTACCACTTGATCATGCAGTTGCAGATGTTGTTGCAGCAGAGAACAAAGTCCGGCTGGGGCATATCCATTTCCGCGCTCTCCTTTATATCCGCAAAAGCAAGGCTGATCCTGGCATAAGCGCAGATGTCGTTAGAGTACCCTTTCCCCTCCGAATGTTCCAGCATCTTTAACGCACCGCCCTTAGCCGCGATAGCCGCCGCCTGGTTTTCCGGGTAGACCACTTTGATCCCCATAGCAGTCGTAATCTCCTGGGGGAAATTGGAAGCGCACCAGCCCACCTTCTCTCCCCGCGCCTTTGCGTCCCACGCATCCTGATATGCTTTATCGGCTATTTCCCGCAGCAGTATCTTGGCAGGCTTCTTTTCAATTATATTTTCTTCAGCCATCTCTTCTTCTCCTTTACTTCAAATCGATAGATTCGGCGCCATCGTCAAGCGATTCCTCAGCATAAAGCGCGGCGCCGATCGCCCCCGCCAATTGAGACTCGGGGGATGTATAAATCTTCACTCCCAGCTCTTCCTCCAGCGCCTTTACGACGCCATAGTTTCTGGAAACCCCGCCGGTCATTACCACCTGGTCTTCCACTCCCGCCCGTTTAGCCAGACCCGAGACCCTGCTGGCCACGCTGCGGTGGATTCCGGCCACGACGTCGCAGATCTCTTCGCCGTTTGCAAGCTGAGAGATCACCTCGCTTTCCGCGAATACCGTACAGGTGCTGCTGATATCCACGCGATGGGCGGAGCGGTCCCCCACCCCGGCAAGATCGCCGATATCCAGCTCCAGTATTCTCGCCATCACATCCAAAAACCGTCCCGTCCCCGCCGCGCACTTATCGTTCATCACGAAGCTGGAGAGGGTTCCCTGAGGTGTTATCTTCAAAACCTTGGCGTCCTGGCCGCCGATATCGATGACCGTCCGAACCTGGGGAAACAGGTAGAAAGCCCCCTTGGCGTGACAGCTCAGCTCGCTTTTGGTCTCATCCGCGTCCGTCATCCTGTTTCTCCCGTACCCCGTGGCAACGGTCCTGACGATATCCTCCTTCGATATCCCGGCGCCGCCCAAAGCCTGTTCAATCGCCTTTTGCGGTCCGCTGGTCCCCGTTCCGGCGGAAACCACCGAGGAGGATATATGCTTCCCGCCGCAGAACACGACGCATTTGGAAGCCGTGGAGCCCACGTCGACGCCGAGTACGTAATTCTTTTTATTCATTATTCTTTCCATACCGTAACGTCTTTTGCTTCGATCAACTGATCGATCTGCCCTTTCGTGTATCCCATCTTTTCCAGTATTTCCACGGTGTTTTCGCCAAGATACGGAGCTCTCTCGTATCTGGGAAGACCGGCCTCCTGATACATGATGGGGCTTCTCACCAGAGTCCGCGTATTTCCTGTCGGGTAATCCATCGCATACAGGCAGTCGGCGCCCCACGCCTGTTTATCTTTCAGGATCTCATCCCATGTCTGAGCCACGGCAAAAGGAATATCTTCCCGCGTAAAAATTTCCACCCATTCCGCTACGGTCTTCTGCTTCATCTGCTCAGCTAGGACATCGTGAACCTCGCAGGCTTTTTCGCCAAGGGTCTCCTGTCTGCTGTAGACGGGGTGATCCGCCAGATCTTCCCTGCCGATGATCGTCATAAACTTGTTATAGAACATGTCGTACGCGGGCATAGCGATCTGAATAAAGCGGTTGTCCTTTGTCCTATGGGCGACCTGGAAAGGATTGGATAGATCCCTGCGGTGCAGCGGGTAGGTCGCCGCAGGCTGGCCGTACTGCGCCGACTGGATCATAATACCCATACTGTAAACCGCACTGTGGAAGAGGCTTACGGAAACCTTCTCTCCCTGTCCGCTCAGCTTAGCCCGGTACAGCGCCGCGCAGAGCCCCGCCGTCAGGTACATACCCACCTGGTGGTCTCCCAGCCCGGGAATGACATTCATGGGCACGGTGTCCTTCTCATACATCGTCCCCAGCAATCCGCCCCGGGCAAAAAAGGCGGTGTAATCAAACCCTGGCAAATCCGCGTCAGGTCCTTTATCACCATAGCCCGTGACGATTCCATAAACCAGGGCGGGATACTTCGCCTTTAATGAGTCATAATCGAGACCCAGACGCTCCAGCGCTTTTCCCCGCCAGTTGGTAACGAAGATATTTCAGGTTCAGCGTGATGCTGCTTTTATTCGCGTTCTCTAGGTCAAAGGTCGTGTTCTCCCGATGACCGTCGGGCCTCCCTTCATTTTTTGCGGTATAGCGCAAGGCATCTCCTCCGAAGGGCTCCACCTTAATGACCTCCGCTCCCATATCCGCCATAACGCGGCAGGCTGAAGGGGCCGCCACAAAGGTAGCAAGCTCCACAATCCTTATTCCATCCAGTAATTTTTCGTCAAACATTCTTCTCCTCCTAAAATCAGCTTGAACAAACGTCTCTGATGTCCTATCCCTTTTAATGCTCCATCTGTTCCAAGTCAAATGAACTGTCGATTATCTCGATGATATTGCCCGTATTGTCATTGATAAATGCTCCGTAGGCGGGCATTCCTTCCGGCTCGAAAACGACTTTGACGCCCTTCTTTCTCAAGCCTTCCACAAATTCCCGGCCGTTGTCCACCGTAATGCAGATATGCTTTACCCCATGGGTGCGGTTGTCTTCGTCGGGGTGGCTTCGATCGGGCGGCAAGGGTTTCGCACCCGGAACGTTAAGCAATTCGAGACAGAAATCCCCGCCCTTTATAAACGCGATGCTTACGCCGTTGTGTGGGATTACCATGCGGCCCAGTTCTTTAAAGCCCAGTATCTCTTTGTACCATTTAACCGACTCCTCAAGATCGGGAACGCTCAACGCGATGTGATTCAGTCTCATTTTCCATACCTCCCTCATATTTTACTTCCAGCGTATCAGCCCGCCCAGCATGGACGGGTCCTTTTTCCAGACCAGATCGTAGGCCTCGGGTATCTGATCCGCTGTGAAGCGATGGGTAATCAGCGGCTTGATATCGAGGACGCCGTATCTGATCAGATTTAAAATCACCCTGATGTCCTCATCGCTGGTCCAAACGTTGGAGCTGACAAACCGATTCGGATTCTTAATCAGAATCGGGGGCCATTCCACCTCGATCGTCAGATCATAGCGCTTCAAAGAAAAGGGCTTCGAGTTGACATAGCCGCCGATCAGGCGGGCGCCCTTCATAAACAGCGTCTCCGCGAACTTTGGCATATCGTCTCCGT
>DAITKX010000040.1:1546-18140 GCA_036835995.1 Bacillota bacterium | reverse complement strand
AACCGTCGACAGCATCATCACCCGGCCGTTCTCGCCGACTATTTGAAAAGCCTGCTCCAGGGGTTCCCGGGCTCCCGTCGCCTCAATGACCACCGGAACTCCGCCCATGCCCAGCTCGTCTATGATTTCATCCAGCGCCCCTGGATTTGTCTTGGTATTGACAGCGTGATGTACGCCCATAGCCTTTGCATACTCCAGGCGTTTGTCGTCGATGTCCGTGACGATGACCGGCGCCGCTCCGGATGCCTTGGCAAGCTGAGCGGCAAAAGCGCCCACCATGCCCTGGCCCAAAACCACCACGGGCTCGCCCAATTTTATCTCCGTCTTGCGGATTCCGTACATGGCCGTGTGGGCCAAAACGAAGAATGCCGCCTGCTCCTTGTCGACTCCCTTGGGAGCGGGTGTGCAGATCCGCTCATCCAGGATCAGATGGCTGGCGTGCTGGCCCGTGGCCGCGACGAGATCTCCGACTTTAAAGCCGGTAACTCCCTCGCCGACTCCGACGACGCTTGCGATCATGCTGTAGCCTATGTTCTGCGGCAGGGGAAGCACCTCTCCGGCCATCAGCATGTATTCCGTACCGGGGCTTATGGAGCTGTACTCCGCTTCAAGCAAAAGCTGACCGGGTCCCGGTTTCGGAAGGTCCTTTTCCTTCATGGTAACCTTTCCGTATTCCACTGCGGCATATTGTGTCTTCATGTGTTCATCTCCCTTTTCAAATTATTAGAAAAGACATCCTCCGTTCACGAGAATGTTTTGTCCGCTGACCCATTGGGAATTTTTGCTGGCAAGAAACGCCACCACTTCGGCAATGTCCTCGGGTTTCCCCAAGCGTTTGAGGGGGGAACGCTCCGCAATCTGCTGTTGAAACTCAAGGGGCAGCCCCTCCTTCATGCTGGGCGTTTCCGTTACTCCCGGCATGACGGAATTGATCGTGATGCCTCTGTCGGCAAACTCAAGGGCCGCAACCTTGACCATCAGCGTCATCGCCGCTTTGGTCGACGCATAGAGAGCAAAGCCCGGATTGGGGTAGAGTACCTGACTCGACGCGGTTACAACAATCCGCCCACCGTCGTTGAGCTGGAGTCCCGCCTCTTTGATGCCAAAGAACGTCCCTTTCGCGTTGATGTCATAGACCATGTCGAATTCCTCTTCGCTGGTCTCAAGGATCGGGGATATGTAACTGAGGCTTACGTTCGCGCAGAAAATATCGGGCCGGCCGAATTCGCGTTTGCATTTTTCAAATAATTCCTTGATATCGCTGAGGATGCTGACATCGGTCTTCACCGCAAGAGCCCTTCCGCCGGCAGATTCAATACTCCGGGCGGTCTCTCGCGCTCCCTCCTCATTTTTGTCGGCGACTACAACCAGCGCCCCATCACGGGAAAGCTTTTCCGCAATGCCCCGGCCCATTCCCTGGCCCGCGCCTGTAACGATGGCAACCTGATCTTTCAAATCCATTTATTCATCTCTCCTTTTAATCAAACCATAGGCGCCAGCCAGGGGGCAGAAGCCCTCACTGACGCCGCTGTTCAATGCTTTTCAATAAACTCGATCAGCACTCCTGAGTTGTCCCGGATATAGCATGTGGGATTGCCCTCCATTACTTTATCAAAGACAATGTCCACATTCATTTTCTTGAAATGATCCATCATTTCAGCATAATTTGACGTATAAAACGCCACGTGCTTCGTTCCAACGGTTTTCAGGTCCTCATCGGGATCTCTTCTATCCTTCGGCAGATCCCTGGGTTCTTTATATTCAAAGAGCTCGATTTCAAAATCACCAGTTTTGATAAACGCAATGGTGGCCTCCAAAGAATCCTAATCCTTCTAGCGGAACTGGCCGACTTTGACGAGTTTTTTGGGAATCCTGATTTTCTCACCGCCGAATTTGATGGCGTTCTCCGGGCAGGCGGGAACGCACTTTCCGCACTTGATGCACAGGTCTTCGTCGATGATGTGAATGAACCGGTCCTTGCCCTCGATGGCGTCCTCGGGACAGGCGTCGAGACATTCTCCGCAGCCGGTGCAAAGGGATGGATCGATCACATAGCTCAACAGATCTTTGCATTGTCCTTTCCGGCACCTGCGCCCTACAACATGCTCGGTCAATTCCTTCGCACAGGCCGTCACGGCCGTCATGGCGGGAAGCACCATATTGTTGCCGAAGGAGCAGAGCGGGCTCACCCGGATCAGGGGACAGATATCCTCGATCAGACGGATATCCTCCCGATTGGCCTTGGCTTTCGTCATATCCGAGAAAATGGCGTGGAGCTGCCAGCTCCCCTCCCTGCAAAGCACACATTTCGCGCAGGATAAGTCCTTTATGCTGCGGTACAGCTCCGCCGTTTCATGGATCACACAGTAGCCGTCCTCAAAAATTCTCAAACTGTCGCAGTGGTAGCTGTAGCTGATGGGCGTCTGCTCCAGCTTATCGGATTTTATAAAGCTCCCCCAGGTACCTCCAAGGAGGATGGGCTCAGTGGCTTCCTTTCCTTCAAGAAGCGCCGCTGCCGAGGTTCCTACGGGTACTTCTTTCATCTCCGCATCCCCTCCGATCACGGCGACATACTTTGTCAGCCCAGCGCTGTGGTCCGCGGACAGCCGCACCGCCTGACAGGCGGTCTCTCCGTCGACGATGAGAGTCGGCCTTCCCTGATATCCGTAAGAGGGATACTCCTTTTTATAAGCCGCCTCGGCGAAGTTGGACCGGATGATCCCCTTATCTATCGCCGAATAGAGCGACGTTTCATCCCGGAGCACGGGAGAAGCGGGTCCATTTTTCACTGTCACGGGAACGGAGACTCGGGATGTCAACGCCTGTGACAGGGATCCGGAGTCAAGTTCCCCGCCATAGATGATCACCTCCATACATCCGGCCTCCTGTGAGAGCAAAGCCAGTCCATCGGCCATCTGTCCCTCGCGGTGCTTCAGAAGATAGGCGTTGATCTGAGCCTCCTGGTCGTCCCCGCCGAGGTTGCAGATCAGAACCGCGTCGCCGCGTCCGCGCATATCCTCCAGGATAGGAAGAAGCTGTTTCCCGCTTTTATCCGTCAATGCGGAAATCCATTTTTCATTTGCACTCATCTGCCTCTCCCTCCCTTACGCCTCTGACGAAATCGGCCCAGAATTTTTGCGGCGCGATATCGAGCCGCAGGTCACATTGAAGGCATCTGGCCGCCTCGAAACCAGCATCGTCCGCGTCGTAACCGAAATCCATCTGTTCAAAGCTCCTGCATCTGACCTCCGGTGAAAGGACATGGCTTTCCCTGCGCGGCAGACCGCCAAAGTCCTCTATTCTCCCGATACAGGGATTCCTGCACTGTTCCGGGGCGAGATTTTCATCGATCCGGCCATCGCCTCCGAGATAGAGGTCTATCCTCTCGGCGGCGTTGCGGGCTCCGGCTACCGCCTTGATGACCGAAGCCGTTCCGGTCACGCCGTCGCCGGCGGCAAAGACTCCTTTGACGGATGTCTCACAGTCATTTTGCACCGCGATCCTGCCGCCCCGGCTCAGTTCAAGCCCAAAGCTCTCGTCTACGTCCGGCCGCTGGCCGATGGCAAATATGACGGAATCCACAGGTATGACCTGTTCGCGGCCCGGAACCAGGTCGATGACGCTGCGCCCATTTTCATCGAAATAAAAGTTGCTGACAGACGCCAGTTTCATCCCGGAGACGCGGCCTCCGTCGCCGACGATCTCTAAAAAGGTCTTGTCGTTGTGGATCACGACGCCCTCTTCCTCAGCCCAGATGCGTTCCTCTGAGGACGCGGTCATCCCGCTGTAACATTCGAGACAGGCCAGGTGCACCTCCTCCGCTCCGAGGCGTTTCGCCACCGTAGCGCAGTCAAAAGCCACGTTGCCGCCGCCCAGGACCATGACGCGACTGCCTACAGGCGGTTCTGTACCCAGCTCATTTGCCTTGAGAAACTCCGTATTGATATAGACGCCTTCCAGATCCGCGCCGGAAATTGGGAGCCTGACTCCCTGATGGGTGCCGACGGCGGCAAACACCGCGTCAAACCCCTGTTCCAGGAGGCCCGGAGCGTCATCGATCCGGCTGTTTGTTTTCAGCGTTATGCCGCCGGATAAAATATCGCCGACTTCCGCGTCCAATATTTCCCGCGGCAACCGGTGCCTGGGAATTCCATAGCGCATCTGACCGCCCGTCTTTTCCCGGGCTTCAAATACGGTGACGTCATGGCCTTTGCCTGAGAGGTAATAGGCCGCCGTCAGCCCGGCTGGACCGGAACCGATGACCGCTACCCGCTTTCCCGTGGGCGGAAGTGACATGCGTTTTTCCTTCCAGGATCCGTCGTCGTTTTCCGCCGCATAGCGCTTCAGATTTTTGATGCCGATGGGCTCGTTCAGACAGCCCCGCTTACATTCCGTCTCGCAGGGATGGGTACATATAAATCCGAGGACATGGGGAAACGGCGCTTTCTCCCGCACGACGGCCGTGGCCGAAGAGCAATCGCCGTCCTTGATAAAGCGGATATAGCGCGGCACATCCACATGGGCGGGACATCCCTCGCGGCAGGGTACGAGCCCCTGCTCCCGCGTCTTGCCGATCTGTTTGGCCGCGATCTCATCGTGCTCCCTTATAGAGCCTGTGGGACAGACCTCCACGCAGGCCGTACAAAAGCGGCAGCAGGCGGAGTTGAGATTCTCTCCGTCGATGACGACCTGCATGCGCCCGTTGACCTTCTCAAATTTGATGGCTCCCACTCCGCGCATATCGGTGCATGCCCGCACGCATCGCCCGCAGAGGATACAGCGGTGCATGTCGTGCAGGAGAATGGGGTTTTTTTCGTTGGCCGCCACCAGAATTTTGTTGTTCCGCAGCTTTCTTCCGGTGTCGCCCACGACCTGGATGATCGTCTGAAGCTGACATTTGCCGTATTTCGGGCAACCCGTACATTCCGAAGGATGCGTCTTGACAATCAGATCGCAGGACAGCCGGCGGATTTTCTCCGCCAGCTCGTTATGGGTGTCGACCGCCATGCCCTCGCGCACCTTTGTCGAGCAGGCCGCCACAACCCCTTCGACATCTCCAACCCCGACAGAGCACATCTGGCAGGCTCCTGCGGGCAGAAGTCCCTCCATGCTGCAGAGATGAGGGATATAGATGCCGTTATCCAGGGCCGCTTCGAGAATGGTCCTGCCCGGTTCTGTGGCAATCGTCTGATTGTCTATCGTGAGCGTTACTTTGTTCATAAATTCTGTCCTTTTATCTGTTTATGTTTATTCTCCCTGCTGCACGTACTCCGCGGCGCTTTCACCTGCAAACCGGCCCGTATTCAGACAATAGCCCATGGTATTGCCCGGCAGAAGGAACATATAGCTGTCGCCGTAGATCGCACAGGTATCCGTTCCCGCGGCGTAGAGGCCGGGAATGGGATTCCAGCCGGCGTCCAGAACTTCGGCGTTCGTGTTGATTTTAATGCCGCCGAGAGTTCCATAACCGCCGGGACGGAACTTGCCCGCATAAAACGGAGCCTTGACGATGGGCTTCATGAAATGGCGGCTCTTGTAAAACTTCGTGTCGGCGGAAGCGCACATTTCGTTGTATTCCTCAATGGTAGCCTCCAGAGCTTCAGGGTCGATACCGATCATCTCCGCCATCTCACGTATGGAATCGGCTTTATACACATCGGGATTGCCGTTCTTGATGTACTCTGTGACCACTTCATCGAAATCGGCGACGGACTCAGGATGATGCACGAAGTTTGTAACATCGGGTCCGTTCTTTTTATAGCCGCGCAGGATGGAGGAGTCGAGAATGGAATAAGCGACCCGCCCCTTCTGAATCGATATGGCGTTTCCTGTAAATGTGGTGTTCTGCATCTGCTCTTCATCGATGAAGCGCTCGCCGAACTGGTTTACAAGCAGGTTGGGCTGCATGAAAACGGCGGGAACGCTATCGGGACCGGCATCGCTGTTGGGCAGGAGGTAAATCATCTCGACGTTCATGTCCGTCCGCGCCGCTCCGACCTCTTCCGCCATCTTGATCCCCTCACCCTTAAGTCCGGGAATTGCAAAGTTGAACATGTCCTTCTGGAAGGTGTATCCTATGCGCTCCTTGATCATCTGCGGGTTATCGCCGGCGCCTCCCGTGCAGACGATGACGGCTTTGCAGGCCGCCTCTATATCCTCCCCGTCAGGCCCTTTGGCAATGACGCCGCAGACTTTTCCGTCAGCGCCCTTCAGGATCTTCTGGACCGGCGTTTCGAGATAGAACTCAGCTCCCTCGCTCTTGGCATGATCCATGAGGGCCTTTGTCATGATGGCGCCTCCGTTCCGTCCGATTCCGCCGTTTACGGCAACGATATGCCATGTGGCCTCGGATTTCGGAAAGTATTTGTAGGCTCCGGCGAATTCAACTCCCAGCTCCTCAAGCCAGCTGATCGTGTCGGCGGAATTTTCAAAGTAACGCTTCACAAGGTTGGCGTCAACCCTCCAGTGGGTGTAATCCATAAACATCTTAAACGCGCGTTCCACATTGATGTCCACCATCATGTCCTTCTGCTGTTTTGTACCGATGCCGAGAGGGCCCATGCCCATGTTGGCCGCGCCTCCCACCGTATTTGTCTTTTCAAAGGCTGCGACCCGGACCCCATTTTCAGCGGCGGCAGCGGCGGCGGCAAGGCCCGACAGCCCAGCGGCGATGATGACGACATCTGTTTCAATTTTTTTCATGCTATGCTCCTTCCCGCAGCCTGTCGCCGGCCGCGCAAAAAAGTAATGAAAATAGTGTGCGACATTCACCATTACGATTATGAAAAAATTACTGTAATTGCTTTAACAAACTAATCCGCATATTCGCATATCGCGAAGGAAATGACGAAATCGCCGTCATTGGAAAGGGAAACGGAAAGCCTGCCCACGCCTAAGCCTGTGGCCACTTGCTCCGCCCTGCTGAGCAAATGAACACAGGGTTTGTTTTCAGCGTCATTCAGGATTTCAATCTCATTCAGCCGAATCGCGTCCGAAGGAATGCGCAGCGCTTTAAAGACCGCTTCCTTTGCCGAAAACCGCCCCGCAAAGTACCGACTCGGGTCCTCGCGCAAAGCCGCCTCCGCCCGTTCCTTTTCAGTGAAGGTTTTGATAAAAAAGGAATCGTTCCAATCTGCGGACAGCGGTCGAATCCGGTCGATATCCAGAATATCCACCCCGACTCCGTGGATCATGGTCACTCCTCCCGTTCATTGAGTCAATTTGCTTTCGGAATAGACGATAGCGGCGAATTCTCCTTTTTTCACGGAATCTCCGCAGAAGAACATTCTGCCGGGATAGTCGGGAAACAGCGGAGATTTATATTTTACGGTTTTCGATCGGTCCACGGACCCGGCGCACTTTAGGTAAAGCTCGATTTCTTCTCTTGGTATCAGCCTTTCGCTGTGAGAGGACAAAATGCGGGAAAAAGGAAGTTCTTTTACCTTTTTCAACATTTTGATATGTTCACTAACGCTTGAGCTTTCTGGGAAAACAAGGCAGACCAGCGGCGCCACCGAATCCCCGCTCATCAGCAGCCCCAATTCCGGGCAGAGGAATCCCATTGAGCCAGGGGAATGGGATGGAAGAGGGACCGGCCTGACGGAAAGTTCTCCAAGATCAAACACAGTACCCTCCTCCAACGGAACCAGGTTGTCATACTTATAATTAAGATAGGCCTCTTGGTCGAAGTCCGGAGGAACAATTGCCGACAGGGCGAGCAACCGCCTCTTAACTTCAACAGCTCCACACATCTTTGCCAGCTCCCAATCTCCCCGGGCCAGATATACCTTGGGAAACTGATAGTTTCCCAGGGTATGATCCGTATGTCCGTGAGTATTGACCACTGTAAGCGGCAGGGTTGTTATACCGCTTACTTCCTTTGCTATGTTGCCGATTCCCATTGCGGTATCCACCAGAAGCGCTTTCTGTGAACCGATCAGGAGTGTTGCGAACACGCCCCGGACGTCTTCCAGATGATATACGGACGGCAGGGGATTCGTTACTCTGAAATAGCCCACGTAAAAAGCCTCCTTTTTTTTGTCTTCATCTCTGATTGGCCGCGGTAATGACGAGCATGGCGATATCGCCGACCATTTCCTCCACTGTGGCTCCTCTGGAGCTGTCCGCCACAGGCTGCCGGAAACCGGAGAGAGTGTGCCCGTATGCCTTGCCGTGGGCAAATCTCTGAATCAGCTTTACGCCGATATTCGCGGCGTTTAGTTCCGGGAAGATGAGGATGTTCGCTTTCCCTGCAACATCCGAAGGACGCTTTACCTTGCTTGCGGCGACCTTCGGGTCTATTGCGGCGTCAAGCTGGAATTCCCCGTCAAATTTCAAGTCGGGACGGCGCTCTTTCGCAATATTCAGCGCTTCAACAATGCGATTTACACTCTCCGCGTCTCCGCTTCCAAGGGTGGAAAAGGAGAGAAATGCCGCTCGTGGTTCCCACCCCATCAGGGCCCGGACGTTGTCACAGGTAGCGATGGCGATTCCGGCCAGCTCGCTCGGCGTAGGGGCGGGATTCAATCCGCAGTCGGCGAGGACGATCTGGTTTCCTTCCGGTCCTTCAAAACCTGGCACGTCTATCAGCGCAAATATCGAAGCGGCTTCGACGCCTTCCTGCATTCCGATGACATCTACCGCGGTCAAAAGCACATCTCCCGTGGTGTTCGTGTGTCCGCAGAACGTACAGTCAATCTCGCCGATGGCCTCAAGCATCATAGCGTAATAAAGCGGATTCTTCATCTTACGCCTGTATGATTTTTCAGAAAGCATCCGGGGCTCCTGCATATATTTTGCGACAAGGCTTTCCTGCGCACCCTCATCGGTTATGTCTACGATCTTCATTCCTTCGAGAGACACTCCCGCTTCCTTTGCTGTCGCTTCAATTACTGCCGGATCATTGACCAGAACCGGATAACCGATTCCCGAATCCAATACGGAGCGGGCGGCAAGCAGCGTGTTTGCCGCTTCACATTCCGGCAGCGCTACGAGCTTCGGGCTGATCTTTGCTTTATCGATAAGGGTTTCAATTAATGTTTTGCTCATTTCTCATTCAATCCTTTCTTCGGATCGGCGCTATAGGACCGGTTCGATCCCCTCGAAGCCATGAAAGACGGAAATACCCGTGTATTCCTGGAGCTCCTCTTCGCCCTTGAGAGCGCGGATTGCGCCGGAAGCCAGGGCTTCCATCTCGAAATCACCGCCGTATACCTTGATAGGCGCTATCCAGGAACAGAGCCTGCTGACATTCTCCACAAAATACTCGTCGTTGCTGACTCCGCCGGTGAGAATGATACCGTCTACCTGGCCTTCCAATACCGCCGCATAGGCGCCGATGTCCTTTGCGAGCTGGTAGGCCATGGCGTCGTAGATGAGCTTGGCGTACTTGTCGCCCCTAGCGATCCGCGCCTTTACCTCTCTCGTATCGTCGGTGCCCAGATGTCCCAGAAGGCCGCCGGTTTTGCCGATCATTGCGGTCATCTCGGCCTCGGTGTATTTCCCGGAAAAGCACATTTTTATGATGGGCACGGCGGGAACGCTTCCGGCTCTGTTTGGCGCCATAGGTCCGACGCCGTTGAGCACGTCGTTGCCGTCTACTATTTTACCCTTTTTCTGTGCGGTGACGGATAAGCCGCCGCCCACGTGAGCCACAATAAAGTTGCAGTCCTTGTACTGCTTGCCCAGTTCCTTCGCGTAGCGCAGGGCAACCTCCTTCTGGTTCAGCACGTGCACCCTGCTTTCGCGATAAAGTCCTTTGATGCCGGTCACATGGGCCAGGTCGGAAAATTCATCGGAATCCGGCGGGTTGACCACATAGGCGGGCTTTCCCGCACGCTGCGCGAATTCATGGATGATCTGCGCGCCGAGGATCGCGGGATGCTTGACCGTAAGTCCGACTCTGGAGTGCTCAAGCAGCTTGGCATTGACGGGGAATATCCCGCTTACCGTAGGGACCAGTCCCCCGCTGTACGCGGCGAAGGCGTCCATGTCCTCGATTTTAATCCCGGCTTTTTCAAGCTCGGTCAAAATCGTTTCCACGCGGAAGGGAAGCTGGTCGCTGATTTCCTTAAAGCTCTTAAGCTTTTCAGGATCGTGGGAAACATTTGCCTTGAAAATCTGTTTTTCGTCCTCAAATACTCCGAACTTCGTAGAGGTGGAGCCGGGACTCAAGGTAAAGATTCGATACATGATATGTACTCCTTTTCAATTCGGCTTGTTCAATTTCAGAACGCCGTGCGGACCGCAGCCAGGCTGATATCCCCACGGCATCCAAACCATTTTCCGTATTAGAACATTCCCTCGATATAGTCGGCGGCTTCTCCAAAGGTCTTCTTCTTTTTAAATTCCATAAACGGAACTTCCACATCGAAAACATCCTCCAGCGCCGCGCTGAATTGAACGATATTGACGGACTTGGCGTGCAGGTCCTCTTCAAAACGGGTGTCGGGCCCCAAAGTGGACGGATCGAGGCCGAACAGCGACGCCGCTTTCTTAATTAACGTTTCAAGTGCTTCTTCTTTGATTGTCATGTCATAAACCTCCCTTGACCTTCAATGGATATTCTCAATCCTTGTAAATGTAATCTCCTACCTTATACTTGGGCGGAATCGCCGGTATCTGAAGATAGGAGTCGTATTTTCCGCCGGTGTGAATGACGTGCATTCCGTCTCCATTATCAACTTCATGATTCATGGCCACATCGTGGAACCAGTCGGTTTTGGTGAAGCGTCCCTGAAGCTCAACGCTGATGTATTCGCCCTTGTGCCAGAAACGGCCGTGGGGATACATTTCAACATCAACGGCAAAGATCTCACCCGGCTTCATGCGCTCTTCCCTCGTATGCGCGTGAACCGGCTGAAAATCGCTGGCAAGCTTGGGGTGAAGGTCGCGATGGGAGCAGCGCAGGAAGCCCCAGGCTCCGCGGAACGGCGCCTCCATGCATTCCACAGGAACATACTCGCCGTTCACGCTCAATTTCTTGATCCAGGGGAACAGGTCCATATTGTCATGGCCGCGGCATTCCACCCAGAGATGAAGCTTCATGAATCCGCACACTTCCACATCCTCGGGGACCCTGAAATTGAACGCAGTGCTTTCCGTCTTAGGGTCGTAAACCACTTCGCTCTCGTTTGCAAAAGGCTCGTAGCTTCCATCGTGGTTCTCAGCGTTCAGATAGATCTTTTTGTATTCGGTTCTTGCAATGGGGAATTCCTTTTCAGGGCGTCTGGAAACATAGTCGTAGCCATACGCGTCCATAACGTCTACCCGTATCCGGGGGGTAAATTCCCAACCGTTGTGGATATCCTTTAAGTAACGGTCATAAAAACGCTTGAGTTCTTCAAGGTTTTCCGTCCGGTAATCGTCCGGCCACTCAAAGTCCCGATGTATCCGCAGCCATTTCTTTGGCGCGCGGATGCGGCGGAAGCCTTCCACGGAACCGCGCAGGTGATGGTGGACCCAGCCCGCCGTCACATACGTTGGTATCCTGATTTTATCGAACTTTGCCTCTTTATCCTTCCAGTATTCATTCATGAAAGGATATGTATTTACCATGGTGACGGTATCCTCGACCCAGTTGGGAGCGGCGACCTCTTTGACGATGTTGTACTCATAGGAGGGGTTCGGTATCCCGCCGCAGAAGTAGGTCTCGCGATACAGATCGCTTATGCCCTCCCACGCGGAGAGGCAGGCGAGATTCGGGGGCTGAGTAGATGCGATTTTCCAATGGCACATGCACACGCCGGAATTTCCGAAGAGGGTTGCCTTACCGTTGCACCACTCCTGTGCGGTGATCCATTCGATGAAGTCATATCCGTCTTCCGCGTCCTGCATACCCCAAAGATTCAGGTTCCCTTCCGAGTTACCGACCCCACGAGGATCTACGTTTGCCACCGCGTAATCGTAATGACACCAATAGGCCGGATCTGCGGCTTCAAATTTTGCCATCTCAGATACCGTCTTAGGCGGTACGCCCATGAGCTTCCAGTCATCCTGACCTTCCGCCGGACGCTTGCCGAAATAGCCCCAGCCGATGATGACCGGAATTTTGCCGCTGGCGTTGGCCGGACGGTAGATATCGGCGTAGATCGTCACTCCGTCGCGAAGCTTGACGGCGACGTCCTGTTCACAGATAATGCCGGGAGCCGCCTCATAGGTGCGGGGATTCAGCTTGGCACAGAAGCTGAACATGGCCGCCATGGGATCCGCATTTAACGTTCCAGCCTCGCGCATGGCGTCCAATTCCTCTTTCGTGTTTCCGGGTTTTCCTTTTACATATACAACGTCGAACTCTTCGCCGTTAAATATTTTTCTTTCGATCCTGCGCTCCCGGTTGTCATCCTTATCGTATTGAGTTGATGCTGGCATAATTAACTCCTTTCAATTTGCGATATTTAAATGCTTTATCTCACTTTGTATTAAATAATATTGTTAAAAATATTTCAATGTTCTACAGCACATTGATTTCATCTGAATTTAACAAAAATCATCGATATCGAGCGGATTTCTCATACAAATCCGCTTATAAACAGCGTTTTATTCGACACAGAGGTTTTTCATACAAATTGTTCTATAGTACAATTTATATGAAGAGTCATTTTTACAAACTCGGGTCGATCAATACCTTGATATGATCCTTCCGCGGCGACTCCAAATATTTTTCTACGACATCCCCAAGGCTGAAGACGCCTGTAACCATACCGTTAAAGTCGACTTTACCCGCAGCCAGCATATCCATGTAAATTTTAATGTCAGCCTCCGTATAAACAAAACTGTACTGAAAATCGGGCTCAAACGGCTGAAAGACGCCGGGAATCACCGTCAGCGGCTGTGTGATGGAACCTACACAGACTATCTGCCCTCCGGGCTTGATACAGGTGATGCAGGTCTGGTGACTGGCCGGGACGCCGGAGCATTCAAAGGCGACATCCACGCCTATCTCAGAGCCGAGGATCTCTTTTATCGCGCCGGAAACATCCTTGCACGCCGACGTGTTGATGAAGTAATCTCCGCCAAACTGCTTTACGATCTGCTCCTTCTCTTCATTGACGTCAAGCACGATGATCTTGCTGGCGCCGCCCGCCTTCAGGAACTGAATCACCGGGAGGCCTATGGCCCCGGCGCCGGAGACGACGACGCTGTCTCCGACCTTGAACCTCGATATGCGGACACCGTGAATTCCGACACAGATAATATCGAAGAGAACGGCGTCTTTCAGGTCGACCGCATCAGGGACTTTGATCAGCGAAGTATGGGCCACATCGCGGATCAAAAGATATTCGGCATAGCCGCCGTCCACGTATCCGAACCCTGCGGTTCTCTCCGGAAAGGCGGTGAGGCAGATGTTGTTCTTGCCTTCCCTACAGCTTGGGCACAGCTCTTTGCAATACCCGGGCGGACCGCAGATGATGCGGTCTCCCGCTTTGAAATCCGTGATTCCTTCTCCCACTTCCACGACAGTCCCGACATTTTCGTGGCCGGGAATCATTGGAAGGCGCAGAAAAGGCGGAATGTGGCCGACATAGAACTCGACATCAGATCCGCAGACACCGACATAATCGATTTTTACCACCAGCTGGTTTTCGTCGGCATGAGGTATGGGACGCTCCTCAAGGCGCATATCATGGGCGCCGTACATTGTCAAAACTTTCATACTTAATCACCTCCAATATTGATTTTTATTCATTTGGTATGCATGGGCCGCATGTGATCCCGCCGTCAACCGCAAGGGATGCACCGTTACAATGGAGGCATTCGTCGCTTGCGAAGAATACCGCGGCCGAAGCGATTTCTTCCGGAGTACCCATGCGCTTCACGGGAACGATAGACAATATCTTTTCTTCTATCTCGCTCCCCGGAGGCACGAGCTCGGTGCGGATAGCGCCTGGACAAATTGCGTTGCAGCGGATGTTTCTCGTCGCATATTCCACAGCGACGGTCCTTGTAAACTCAATCTCCGCAGCCTTGGTTGCGCCGTAAGCCGATTGCTTGGGCATGCCCGTAATCCCTCCTACGGATGCGATATTGACGATAGAACCGCCGTTGTTTTGGAGCATATGCGGTATGACCAGCTTGCACATCCGAAAGTAGCTCTTGATATTCAGGTTAAAAGTAAAATCAAAATCATTTTCGTCATCCATTTCATGGAGCCAGAAAAAACCACCGCCACCTGCATTATTCACAAGCACGTCAATCCTTCCATATTTTTCAACGGTTTTTTTGACGGCGTTCTCTGTTTCGGACCATGCCGTAACATCGGTTCTGATAAATGTCGCCTCTCCTCCGGCGTCCCGGATCGCTTTCTCCAGGGCGAATCCCTTTTCCTCCTGAATATCAAGAAATATGACTTTTGCGCCCTCACGGGCAAAGGTCGTTACGATGCCCTTTCCAATGCCAGCCGCTCCGCCGGTGATAACTGCAACTTTTCCATTTAATCTCATAATAGGACCTCCCATACTACGGCCTTGAAGCCTGTATAAATTCTTTATACTTTTTTACCCTTGCCTTAAACTCGTCCGTCTTTTTATTCTCCACGAGCTTGGTTTCCACACGCCGGATATCATCCATATGCTTGAATTTTCCGGGCAAGAGGGTATGGGCATGCTCCAATTCCCCTTCGGGGAAATCAAAGCGCGAAGTTCCGTTTTCAAAGGAAAGTTTTCCTTTGATACCGCAAACCTCGCATTCCGCGCTGCCATCCTTATGTATCAGAAAGTTTCTGCTGTAGCAGTTGGAGCAAATACCGGTTTCTCCCAGATATTGGGCGTTTTCGATATCGGCTGCGGCTTTCGCAAGATCAGCTCCGATTCTGTGACATTCCGCAACCTTTTCGTCCTCCATAATAATGGATTTCGACCAGGAAAATACCGTGTTATCGACGACTTTCCACATGGAGGTCATGGCGGTAAGCGCCATGTCGGCTGCCGCGCGGGAGGTCCAATTGCTTGCTCCGATAGAAATATAGGACACCGCTTTCCTTTTCAGCTTTCTGGGATCGGGGCCGGAACGCCCCGCCTCCTCTGCGATTTTACCGGCAACGATATTGATGCCCGTATCATGGCTTGGCCCGCATAATCTGTCCTGAATGAGCTTGAATACCGCCGGCGCGCCCTTTTCAAAAATGGGCACAGCGAACAAAAGAGCATCGACATCCAGGACCTTTTCATCAAGCCAGTTAAAATCATCTTTAATGATGCATTTCCCCGATCCTCCGGTCATAAGACTGTTCACGCATGCGATACAGCCGGTGCATGGTTTGAGATCAAGGTCGAGCAGCCGGATGAATTCAACCTCCGCCCCCTGTTCTTTTGCGCCCATCAGGGCTTCCTTCGCCATGCTGTCGTTGCTGCCGTCCTTTGATCCGCCTGAAACCGCCAATACCTTCATACTACACAACCTCCGTTTACGAGAATATTTTGTCCGCTGATCCACTGTGAATTTTTGCTGCAGAGAAACGCCACCACCTCGGCAATATCCTGAGGGGTTCCCAGACGCTTAAAGGGCGACTGTTCGATGATCATCTTCTGAAACTCTACAGGTAATCCCTCCATCATTTTCGGAGTTTCCGTAACGCCCGGCAAAACAGAGTTTACGGTGATTCCTCTTTTCGCAAGTTCCAGCGCGGCGTCTGCCACCATCATCTGCATGGCTGCTTTCGTCGAGGAGTAGATGATATGCTCCTCCTTGGGATATACGGTGGTGCTGGAAGATACTACGACGATCCTCCCTCCGTCATTCAACTGCAGCCCGGCTTCCTTCAGACAAAACAATGTCCCTTTGGCATTGATGTCGTAAATCTCGTGATAGTCCTCTTCCGTGATCTCCAGAAGGGGAATAAGACGATTGATACTTGCGTTGGCAACAAAAATGTCGGGAGACCCGAAGGTCTGCTTGCACTTTTCAAAGATGCGTTTGATATCGCTGATATTGGAAACATCCGCCTTGACTGCAACCGCCCTGCCTCCGGAAGCCTCCAGGATATGAACCGTTTCCTCCACTCCCTTTTCACTTCTGCCCGCAACGACGACCTGCGCCCCGTCCTGGGAAAGCTTTTCAGCGATACCGCGGCCCATACCCTGGCCCGCTCCGGTAACGATCGCGATCTGATCTTTTAAATTCATTTGCCCGCCTCCTCGCTGGGCAGGCGGATGAATTCCAGCTGTATTCCCAAATCTCTTTCCGTGTTGAAATACACCCCCGCGCCGTCCTTCTTTTCTCCAAAATCAAAAGCGCCCGAGGACATTTCGTAACCATAGCCTTTCATTATCTCAATAGACTCTTCTACGTCACCCACTAAAAATCCAAAATGTTGGACCCCTTCTCCTCTCGCCTCAAGAAAATCCTGATGGGGCGATTTGCCCGACACCGGCTGTATCAGCTCCAACACCATCGGTCCCAACCGCGTCTTTGCAATGTTTAGCTCAAAGGTACAGGGCTCCTCATAATAGGTTTGATTCTCCATACCCGGGCCAAAGAGAAAGGTTGACCAGCCTCCGATCCCATACTTTTTTTCAAAATGCTCAATGGATTTCTCAAGATCCTTAACGACAAATCCAATATGATCGATTTCTGTGAGCTTTAATTTTCCATCTTT
>DAITKX010000040.1:603-1536 GCA_036835995.1 Bacillota bacterium | reverse complement strand
AATGGTTCTCCTCTGATTAAATCACTACAGGGCTGCAGGAACCGTTTTCAAGAGTTTGAAAACGGCTCCTGTCCTCAATTGAATATTTACTCTGATACCGAATTCTTCGCAGCATTCGGAGCGGCGACCTGTGCCTTTGGCGTTGTAAACATAACGAGAGCCGAAACAACCAATACCCCGATCACTACCGCGAAGGTCATTCGATAGGAGATGGCTGCGGCTAATGTAGCGATGACCAGAACGCCGGCATTGGAAATAAACTGAAATATCGTGGAGACGACCGGCCACGCATTTTCAAAGTCCTTTCTGCCGAAGGATGTGGCCGTCATGCTCATAATGACGTTGGTAATGCCGCTGATTCCGAACATCAGGAAACCGGCGCTTATAACCGCTCCTACAATGTGACTGCCGAAGAGCATTAACCCTAAGGGACATAATGCCAGGATGAAGGCCATCAAAATAGAGGTATTCCTCGTGCCGAAGCGCAGATCGATCACACCTATCAATATATGGCCGAAAAACCCGATGGGCCAGCCAGCGGAAAGGATGGTAATGCCCAGCATGATGGGATGGCCAAAAGCCGCAAGAGCCTGAACCAACTGTTGTATGATTCCGATGCCGCACATCATGCATAGACCCCAAGCTACAGCTATTTTCCACATTGTAGGGCAGGCCAACAGAGCTTTCACCGTCCAAGGACTGCTCTTCTTGTATTCCTCCATCTCCTTAAACTCTTTCATAAGCTCCTCGCGGGAAACCGATTTATCATTGTCGGGATAGGCTCCCGCCTCCTCCGGGGTATTTTTGATGAATGCTCCCACGAGTATGGCAATGATAACCTGAAGGATACTGTATGCAGCCAGGCTTGGAAAGATGCCGAAAGCGGGAACCGAGAATGTCAATATCAACGCGACAGAGGCCATATTGATCGTC
>DAITKX010000040.1:0-567 GCA_036835995.1 Bacillota bacterium | reverse complement strand
AAGAAAAAGAGAATGACGGAAACATCGAACGCCCATAAGGTCTGCATAGCAGCAAAAATCATATTGCTTGCCGCAGCCAGAACCATAGTGATCACGATAACGCGCTTTGCGCCGAGTTTTTTAGCCAGTGCGCCCCACAGCATAACTCCAAAGATAGACAGTATGCCTGCAAGGGTGATCGGCAGGGCCATCGAGGGCACGCTCCAGCCGAACATTTCGTTAAGAGCGCTAAACCAGAAATTGGAGCCTGAGTAAATGGGCCCCTGCCAAAAGAAATAAAACATAATGCCAACCCCGGCAACACCCCAGCCTTTTGCGCCGAATGCCCAATAATTTTTGCTTTTTTTACGATCAGACATGTTCTAATACCTCCCAAAACTAAAAAAATTACAGAAAGAAATAAATAATGCTGTTTGCCTGTATATTAACGAAAACATTAGGCCTTGTATGTTTTCAGTAGTATAGGGAGCGTTAAATTGTGATAAATTGAACAAAGTTAAAGAGTAACCTCATACAAGAAAAATTATAAAGAACGCCGGAACAAAATTCATTATGCTGACACACAAA
>DAITKX010000039.1:11674-27782 GCA_036835995.1 Bacillota bacterium | reverse complement strand
AAAAGAAAAAGCAGCAGTTGGCATTTGCATCTGCTACTTTGTCTACAGTCTGAAACCCTCGCGAAGCGGGGGTTTCTCTTTTTTTTGAACGCCCAAAGAAGGATGGAATACTTGACTCAAGGGGGCAGAAAATTTTGCGGGGTGCAAAATTTTCTGCCGATCTTTTCTGTTAAAAAGTTCAAATCTCAAGAAATTCCGTCGCACAAACGCGGCGAAAAGCCACTTTTTGTTATGCAAATATGATTGGCACAGAACATGCAAGTTTATATTACATATTACGAATGAGTTTAAAAAAGATAGAGGAGATAGTGATACTTTCAGGAGGTAAACATTAATCATGAGCATGAAGACACCCGTACAGGACTTCTTAATCAGCCACGCCAAGGGGAATCCGGTTTCATTTCACATGCCCGGCCACAAAGGCTCGGCGATCTATAAGAGATTTGGTTTCAATGAGTTTCTGGAAAATTATATGGACTGCGACGTCACCGAAATTATCGGGGCGGATAACCTGTTTCAGACCGAGGGCATTCTGAAAGAAGCCCAGGATGCATATGCCGGACTCTACGATTCGAACAGATCCTATCTGCTGGTTAACGGTACCAGCGGCGGGATTCTCGCGGCGATTCTGGCATCTGTTCCAAAGGGGAAAAAGCTGATTATGGCCAGAAATTGCCACAAGTCGGTATTCAACGCCCTGACCCTTGCCGACATCCAGCCCCTTTACGCTTATCCTGAGCTGATTCAGGAGTATGGGATTTCGGGAGCGATTCCCCCCGGAGAGATCGAAAAACTGCTGGAAGACAATCCCGACGCTGAAGCGGTGATCCTGCCAAGCCCGAACTACTACGGCATTTGTTCCGATATTGAAGCCATCGCCGAAATCGTTCACAGGTACGACAAGATCCTGATCGTCGATCAGGCCCACGGCGCACATCTGAAGATGTTCAGCAAGTTCGGCGTACGGGGCTTGCCAAAATCGGCGGAGGAATCCGGGGCGGATATCGTTATCAACAGCATTCATAAAACGCTGGCTTCCTATACCCAAAGCGCGGTTCTCAACCTTAATTCCGACAGGGTATCTTCATATGCCATCGAGGATAAGCTTCAATGCGTTGAGAGCACAAGCCCGTCCTATCTGCTGATGGCCTCCCTGGACATCAACGCGGGAATCCTGAAAGATCACGGACCTCTGCTGATGAAGGAATGGGCCGATAACCTGGATTACTTTTACGAAGAAGCAGGGAAAATTCAGGACCTGGAATTTATCGGAAAGGTGCCGGGCATGGACTGGACCAAGCTCAATTTCAGTTTAGGCAAGCTTGGGATCACTGGAGATGAATTGGAAAATATGCTGCTCGAATACGGAATATTTATTGAGCTCTACACCGGGGATCTGGTCATGTGCATGACGGGAATCGGAAATACCAGGACGGATATGGAACGGCTTGTAGGGGCGCTGCGGGAAATCAGTGAAAACCGCCGTAAAAACGGTTTCGGTGAAAAAGAGCCCGGCAAAAAAGAAAACGATAATAAACATTTACTGGCCTTCAAGAGGTCGACAATCTATGAAATACCGAAAAATAAAATCAGAGTTCCACTTCTGGACGCTGAGGGTTTAATCTGCGCTTCCAGCATCATTCCTTATCCGCCGGGAATTCCCCTGGTATGCCCGGGTGAGAAATTTGATAAGGAGACGCTCCTTTATATAAAAACGCTTCGCGAAAACAAAGAAAAGGTAATGGGAGTAAACGCCATGGGAGAGGTGGTCGTCGGCGACGAATAATCGCCGTTCAGAGCGATCTGGAAATCAACCAGGCCTGCAAGCCGTGCAGCATTGAAGTGACCTTAAGACTTAAGACCCCGAATGTAATGCATATCGCCGGACCTGGCGGAGCCATCTTTGCATACCTGATGGGCGGCCTTATCATGTGGTTTATGATTTATTGTGCAAGTTCACCAGTAGCGGGTTTTTATTTAAATGGAGGAATCTTATGGAAAACAGAAATCTAATTATTCAAGACTTGTTTGAGTATGATAAGAACATTCGATATGTTGCAATAAGATGGGAAGATGAAATCATAAAACAGCAAAGGGACAATATTTGTAATTCGTCATCAAGCGATAGTGACTTTTATGAAGAACAAATTGTAAATCCTTGTATCTTGCTTTTAGGTAAACAACGGGGAGATATTGACTGTGGTGGATTAAGACATGTCATAATAGCATATGGGAACTTTTTTCAAGTGATAAGGTCGTTAAAAAAAGGGCATATCTCCATTTGTGTAGAAAACGTTAAAAATATTACAGAAGCAGCAGATTCTATTCTCTGCTATATTGGCGATAAGTATAAGCAATTCTTTTAAAATAAATACAGCAGATTGCCAGCTTCTTCTATCTGAAACAGTATATTGTGGAATAGAATGGTGCATAAAAAGTAGTTCCTTGTAAACTGGAGGCGATCAATTCCATGCAGACCATGGAATACAGCACCCTCAGCGAGCCGACACTCATCACGGTAGGCTCGATCCATTCCGGCGACTATATGAACATCATTCCCAGCGAACTGACAATGGAAGATTCCATCCGCTGCCTGCACCCCAATGAAAAGGCGGTTCACGCCCGCTTCCGGGAGCTCGTAACCGCCGTATGCGCGGCCTGCCGCTACCATGCGATATCCATCGCGGAGTTCTTCCGCGAGGGAATTCCCGGCATTTACTATCTCATCGGTACCGGAAACGAACAAAAAGCTTCCACGGCGGCGCAGCACAGCCGGGATTTCCGCATCGATGAGGATTCCCTGGACATCGGAATCGAGATGCAGATTCGCGTCATTCTCTCTTATCTTGGCGTGTAGTGCGCAGCCGGAAAGCATTGAAGGACAGGCCTTAGTGCGTGTAGTGCAGAGTTTTTTGCATATTGCATTTCTTGTATCAACGAAGGATTGAAAGTTTGACGATTATGTAGTAGCATATGGAGGAAAGGAAGTGCTGGATATATGGAAAAGAAAGAAATGTATGCACTGGTAAAAAGAAAAGCAGAGAGAGGCTTATGGCTGGAAAAGGCACCCGTTCCGGAAATAGGAATCAATGACGTATTGATTAAGATCAAAAAGACCTCGATTTGCGGGACAGATGTACATATTTACAATTGGAATTCCTGGGCACAGAAAACCATTCCGGTGCCAATCACCATCGGGCATGAATTTGTGGGCGAGATTGCAGAGGTTGGCACAAACGTAAAAGGCTTTATGGTCGGAGAGAGAGTCTCCGGGGAAGGCCATCTGGTATGCGGAGCCTGCCGAAACTGTCTGGCCGGAAAAAGGCACCTGTGCAAATTCACTCAGGGAGTGGGCGTGAACAGGGACGGGGCGTTTGCGGAATATCTGGCGATACCGGCCACAAATGTCTGGCGCTGCAGTCCTGATATCCCGGATGATATCGTTTCATGCTTTGATCCGCTGGGAAATGCGGTGCACACAGCGTTATCCTTTGATCTGATCGGGGAGGATGTGCTGATCACGGGAGCCGGACCCATCGGGGTCATGGCCGCGGCCATTTGCAGGCATGTCGGCGCCCGCCACGTGGTGGTGACCGATATGAACGAATACCGGTTGGATCTGGCGAAAAAGATGGGCGCGACCAGAGTCGTAAATATAGCGAAAGAAAATTTGACTGATGTGATCAAACAGCTGGGGATGAAAGAGGGCTTTGACGTGGGTCTGGAAATGTCCGGCAATTCGAAGGCCCTTGAAGGGATGGTTACCAATATGCATCATGGCGGGAAGATCGCGCTGTTAGGCATTCAGGAACCGGGCACGATAATCGACTGGGACCAGGTAGTGTTCGGCTGCCTGACCATAAAGGGGATTTACGGACGGGAAATGTTTGAAACCTGGTATAAGATGACCACCATGCTGCAGAGCGGCCTGGACATCTCCGGCGTAATTACCCACCGGTTTGACTTCCGGGACTTCGAAAAAGGGTTTGAAGCGATGAATTCCGGCATGTCGGGCAAGGTCGTACTGGATTGGACGAATATTTAGACGGGGGGAGATCAAATGAAAACAGCTGTCAATTATATCAGCAAGGAGCTGGAAGCCATCAGAGAAGCGGGCACGTATAAGGAAGAACGGATCATACTTTCCCCGCAGAGCAGCCGGATAGACACCACCGGCAAGGCGCAGGTCTTAAACATGTGCGCCAACAATTACCTGGGATTGGCGGATAATCCGCAGTTGATCGAAGCGGCGAAAAAGAGCTTTGACCGGTGGGGCTTCGGACTTTCCTCCGTGCGCTTTATCTGCGGCACCCAAGGGGTTCATAAAGAGTTGGAGGACGCTATCAGCAGCTTTTTAGGGATGGAGGATACCATACTTTATTCCTCCTGCTTCGACGCCAACGGAGGCTTGTTTGAAACCCTTCTGGGGGAAGAGGACGTCATCATCAGTGACGAATTGAACCATGCCAGCATTATCGACGGAATCCGCCTGTCCAGAGCCGGGCGCTTAAGGTATAAGAATAACGATATGGAGGATTTAAGGGCGAAGCTGGAGGCCTCGAAAAACGCCAGAATCAAACTGATCGCCACCGACGGCGTCTTCTCTATGGACGGATATATCGCCAATTTAACCGGCATCTGCGACCTGGCGGATGAATACGACGCACTGGTTATGGTGGACGACAGCCATGCCGTGGGCTTTATGGGGGAGAAAGGCCGGGGCACTCCGGAGTATTGCGGCGTTATGGGCCGTGTGGACATCATCACCGGCACCCTTGGCAAGGCCTTGGGCGGCGCTTCCGGCGGCTATACCAGCAGTAACAAGAAGATCGTTGAGCTCCTCAGGCAGAGAAGCCGGCCATATCTCTTTTCCAATACGCTGGCTCCATCTATTGCCGCGGCAGCCCTGCAGACCTTAAATATGCTGAGCAGCTCAACCCAGTACAGGGATAAGCTTCACGAGAATACGCGGTATTTCAGAGAAGAGATCGCAAAGACGGGCTTTAACGTGCTGCCCGGCGTTCATCCCATCGTGCCTATCATGCTGTACGACAGCAAGGTGGCGGCGGAGTTTGCCGGACGGATGCTGGAAAAAGGGGTGTATGTGATAGGCTTTTCATATCCTGTCGTACCCGAGGGAAGAGCGAGGATCAGAACCCAGGTATCCGCGAGCCACAGCAAAGAGGATTTGGATTTCGCCGTGGATTGCTTTAAACAGGTCAAGGAAGAAATGGGTCTGTAATATAATAAAAAGAAAGGGGGCTGTCGCACTAATTTTTGTTTTAGTGCGACACCCCCCTTTTATATTGGCGTTTTCGCTGTTTTCGCTAGTTGAAATATAAGTTTGTGGTGAGATATTCCGGGTCGCAGGTCACATCCAGCCCCAGATCCCGCAGGGTCTGCTCGTCGCGGTCGCTGAGAATGGCGGTGCAGTGAGCTTTGCAGCGGTCAAGGAGCAGCAGCTTTTCCACCGCTACCTGGGCGGAGGGGTTGGTGGTGGCGGAAATCGTCAGGGCGCTCAGGATCTCTTCCACGTTCAGGCTCGACTTTTCTGTGTGAAGAATATCTGTTTTCAGGTGCTGGAGGGTTTCCAGGACGACCGGGGAAAGCAGAAAAATATCGTCGGATAGCCCGCTGAGCTTTTTGATGGCGTTGAGGACGGCTGCAGCGGCGGCGACCATTCTCCTGGAGCTTCTGCCTGTAACAAAGGAGCCGTCAGGCATTTCAATGGCCATGACCACCACGTTCTCGTATCTCTTATCCAGGCTGCGCTTGTATTCCGCATAATCCCACGCAGGCTTTACGACGGAACGGTCCTCTACCTTCAGCTTCAGGTCGTCCATCAGAAGCTTGGACCGCAGCAGGGAATCCTCGCTGATCTTCCCCTTTTTATAATCGCATTGAGCGATGAAGTACCTTCGGATGACCTCCTGCTCGGCGGCCCTCCTCACCACTTCGTCGTTAAAGATGGAAAATCCGGCGCGGTTTACGCCCATGTCGGTGGGGGATTTGTAATCGGCTTCCTCGCCGGTGATCTTCTCGATGATGCGCTTAAAGACCGGGAAAACCTCCAGATCACGGTTGTAGTTGACCGTTTTCTGACCGTAAGCATCCAGATGGAAATTGTCGATCATATTGACGTCCTTCAGGTCCGTGGTGGCCGCCTCATAGGCCACGTTGACGGGGTGCTTCAGCGGGAGGTTCCAGATGGGGAAGGTTTCAAACTTTGCGTATCTGGCCCGGACGCCCCTTTTGTAATCGTGATAAAGCTGGCTCAGGCAGGTTGCGAGTTTTCCGCTGCCGCCTCCGGGCCCCGTTACCACTACCAGAGGCTTGGTCACCTCGACATACGGGTTTGCGCCGTATCCCGCGTCGCTGACGATGGTATCCACGTCGGTGGGATAGCCCTTTGTGAAATGGTGCTTGTATGTGGTGATTCCGCGGCGGTTCAGCTTATTGATAAACATGTTGGCTGCCGGCTGGTCTTCGTATCTGGTGACAACGACGCTGTTGATGGACAGGTCATATTTTCGAAAGGTGTCAATAAGGCGTAAAACCTCGAGATCGTAGGTGATCCCAAAATCCTGGCGGGTCTTGCTGGTGGCGATATCCCCTGCGAAGATACAGATGATGATTTCCGCCTGATCCCTCATTTTGTGGAGCAGCTTGATCTTCGCGTTTTCGTCAAATCCGGGAAGAACACGCATGGCATGTTTATCTTGAACCAGCTTTCCTCCAAACTCCAGGTAAAGCCTTTCGCTGTTACGGTCATTCACGCGCTCCAAAATATACCTGGACTGCTCTTCGATGTATTTGTTTGCATCAAAACCTATTTCCATTGTCACCACATCTTTCTTTCTACTGCCTACTGCATTTAAAAAACAACAAAATCTTTCCTTCTACTGCTGCATTTAAAAAAACAACAAAAGGAATTATACCAGAAATCATCCGGCCGCACAATTGCGCCGAAAAGATTTTTTGGATTGAGGCTTGATATTTCCAATTGCCGAAGCGATATGCTATAATATCGTACAAGCATTACGAAAAGTGCGCAAACGGAGTTGAACTATGAAACCAGTCCACAAAGCAAAAACATTTAAAATAACCATTTTCGCCATCGCGATTGCGATCCAGGTCCTGCTCATCATTGGTTTTATCCTCTTGTTTAACCAATATTTTGCCGCATTCTACGGATTCAGCATCTTCCTCAGCGTGGCCACGGTGATCTGGATTTTAAACAAGAGGGAGAACCCGGCCTATAAAATCGCCTGGATCATACCGATCATGATTTTCCCTATTTTCGGAGGGCTGTTCTATCTGTTTCTGAACGGCAACCGGACGGGCAACAAGACAAAGGAAAAGATGAACGCCATCCGGCAGCAGACCCTGGAATGCCTGGAAACAAACGAAGAGGTTTCGGAGCGGCTTGAAAGGGAAGATCCCGACGCGGCGAAACAGTCGAGATATATTCAAAGGTACGCCGGTTATCCGCTGTTCCTGAACGAAGAGGCGGAATACCTTTCCAGCGGCGAGGAAAAGTTTGAACGGCTGATGGAGGAGCTCGAAAAAGCGGAACGGTACATTTTTCTCGAATACTTTATCATCCAGGAAGGCCTCATGTGGAACAGCATCTTGGAGATATTGAAGGCAAAGGCGGCGAAGGGGATCGATGTGCGGGTGCTCTATGACGGCGCGGGCTGCATGGAAACCCTGCCCTTTAATTTTATCAAGAAGCTCGGTGAGTACGGCATTAAGGCTTGTGTTTTCAACCCCATGATCCCGGTTTTGTCCATAAGGCTGAACAACAGGGATCATCGAAAAATTGCGGTCATCGACGGCGTTGTAGGCTTCGTGGGCGGCATCAACCTTGCCGACGAGTATATCAACGAGGTGAACCGGCACGGCCACTGGAAAGACGCCGCGATCATGCTGAAGGGAAAAGCGGTTTGGAATCTGATGGTCATGTTCCTTTCCATGTGGAATTACGTCAGCGGAGCAAATGACAATCCCTGCGCATATCGCGGCGAGGAGCAGTGCCTTTACTGCGGGAACAGTGTTCCAGAGCAGGAGAAACCAGGCGGGGACCTCCATCTCTTCGCTGAAGGCCCTGGCGACGGCTATATTCAGCCCTTTGCAGACAGCCCCCTTGACGACGAGCCGGTCAGTGAAACGGTCTATTTGAACCTGATTTACAATGCGCAGAAGTATATCTACATCACGACGCCGTATCTGATCCTGGACAATGAAATGGTGACCGCGCTGTGCACGGCGTCAAAGAGCGGCGTCGACGTGAGGATCATAACGCCTTATCACGGCGACAAGCGCTTTGTTCACGCGTCTACGAGGTCCTACTATCCGATCCTCGTGGAGAGCGGGATAAAGATATATGAATACACTCCCGGCTTTATTCATTCTAAAACAATAGCCATAGACGATGAGTACGGAGTCGTGGGAACCATCAACATGGATTACAGAAGCCTCTATCTTCACTTCGAATGCGGAATCTGGATGTACCGCAGCAAATGCATTTGCGACATAAGGAGAGATTTTGAGGAAATAATCCCGATCTGCAAGGCCATGACCGAGGAGGAGCTGAAAAAGACCGGTTGGATCGTAACCCTGATCCGCTCGGTGCTCAGGGTTTTCGCGCCGCTGCTGTGATACGCTTTTACAGCGGGGGCTATTGCGGCACGATCGAAAGATACTTACAGCGGTATAACAGGAATATCACTACAAAGGAGAAATGGAATGAAAACCATCGTAGCAGTTGATAATAACTGGGGAATCGGAAAGGATAGCTGCCTGCTGTGCAACCTTCCCGGCGATTTGAAATATTTCAAGGAAATGACCCGGGGCAAGGTGGTGGTCATGGGACGGGCGACCTTTGAGTCCCTGCCCGGCCAAAAGCCCTTAAAGGACAGAGTCAATATCGTCCTTTCCAGAAAACCGGACTTTCAGCCGGAAGGCTGTATCAAATGCGCCTCCATGGGAGAGCTGTTCAAGGTGCTGGAAGCCTACGATATGGAGGATGTCTTCATCATCGGCGGGGAGGATATCTACAGACAGTTCCTTCCTTATTGCAACGGGCATCTGGTGACCAGGATCGACGGAGATTTTGATGCGGACAAGCATTTTGAAAATCTGGACCGGCGCGGCGACCTGGAGCTGGTATGGACGGGCGAACCTCAGAGCGACGGAGGAGTGCGGTATCGGTTTACGGAATACAGAAGGAAATAGGCGGAGGAATCATGGGAGAAAATGAAAATCTGATCATTGGCAGAAATCCGGTCATGGAGGCTTTAAAGAGCGGCCGGGAGATCGAAAAGCTGGTCATCGCGAAGGATGCGGAGGGCTCCATCCGGAAGATCGTCGGAATGGCAAAGGAGAAAAACCTTTTCTGCCAGTTTGCCGAGAAAACCGCCCTGGACCGGATTGCGGACGGCAAGGTCCACCAGGGCGTCATCGCATACGTTTCCGCTTTTGAGTACTGTGATCCGGAGGATATCTTCGAGAGGGCGCGGCGAAAGGGCGAAGATCCTTTTATCATCATTCTGGACGGCATCGAGGACCCCCACAATCTCGGGGCGATCATGCGGACGGCGGACGGCGCGGGAGCCCACGGGATCATCATCCCCAAGCGCAGGGCCGCGGGAGTCACAGACGTGGTGGCAAAGGCGTCCGCCGGAGCCGTGGAATACGTCCCCGTGGCGAAGGTTTCCAACATCGCCCAGACCATCGATAAGCTCAAGGAGATGGGCCTTTGGATCGGGGCCTGCGATATGGGCGGGACGGAGTACGACCAGGCCGATTTGAAAGGAAGCCTTGGGTTGGTCATCGGGGCTGAAGGCCAGGGGATCAGCAGATTGGTAAAGGAGAAATGCGATTTCAGCATTTCCATTCCCATGGCGGGGAAAATCACTTCTCTGAACGCGTCAAATGCCGCCGCGGTTTTGATGTATGAGGTCCGAAGACAGCGCAAAGGCTAGGGGATTTTTCCCGCAAGGAAGGTGGAAGAGGTCGGGGTATGAGCAATTACGAGGAAATGGCGGACGAAGCGCTGGCTATCCTTGCACAGGACGGCGATGAAACCGCGGAAGAATTCCTGATCAGAAAGTATAAGGATGTGGTCAGAAGCAAGGCCCATCTCTATTTTATGGTTGGCGCAGACAGCGAGGATATTGTCCAGGAAGGAATGATAGGAATATTTAAGGCGATTCGAGGCTACGACCAGGCGAAGCAGGCGTCCTTTCACACCTTCGCGGAAATCTGTATCAACCGCCAGATCATCACGGCGGTGAAGCGGGCGACGCGGTTAAAACACTCGCCTCTGAATACTTCGGTATCCCTGAGCAGGCCGCTCTCCGATTCCGAACCGGACACCACCCTGGAGGAAACCCTGTCCTCCGACAGCAACTACGACCCGGAAGCGCTCTTCCTGCTGAAGGAGGATATGGACTATATCGGCGGAAACGGCGCCGATATTTTCAGCGACTTGGAACTGAACGTCTGGAACGAATATCTGAAAGGAAAGTCCTATCTTCAGATCGCCGAAAGCACAGGAAGATCGCCGAAAGCAATCGATAACGCGATTCAAAGGATGAAGCGGAAATTGGAGCTTTATCTGGGCCGTTAATTCTTGTTCTTTCTTATGTGCATATAAACCGTGCTTTTACAGATTCCCAACTCGTCCGCAACCATCTCCACGGCGTCTTTAAAGTTAAAGATCCCGGCATCATAAAGCTGCTGGATGATCTTGTTGTTTCTGTTGGTCGATGCGACGCTGCCGTCCTTTATGACGCTTTCCCTGACGCTGTCAATGGATTTCTTCACCATCTCTTCCGTGTTGCCGGAAAAATTTTCTTCCACTTCGTTCTGTACATTTACCGGGCCCTTTAAAAATGTATTGAGAATATTGTAGTAAGGCGTATCCAGATAGAGGTTGATGCACAGCAGGCCGATGATTTTGTTGCCGGTTCCCTTGATAGCGATGGTACAGGACTTCAGGGGCTTACCGGCGGCAGTCTTTGTAAAATATGATATGAATTCTCTTGAATCCGCGTTGTCCATGATTTTTTTCAACATGGAAAGCGCGATGTTGGTGATGGGGTATCCGATTTTACGTCCGGTATATTCTCCGTTGATGATGTAGATGACAGAGTGCTCCAGATCTTCCAGGCTGTGAAGAACGATCTCATATCCTTCCCCGAGATATTCCGACAATCCGTCAGCCAAATTCTTATAGGACTCCAATATTAATCTATCGGCATTCGTTAAAGCAACCTGCATAAAACTTCTCCTTTTTCATGTTCTTCTTGCAGTCGGCAATCGCCATCCTTTTGATATATGTGGAAAACAATTTATAATATTACAATTATAGCACCTTTTCTGTCAAATTGACTACAAAATCAGAAAAAATTATATAAAGTATAATTTTTTTGATTTTGTAGTCTACTTTATATTTAATAGAAATATTTATATCTATAATGGATGCAAACGAGATAAATCAAATGAAGATATGTTTAAAGGAGGTAAACAATGAACGTTTTAGAAGCACGAACAAAGGAATTTCCGCAGCTGCAGGAAATGGCTTTTCTGGATGCGGCCTGTGTAAGCTTTCCGCCTCAGAGAAGCGTGGACGCACTGATAGAATTTACCCGCTACTGCGCGAGAAACGATGAAGTCAGCTCGTCGGCGCATCACATTGCGATGGACTCCCGCAGGCAGAAGGCATATGTGGAAGCGGCGAAGCTTTTAAACGCCGACGTGGAAGAGATCGCGCTGGTGGAGAGCACTTCCCACGGATTGAACATCGCGGCCACGTCCTTGCCATTGAAGGCCGGAGATAAGGTTTTGACCACAAGCCTCGAGTTTTTGCAGGTGGCCATCCCCTGGTGCATGATGAGAGAGACTCACGGCATCGAGGTGATCGAGGTTCCGGGCCGGGATGGAAAGTTTGAAGTTCAGGACTTTGCCGAGCTGGTTGACGACAAGGTGAAGCTGATTGTAACCTCCTCAGTCGAGTGGTGCAACGGATGGATGATCGACCTGAAGGCGCTGGGCGATTTCTGTAAAGAGAAGGGAATCTACCTGGTGGTGGACGCCATCCAGCATGTGGGCGTATGCAAGCTGGACGTAAAGCAGATCCATGTGGATATGCTCATGGCCGGAGGCCATAAGTGGCTCAACTCGCCATTTGGCACAGGAATTCTCTACGTGAGGAAGGACCTGATCCCAACGATCAAGCCGGCATTCTACGGATATTTGAACCTCAAGGATCCGGAAGGCGGCTGGGGAACATATTTCGGAACCCCCGCCATCAAAGCGACCAACGACTGGGAATTCCCCGATGTGGCGAAAAAGTTTGAAATCGGCGGAACGAGCAACTATCTGGGAGCGTTAGCTTTGGGAGAAAGCCTTGCCCTTGTCAATGAAATCGGCATCGAGAACATACAAAAGCACGTGTTCAGTCTGACGGAATACGCCATGAAGGGGCTGAAGGAGCTGGGGGCCACCCTGGTGACTCACGAAGATCCGGATCACAGGTCGGGCATCGTGATCTTCCGGCTTTACAACACCCTGGAGGAAGAACAGGCGGTGCTGGAAGAGATTCATAAGCACAGAGTGTTCGTGGCCATGCGTTTCACCAACAACATCGGCGGCATCAGAATTTCCTGCCAGTATTACAACAACGAAGCGGACCTTGACAAGCTTTTCGCCGTCCTTAAGGAAATCGTCAGCAAGAAAAAACCCGACTATGTCAAGAAATAAATAATGGAGGAAAACACGATGAAAAAGGAATTGATCGCCACGGAAAAGGCGCCTGCCGCCATCGGGCCCTACACCCAGGGAATCAAGGCGGGAGAATTGGTCTACACCTCGGGACAGCTGCCCATCAACCCCCAGACGAAAGAGCTGGTGAACGATGACATCAAGCGCGCGTCGGCCCAATCTCTCGAAAACGTGAAAGCGATTTTGGAACAGGCGGGGACGTCCATGGACGCGGTAATTAAGACCACGGTATTCTTAAAGGATCTGGCGGATTTTGACGCTTTCAACGAGGTTTATGCTACATACTTCCCGGAAAACAGCCCGGCCAGAAGCTGCGTTCAGGTGGCAAAGCTTCCTAAGGACGCCATGGTCGAGATCGAGGCGGTGGCCCTCGTTTAAACAGGCTGAAAAAATCATGAGAGGAGGGATATTGTGATAAAAGGCGGACATTCCTTTTACGGACAGGACATCGGAGTTCTCGTTTTTTCACAGAAATCCCCGCGGTCTCTGGGAGATCCGGGCAATGCGGGGACCTTTGACTTCCAGGTGCACTATGAGATCGTGGAGGGCCGGTTTTCCGATCTGATCGAAGGGTCTGAGGAGATCAGACAAAAATTGGTGAAGGCTGTGAAAAGCCTCAGGGAAAAGGGAGTCAAAGCCGTTATCGGGGACTGCGGTCTCATGAGCCTGTATCAGCAGGAGATGGCGGCGGAAGGCGGTTTGATCACAATTTCCTCATCTCTGGTCTTTGTGCCTCTCGCCTGGCAGCTGATCGGCGGAAAGGGTTCGGTGGGAATCCTGACAGGCCATTCGGAGCTGCTCAGGGAAAGCCATCTGCGAGCGTGCGGATATGACGATTCCGTGAGGATCAAAATAAAGGGGATGGAGAATGAGCCGCACTTTTCCCAGGTGGTGATACACGGCGGAATGGAACTGGACGTAGACCTGATGCGGCGGGATGTGCTGTCGGCGGTTGAAAAGCTGGTCACAGGCTCCGACGTGAGGGCCCTGGTCATCGAGTGTTCCAATCTGGGCACCTTCAGCGCGGACGTCTATGAAAGGTTCGGCATCCCGGTCTTTGACGTCATTACCGGCGCAAAGCTGCTGCAGTACTGCGTCAACCCGCCGCGCTATTACTGATATAACCCGTCTATTATTGATACAACCAGGCGATTGCTGATATAACCCGCCTATTATCGATACAACCAACCTGGAATGAGAGGAGCAAAATGGAAAAGTTTATTGATTTGCGCAGTGATACAATTACTCTCCAGACGGACGAAATGCGGATGGCCATGCTCAACGCGGAAGTCGGCGACGATGTTTACGGCGAGGATGTGACGGTCAAGCGCCTTGAGAAGATGGGCGCCGAAATGCTTGGGAAAGAGGCGGCTCTCTTTGTCGCCAGCGGCACCATGGGAAACCAGTTGGCAATCATGACCCATACCAAGCGCGGAGATGAGGTGATCGCCTGTTCCGGCAGCCACATCGTACTGGCAGAAGTCGGCGCCGCGGCGGTATTGTCAGGCGTTACGGTGCGAACGGTGGACGGCGAGAATGACATCATGGAGCCGGAGGACGTTCGGGCCCTGATTCGCGGCAAAAATCAGCATTTCCCCGACACCGGGCTGATCTGCCTGGAAAACGCCACCAGCCTTGGCACGGTGTATCCCCTGCCGGTTATGGCGGCGATCCGCGACGTAGCGAGAGAACACAACATCCCCGTTCATCTCGACGGCGCGAGGATTTTTAACGCCGCCGCTGCCCTGGGTGTGGACGCCAGGGAAATCGCAAGCCACGTGGATTCGGTGCAGATGTGTCTGTCGAAAGGCCTTTGCGCCCCGGTGGGTTCGCTTCTTGTGGGAAGCGCTGAATTCATTGAAGCCGCCCACCGAAACAGGAAAATGCTGGGAGGCGGACTGCGGCAGGCTGGATATTTGGCGGCAGCGGGCATCATCGCCCTGGAAAAGATGACAGGGAGGCTCAAGGAGGATCACGACAACCTGAAACTCCTGGCCAAAGGACTGTCCGAGATCCGGGGCATTTCGGTCAACATGCGGCAGACGGAAATCAACATGGTCTTTGCAGACATTGCGGGAACCGGGCTGGCGCAGCAGTATATCATAGATAGGCTTTTAGAGAAAGGCATTAAAGCAAATGATGGCCGTGAAGGGAATTATATTCGTTTTGTAACAAACCATGGTGTTTCATCTGAGGATGTGGAATATGTCCTCAATTGTATGAGAGAAATTGTCGGTAATTAAACAGAGATATTGTAATGGCTAGTTTTTGCTCCTTTTTATTCATAACCTAATCGCTAAAACCAAATTTTTATGGAGGGAAGTGAAATTATAATGAGTAATGTCCATGATGATGTAACCGTAAAAGAAAGCGGCCTTCAAAGGCAGCTGAGCAGAAGACAGCTCACGATGATTGCAATGGGCGGAGCGATCGGCACCGGATTGTTTTTAGGGAGCGGCTTTGCCGTAAGCCTTGCCGGACCCGCTGTAATCATCTCCTATTGCCTCGGCGTATGCATCTGCCTGATCATGATGTTCGCGCTTACCGAGATGGCGGTAGTCCATCCGTCGGCAGGGTCCTTCGGACTGTATGCTGAAAAATACATCAATCCCTGGGCGGGTTTCGTGGTCCGTCTGACCTACTGGGCAGCGCAGGTCGTCGCCATCGGAGGCGAGGTCGTCGCCGTGGCGATCTACACGAAGTTCTGGTTTCCCAACGTACCCATGTGGATCTGGTGCGTCATCTATTCCGTCGCCCTGGTCCTGATCAACCTGTCCTCGGTAAAGAACTTCGGTGAAATTGAATACTGGTTTGCGATGATCAAAGTCGTAGCCATCGTCGTATTCATCATTCTCGGCATTGGATACATCTTCTCCGGCTTTGGTGCGGAGCCTGTAGCCTTTACAAATCTCACCGCGCATGGCGGCTTCCTCCCCAACGGAGCTTCCGGCATCTTCATGGCGATGCTGATCGTCATCTTCTCCTTCTACGGAGTTGAAGTTATCGCGGTAACCGCCGGAGAGGCGCAGAATCCTCAGGAAGCGGTGCCCAAGGCAATGAAAGCCATGGTATTCCGGCTCGCCCTGTTCTACATCTGCGCAATCACACTGGTGGTCTGCATCGTTCCGTGGAATAAGGCGGGACTCGGCGAAAGCCCCTTCGTCACGGTTTTCCGGGCTGTAGGTATCCCCTATGCGGCCGGCGTTATGAACTTTGTCGTTCTCACCGCGGCGCTGTCGTCCATGAACACGAACCTCTATCTCACCGGAAGAATGCTGTTCTCCCTCTCAAGAGGAGGATATGCGCCGAAGATCCTTGG
>DAITKX010000039.1:0-11656 GCA_036835995.1 Bacillota bacterium | reverse complement strand
CCGGTATACGCGGTTCTGGTATCGACGGTGGGTCTGCTTGCAGCTTCCGTAATCTCCTTCCTCTATGAGGAAAGCGCTTACATGTACCTCTTCGGCATTTCCATCTTCGGCGGAATCTTTGTCTGGATCATGATTTTGGTCACAGTGCTGAGGTTCAGAAAGAAGAGGGCAGCCGAGGGGCTGCCGCCGAGCATGCTTCCCATGCCGGGATTCCCCGTGCTGCCAGTCATTGGGATCGTCTGCCTCGTGCTGATTCTGCTGGACGCATTCCTGATCGGTATGTCTTCGGCATGGATCGCGGGAGTGCCCTGGCTCATCCTGCTCACCGTAATATTCTATGCAAATAAGGATAAATTCAAAAAGGCTTCGGATGAAGCGCTGATGGCAGCCGAAAGGGAACAGAACGAACGGAAATAGTTCCAGACCGTCTCTTTTCAAGGTCATCTCACTCCCTTTAAAGCAGACGGAAACCAGAAGATCTGAACGCTTTAAAGGGAGTATTTCTTAAATCTGTTTGCTTAATATCAAATCTATCATTTAAGCCGAAAGGCTTTCTGAAAGGAAGGAAAAAAATGAGCGCATATGGTTTTATTGAAACAAAGGGTTTTGTCGCCAATGTGGAAGCTGCCGACGCAATGTCCAAGGCGGCTAACGTGGAAATCGTCCGGCAGATCGAAATCGGCGGCGGCTACGTTACGGTCATCATCAAAGGCGATGTGGGGGCGGTAAAGGCCGCTGTGGACGCCGGTGCGGAAGCGGCTCAAAGAATTGGAGACCTGGTTTCCGTTCATGTGATCCCAAGGCCCACCGAGGAGCTGCTCGGCATCTTTTTAGAGCTGGATAATTAAAAGGGGGGACCGTATCCAATCTGAAAAATTTGAGGAAAGGAAAGAGAGAAGTGAAGAAGTTTTATACAGCAAAGGATGTGGAAGAGTGCTTTTCCAGAGGGGAAAAGGTTCTTTACATAAACGTGGAAGACGTTCTTACCTCAATTGCAAAGGAGACGGCGGACAGGCGGGGCATCAAATGCGTCGTTAAAGATAAGGGCCAGGTACAGGAGAACGGAAACCCCGCGGGGGGCTACCGAAAGCAAAGCGTTCCCGCAACTCCTGTCCCTGTCAGCCACTCCGCCGAAATCCGCACATTTGCAGGGGATATCATCGCCCCTCCGTATAAGGGACTTGTTTCCGAACGGGAAGTCGAGGCCTGGAGAGCTCAGTTTCCGATTCTGAAAACCACGGCGCACCTGGGAAACTGCTCTCAAAGCGCCCAGTCCATCCGGGTCCGGGACGCCATCGAGGAGTATCTGGAAAACTGGCTTACCGTGGGAATGGACTGGGATTCCTGGGTGGAAGAGGTAAACAGGTCAAAGGTGGAATTTGCGAAGCTGATCAATGCGGATCCCAGCGAAATTTCTGTCAGCTCATGCGTCTCGGAAGCGATCTCCTCTGTGGCCAACTCCCTGGATTATACCGGCAAGAGAAAGAAGGTAGTGGTTACGGACGCGGAGTTTCCGACGGTAGATTACATCTGGCTGGCCAATCAGAGGTATGGAGCCAAGGTGGACTTCATCGCCGTCAACGAAAACCATCAGATCGACATCTCGGAATATGAAAAGCACATCGATGAGGAAACGCTGATCACGTCGGTGACTCAGGTGTATTATCTCAACGGTTTCAAGCAGGACGTGGAAAAGATCGCGGAAATCGCCCACCGCAAGGGTTCTCTGCTGCTGGTGGACGCCTATCAGTGCCTGGGCACGGAACCGCTGGATGTGAAGAAGATGAACATCGACATGGTCACCTCTGGCTGTCTGAAATATCTGTGCGGCATTCCCGGAATCGCGTTCCTCTACGTCAACAAGGATCTCGTTTCAAAGTTTAAACCGACGGTTACAGGGTGGTTCGGCCAGATGAACCCCTTCCTGTTCCAGACCAGATACAACGACTGGTCGGATACCGCCAGCAGGCTTGACACCGGAACGCAGCCGATCCTCAACGCCTATGCCGCCAGAGCGGGACTTTCCATCATCAACGAGGTGGGAGTCGAAAGGATCAAGGACAGAGTCGACATGCTCAGCGCTCACGCCCTCAAGGGCTGCCTGGACAGAGGACTTACGACGGTCAGTCCCTTGGACGTCAGTAAGAAAGGCGGAACGACGGCCATCATCTGTTCCCACAAGATCAATTCCCATGATATGGAGGCCGAGCTGAGAAGGAGAAACGTCATCGGCTCAGGCAGAGGCGATGTCATCCGGATCGCGCCCCATTTCTATTCCACAAAAGACGAGATCGATTACGCGCTGGATACGATCAACGATATTTTGAACGGAAGGTAGGTGATCTTCCCATGTATTTGTGCATTGTTCAGGGAAAATGTGTTTCGACTATAAAAAATAAGAAGCTGAACAGCTTGAGCCTGGTTACGGTACAGAAGCTGAAAAAGAGCGGAAAGGTCTCCGACGACATCTTTGTCGCGGTGGACGCCATCGGCTGCAGCGTCGGAGAGGTGGTCCTGGTGACCGCCGGGCAGAATGCGAAGTACGCGCTGGATGGTCAGGACACGCCGGTGGATGCCGTAATCGTGGGCATTGTGGATCATCCTGACGAAGGGTTTAAAAAATAATTCTGACAAATAGGAGGATAAAAAGATGGTTGCAAAGGGTTTTATTGAAACAAAGGGATTGGTTGCGGCGATTGAGGCTGCGGACGCCATGGCAAAGGCAGCCAACGTGGGGATCACGGGCAAGAAAATTATCGGCGGCGGCTTTGTCACCGTAATCATCGAAGGCGATGTGGGAGCGGTAAAGGCCGCTGTGGATGCCGGAGCGGAGGCCGCCCAGAAGGTGGGAGAAGTGGTTTCCGTCCACGTTATCGCCCGTCCGGATCAAGGGATCGAGGAATTCCTTACATTAAAATAAAGCGGATCATTCTCAAGGGAGGAGCTTTCTCTGATTAGGAGGTGAAATGCCGTTCATGATTGAAGAAATGGATCTTAGGACATACGTTGTCATCGACAATATGCAGCCGCAATACGCGGCGATAACAGGCACAGTGGTCAAGGGCGATATCGCCCTGGCGGGGATGTGCCAGCTCTACATCGAATTGGCTCCGGGAAGCGCGGTTTACGAGCTTCTGAACGTGGCCTTAAAACAGACCAACGCCAAGCCCGGATTTCAGATCGTAGAGCGGGAATACGGAGAACTGGAGCTCCACTCCTTTATGCCGGATGAGCTGAAGCAGGCGGGCCAGGCGATCCTGGACGCCTGCGGGAAGTCCATAAGCGACAGAAGAAAACCGCGGGTCGTATCGGAGCAGATCATTTCCAACGTAGACCCGTATCAGGCCCAGCTGATCAACCGTGACAACCGCTACGGCTCCATCATCGTGCCGGGGGAAACCCTGTTCATCCTGGAGGTGGAACCTGCGGCCTATATCAGCATCGCGGTCAACGAGGCGGAAAAGAGCTCCCGGACAAAGATCATCACCTTTGATCCCGTGGGCAAGTTTGGAAGAATGTATATCTCCGGAACGGAATCCGAGGTGCGGAATGCGAGGGAAACCGTTATCGAAGTGTTGAAATCCATAGAAGGCAGAGAATGACATGAGCAATGACATCTTTTCGGATTACATAAGAAAACAGAGGGAAAGGCCCGCGGCGCCAAGGGAGACGGAAGTCCTGCTGCAGGAGATCAGCGGCAAGCTCGATCTGCTGGCCGCTTCGGGGCCTGACTGTCAGGTGGATCTCGCCATCGTCAATGGAAGCGTCGTGCTCCCGGGCAACGGAATATTCAAAACCAACGTCTATATCAAGGACGGCAAGGTGTATTCGCTGGGGGATCTTCCCGGAGTGAGGGCCGCAAGGACGGTGGACGCCGCCGGAAGGTTTGTGGCTCCGGGGATCATCGACCCTCACGTCCACCTGGGCCTCTTCGCGCCGATGCGTGAAGAGCTCGATACGGAGACGAAATCGGCGCTGATCGGCGGGGTCACCACGGCAGGCTGTTATTTTGGCGGCGTGGAGTCTCACTTTTCGACGTTCCCCGCCATTGCGGAAGAGATAAACCGGCGGTCCTTTATCGATATCATCCCGCACCTGGTAATCGGCACCGATGAACAGCGCAGGGAGATCGGGGATTACATCCGGCACTTTGGCGTTACCTCATTCAAGGTATACATGAACGGAATCCCCGGCATGATCGGAGACGTGGACGACGGCTTCATCATGGACGTCCTGGGAGAGCTGAACAAGTCCGATAAAAAGTGCATTCTCTGCACCCATGCGGAGAACCGGGATCTGATCCGGCGCGCCAACCGCATTATAAAGGAAGAGAAGGGCGACGGGGCCACCGTGCGGGACTGGACCGACACCCATCCCGACATGGCCGAGGAGGAGGCGGTGATCCGGCTGTCCTTCCTGGCGGAAAAGAGCGGCACGCCCGTTTATTTCGTACATATCTCTTCCAGGAGCGCCATCAATAAGCTGAAATCCATCAAACAGCGAAGCAAATATATTCACATAGAAACCACAAGTCCCTATCTTTCCATCACCAGGGACGCCCCGATGAACAACAGGATCAAAATGGAGCCGCCCTTCCGGGATCCCGAGGATGTGGAGGCGCTGTGGAATGCCGTTCAAAGCGGCGTGGTGGACACCATCGGCACAGACAACGTCACCATGACTCTGGCGGAAAAAAACATCGGAGGTTCTATCTGGAATGCCATGCCGGGCTATCCGGCAGTTGGAACTCATTTGCCGGTGGTTCTCCACGAGGGAGTCGTGAAGAGGGGAGTGCCGCTGGACCTGGTCATCGGGCTGATGACCAAAAACCCGGCGGAGATTTTCGGAGTCTACCCCCGGAAAGGGACGCTGCTTCCGGGCAGCGACGCGGACGTCGTCATCATCGACATGAACCTGGAAAAAGAAGTCAGGGCGGAGGAGTGCGGTTCGAGATCCGATTTCTCTCTGTATGAGGGAAAACGGCTGACAGGATGGCCGGTGCTCACCGTAAAGGGCGGAGAGATCGTCGCGGAAAACGGGCGCTGTGTGGCGGCAGGACCGGGCGGGCGCTGCCTGTATCGGGGACAGACTGAATAGTAGGAGGTTACATACTTGAAGGAAATAAGATTGCATGGAAGAGGCGGCCTCGGCTGCGTAAAGGCCGCTGAGGTTCTGGTTTATGCTGCCGTAAAGGAGGGCAAATACGGAAACTCGATCCCATTTTTCGGCTTTGAACGCCAGGGAGCGCCGGTAACGGCCTTTCTGAAGATCAGCGACGAGCCGATTCGGGCTAAAAACCGGGTCTATAACCCGAACATCGTCGTGGTTTTAGACCCGACGATCATGAATGCCGTCAACGTGTTTGAAGGAGTGGAGGAAGGCGGCCTGCTGGTCTTGAACACAAAGCAGAGCAAGGACGATTTAAAGCTTCCGGATACGGTGAAGACGGTGGCTTGCGTAGACGCCACCGACATAGCCCTTGAGCTCCTGGGAAAGCCCATCACCAACACGGTCATGCTGGGGGCCTTCTGCAAGGCGTCGGGCATAGTAGGGCTGGATTACGTGGCGGAAAAGGTCGAAGAACTTTGGGGCGCGAAAAATGTCGAAGCGCTGAAAAAAGGCTATGAAGCGGTGGAAATCCATAGTTTTGAATGATAGAAAGGCGATGGCATGAAATATAAGAGTGAACATATTGTCCCCATCGGCACCGAGGGGATCCACGTTTTAAATACAGGCGACTGGCGGACCCAAAGGCCCCTGATCGATCAGGAGAAATGCATAAGATGCGGCATTTGTCTGCTGTACTGCCCTGTCAATTCGATTGAGAGAATCGACGGGAAATATATCATAAAGTACGACTATTGCAAGGGTTGCGCTATCTGTGCCCACGAATGTCCGAAAAAGGCCATCGATTTGATACCGGAGGAGGAGAGATAATGCAGAAGGTTGAGATTTTAAACGGAAACATGGCTGCGGCAGTGGGCGCGGCTATGGCGAAGCCCGGCGTTGTGGCGGCGTATCCCATCACCCCTCAAACCCCGGTGGTGGAATACTTTTCCGAATTTGTGGCAAACGGTGAAATCGACGCCCAGATCAGCGAGGTGGAATCGGAGCTCACGGCCATGAGCGTTGTGACGGGAGCTTCCCTGGCAGGTTCCAGGACCTTTACCGCCACCGCATCCCAGGGGCTGGCCCTGATGTATGAACCTTATTTCAGGGCTTCCACGCTGCGGCTGCCAATCGTGATGGTGATCGTCAACAGAGAGATGATCTCGCCCCAAAGCGTATGGGGAGGACAGCAGGATTCCATGTCTGTCCGGGACGCGGGCTGGCTGCAGATCTACGCGGAGGACAATCAGGAGATCATGGATATGGTGATCCAGGCATTCAAGATCGCCGAGGACAAGCGGATCCTGCTTCCCGTCAACATTTGCTATGACGGCTTTTACCTTTCCCACATGACGGAAAAGGTCTTTATCCCCGAGCAGGAAAAGGTGGATAAATTTTTAGGGACTTATCATGCGGAACACATCCTGTTGGATCCGGAAAGACCCATGTCGGTGGACCCTCTGACCAACGGCAGGCTGGTGATGGAATACAGGCACAAGCATTTGAAGGCTCAGCAGAACGCGCTGACGGTGCTGGACGAGGTGGACCGGGAATACGGCGAACTGTTCGGCAGGGCTTACGGCGGCGCCATCGAGGAGTACCGGATGGAGGATGCGGAATACGCCCTGGTGACCACAGGCTCCATGTCGGGAGCGGCAAAGGACGCCGTGGACCGGAAGAGAGAAAAGGGAATCAAGGTCGGGCTGGTGAGGATGAGAATCCTCAGGCCGATGCCCCAGGAAAGGGTCTGCCGCGCTCTGGCAAGGGTAAAGGTGGTGCACCGGAACGTGTCCTTTGGATGGGATACGGGCATCGTCTACCAGGAAGTGAAGGCCGCTTTATATGAGAGCGGAAATTATGTGCCGTCGGTGCCGTTTATCGCGGGCCTGGGCGGCGAGGACATCTCGATCCGGATGTTCGAAGACGCGATTGATATGATTATTTCAGCGGCATCCAGCGGCAAGAGCCAGGGGTGCGCCTGGCTGATGAATGAGGAGGCTTAGCATGAACGCGATCGATAAGATGGCTTCTCTTGAAGATATGGTATCCCCGGGCATTTCCGCCTGTGTGGGATGCAACGTAGAACTGACGCTGCGGACCTGCCTGAAGGTTCTGGGGCCGAACACCATTCTCGCCGTTCCTCCCGGATGCATGGGAGGCGTAGGCGTCGTGGGCTGGGATATGGAGATGGGGACGAAGATCCCCGCGTTTTTCCCGCTCCTGGACAATGTGGCGTCCATGCTCTCCGGCATTAAAATGCACTATGAAAAGGTAGGGCGCAAGGTAAACGTAGTGGCCTTTGCGGGAGACGGAGCGTCCACGGACGCCGGAATGCAGTGCCTTTCAGGCGCCGCCGAGCGGGGGGATAAGCTGATCTATATCTGTTACGACAACGAGGGATATATGAACACCGGCTACCAGCGGAGCAGCGCCACGACCAAGTATTCGTGGACCAGCACCACTCCCGTCAGCCGGGAAGGACGAGGCGGGAAAAAACAGAATAAGAAGGACTTTCCCATGGTCATGGCCATGCACGATATCCCCTATATGGCTACCTGCAGCCCCGCCTTTATTCCGGATATGATCTCAAAGGTGGAAAAGGCCATGGAGGCTTCCGAGCGCGGCCTCGCCTACCTTCACGTATACAATCCGTGTCTGACGGGCTGGGGTATTCCGGCGGAGCGGAGCATCGAAAGCTGCCGTCTGTCCGTAGAGACGAATTTCTTCCCCCTCTATGAGGTCATCGACGGCAAATTCGTAATCACCAAGGAATATAAGGACCCGAAGCCCATCGGGGAATTCATCAAAAATATGAAGAAGTTCAAGCATCTGAATGACGAGGAAATCGCGGAAATCCAGGAGCTCGTGGATACCAAGTGGAACAGGATCAAGAAGCTGGCAGATTTATAGGATAGGAGAGGTAGAAGCTATGAAGGACAATTTACACGCCCTGTTCGATCCTGAAAACATTGCAATCGTCGGTGTTTCGCCAAACCCCCTGAAAGCGGGATACATCATCCTGAGCAATCTGATCAGCATCGGGTATCCCAAGAAAGTCTTCCCCATCAGCCCGAAGGAAGAGAGCATACTGGGCTTTCCATGCCATAAAAAGCTTTCCCAGGTGGAGGACACGGTGGAGCTGGTGGTGCTCATCACTCCTTCCGAGCTGATCGATGAGATCATGGAGGACCTGGAGGTCAGGATGGCCGCGAAGAACGACGTCAAGGTCATCGTGTGCGCCGCCGCCAACTACGGGGAGATCAAGACGGAAGAGGGACAGAGGCGGCAGGACTGCCTCATCAACACCGCAAAGAAATACGGTATCCGGGTTTTGGGACCCAACTGCATCGGCGTCATCGACAACATCAACCGGGTGGACACGACCTTTGTGGAAACCATGCTTCCCAAGGAGACCAGGGGGAAAAAGGGCGGAATCAGCTTTATTTCCCAGAGCGGCTCCATGGCGGCGTCGATTCTCATGAAGGGAGCATCCCAGCCCGCACCCATCTCCATCAATAAATTCGTCTCCATCGGCAACATGGCGGACGTGGATTTTATCGACCTGCTGGAGTATTTCGAGGAGGATGAGGACACCCGGGTGATCGGGATGTACATAGAGGGCTATGCCGAAGGGAAACGGCTTATCGAAACCATGGCGCGGATCGTCAGGAAAAAGCCAATCGTCGTTCTCAAGGTCGGCAGGAGCGCCGTGGGAGCGGAAGCGGCCAATTCCCACACCGGCTCCCTGGCCGGCTCCGACGAGGTGTACAGCGCGGCGTTCCGGCAGTTCGGCGTGATCCGGACCTACAGCATGCAGGAGCTGATCGACAACCTCCAGGCGTTCGATTCCCTTCCGCTGCCCCAGGGCAACCGCGTGTTCATCCTGACCCAGACGGGAGGCTTCGGGATTTACAGCACCGACGCCGTGCTGGAGCAGAGGACGCTTCAGATGCCGGTGGTAAGCGCTGAAACCAAGGAGTTGCTGCGGTCGGTTGTGCCTGAGATGTCAAGCATCTGTTCCCCGGAAGGATATTCGGATATCACCGTGTCCGCAAACGTCCGTCAGCATGTGGACGCGCTGCGGGTTGTGCTGGGGGATAAAAATGTCGACAGTGTGATCTTTCTGACGGTGGTTCCCTCCTTCCTGCCGAGGAAGGAGCTGGCCGAGGCCCTGATCCGTTTCCTCAAGGAGGAAAACCAGGGCAGGAAGCCGGTTTATATCTGCATCCTGTCCGGGAATTACGTGTGGGAGTGCAGAGCCATTCTGGAGGGCAGCGGAGTCAAGACCTTTGAAGAGCCGTCCAACGCGGTAAGCGCTCTGAAGAACATGGTGGAATACAGCATGTTTTTGCAGAACCTGAAGGGAGGGGAATGGTTTGAGCAGATTTCTGAATGAACTGGAGGCGAGCGAGCTGCTGGCAGGCGGCGGACTTCCCATGGCAAAAAGCGTCCTTTGCAAAGACCCCGACGACGCGGTGGAAAAGGCAAAGTCGCTGCGGCTCCCCGTCGTAATGAAGATCCTCTCCCCGGACATCCTGCACAAGACCGATGCGGGCTGCGTCTTTCTCGGCGTCAAAACGGAAGAGGAAATCCGCGGCTGCTTTCACAAGATCATGGAAAATGCCGGGAAGTACAAAGCGGACGCCCAGATCGACGGCGTGCTGATCCAGGAGATGGCGGAAAAAGGCATGGAGCTGATCGTTGGGATGAAGCGCGACCCGCAGTTCGGCCCCCTGATCATGGTGGGCGGCGGCGGAATCTTCGTAGAGGTCTACAAGGACGTGGCGATGCGCCTCTTGCCCATCGGGGAGAGGGAAGCGGAGAAGATGCTTCACGAGATCAAGCTGTATCAGGTCATAGCGGGATCCCGGGGCGCCGTCTATGACGAGGCGGCCATCCTGGATGCGCTGCTTCGGGTTTCAAACCTCATATCCGATCATCCCGAGATCGAGGAGCTGGACGTCAATCCGCTTTTCGTATACGAAAAAGGGAAAGGCGTCATCGGAGTCGACGCTTTGGTCAAGGTAAACTCATAGAATGGATGCTCTGATTAAGGCAAAGTCATAGAAGCCGACGCATTGATCACGGTAAGGCCATAGGGGTCTGCCCTGATTTTGAGGACTGGAAACACCTTTATTTTTATGAAACACCTTTTCATCCGGAGGTGTTTCTTTTCGTCGAAACGATTTCACTGAAATGTAAGAATTTTCAGCCATTTTGCTTGATTCTGAGGAGCAGGGAGTATAGAATAAAATAGATAATTTTTTATCCCTAAGTAGATAAGACACTTTTTCTTATCCCTGAAGACAAGACATCTTTTCTTATCCCTGGCAGATGAGACGTTTTTTCGATTGCCCAGGTAACGACGGAGGGGGAAATGAATATGCCGGATAAATTTGACGAGCAAAAGCTTGTAAACGCGCCCTGGTTGTTCGCGGATTACTTCGACTGGAGTTTTCTAAAAGAGCACGGAACCAAGATCCAATACAAACGGGGAACCACCATGCAATCGGCCGATGTCGAGGACTCGGTCTTCTATCTCCACACGGGCAGAGTCAGGATTTCGACTTTTAACGATGAAGGGGAAGAGAAGATCATACTGCTTGTCAACAGAGGCAATCTGTTCAATGTGGGGGCTCTAGCCGGAGACATCCCAGATTATCAGTGCTATACCATCGTAGCGGACAGCGTCGTCTACAAAATCAGCAAGGACGTATTCATCAACCTTGTAAAGAATGACAGCGAGAAGGCCATCAACGTGATCACCGACCTCTCGAGAATGGTGAAAATTCTGTCCTCCCACGTGGGAGATATGGCTTTCATGAGGGCGCCGTCGCGGGTCGCGAAATACCTGTACATGCTCTGCCAGGAACAGGGCACGCCGACGAAAAACGGCATTCGGATCAACATCAAGTTCACCCATTATGAGATGGCGATCTATGTAGGGACCTGCCGCGTGACGGTTTCCAACATCCTGAAGGAGATGGAGCGAAATAAAATCATCAGCAAGGAAAACGGGTACTGCGTCGTAAACGATGTGGAAAAGCTGAAAGAGTGCATCATGTACCTGTAAAACATTGTAAATCATGGGGTCGTGAAGTTTTAAAAGTCGGTATTGACATTGACCGTCCTCTTATAGTAAAATAACCATTAGTGTCGGACGAGTGCCTTGTGAAAGTTTGGTGAAAACCTGAAATCGCGGGGCGCTTACCGCACAGAACAGTTTTGCTGTTGTAGCTCAGTAGGTAGAGCACTTCCTTGGTAAGGAAGAGGTAGGCAGTTCGAACCTGCTCAACAGCTCCAAATTTGTTTTGTACGATGAAAATCTACGAATCATAGATTCGTGATTTTCTAGCATAAATTCTGCCAATGACGCTAAAGCGTCGGGCAGAATGTTAAAATGAGATACTTTCCTGAACGAACGGAATTGGTACCGGAACGTATCGGCATCTATTGAATAAGACCATGAGCTTATCAGAAACGGAGGAATGAAAAATGGCAAAAGCTAAGTATGAAAGAACAAAGCCCCATGTTAATATCGGGACGA
>DAITKX010000038.1:0-27990 GCA_036835995.1 Bacillota bacterium | reverse complement strand
GTTCGGTCCTGCTGGGAGGGATCCACTTCGCTTCCACCTGGCTCGGTAAAGTGCAGGAAGCCTTTTCCGCGGGGACCCTGGGCTATTTGTTCCTGCTTTTGGCCCTTTTCGGCATTCTTATCGCGCTGTTGGATTCCTCCGGCGCCGTAACGGAATTTGCAGCATGGCTGAGCAGGTACGCGAACAGCAGAAAGAAGACGTTATTTATCACGTACATATTGGGATTGTCAATATTTGTAGACGATTATCTGAACAATATGGCAATTTCAACAGCGATGAAAAAGGTATCGGACAGCCACAAAATACCGCGTACCATGCTGGGCTACGTTGTGAACGGAACCGGAGCAACGGACTGCGTTATCATTCCTATCTCAACTTGGGCCGTTTTCTATGCCGGATTGTTCAAACAGTTTGGAGTCACTGTGAACGGAAGCGGCACCCAGGCATATTTTGCGGCAATTCCGTATATGTTCTATCCGTGGATCACTCTGATCGTTTTGATCCTTGTAATTTTAGGCGTTATTCCTAAGATGGGAGTTATTAAGAAGCATGATAAAATTGCAATGGAAACCGGCGTTGTCTGTACGACAGATGTAAGCTTGGATGGCGTCGAGATTCAGGCCCCTGATTTTGAGTCGATTATCGGGGAGAACAGCAAGGCAAGACCATGGAATTTCCTGGTCCCGCTGGTCGTCCTGGTCGGGGTGACGATTCTGGCCGATATCAATGTCATGGCCGGATGTATGGCAGGAATCGCCGTTACCGCCGTTCTCATGCTCGCTCAGAGAAAGATCAAGCTGGCGGAAATCTTTGACAATGCATATCAGGGCGTTCTGAGCATGGTCATGATCTGCGCGATCATTACCATGGCGCTGACACTTGTCCAGATCAATACCGCAACCGGTATGCCCGATTTTGTTGTCAGCATTCTCAAACCGATTCTGCATGGAGCGCTGCTTCCTGCAATCGTCTTTGCATTCTGTGCCGTTTATTCCTTCTTTGGCGGCGGATTCTGGGATATGGCCATGATCTTCATGCCGATCGTAGTCCCGCTGGCAAACGCCCTTGGAGTTGATCCGCTGCTTCCATGCGCAGCCCTGGTATGCGCATCCGTAGCGGGAAGCAACACTTACGTCTGCGGCGACGCGGTGATGATAACATCACGCGCCCTTGATATCAAACCATATTATCAGATGATGGGCACCTTGCCCTACGCGGTTATAAGCTACTTGTTATCGATCGTATGCTTTGTCGTCGTCGGCTTTTTAAATCTTTAAATTTTAAAAGCGCAGATGCCCGTAAAAAGGCATCTGCGCTGTCTTTCATGACTTATCCTCTTTTCTCCGGATTTACATAGACGGTTTTATTATCTGTAAAAATAACCATGCCGGGCTTCGCGCCGTTTGGCTTTTTCACGTGCCGGACCTGGGTGTAGTCCACCGGAACATTCTCTGATTCCCGTCCTTTGCTGTGATAGGCCGCAAGTGCCGCGGTTTCGAAAATTGCGGTTTCGGAAGGGCCTTTCCCCTCGGTGAACAGGATGACATGGGAGCCGGGGATATCCTTGGTATGGAACCAGAGATCTTTGGCGGACGCGGTCTTAAAAGTGAGGATGTCGTTTTCCTTGTTGTTCCGGCCTACCAGAACGCGGAAACCGTCGCTGGTGGTGTATTGATACGGAGCGGGCCTGCTCTTGTTGGGACGGAAGTTGTTTTTCCGTTTTCTTAAATATCCGCCCTCCACCAGTTCCTGCCGCAATTCTTCGATTTCTTCCACGGAGGCGGCCCCTTCGATGTAGGCGAGAACCGATTCCAGGTAAGCGATATCGCCGTTTGCTTCTTCAAGCTGGATATTCTTCTCCTTTACGGCGGTCTTCGCCTTGGCATATCTCTTATAATACCGCTGGGCGTTCTGAATCGGGGAAAAGCGCGGATCCAGCGGGATGGTCAGATTTTCGCCCGTATAATAGTCCAAAACCTCGGCCTGGAGCGCCCCCTGCCTGATCTGATGCATGTTCGCGGTCAGCAGTTCGCCGTACAGCCGGTAGATATCGGAATTTTCAGCTTTGAGCAGGTCCTCGGACAGCCTTTGCTTTTTCAGGTACAGCTTGTCAAGGCTGTTTCCCACGGCCCGGTCCAGATCCGACGACTTCTGCCGGATCCGATTGGAAGAGCTCTTATGGGAATAATAATAGGAAACCGCTTCGCTGATGTCTGAAAAGCTCATTTCCTGATAATAATCAGATATGGAGCGAAGAGGGAACAGATGAAAATCAAAGGGGGTTCCGTCCTCGAGGAGATAGACTCTGGGCGATGGGTTTTCGCTGGCGATTTGATCCGTAAAGCCCTTCAGCACCCGGTATAGAGCCGCCGCCATATCGCCGCCCGAGACATCGGCCGCCGCTGGCGCAAGCTGTCCGGCTCGAAAGACGATTTCTTCTGAGATCAGGGGGCTGATTCCCTGGATGGAGGACATCAGCGCTTTGGCGGTATTGTCTCCGGAGTTCTCCAGGAACGCCCGGAGCTGATCCTCCGTCAGACCGTAGTAGGAGACTTTTCCCTGAGACGGGGGATAGACGTACTGCTGTCCGGGAAGAAGCTGCCGGTATCGGTTGACGTCGATGGAGATCCGCTTGATGCTGTCGATGATCTTATTGGATGCGATATCCACCAGGACGATGTTGCTGTGCTTGCCCATGATTTCGACGATCAATTTTTTGTTGACGGAAAACCCGAGCTCATTGATGGTATCGACGGAGATTTCCACGATGCGTTCGGAATCCTTCTGCCGGATCGCGGTTATGCGGCCGCCCTGCAGGTGTTTTCTCAGCAGCATGCAAAACCCCATGGGATTCAGGGGATTCGAGGTCGTCTCGGCGATCAGGTGGAACCTCGCGTGGCTGCTGTTTGAGGAGATGTATAATTTATAATTATCCTTGGCCGAATGAACATTCATGATGATCTCATCGGCCTCGGGCTGATATATCTTTTCGATTTTGCCGCCTGCCAGCACACGGTTCAGCTGATAAGCGACGGCGCCGGTGACCATACCGTCAAAACTCATTGTCAAGTCCCCTTTCATCTTTAGATTTGTAGATTTTTTCCTGGAAATGATGTATAATAATCGCAGTATTCTGGATTAGCGGAACGCCGGAAGCCCGGCTGTCCATGAAAAGCTTTTAATAACAATATATAATACCATAAAAATGAAAAATAACAAGCAAGGCAAGGAGAACTTTGTATGATCAAGAGTATGACCGGCTTCGGCAGAAGCGAGTACACAGACGGAAAACGCAGCATAATCGTAGAGATCAAGTCAGTCAACCACAGATACAGCGACATAACGTTTAAAATGCCAAGGCGCTATTCTTTCGCGGAAGACCGGCTGAAGGGCGCCGTCAAGGATATCGCCCGGAGGGGCAAAATCGATGTATCCATCATGGTTGAAAACATCACCGAGGACGATACCAACATCAGGCTGAACACCATGGTTGCGAGACAGTATTACGATAATCTGAGGGCGCTGCAGTCGGAATTTGACGTCAGCGGCGATATCACACTCCAGTTTCTGTCCACCCTTCCCGACGTCATGAAGGCCATTCCGGATGTGGAGGATGAGGAGGCAATATATAAAAGCCTGGAGACTCCCGTCCTTGACGCCGCGAAAAAGCTGGACGCTATGAGGACCCTGGAAGGAGCTAAGCTGGCCGAAGATATCGTAAGAAGAGGCGGATATATCAGAGAACGCGTCAAAGAGATCGAGGAGAGATCCCCCGAGGTGACAAAGGCCTACGCGGAGAAATTAAGGGAGAGGATCAAGGAGCTCATCGGAACGAATGTGACAATCCCGGAGGACCGGATTCTCGTGGAAGCCGCCATCTTTGCAGATAAATGCAGCATTACGGAGGAGCTTGTCCGCCTTGACAGCCACATCATACAGCTGAACGATATCATTTCCAAGAGCAATCAGCCCGACGGGAAAAAACTGGACTTTTTGGTGCAGGAGATGAACCGGGAGGCAAATACCATCGGTTCCAAGGCCAATGATATCGAAATCACCAACAAGGTCCTGGACGTCAAGAGCGAGATCGAAAAAATTAGAGAACAGGTGCAGAACATCGAATGACGCTGCGGAGAGCCGTGCAACATCGGGTGACGCTGCGAAGAACTACGAAAAAAACAGGCTTTTAGGGAAAATTGTATTGAAATAACGGGTATTTTATTGTATTCTATATATTCATAAGATATAAGATAGAAGAAGGATGATGTTAAGGAGTTACGATGAGAAAAGGCCTGTTATTCGTTGTTTCCGGACCTTCGGGAGCAGGAAAAGGTACAATCTGTAAAAAGCTGATCGAGAAGATCGATATCGAACTGTCCGTCTCCATGACGACGAGGCAGCCGAGACCCGGAGAAGAGGAAGGCCGAAATTATTTCTTCGTATCGGAAGAGGATTTTATCAGAACCATGAATAAGGACGGTTTCCTTGAGTATGCCAAGGTCTACGGCAATTATTACGGAACGCCGAAGGAAGCGGTCATGAGAAAGCTGGATGAAGGCATGGATGTGGTTCTGGAGATCGACATACAGGGCGCGCTGAAAATAAGAGAGTCTTATCCCAATGGAATCTTTATCTTCATACTGCCGCCTTCCATGACGGAACTGCGAAAGCGGATCACCGGAAGGGGTTCCGAAACCGAGGACGCCATCAATTTGAGGCTGGGAGAGACCTTAAAGGAAGTGGCCTATATCGACAAATATGATTACTGCATTGTAAACAATGAAATCGACGAAGCCGTCGCCCGGGTGGCTGCCATCATCAAGGCGGAACACTCCAGAGTCTCGGAAGATATTTATGAGTTGATTGCAAAATATAAGGAGGAGATTTAAATGTTATATCCATCCATCAATTTGATCAGACAGAAGGCCGACAGCCGATATACGCTGGTTATTCTGGCCGCCAAAAGAGCCAGGGATATCATAGACGGAAAACCGAAACTGACAGAAGTTGACATAGAAAAACCGGTCTCCATCGCAGCGAATGAAATCGCGGAGGACCTGATCACTTACAGGCGGGAGAGCTAAGCCCGCGGGACTATATAATTTGGAAATCGCCGACTTTATGCCAAGCATCGAAGCCGGTTTTTTCTTTGCCCAAAATGGGTTGAAGTTATTTTTTCAATTTACTACTTTACAAATTTAGCACGGTAAAGTATAATAGTGACATAAGCTGTTGAGAGAAAAAATTGGAGGAATGGTACAATGTCTAAAAAATTCAGTATATTGATAGCACTCATACTTATGATAAGCGTATTTGCAGCGGGCTGCGGCAGCAGCAGCGGCGCTTCGGGAGACAATTCCACCGCCGGTTCGGATACATCGCTGACGGATATTCAGGATAAAGGAACTATCGTAGTCGGGATCGACGATCAATTTCCGCCCATGGGTTTTGTCGGAGAGGACGGAAAACTTACCGGCTTCGACGTGGAGCTGGCAAGGCTGGTTGCGGAAAAGCTCGGCGTGGAAGCGAAAATCCAGCCCATCAACTGGGATTCCAAAGAGCTGTTGCTGAAGAGCGGGAAGATCGATTTGATCTGGAACGGCTATACCATCACCAAGGACAGAATGAAGGAAGTTGAATTCACAAAGCCTTATCTGAACAATCAGCAGGTTCTGGTCGTAGCCCAGGATTCTCCTTATAAGACCAAGGCCGATCTGGAGGGTAAAATCGTAGGCGCTCAGGTTGAAAGCGCAGGGCTTGAAGCATTGAGGGCGGATCCTGAATTGTCGGGGACCGTGGCTGATATTCCCGAGTATGACGACTATCTCATGGCTCTGCTGGACCTTGGGACTTCCAGGCTTGACGCGGCGGCTGTCGACAAGGTCCTGATCGGCTATACCATGTCCCAGGAGCCCGGAAAATATAGAGTACTTGACGGGAGCCTCTCGGACGAGTATTATGGTATTGGTTGTGCGAAAGGTGCGGTAGCTCTCAGAGAAGCTATCGATAAGGCCCTCGACGAATTATATGAAGACGGCAGCATCGAAAAGCTGTCGGATGAATGGTTCGGCGAAAACATCGTGATTCGCGACGTTGACCGGTTGACGGCCGACGACTTTAAATAAGCGTGCTCCTTAGATTAAATAAAGGAATAGGGCTTCTGCTCCGGCAGGGGCTTTATTCTTTACAACAAAGAAATTGAAAAGTTTACTTTAAGCAAAAAATTTGAAAGGTGGCTATATCCTTGGATAATCTCATCAATATCAGCCTGTTTATTCTGCAGGGCGCTGTGATCTCAATCAAGGTCTATCTTGTGACCATCGTGTTTGCCATACCGCTCGGAATGATCTGCGCCATAGGAAAGCTGTCAAAGATTCCGCCGCTCCGGTGGCTTCTTGAGGTCTACACCTGGCTGCTCCGCGGGACGCCGCTGCTGCTGCAGCTGTTTTTTGTGTATTTCGGGCTTCCTCTCATCGGCATAGAGCTCAGCCCTGAAATGTCGGCCTATGTTACCTTTGTGTTCAACTATGGGGCTTACTTTACCGAAATATTCCGTGCGGGGATACAGTCCATCGACAAGGGGCAGTATGAAGCGGCAAAAGCGCTGGGCATGAACTATAAGATGACCATGAGGCGGATCATCATTCCCCAGGCGTTGAAAGTGATCATTCCTCCCCTTGGAAACGAAGGAGTTACCTTGATCAAAGATACCGCCCTCGTTTCGGCCATCACTCTTGCCGACATCCTGCGGAACACGAAAACCGTGGTGGCAAGGACCCTCAACGTGCAGGGGTATATCATCGCCGCCGTCCTGTACCTTATCATGACATTTGTAATCATCAATATCTTTAAATATATCGAAAAGCGCTTTGCGTATTATAATTAGGAGGCACGGAATGGACGAGATCATTAAAGTTGAAAACCTGCATAAGAGCTTTCATTCGCTCCACGTGCTGAAGGGGATCGACCTGGAAGTGAAAAAAGGGGAGATCGTTTCCGTCATCGGGCCTTCCGGTTCGGGAAAGAGCACGCTGCTCCGGTGCCTGAACCATCTTGAGGTTGCCGACAAGGGGAGCATCAGCTTTGAAGGGCAGTATATCGCAAAGGCGGACCCTGCCGGAAAAGCGGTTTATAAGAGCAACAAGGAAGTCCTGGCCATCTGCAGCAGTCTTGGGATGGTATTTCAGAATTTCAACCTGTTTCCCCATAAGTCCGTCATACAGAATATTATCGAGGCGCCGGTCATGGTGAAAGGGGTCTCCAAGGAAGCGGCAACGGCGAAGGCCGTGGAACTGCTGGATAAGGTCGGGCTTCTCGAGAAAAAGGACGCATATCCGAACCAGCTTTCCGGCGGGCAGAAGCAGAGAGTCGCCATTGCCCGGGCTCTTGCCATGGAGCCGGAGATCATGCTCTTTGACGAGCCGACCTCGGCTCTCGACCCCGAACTCATCGGAGAGGTGCTACAGGTAATCAAGAAGCTTGCGGAGGAGCGGATGACCATGGTCATCGTGACTCATGAAATGAACTTTGCCCGGGAGATATCCGACAGGATCATCTTTATGGACGACGGACAGATCGTGGCAAGCGGCGCTCCCGACGATATCTTCATCAATCCGGAGCACCCGCGGATACAAACCTTCCTGAATAAAGTTCTGTAGCGAAATTCAAATATTGCGGTTACAGCATGCCGGCTGCGTTTGCAGCCGTTTTTTTTTTGTCTCTTCACATATCTTATTTTCTGTTCTTTATATCCTGCCTGCAGAGCGGACGCCGAAAGAACTATGAATCATTAATGTAGCTATCCGAAACAAATTTGTATCGCGCACCGTGAAGATTTGCCATATTTTTAACGAGGACAGTATTTTGAAAGATTGAATTTTCAATAGATAAAAAAATAACGAAGTTTTTCAAGGCTTGGCATACAAATTGCTCTTAATATATGCTAACGGAATTTGATCACCTATTTTAATTTAATTCAATTCAATTATTAAGGAGATAGATATGGGCAATGATGTCGTACTGGAATTGAAAGACATATCCAAAAGCTTTCCCGGCGTTCAGGCTCTTGACGGAGTGAGCCTTACCGTAAGGAAAGGCGAGGCGCATGTTGTAATCGGAGAAAACGGCGCCGGCAAATCGACTCTTATGAAAATTATCTCCGGAGTTTATCCAAATGAAAAAGGGAGCATGTATCTTGAGGGCGAGCCCGTCAATATCAAGAGCGTTCATGAGGCACAGGAGCTTGGAATCAGCATCATCCATCAGGAACTGAACCTGTTGCCTTACCGGACGGTGGCACAGAATATCTTTCTGGGAAAAGAGCCGATCAAAAACAAGATGCTTCATACAATTGATGAAAATCAAATCAATAGAAAGAGCAGGGAGATCCTCAATTCATTGGGAATCGAACTGGATCCGGAAACCCTGGTAAAAAATCTCGGCATTGCACAGCAGCAGATGCTTGAAGTAGCCAAAGCCCTCGTGTTCAAATCAAAGGTCCTTATCATGGACGAACCTACCGCGACTTTGACCAAGCGCGAGATTGACAAGCTTTTCGAAATTATTTTCAATCTGAAAAAGGACGGCGTTGCGATTATATACATATCCCATCGCCTGGAAGAACTGAAACAGATCGCCGACACCATATCGGTAATGCGCGACGGAAAGCTGGTGGGAACTTATAAGCAGGAGGATATTTCCATCGACGAGATGATAAAGCTCATGGTCGGCAGAGAGATACAGAATCAGTATAAAAGGGATTACAACGAGCCTGGGGAAGTGGTTCTCAGAGCGGAAAATATCTCGTCATACAGGTTTTCCGATGTCAGCTTCCATGTAAGGAGAGGCGAAATCGTCGGACTGTCCGGCCTTGTGGGAGCGGGACGCACCGAGGTGTGCAAAGCCATCTTCGGATACGACCTCCTTGAGGCGGGTTCGGTATACATCAATGGGAAAACCTACAAAAAAATAACGCCCAAACTTGCAAAAAATGCGGGAATCGGACTGATCCCCGAAAACAGAAAAGAAGAGGGCCTTATTCTTACCATGCCTGTCATGAACAATATCGTTCAGGCTAACCTGAGAAAGATATTCAGATGGTTCATAAAAAAATCTATCGAAAAAAATATAGCCGAAAAATACAAGAAGGAACTTCGCATCGCGACGCCCAGCGTTGAGAAGATGGTGATGTACCTAAGCGGAGGGAATCAGCAGAAGGTTGTTCTGGCAAAATGGCTGTGCACGGAAGGGGACATCTTCATATTCGATGAGCCCACCCGCGGAATCGATGTCGGCGCAAAGGCGGAAATCTATGAAATCCTGAATAATCTGGCCGGGCAGGGGAAGGCGATTCTGATCGTATCATCCGATATGCCGGAAATCCTGGGATTATGCGACAGGATTTACACCCTGAAGGACGGCAGAATAACCGCCGAATTTTCAAAACAAGAGGCTACACAGGAAAAAATGCTGAGCTGCAGCATATAGGAGGGAGACAATGAAAACATTAACCGACACCATATACGGCAAGATAAAACAAGCCTCCGGACTGCTCTTTGGAACCATCTTCATATTTATTGCGCTGAGCATTCTAGCAGAGGGTTTTCTTTCAACGTATAACTGCCTGAATATACTTAAGGATTTTTCCATTCTTCTTATCATATCGCTGGGAATGACTCTGACGATTCTCTTGGGGAAGCTCGACATGTCGGTGGGCTCCGTGATGTCGCTGTCCGGGATCGTGACCACACTGCTGATCGCGAATCACGCGGGGCTGGTATTGTCAATCGCCGGAGGTCTGGCTTCCGGTCTTATCATCGGTCTGATCAACGGTTACTTTGTCGGTGTTCAGAAGTTTGACTACTTTATCGTCACTTTCGCGTCATTGAGTATTGCCAAGGGGCTGGCGCAGGTCATATGCAACGGAAATATCATATCCTGCGAGAGCAGCGCGTTCGGATATCTCGGAAGCGGAAAGCTTCTCGGAGTTTATCTGATCATTTGGATCGCGATTATCATCTTCTTTATCTCTTACTTTGTTACGAAAAAGACAAGCTTTGGATACAAGCTTTATTCTGTCGGAGGTTCAGAGGCAGTATCTTCCCTTTCCGCCATAAAATCGAAGAGAATTTATGTGACGGCCTTTGCGGTGTGCGGGCTGATGGCGGCTGTCAGCGGCATTCTTCTCGCGGCGCGGGCCTATTCCGGAAATGCGACCGCCGGTGCGGGCTATGAATTCAACGCCATCGCCGCGGTGCTTGTGGGAGGAACCCCCTTTGACGGGGGAAAAGGCGGAGTGAAGGGCACGTTTTTAGGGGCGCTGTTTATTACAATCCTGAAAAACGGACTGAATCTGCTGGGTTTCAGCTCGCCGCTGCAATATACGCTGATCGGATTGATCATCCTCATCGCTATCGTTGCGGATGTATTTATCGACGAACGCAAGAAAATCAATGATTTGAGGAGGGTTGAACTATGACATTCAATGTGCGCGATATCGCATTCCGGTATTCCAGGGCAATACTGCTCATCATCATAATCATTGGATTCGGAATATTCAACGGCAATATGCTCACCACGAACAACATCGGGAATGTGATCAATCAACAGGCGCCGTTCATCATTCTTTACAGCTTTGGCATGACGCTGGCCATCATCACAAAGGGCATCGACTGCTCCATCGGATCCATCGTCGCTCTGTCGTCCTGCGTGGCCGCGTATTTCATCAAAAGCGGTCACATTGCGGGAGGGATCGCGGTCGGAATGCTCATCGGCCTGGCCTGCGGCTGCATAAACGGTTTGCTTATAACGAAAATCAAGCTGGCGCCCTTCATTGCCACCTACGGTATGGACTGGGTGATCAGAGGGATGGCATATATCATCATGGGCGGCGCAATGATATACGACTTCAGCGATGATTTCAGGGTTATCGCCACCGGTTCGGCTCTTCATATGTCCAGCCTGCTGATCATAGCGGTCATCATATCGGCCGTTCTCATCGCCGTCCTGCGATTTACCGTATATGGACGCAATATATACTCGATCGGGTCCAATATGAACGCAACGAAACTGTCGGGGATCAACACCGACCGGATTATCATATCGGTTTACGCCATCAGCGGATTTCTCGCCGCCGTCACAGGCCTGCTCTACGTTGCCAGGCTAAATGCCGCTGAGGCACTGATCGGACAGGATTTTACCCTTAAGGCAATAGCAGCTACATTAATCGGCGGTACGTCATTCCAGGGAGGAAAAGGAGGTGTGGGCAATACGATCATTGGAGCGCTGATCATGGTATTCCTGGCTAACGGGATGAATCTGATGGGTATCTCCAATCTTTGGCAGGATGCGGTGTTTGGCTTTATCATAATACTGTCGGCGCTCATAGAAAAAATAACGTCCAGACAGATGGCAACTCATTAATGCAGCCTTAAGTTATCTCATTAAAAAATTATAATAAGGGAGGAATATCTAATGAAATTTTCTAAAAAAGCCTTGGCATGTCTGTTATCATGTCTGCTGAGTATGTCCTTATTTGCAGCCTGCGGTTCGGATTCTTCGGAAACAAACGGATCAGACTCCGCTCAAAGCACAGATGGCGACATAAACATTACGTTTATCGTAAAGAACCTTGTGAACCCGTTCTGGGTCAGCACGAAGGAGGGAGCCCTTGCCGCGGCAAAGGACTATGGTGTTAACGTAGAAGTGCTCGCTCCTCTGAAAGCGGATAACAACGAGGAGCAGATCCAGGAAGTTGAACAGGCAATCGCAAAAAAAGTTGACGCAATCGTAATCGCTCCCGCAGATTCCTCCGGAATCGTTCCGGCGATCAAGGGAGTAAACGAGGCAAACATTCCTGTCATTAACTTCAACACCAAAATCAAAGGGGACGAGGCGAAATATGAATCCTTCATCGTTGCAGAAAATTACTCGGTAGCCCAAAAAGTGTGCACAAAGCTTGCTGAAATGATGAACAAGGAAGGCGAACTGATCCTGCTCACAGGAGTGACCGCTTCGCAGAGCACCATCGACCTTACAAAAGGCGCTCATGACGCTCTCGCGGAGTATCCTGGCATAAAGATTGTAGCGGAACAGACCGCCAATTTTGCGCGCGCGGACGCAATGACGGTGACACAGAACCTCCTGCAGGCTAATCCGAATGTAAAAGCAATCTACGCGGAGAATGACGAAATGGCTCTTGGCGCTTATGAGGCTGTGGCACAGGCAGGGAAAACCGATCAGATCATGATTGCGGGCACCGACGGAAACGCGGATGCGATCGCCGCGGTAAAGGATGGGAAATTGGCGCTGACCTGCAACAAGGATCCTTATATGCAGGGATATAAAGCGGTGGAAGCCGCCGTAAAATTTCTGAAGGGCGAACAGATCGAGAAGCAGATATTAGTAGAAGCCAGCCTTGTCACCAAAGACACGATACAGTAGTTGGACTTGTAAATTGGTTTGAATGCAACCGGGCATTTCAGACAAATGCCTGGTTGCGCTTGAACCTTTTCAGCCGGATATGGATACACAGGAGGAATGATATGAAAAGATTGGAAGGCAAGGTGATCGTTATAACGGGAGGAGCAAGAGGCATCGGATATGAAATCTGCAAGCGGTTTACCGAAGAGTCCCCTGCCCGGATTTATTCTTTGGATGTTGAGGAAGCCGGATATGAACATGAGCTCGTAAAATGCGTAAAAGTGGATATTACAAACCGCAGCGAGGTCGCCGGCTTTGCCGAAATGGTGAAGAATGCTGAAAACCGGATTGACGTCATTATCAATAACGCCGCGATTACCAGGGACGCTATGCTCCACAAAATGACCGAGGAGCAATGGGATGCGGTAATCAATGTAAATTTGAAGGGAGCTTTCAATATCACGCAGGCGGTAGTTCCCTTTATGTTGGAGCAGAAAAAAGGAGCCATTATCTCCCTTTCCTCGGGGAGCGGAGTCTATGGGAATATCGGGCAGACCAATTACGCGGCAACCAAAGCCGGGCTCATCGGCATGACTTACACCTGGGCGAAGGAGCTGAACCTGAAGGGCGGAGAAATCAGGTGCAACGTACTGGCTCCCGATAACGTCGAAACGGAAATGGCAAAAACGATTCCCGCTAAAATATTAGATCCGCTGATTGCACGGACTCCGCTGAAGAGGATGTGCCAGCCCATAGAAGTTGCAAACACTGCATTATTCCTTGCAAGTGACGAGGCCTCTTTCATCAACGGCCAGGTGGTATGCTGCAACGGAGGGTTGAGATTATAGGTGAAGAGATGAGAAACGTTTACATCATAGAAGGAAAGAGAACTGCAATCGGAAAATTTTTGGGAGGCCTGTCGGACGTCAAGCCCGGAGAGATAGCTTCCCAGGTCGTCAAGGCGGTAATAAGCAATACGGGCCTTGATAGCGGCACGATTGACGAAGTATTTATCGGGCACCAGCATTCGGCTGGCCAGGGCCCAAGCATCGCCCGGCGCATACAGCTCGAAGCGGGCATCCCCGCCGAAGTTCCGGCTACCACGGTGAACATGCAGTGCGGAAGCGGGATGAAAGCGATCTTCTGCGGCTATCAATCCATTCAGGCCGGAAGCGACGCCGTCCTGTGCGGCGGCGTTGAAAACATGTCGCAGGTGCCGTTTATTCTGAGCAATAAGGTGAGAAAAGGCGTAAAGATGGGCAACGACTCTGTGGGGGTTCAGGATTCCCTGTTCTGCGACGGCCTGATCGATCAGTTTTACGGATATTTGATGGGCATGACTGCGGAAAATGTGGCGGAGCTTGTTGGTGTGACCCGGGAAGAACAGGATGAATATGCCGTGGTTTCACAGAACAGGGCGCAGGCGGCGGTCGAATCCGGGCGCTTCGCGGATGAGATCATTCCCATCGTCTACAAAGACAGAAAAGGAAATCAGGTTGTCTTTGACACAGACGAATCCTATACAAAGGATACGACTTTGGAAAAGCTAGCTGTCCTTCAGCCGGCTTTTAAAAAGGATGGAACGGTTACTGCCGGCAATTCCTCACAGTTAAACGACGGCGCGGCGGTCATTCTGTTGGCTTCGGAAGAAGCGGTAAGAAAAAATGGCTGGAAACCCATAGGTGAGATTGTCGCTTTGGGGCAGAAGGGTATCGATCCTTCCATTATGGGGCTTGGCCCCGTAGGCGCGATAGAAAACGCGCTGAACGCAGCGGGAATGGGATTGGGAGATATTGATCTGATTGAATTGAATGAAGCGTTTGCCGCCCAGGCGGTCGGAGTAATCAATCAATTGAGTCAAAGATATGACATCCCGAAAAAAACGATTTTAAATATAACAAACGTTAATGGCGGTGCAATCGCGCTGGGACATCCCGTCGCCGCGTCGGGCACGAGAATCGTGGTCAGCCTTCTGCATGAGATGCGGAAACGGGAGACCGCAAAGACCGGCTTGGCCTCATTATGTATAGGCGGCGGAATGGGAATCGCACTTATCATCAGAAAAATGTAGGAGGGAACTGGGTGTTAAACGAGAAGTTTGTGTCTGCACAGGAAGCGGTTTCACATATAAAAGATGGGGCAGTCATGGGCATCGGAGGATTTCTTGGAATTGGCTCCGCGGAGGAAATTTTTCTGGCAATCCGGGACCGATATCTGAATGAGGGCCATCCGAGAGATATCACCATGGTGCATACCGGAGGCGTTGGAGACGGAGATTCTGCCGGAGCGAACGTTCTGGCGCAGAAAGGTCTGGTCAAGAGAATGATCGGAGGGCATTTCGCGAGGATGCCGAAGCTTGGGGCCATGATCGAGCAGGAAATCATAGAAGGATACAACATTCCGCAGGGGATTCTGGCTCACCTGTACCGGGAATCGGCTGCCGGGAGGCCCAGACTGATCTCAAAGGTCGGACTGAAGACGTTTATCGATCCCGAATACGGCGGTGCGAGGCTGAACAGCATTGCAAAGGAGGAGCTTGTTGAGAAGATCATAATTGACGGCGAGGAATACCTGGCATATAAGGTTCCAAAGGTCAATGCAGCCGTTATAAGAGGCACTTCCGCCGACGAGCAGGGAAATATCAGCTTTGAAAACGAACCCCTGACGCTGGAGGGAATATCCATTGCCACCGCCGCGAAAAACAACGGCGGAATCGTGATCATTCAGGTCGACAAAATCGTCAGAAAGGGTTCCATCCTGCCGCAGCATGTCAAGATTCCACATATCCTGGTGGATTACATCGTCGTCGCGGAGGACGTTGAAAAGAACCACAGGCAGAATTACGGGACATATTTCGATCCCCGGTTTACGAGGAATGACATTCTGATCCGCGGCAACGCAGCTTACGAGCCGATGGGAATCAGAAAAATTATCGCGAGGCGGGCGGCAATGTGTTTAAGCAGAGAGTATAAGGTCGTAAATTTCGGCATTGGAATTCCTGAAGCCGTCGTGGCGGTATTGAATGAAGAGGGGCAGAATGAACTGTTTACGCCAATCATAGAAAGCGGTATCGTGGGGGGCGTCGCCCTGGGAAATATGAACTTCGGAGCCTCTATCAACCCGGATGCCATCATAGATCAGACCTATATGTTTGATTATATTGACGGAGGAGGCCTGGATATCTCTTTCCTGGGACTTGCTCAGGCTGACGCCGGAGGAAATATCAACGTTTCCCGTTTCGGGACCAAGGTGACGGGATGCGGAGGTTTTATCGATATTTCGCAAAACGTGAAAAATCTCGTCTTTACCGGCACCTTTATGGCTGGCGGGCTGGAAATAGAATTGAACGACGGTGAACTTTTCATCAAAAAAGAGGGAACCATTAAAAAGTTCGTAAACGCCCTGCAGCAGATCACGTTCAGCGGAAAGATCGCTTTGGAAAATAAAAAAGAGGTGATCTTCATAACCGAAAGAGCCGTTTTCAAGCTGACGGAAGAGGGTTTGAAGCTGACGGAAATTGCTCCGGGCGTCGATATTGAAAAGGATATCGTCCCAAACATGGAATTCAGGCCGCTTATACCGGAAACGGTGAAAGTGATGGATTCAAGAATTTTTGTTGACCGACCCATGAATTTAGAATTTTAAAAGCGGAAGAGAAGTGATGTTAATGAAATGTATACAAATCCTTGAACCCAGAAAAGCGGTAGTGAAAGAAATCGGGATGCCGCGCGTAAACGAAGGCGAAGCGTTGCTGAAAGTTTTGTACGGCGGTATCTGCGGGTCGGATATGGGACTGTACAAGGGCAAGATGCAAACTTACGCCACATACCCCAGAACACCTGGCCATGAGCTGTCTGCGGAAATTATCGAGGTCGCTGAAAAAAATGATTACAATTTAAAAAAAGGCATGATCGTGACCGTAAACCCCTATTTCAACTGTGGACATTGCTATTCCTGTGAGCGGGGATATCTGAACTGCTGTGTGAACAATCAGACCATGGGTCTGCAGCGGGAAGGCGGATTTGCAGAGTATATCACAATGCCTCTGGACCGGATTTACGACGGTCAGGGAATAGACGCGTTAAGGCTCACTTTGGTCGAACCCTTTGCCATCAGCTATCACGCGGTAAAAAAAGCGAATATAGAGAAAGGCGATAAAGTGTTGGTGGTCGGAGCGGGGACCATCGGGATGTTTGCGATGTTCGCCGCAAAGTTAAAGGGGGGAGAGGTCTTTGTAAGCGACGTGGCGGAATCGAAGCTCTACACGGCGCAGAAGCTCGGCGCGGACGGGATCATCTTAAACGATGATAACAGCACTTTTATCAACAAGGTAAACATGGTCACAGACGGCAGGGGATTCGACGTGACGGTTGAAGCCGTGGGGCTTCCGGGGACGATGATGAACTGCATGGACGCAGCCGCGCATATGGGGAGGGTAGTCGAAGTTGGCATCGGAAGCCAAAATCTGGATTTTGAATTTAACATCATTCAAAAGAAGGAATTGAACATTATGGGCAGCCGGAATGCGCTGAAAGAGGATTTCATGGAGCTGATCGAAGTCATAAAGTCGGGGACGATCGACCTGATGCCGCTGGTGACAGGAATTTTCGGCCTTGAGGAAGCGCCGGACGTATTTCGCGAACTGGATTTTAATATCGGAAACAACATAAAAACATTAATCAAATTTTGATGAGGGATTGCAATCCATAAGAGATCATTGAAATAAGTAATAGGAGGAAGAAAAAATGGCTTTAAATCCAAGAGGAAAATGGTTAACCACAGAATTGCCCGAAATCGTATTTGAGGATACGAAGGTAGGACAGATGAAGAAAAGGATCTGGGACGCGCCGATGTCGGAAATCGACCGGATACTGAAGGAAGAGTACGGAATTCCCGCGCCGTCCGGGTTTGGCGTCGCCGGAACCTATATTCAGAACACCGCGAGATCAAAGGTTGTTGAAGTCAGAAAGAAAAACGATATCGTCATCGTTCCTATCGGATGCACCGAAAATCATGGCCTGCATGCAAACAGCGGGCTTGATACCTTTATGGTCTCTCAGATCTGCGAGGGAGTAAAAAGAAAGTCGATCAAGGACGGCAGGGAAGTATCCCTCGCGTTTCCGCCTCTGAATTACGGCGGACATCCCCACCATCACGTGGGTATGGCGGGCACCGTGATCATCCCGAAACAGACCGTTGAAGAAATGCTCATCTATACGATGCTGGGCTTATGCGACGACGGTTTCAGAAAAATTATCCTCGTCAATAATCACGGCCATCACTGGATGATCGAGTCCGCGATCCAGGAGTTCTTCAAAAGGTTCCATCTGCCGGCGTTTGTCACCCTTGTGGACTGGCACAGAGTCGTAAGAGAATTCTTTTATGCTCAGCCCGATCAGGATGATTTTGTTTCGTCTCAATTTGTACATGCCGACGAATCGGAAACTTCCGTTGGCTTGCTTCTGTTCCCGGAGATGTTGGATATGAGCAGCGCCGTGGATACGGAGCCGGCGCCCCTTATGCTGAAGGGCCATTATGATACGGCATGCGACGCTTACAGAAGACCCCATTCCTGGGTGGAGGCTCAGGGGCATTCCGCCTTGGAATTTTTCAGCACTCCGGAAGGCGTGGTGGGATATCCTTCAAAAGCCACCGCGGAAAAAGCAAAGAGACCCATCGCGGCGATCTGCGAGTACATAACATTGCTGATGGAGGATATTCTGGAAGCGTTTCCGGCTGGAGAAGTTCCTCCGGTGGACCAGATAACCCTGAGAACAAAAGAAGAATTGGAGCCATGCCTGAAAGAGCCTATGAGCAAGGGCTGGATGTCTGTGCACAGCCTGAAGAAGATCGGGGCGTTCAATGATTAGCAGATAATGCTAAAGAGAAAATCATTGAGGTTTTTTATATGGAGATGACGGGGATGTTTTTTATATCCCCGTTTTACCATTTTAACGACAGCATAAAAACCTGTAAATTTAGCCTGTAAGACTTTTCTGTTTATTCTGTAATTTTAAAACGGTTTCATGTATAATTAAATCATTAACAATTAATAGCTCAATTGGCGATGAGACTAGTAGAGGAATGAAACAAAATGAAAAAAGATCAACCCAAGTTTAAGAAGCTTCAAAACTTCGCAATTACAGAGGCTATCGGCGACGCCATGTATATTGTCAGCGCCGACGGACCTATTATCGCCGCAAATCAAGCCTGTGAAAATATCCTTGGCTTAAAGAATGAAGAGTTGATCGGGATGACAATCGATGATATGTGGACATACGGCATCTTTGAAACGGAGCATAATTTCTTTCTGGGCTACGATGACAGGAGCGTTAACGACCTTTTAAGGCAGTTAAATGAAATGGATTTCGAAACGACGATCGTAAGAGACGCGCCCAGGCTTTCGGACCTTGCGAGAAAAAAAGGAAAAACGGTCTGCGGGATTACCAGGCTGGCAATCAGCAAAAAAGTGGCGCTGTTCGTCAGCATTCCTGTATTTGATTCGAAGGGAGAGCTCGATTCAATCCATACCATCGTACGTGACCTGACAGAGATTATAGAAATCAAAAATAAAATCCAGGAGGTCGAAAGCCGGCTGGATTATTTTGAGAAGCGACAGTTTGATCAATTTATCGGCGAATCTCCGGCCATGAGAAATATCAAATATCTGATCAGCCAGACGGCGGCGAGCGACGCGACGGTGCTGATTACCGGGGAGACCGGGACCGGCAAGGAGGTTGTTGCGAAGGAACTGCTCAAAAAAAGCAATCGCAGTGACAAACCTTGTATTTGCATCAATTGCGCCGCAATTCCCGAAACGCTTTTCGAGTCGGAAGTTTTCGGATATGAAAAAGGGGCCTTTACAGGCGCGCTGAACAAGAGAAAGCTAGGGCTGCTGGAAATGGCAAACGGCGGGACCGTACTGTTCGATGAAGTTGAAGAACTGCCTATGCCCATGCAGTCAAAGCTATTGAGAGCGATACAGGAGAAGGAGATCCGGAGGATCGGCGGAACAGAATCCGTAAAGATCGATATCCGGATCATAAGCTGCACAAACAGATCTTTGAAAGAGATGATCAATGAGGGAACGTTCCGTGAGGACTTATTTTACAGGCTGAACGTGATTTCCATCAAGATTCCCCCGCTGCGTGACCGAAACGAAGACATAATTCCCATGGCAAATGCTTTTCTTAAAAAGTTCAACGATAAGTATAAGAAAAACAAGGTGCTGGAGCCGTTGGCGGCGACAAGGCTGGAATATCATGACTGGCCGGGCAATGTAAGGGAATTGGAACATGCGATTGAAAGGCTTGTAGTCATCGGAGAGCACAGCATCATAACGGAAGAAGAGGTTAATTTTGCGCTCAATGACGAAAGGAAATTCGAGAAGATCAGAATTGTGAACCTCCAGGAGGCTGTGGGTGAAACCGAGAAAAGGGTGATCGAAAACGCTTTCAAGGTGTACAAAAGCAGCAGAAAGGTTGCAAACGTTCTGGGCGTGTCACAGCCGACAATATTGAGGAAGGCGAAAAAGCTGGGCATTGTCGTCAATGAAGAATAAACCGGCATTGCATAAAAGGTTCAATGTGAAACAAATTTGTTTCACATTGAACCTTTTTTATCCGGATGTCCCGTATGCTTTGGGGAGAATATTCTGCAAAGACCTTGAAATAAGGCATTTTAAATTAATTAAAGCAAAAAAGCAAATTTGGCATATAAATTGCGTATTAAAATATAGTGTGGAGTTATATGGAGCGATGTGATTGAACCGCGACGATTAATAAGCAGGAGAAGGAAAATGTTTTTTAGGAGGATTGACAATGGATTTTAGTTATTCAAGAGAGCAGCAGATGGTGAAAAAGATGCTCAAGAAGTTTGCAGAAACCGAGATCGCGCCAAATTGTGAGGAACTGGACGCGGAAGCAAGATATCCTTATGAGACGGTGGCTCACCTGGGAAAACTGGGCGTGATGGGTATGCCTTTCCCCGAGGAATACGGCGGAGCGGGACTTGATTACGTCACCTATGTCATGGCGATCGAGGAATTGTCCAAGGTCTGCGGATCTCATGGAGTCATCGTGCAGACGCACAATGCGCTTTGCTGCTGGCCTATTTTTACATATGGAACAGAAGAACAGAAGAGAAAATACCTTCCCCGGCTGCTCTCAGGCGAACAACTTGGCGCCTTCGGGCTGACAGAGCCCAACGCGGGAACGGACGCGGCCATGCAGCAGACAAAGGCTGTGGATATGGGGGATCATTGGCTGTTAAACGGAACGAAGGTTTTTATCTCCGGAGGCGGGATCGCAGATGTCTATGTAATCATGGCGATGACCGATAAATCGAAAGGAACGAGAGGTATTTCCTCTTTCATTGTGGAGAAGGGCATGCCGGGCTTTTCGAGAGGGAAAAAAGAAAACAAGATGGGAATCAGGGCCTCTACAGCTGCCGAACTCGTATTTGAAGACTGCATCGTGCCGAAAGAAAATTTACTGGGCGAGCTGGGAAAAGGCTTCAAGGTCGCCATGACCTCCCTTGACGTAGGCCGGCTCGGGATTGCGGCACAGGCTCTGGGAATCGCGCAGGGTGCCTTTGATCAGACCGTAGCCTACATGAAACAGAGAAAACAGTTTGGAAAGAGCCTGGATAAATTTCAGGCGCTGGCCTTTGAAATGGCTGCAATGAAGACGAGGATCGACGGAGCCAGGTTCCTTCTATACAATGCCGCGGACAGAAGGCAAAAGGGGCTTCCGAGTACGGTGGAAGCGGCGGAAGCAAAGCTTGCCTGTTCTGAAACTGCGATGTATGTGACGACGAAAGCCGTGCAGTTCCACGGCGGGTACGGATACATCAAGGATTACCCCGTGGAGAGAATGATGAGAGACGCGAAGATTACCGAAATATATGAAGGAACGTCCGAGGTCATGAAGATGGTCATGAGCGGAGATATATTCAAGTAAGGAGGGAAAAATCAATGAAGATAATAATATGTGCAAAACAAGTTCCAGATACAAATGAAATAAAAATCAATCCGGAAACGGGAACGCTGGTCCGTGACGGAGTGCCCAGCATCATGAACCATGACGATGAAAACGCGCTGGAGCAGGCGCTGAGGATCAAGGACGCCAATCCCGATACTGCGGTAACCGTCATCACCATGGGACCTCCCCAGGCCCTGGAGATGCTGCAGGAATGCATTGCCATGGGCGCCGACGAGGGAATACTGCTGTCCGACAGGACGTTGGGCGGATCAGATACCTGGGCTACGTCAAACGCTCTGGCGGCTGCCATTAAAAAAATCGGCGATTATGATCTGATCTTTGCCGGCCGTCAGGCCATCGACGGGGACACCGCTCAAGTAGGGCCGCAAATTGCGGAAAAGTTGGGACTGCCGCAGGTTACCTATGTAAAAGACTTTAAATTACAGGGTTCCGTGATCACGGTGCAGAGGGCTCTTGAAGACGGATATGAAACGCTGCGTTTGAAGATGCCCTGTGTGTTAACGGCGATTAAAGAGCTGAATGCGCCGAGGTATATGTCCATCAGGGGCATCCTGAAAGGAGCGAAGGCGGATATCAGGATATGGAGTGCTCAGGATATCGGCGTAGATCTGTCGACCGTAGGGTTAAAAGCTTCACCCACGAACGTGTTCAAGTCATTTACTCCGAAGCCAAAGGGAAAAGGGATTATTGTCGATGGAGATACGCCAAAGGAAATCGCCGGCAATTTCCTGGCGGATATGAGAGAAAAACATGTAATTTAAGGAGGACTTGAAATGAATCTGAATGATTATAAAAACGTTTGGGTATTTACGGAGCAACGGCAGGGAAAGCTGCAGAATGTGGCCCTGGAGCTCCTGGGTGAAGGGCGCAGACTGTCGAGGGAGATCAGCGGCGATACCAGGGTCTGCGCGGTTTTGATCGGACAAAACGTAAGCCGTCTGGCTGACGATTTATTTGCTTACGGGGCGGACGCCGTCTATGTTGCGGATCATCCGCTGCTGGAAAATTATACGACAGACGGCTATACAAAAGTGATGACGGATGCGATCAATCAATATAAGCCGGAGATCGTGCTGTTCGGCGCGACGCATATCGGAAGAGACCTTGCTCCCAGGATCGCCGCAAGGCTGGATACCGGCCTGACGGCTGACTGTACCAGGCTGGATATCAATACAGCGCAATATATGGATTATTTGGAGACCTATACGACAGCGACGCTGGCGGGGCTGGACAGAGACGATAAGAGCGTCGCGTTAAAGCAGACCAGGCCTGCATTTGGTGGAAACCTTATGGCTACGATCGTATGCCCGAGGACGCGTCCGCAGATGGCGACGGTAAGGCCGGGAGTGATGAGCAAACTGGACAAGCAGGCCGGGATAAAGGGAGAACTGATCGATTTAGACGTCAGACTATCCGGGGAAGACATAACTGTCGAAGTTCTGGAAGTGGTGAAAGCGGCGAAGGAAATCGTTTCGCTAAGTGACGCAAAGATTATATGCTCCGGGGGAAGGGGACTTGGAGATGCCTCGGGATTCAACCTGATCGAAGAATTTGCAAAGAAAGTCGGAGGAGTGGTAGGAGCGAGCCGCGCGGCTGTAGATGCAGGCTGGATAGATCACAGCCATCAGGTGGGACAGACCGGGACGACTGTGAAGCCCAATATTTACTTTGCCTGTGGAATCTCAGGCGCGATTCAGCATCAGGCTGGAATGCAGAATTCGGATATTATCGTCGCGATCAACAAGGATCCCGAGGCTCCAATCTTTCAGATTGCAGATTATGGCCTGGTCGGGGATTTGAAGAAGATCATTCCTGAGTTGATCGCACAGTGGGATGCAGTATAATTTTCATTTTTTCTCCTCAAGCCTGCCTTTCTCCTGAAAGGCAGACTTTTTTCGTTTTAATTCGATTGCGCAGAGTGAGCAGGGCAAATTTTAAAACTTTTATAGTAAGCTCTAGAGGAAATGTGATATTATCTTTATTGATATTGATTGTTTTATAGATCCTGGCAAGTGAGTACAATAAACTTTATGAGGTGCACTATGAAAACGATATTTGACCGGACGGAGATGCTTTTGGGGACCGGAACCGTAAGCATGATCAAAAAAAAGAAAATCATTGTCTTTGGCGTCGGCGGCGCCGGCGGTTTTGCGGCCGAGGCCCTGGTCCGCGCCGGGATTCAGACGATCACCCTGGTTGACTCAGGCACAGTGGACATTACGGATGTCAACAGGCAGATCACAGCCCTCCACAGCACCGTGGGCAGAAAAAAAGCAGAGGTCATGGAAGAGCGGATCAGGGACATCAATCCTGAAGCGTCTGTCAAAGCCCGTACGGAAAACCTTGGACCGGAAAACATAGAAACCTTCAGCCTGAAGGATTACGACTACATCGTAGACGCCATGGACGATGTGCCGGCAAAGGTGCTGCTGATCAAAACGGCGGATCAGATGAAGATTCCCGCCCTTTCAGTCATGGAGACGGGAAACAGATTCGATCCGGCCCAGCTTCTGATCGACGATGTACGAAAAGCCCGGGCCTGCCCCATGAGCAAAGCGGTTCGGAATGAGGCGGCAAGGATGGGCGTTAAAAGTCTGAAGGCTGTCTTTTCAACGGAAGCACCTCATCGGGAAGAGGAGTTCGCCGACGGCGGCAGAGCGCCGTCCAGCATTTCCTTCGTGCCGTCTGCGGCGGGGATATTGGCCGCTTCCGAAGTGATCAGAGCGCTGCTCTATATGGCGCCGACGGAAAAGGCGATCTTCGGCTTCAAAATTTCGCCTAAGAAGCCAAAGTCGGATTATTAACTTTTTCTTGATTTTCAAATAATATTAGTGTAAAATACTCAAGGATATGTCACCGGAAAGTGATATATACTATCATTATTTAATTCGCACACCGCGTTACGGAAAAATGGGTGCCTGTAATAAGGTCATTTCGACGGCAGGCGCGGTGGAGGAAAAAACCAGGAGGTAAAAAATTATGGCAGTTATTTCAATGAAACAGTTATTGGAAGCAGGCGTCCACTTCGGACATCAGACCAGAAGATGGAACCCTAAGATGGCTCCCTACATCTTTACTGAAAGAAACGGAATCTATATCATCGATCTGCAGAAAACAGTAAAGAAAATCGATGAGGCATATGCTTTCATGAGAGAAGTTGGCGAGACCGGCAGACCGATCCTTTTCGTGGGAACCAAAAAACAGGCTCAGGCCGCCATCGCAGACGAAGCGAAGAGATGCGGAATGTACTATGTCAATGAGAGATGGCTCGGCGGCATGCTGACAAACTATAAGACCATTTCCGGCAGAATCAAGAGGCTGAACGATATCAAGGCCATGGAAACAGACGGAACCTTCGAAGCGCTGACAAAGAAGGAAGTCATCAAGCTCAGGCTGGAGCTGGAAAAACTCGAGAAATTCTTAGGCGGAATCAAGGACATGAAGGGAATGCCCGCCGCGATATTCGTCGTTGACCCCAAGAAGGAAAGAATTGCGATCAAAGAAGCAAGAATTTTAGGAATTCCGATCATCGGTATCGTCGATACGAACTGCGATCCTGACGATGTAGACTATATTATTCCGGCAAATGACGACGCCATCAGAGCAGTTAAGCTGATTGCGGGCAGAATGGCCGATGCCATCATCGAGTCCAACCAGGGCGAAAGCTTTGCGGAAGCTGATGAAGCCGCGGCTGCCGCCGGCGAGGAAGAAACGGAAGAAGCTTCTGAAGCAGCAGCAGAATAAATTTGAATAAATAACAAACGGTGGAATTGCGTAGTAAATTTTCCAAAAGTCTTTCGGAAGATTTACAGGCAAGGAGGAGGATATACTATGGATGTAACGGCTAGTATGGTAAAAGAACTGCGCGAAAGAACAGGCGCAGGCATGATGGACTGCAAGAATGTACTTGTTGAAACAAGTGGAGATATGGAAAAAGCAATTGAACTGCTGAGGGAAAAGGGTCTCGCCAAGGCTGCGAAAAAGGCCGGCAGAGTCGCGTCCCAAGGTTTGGTCAAACTTGCGTTTTCCGCTGATGGAAAGAAAGCCGCAGCTATCGAAGTCAATTCTGAAACCGATTTCGTGGCAAAGAATGAAGAATTCATTGAATTTGTCGACATTCTGGCGGATAAAGCTCTGGAAGCCGTTTCCGACGACATGGAAGCCTTCATGGCTCTTCCTTACAAAGAGGAAGGAACCGTGCAGGACGCTTTGAACAATAAGATCGCCAAGATCGGCGAAAACCTGAACATCAGGAGATTTGTAAAATGCGCGACCCCCGGTGTGGTCTATGTGGGATACACCCACGGCAACGGCAAGATCGGCGTTATCGTAGGATTTGAGACTGACGCCGCCGCTGAGGAGATCAACGTGCTGGGGAAAGACGTCGCAATGCAGATCGCGTCTATGAACCCGAAGTTTGTCGATGAATCTTCCATCGATCCGGCTTATATAGAAAGCGAGAAGCACATCCTCGTTCAGCAGGCGTTGAATGAAGGGAAACCCGCCGACATCGTCGAAAAGATGGTTACCGGCAGGCTGAAGAAAGAGCTGAAGGAAACCTGCCTCATCGAGCAGAAATTTGTAAAAGACGGTGAAATCAGCGTTTGCCAGTACATCGACAACTCCGCCAAGGCTCTCGGAAAGAGCGTAAAGGTAGTGGAGATGGTCCGGTACGAAGTGGGCGAAGGCATTGAGAAAAAAGAGGAAAATTTTGCAGAAGAAGTTGCAAAACAGATGCAGTAAAAACTTTTCAGAACAAATATAAAGACGTTGAAAAGTGATGCCTGGGGTTACCAGGCGTCACTTTTTTGCTTGCATTTTCTTTTAGATATTTTTTATGGAATAATTAAGGAAAAGTTATCAAAACAGATGAACAACTGGTTAGAATATGGTATAATAAACGGACACTAAGGCAAATAGTGTCCTTATTGCGTTTAATATTCTGCCCGGTGCTTTAGCGCCGTTGACAGAATTTATGCTGGAAAATCACAAATCTCTGATTTGTAGATTTTCGTCGCATTTACTGTGCAATGATTTTAAAATTATTGAAAGGACACAAATCAAGTATGGAGCCAAAATACAAGAGAGTAGTTTTAAAAATCAGTGGAGAAGCGCTGGCGGGCGAATCGAAATTCGGCTTGAACGAGGATATGCTGAGCATGGTGGCGGAACAGGTGAAGGCGCTGGTCGGCCTTGGCGTTCAGGTAGCGGTCGTCGTAGGAGGCGGCAACTTCTGGAGGGGCAGAACCAGCAAGAGTATGGACCGCGCGACGGCTGACTATATGGGGATGCTGGCGACGGTGATCAATTCCCTGGCGCTGCAGGATGCCTTTGAAGCTATCGGCGTCCCCACAAGGGTGCAGACCGCCATTGAAATGAAAGAGGTAGCGGAACCCTACATCAGAAGGCGCGCTATGGCTCATCTCTCTAAAAATGTAGTCGTTATCTTCGCGGCAGGGACCGGAAATCCGTTCTTTTCAACAGATACGACGGCGGCGCTGAGAGCGGCGGAAATCGAAGCAGACATCATTCTGCTGGCAAAGAAAGTAGACGCGGTCTACTCGGACGATCCCGAACAGAATCCGGACGCGATACGCTACACGGAGCTCACCCACAAGGAAGTGCTGGAAAAGGGCTTAAAGGTAATGGACTCCACAGCAGCGTCGCTGTGCATGGACAACGACATTCCGATTCACGTCTTCGGACTCGCGGAACCGGATAACGTGCTGAAAGCTGTTTACGGTGAAAAAATAGGGACCATAATCAGGTAAATATCCAAATCAAAAATAAAATATTGCGGAGGATTAAATTATGAGTATTGATGTACAGCAAGTTCTCGACGATAAGATGAAGAAGAGCGTATCGGTTTTAAAAGAAGAATTGAATACGGTCAGGGCGGGAAGGGCAAATCCGGCTTTACTGGACAAGATCCTGGTAGAATATTACGGAAGTCCGACGCCCCTCAAGAACATTTCAAATATATCGGTACCTGATCCGAGGACATTAATGATTTCACCATTTGATCCGAAATCCATTCATGAGATCGAAAAGGCCATCAACATTGCCAATCTGGGTATCAATCCCTCCAACGACGGAAAAGTAATCCGTCTGATGATCCCGGCGGTTACGGAGGAGAGAAGAAAAGAATTGATCAAGGTGATCAAAAAATATGGCGAGGATGCAAAGGTTGCCATCAGAAACGAGAGAAGAGATGCCAACGAAGAGCTGAAAAAACAGGAAAAAGCCGGGGAACTCACGGAAGACGATCTCAAGAAGTCTTTGGATGACGTGCAGAAAAAGACGGATAAAACTATGAAAGATATCGATCAAATCGTAGCGGATAAAGAAAAGGAAATCATGGAGGTTTAATCATTGATTGATTTTCCTGATGTTTTAGGTAAAGAGCTTCGCGACGCAAAAGCCCTTCTGGAAGCAGAAGGGCTGGATTTTATTATTGCAGAGACGAAGCCGGTCAAAAAAGAATTAGATTCGGGGGAACTCCGGGTCATCAGAGTCCGGCCGCCGTTATCAGACCCTGCTGTAGGGTCTGCCGACCGGTCGCCGGATC
>DAITKX010000037.1:15132-28306 GCA_036835995.1 Bacillota bacterium | reverse complement strand
GTCCTTATAGATGCCCTTCTCCGTCCCTGTGTTAATGGTAAAAAGGTTGAACCAGTTGGAACCGTCCATAGCCGCTACGTCCGCTGTCACAAGGTTATAGTCCGGCGTCACATTTTCATAGCCCAGCACCTTGGACAGATTTCTGAGCTCCTCAAGCTCCGCTTCCGACAGCTTGTTCCGGATGACTTCCCGGTTCAGATCGGAAACCTGTTCTTTCAGTTCCTGGTTTTCCTGCAGGATACTGCGAAACCGAAAGATTCCGGTCACTCCTGTTTTCACTCCGTTTCCCGCATTGGAAACAGGCCCTTGTATCAAAGTGACCACGCGGTTGATGCCACGGCCTAGCGTCGTACTGTTTCCGATGTTCTGATAGGATATCACGGAGATGACCATCAGTGCAAAAAATATCGACAATATAGCCGTTAAAATTTTATGTTCTCTCAACCAATTCATATTCTCTTTTTCGTGCCTCTTCCCGCATATTTCTGAAGTTTGTCAATGTTGGCCAGGCTCTTACCCGTGCCTTCCGCCACCGCTTCCTTCGCATTTTCGGCAATCGTGACCTTTAGCCCCGTCGAAGCCTCGATCAGATCGTCCAACCCCTTAAGTAAACCGCCCCCGCCGGAAAGCATCAAACCGTTGCTGACAATGTCCGCCGCGATTTCAGGCGGCGTTTTCTCCAGTGTATTTCTGATGCCGTCGATAATGATTTTAACCGGCTCTTCCAGTGCATTCAACGCGTCTATGGACGTTATGGCGACTGTTTTGGGAAGTCCGCTAATGATGTCCCGGCCTCTCGCTTCCATTTTCTGAATGCTGTCAGGGTCTGATTTATCTATGTACGCGCAGCCAATCTTCTCTTTGATTTCTTCCGCAGTCTTGTCCCCGATGAGAAGGTCATACTGTTTTCTCATATAGGCGATGATGGCATCGTTCAGCTTATCCCCCGCATGGCGCAAAGACGTGCTGGTTACGATTCCGCCCAGGGCAATAATGGCAATGTCCGACGTGCCTCCGCCGATATCGGCGATCATGCAGCCCATGGCATCGTCCACCGCGAGGCCCGTCCCGATAGCCGCGGCCATCGGTTCTTCCAGAATGTATACTTCCTTCGCCCCCAAACCGCGGACCACTTCTTCAACTGCCCGCTTTTCGACCTCAGTAACCCCGGACGGAACGCCTACAACGATCCTTACCTTGGTAAAAAAAGAGGTTTCCGGCATGACACTTTTGATGTAGGTCTTCAGCATGCTTGCCGTCATTTCAAAGTCTGAGATGACGCCGTCCTGCAGCGGCCTGACGACTCGGATATTATCCGGATTTTTTCCGATCATATCCTTTGCTTCTTTTCCGGTTGCCAGTACATTTTTCGAATAAGCGTCAACGGCAATGACAGACGGTTCGTTCAGAGCGATCCCCCGGTTCTTTATATAGATTAAGGTGTTAGCGGTACCCAGATCAATTCCTATGTCTTTTACAAACAAGCACATCTCATCCTCTCCTTCAAATACAGCTGATTAATTTAAAAATATATAGAATCCTATTGAATTTACACCTTTATCACAACAGCATTTTTTCCTTCAGGCTTACATAGGTCCCGTCTCCGATGATCAGGTGGTCAAGAACCTTGATGCCCAGCAGGTCGCCGGCTTCCACCAGCCTTCTGGTGACGTCGATATCCGTCTGACTCGGCGTTGGATTTCCACTGGGATGATTATGGACGGCTATCATGGAACACGCGCTTTTTTTAATTGCAGTACAAAACACCTCTCGAGGATGAACCACAGAGCTGTTCAGACTGCCTACCGAAATATTTTCGATCTTGATTATCTCATTTTTGGTATTCAAGAGTAATACCCTAAAATGCTCTTTTTTTAAATATCTCATCTCCTCGACAAACAGAGAAGCAACCTCATCGGGAGACTTGATACTGACCCTTTTTACTTTTGGTTTCGTGGCAATTCGTTTCCCCAGTTCTATGGCGGCGATGATCTGACAGGATTTTGCCATGCCCATACCCGGTATGCCCGATAACTCTTCCGGCAGGCAACTTGTTAAATAGGAGATGCCCTCTTCCTCAAGAGCCAGGACCCGATTTGCCAGCATGATCGCAGAGGTTTCCCTTGTTCCCGTGCCGATCAGAATAGCTAAAAGCTCCGTGTTGGATAAGGACTCCGCACCGCTCCGCATCAGTTTTTCTCTGGGACGCTCTTCCGCGGGCAGCTCTTTGATCGTGGTTTCTTTTCTTATTTGGTTCATTTTTCCCCCTTGGCCTTTGCAGCCGACGATTCCTCCTTCTCTCTCATATCAAAATACCCCTGCTTTCGTTATTCCCATAAGTATTTATTATTTTAACATTTCGACAGGATTAATACAATTAAAAATGACAAAAACCGTTATCCTTTCTTTTTCCATTAATTTATTTTTAAATATTACCTCATATATTATCCCTGCCGCGTGAAATAATAATAATGAAAATAAAATCATACAGGAGGTTATTATGGACAAGAGCAATAAAAATCACAGCATCAAGTGCACTGTCGATTCCTGCAAAAATCATTGCGACAGCGGGGAATACTGCGCGCTGAGCCAGATTCAGGTGGGCACTCATGAAAGGAATCCTTCTCAGGATCAATGTACCGATTGTCAGTCTTTTGAATCTATGCATTAGCTGAAAATGCAAGGAAGGCCGCCGGGCGTCAATCGCCCAGGCGGCTTTTGCAATTCTGGACATATTATTGTATAATAATACAAATCTCATTTCTATTGAATCAACGAAAGGGATCCTATGAAAAGCCGGATTATCTTAGCTTCTTCTTCTCCGCGGAGAATCGAAATGATGAAAAAGTACGGGGTTGATCCTGTCATAATGCCTTCGACGGCGGACGAGACCCTTCCCTTTGCGCTGTCTATGGAACAGACCGTCATGTTTCTCGCCCTAAAAAAAGCGCTGAACGTGGAAAAGCTCTGGCTGAAAACCCCGGCCGCAGAGCAAGACCCGCCGGTGATCCTTGCCGCAGACACCATCGTTTATAAGGGCAGGATCATCGGAAAGCCCGCAGGCAGAGCTGATGCCTTCAATACCCTGAAGGACTTGAAAAACGCGAGCCACTTCGTCGCTACGGGAGTGGCGCTGATCAGCCCGGGTCGAACGAAGCGATCAGTTTTCTATGACGTTACCGAGGTATTTTTTAAGGATTACGGCGACGATGAAATCCAGCGCTATCTCGACACGGACGAACCCTGGGACAAGGCCGGCGGCTATGCCATCCAGGGCGCCTGGGGAAAGTATGTCTCCCATATCCATGGAAGCTATGACAATGTGATCGGTTTTCCTTCCGAGAAGATCAGATCGGAGCTGGCTGCAAACTGGCCGGAGATATTATAACGCGGCTTGAAACCGAAAATCATAATATCATATCCTAGGATATCGCTTCAGATCCTACGGTATAACTCCACCCGTCTTTCGCCTTAATCGCCTTGCAGTCGTTGAAAAAATATGCGCCGGTACCGCTGCGCCATTTTTTCGCGTCAAATGTAAAGCTGTCTCCAGTCACATCTGTGATCTCAACGGTGATCAGTATGCCGGTTTCAAAGCGTAAATTTTCCTTGTCGATATACTCCTGCTCGCTCAACTCGTCAAAGGTGCCGCGAATGCCTTCCGCACCATAGGACTTGCTTACGGCTTCAACAAGATCGTCTTTTTCATCTTCCGAGAGGTTTGAAATCTGCGATAAATCAAATGCAAGCACGTCGATATCGGAATTAAGTCATTTGTCCCGATTCCAAAGGTCGTCCAGCACGTCCTGATAAAACGCGATCAGAGCTTCCCCCTGTCCGGTCTTTTCAGATCCGCCTCCATTCTGCCCAGACCCGCCTGAACAAGCTGTAATTGATAGCGACAGCACCAGCATTAATACAACTGTTGCAATAAGCTTTCTCATTCCAATATCCCCTTTCCTATGGCACCTGGCTGATATTCGCTACGCGAATGAGACTGGATACACAAATTAGACGGAAAAGCCGCGCCTTTGTTTCATGACTCCACAGGGTTACAGCGCTATGAGCGCTCCCTGCCATAATGCCCGCCCCTGCCATAAAGAGACATGTTGCGCTGTCCTCTTTTCAGTTTGACAGGCACTATTGCCCGCTTTGACGCATATACATCTATTACATTTGCGCTAAAGGGGGTACTTTTGTAAATGAGCATTTCGCTGATACTCACATCTCTGCTGTTATCGAATCCTCTCGTCTTGTTATCCTCCTATGTTTCCATGGGGAACTCCTTCCCACAGCCGCTGACCGATAAGGAAGAGGCCTATTACCTTGCCCTCTATGAGCAGGGGGATAAGGAAGCGAAAAATATCCTTGTTGAGCGGAATCTGAGATTGGTGGCTCATATTGCAAAAAAATATGCCAATACGGGGAAAAATCCGGATGACTTGATTTCCATCGGCACCATCGGCCTGATCAAATCCGTAAACACCTACAACCGCAGCAAAAGTGTAAGGCTCGCGACCTATGCCGCAAAATGCATTGAAAATGAGATCCTGATGAACATCCGGACCACCAAAAAGACAAAAATTGAAATCTCCCTGAACGATCCGGTCGGCACGGATAAGGATGGAAACGAAATCAATTTCAACGACATTCTCGGCACTGATACCGACGCTATCATCGATGATATCGACAATAAAATGCAGGTAAAAAAACTTCATGATGCAATTTGTCATCTCCTGAAGGACAGAGAAAGGATGGTGATCGTTAAGCGTTTCGGACTTGCAGGAGAAAATGCTAAAACGCAGAGGGAGGTGGCCAAGGAGCTTGGTATTTCCCGTTCCTATGTTTCCAGAATCGAGAAAAAAGCGATCCTGAAGCTGAAAGAAGCCTTCTCGGAAGAATATGAAGTCTAGCTTGTGAATTTCAGTTTATGAAATTGAATTGAGGTATTCCGCCATCTGGCGGAACAGAGGTACTGCCGAGCCTCTTCCGGAGCCTCCCGACTCCACAAAAACAGTAATTACATACTTGGGTTCCTCAGCAGGGAAGAATCCGGTGAACCAGCCGTGTACCGCCATCTCACCATGGTAGGGCGCTTCTGCGGAGCCGGTCTTCCCTGCTACCGTTACCCCTAAATCCGTCATGTTGTTTGCCGTTCCGTAATTGACCGTATCGACCATCATCTCTTTTATAAAGTCCGCGGTCTCCTGCTTGATAACCCTTTTGGCCGGCCCTCTGTGCAGGTATTGGGTTTTTCCGTCGATCGTCGTCCCTTTGATCAGGGTCAGTCCATAGTCCATCCCGCCTGAGGCGATGATCTCAGTGACCCTCGCCGCCTGGGCCGGAGTGACCAGCAGCTTGCCCTGACCGATGGATAAGTTTCCTATCCCGGCCCCCTGGATATCCTGCTTTCCTGGAAGCGACCCCGACTTTTCTTCAACCTTGCCTTCAAATGCCTTCTCTCCCACTCCGAAAGCCTTTGCCATCTTCAGTATCTCCTCCCCCCCGGTCTTCATGCCGATCTGAATGAAAGCGGAATTGCAGGACTTCGCAAAGGCGTCCACGAGATTGAGCTCTCCGTGTCCCTCCTCTTTTGAGCAGTTGATCCTGATCCCGTTGATCTCTTCATATCCCTTGCAGAAATAGGTGGAATCCTTGGTGATGGCGCCCGATTCCAGCGCCGCCGCCGCGACGATGATTTTAAAGATGGAGCCGGGAGGATACAGGCTCTGGGTGACCTTGTTGATCAGTTCTTCATTGCTGCTGTTCAGATACTGCGCCACGTGAGCCGGGTCATAGGAAGGCGTGCTGGCGCCGGCTAGAACTTCTCCGGTTTTAGCGTCCACGACGATGATCGAGCCGCTGCGTCCCGAATCCTTCAAAACCTGCTCCGCCTTTTTCTGCACCCTGAGATCCAGGGTCGTAATAACGCCGCAGTTCGGATTCGTAACAGCGCTTGAAATGCCCAGCCCCGGAATGATCATCCGCTTGGCGTCCACGGAAGCGTAAACCGCTTTCTGCGTCTTTGACAGGATATCGTTAAACTCCTTTTCAATTCCCGATGCTCCCGTTCCGTCTATTTCGTTGATGTAACCGATGAAATGCGCCGCCGGCTGATCCTTTTCGTAGCGGGTAGCCCCCTTCATGATGAACGCGTCGTAGTCGCGCTTCAGAACATAGGCCGCATCCTCGCTAAAGAGATTGCTGCGATATACATAGTAGCGCTTGCTCTCATTTGCAACCCGGTTTGCCCCAATCAGCTGAAAGATCTTAGCGGCAGTGGCGTTCAACCTATCCTTTTTTATGATATAAATAAAACTCTCGTCGGCTCCCGTAAGGCGGTTTCCGTTGCGATCATAAATGGTGCCTCTGGTATCCTCTCCGTTCAGGGTGATCCGCTGCTGCTTCGCGTTCTCCGAAGCGTATCTTTCGCTTTCCAGCACCTGGATCTGCGTCAGCCTGGCTCCAAGCAGCGCGAGCAAAACCATAAACCCGATCATGAGAGCGATCATTCTTTTTTTCATGTTAAAAAACCCCCTAAAACCATTCTTTCATGGTCGGGGGTTTTTTATACTTGATTAAAGCGGCTGCCAGAGGCAGTTGGTTGATTGCCTGAGGAAAAAAGTATTTTCTGAGGAAAGCGTGAAACCTCTTACCGTTTTCAATGCGAAGCATTATAAAAACGGCAGATTTCCGTGAAAATACTTTTTTACAATTCGTGCATAAACAGTCCGCTGCCGAGCTTCGGTTCGAACCACGTGGACTTCGGCGGCATCACCAGCCCCTGATCGGATACGGCCAGCAGGTCGGAAATCGAAACGGGATACAGGGCAAACGCCACGGTCATATCCCGGGCGACCCGGCCTTCCAGCTCTTCCAGACCTCTGATCCCGCCCACAAAATCGATCCGCTTGTCCGTCCTCGGGTCCTTGATCCCCAAGACAGGTTCCAGCAGGTTTTCCTGAAGGATGGACACATCCAGGCACCGGATGACGTCTTCATCGCATATGATCTCCGGTTTCGCCGTCAGCTTATACCACTGACCATTTAAATACATGCCGAAGGTATGCTTTGCTTCCGGGTGGTACGGGCCCTTTGCAACGGGCTCGACGGTAAATTTTTCCCCGGCCTTGCCGAGAAATTCTTCGTCAGTGAGACCGTTCAGGTCCTTTACAACGCGGTTGTAGTCGAAAATTTTCAAATCGGAGTCCGGAAAGATCACCGCCATAAAATAATTGAATTCCTCATCCCCGCTGTAATCGGGATGCTCCTCTCTGCGCTTCTGTCCGACCTTCACGGCTGAGGCGGAGCGATGATGTCCGTCTGCGATATAGAGGGAATCGATCTCGCCGAACAGCGAAACCAGAGAATCGATCACGCTTTGATCGGTGATTGCCCAGAGGGCGTGACCGATCCCGTCCTTTGTGGCAAAATCGTATTCCGGCTTATGCCCGCTGATCCAGCCTTCAATCAGAGTGCGCAGCCTTTTATCATCCCGGTAGGTCAGAAAGACCGGCTCCGTATCGGTGTTGCAGCAGTCGAAATGGTTGATCCGGTCCAGCTCCTTTTCCACCCTGGTGAACTCGTGCTTCTTGATGGTATTGTTCAGATATTCATCGATGGAAACGCAGCTCACGATCCCCACCTGGGAACGCCCGTCCATCACCTGCTTGTAAATGTAGAGCATAGGCGTTTCATCCCGGATCAAGATCTCATTGGCAAGGAAATCCTCAATGTTTTTTCTCGCCTTTTGATAGACCGTATCGGAATAGGGATTTTCCTCATGGGGAAGATCGATCTCCGACCGGCAGATATGCAAAAAACTGAAGGGATTTCCTTCGGCCATTTTAGCCGCTTCCTCTCTGTTCATCACATCGTAGGGAAGGGAAATCACCTCCTCCGCATGGGCCTTTGCAGGTCTTATTGCGCGAAAGGGCCTTACGATTGCCATTTTATCACCTCCAAAATTTTTTCTGTCACTTCTTCAATGGACATCCCCGTCGTATTCAGCTCAATAGCGTCCTGAGCCTTTTTCAAGGGGTTGAGCTTCCTTGTGGAATCGTTGTGATCCCTCTGGATAATATCCGCCTCCACCTGGGCCAGATCCGCCGTTTCTCCCTTTTCTTTGAGCTCCAGCCACCTGCGCTGTGCCCGTTCCCCAGAGGATGCGGTCATAAAAAATTTGTATTCCGCGTCGGTCAGAACGTTGGTGCCGATATCCCGTCCGTCCATCACCACGCTTTTGACCTGTCCCATCTTCCGCTGCAAGGCTACGAGCTTTTCCCTCACCTCCGGCAGAGCGGAACAGTCCGACGCCACCCGGGATACCTCCGGAGTCCTGATCTTATCGTTTACGATTTCTCCGTCAAGAACGACGTTCCCGGCGTTAAAATCGATTTCTGTCTGTGCAAGGAGTCCCTTCATCGCCTCCCCGTCGTCAAGACTGATCCTGTTTTGCAGAATTTTATACCCGATGGCACGGTACATGGCTCCGGTATCGATATAATCTATCCCCATCTGCTTTGCGACACGTTTGGCGATGGTGCTCTTACCCGCACCGGACGGGCCGTCGATGGCGATCCTTATCCTATTTTCCATTCTGCTTTTCCTTCCCCAGCAGCTTCTCAATTTCCGCCACGAAGGTATTCACGTCCTTAAACTGGCGGTAGACGGACGCAAACCTGACATAGGCGACCTCATCCAGATCCTTGAGGTGTTCCATGATGACTTCTCCGATGAGCTTGCTTTCCACTTCCTTTTCCATCATGTTGTTCAGCCCGCGTTCGATCTCATCCACTATTTTTTCGATATCCGCGATGGATACCGGCCTCTTTTCACAAGCCTTAATGATACCGTTCATGACCTTGTTTCTGTCAAAAGCCTCGCGGCTTCCGTCTTTTTTGATGACCATAAAGATCATTTCTTCCACTTTTTCATATGTGGTAAAGCGTTTGTTGCAATTGTCACATTCTCTTCTGCGTCTTATGGCATGTCCTTCTTCCGTTGGTCTCGAATCAATTACTCTGGTATCCAGATTTTCACAAAATGGGCATCTCATCTTATTCCCTCCATTACGCGGCCAATTGCATCGATTGATAAAATACGGCCAATGCTATACAATTGCTAATGCTTCATGGGTTTATTTTACCTATATCTTGTGGCTTATGCAAGGCTTTTTATCAGTCTCTCTTTTTATTGCCTTACTTTCCGTCATTCCTCGTTTCTGAACCGGTCTTTATCCGGTTCCCAGTATCCGCGAGGATTGGAAACATGGCTTTTCTCATATCCCCCATCCATATCAAAGACGCCGGCCACATCCACCAGGATCACGTCATCGCCGATCCGCTTGATATCCTTCCATTTGATCACATAGTCGTTGTCTCCCCGGCCAAAAAAGCTGAAAAAGCTCCTCTGGGCCGGAACGATAATCCCTTCGATGGTACCCTTCTCCAGGTTTACTTCAATATCATACACAAAACCAAGGCTCTTCCCGTCATAGATATTGATGACTTCCTTATTTCTCAAATCCTGTGTGCTCATCATAGCTTTTATCCCCCTTACCTGATTTAACAAAGTACAACATGCCTCTATCCGTAATATCTGATCGCTAAATGCATTCTCGCCGAACTTCTCCTTATGATATTTATGTCGGGAAAGGAAAAAGTATGCCCCCTTGGACATACTTTTTCTCAATTAAGGCGCTGCATATTAAGTTTTTACATATGATAGGCGATCTCCTTGTGGAGAGAAACATCCAGGCCCTCTTTTTCCGCCAGCTCCGACACCCGGACCGGGGTAAAGATATTCGTGACCTTCAGGATGAGCAGAGTGACGACGAAGGCGTAAACCGCCGTGATCGCAACCGCCAGCAGCTGTACGAGCAATTGATGCACATTGCCCTGGACGAGCCCGCTGGTCCCGTTCACCGAGCTGACGGCAAAGACCCCGACCAGGATGCTGCCCAGCATCCCGCCGACTCCATGGACTCCCCAGACGTCAAGGGCGTCATCCCAGTCCAGCTTGATGCGGAGCTGCACCGCATAGTAGCAGACGAACCCGGAAAGCAGCCCGATCACAACTGCCGCCCATGGCTTCACATAGCCCGCGGCGGGCGTAATCGTCGCCAGCCCCGCCACCGAACCGACCAATACGCCGACAAAGCTCGGCTTCTTCTCTTTGATCCATGAGATCGCAAGCCAGGTCACCATCGCCACGGAAGCCGCAATATCCGTATTGACGAATGCGGTCGCAGCCACTCCGTTGGCGCCCAGGGCTCCTCCGCCGTTGAATCCGAACCACCCGAACCATAGCAGGGCGGTTCCCAACGCGACGTGGGTGATGTTGTGAGGTTCTTTCTCTTCCTCGGTAATATGCCTCTTTCCGACAAAGATGACGGAGGCCAGAGCCGCCAGCCCCGCGCTGGTGTGGACTACCATACCCCCTGCGAAGTCGACGACGCCGAGCTGCTGCAGGAAGCCGCCGCCCCAGATCCAGTGGGTAAGGGGACAGTAGATCAATACGCTCCAGGCTACCAGGAAAATCAGGTAACTCTTGAAGCTCACCCTGTCGGCGAAGGCTCCGGTGATCAGTGCCGGGGTTATGATCGCAAACATATACTGGTAAGCGCAAAAAGTGATAAACGGAATCGTGCTTCCGTAGACTGAGCTCGGATCCATTCCAACGCCCGTCAGAAAAATGTATTTCATATTTCCGACGATTCCTCCGATATCATCGCCAAAGGCCATGGAAAACCCGAATAAAAACCATATGATCGTTACAATTCCCATTGAAATAAAGCTCTGCATCATGATTGTCAGCACGTTTTTTCTGGATACCAGGCCGCCGTAGAAAAACGCGAGTCCCGGCGTCATGAGGCAGACCAGCGCGGCGCAGACGATCATAAAAGCGGTATCTCCGCTGTTGATCATTAAAGTCACTCCCTTCAAAATATCTGGATATTTAGGCTGTGCGGCCGGAAACCGGTTCCGGCCGCACAGCCTTATCTATCTACAATAATAAAAAAATAAGCGTTCTGTGGATATACCGCAAAACCCTTATTTTGATCAGGGAAATTCCTTATTTTCAAAGCTTCGATAAGGCGGTTCTTCCGCCTTAGATTTCGATGATATGATTCCGGGCGGCGTAAAGCACCAGCTCCGTGATGTTTTTAAAGTTGTTTTTCCTCATGATGTTGGCGCGGTGGGTCTCCACCGTTTTGACGGAGATGACGAGCATATCGGAGATCTCCTTGTTGCTGTAGCCCTCAGCCAGCAGCTTCAGGACCTCTCTTTCCCGAACGGAGAGGTCGCTGCCCCTCCTCTCGTTGGAAAGAAAACCGTGAAGCAGGGTCGGGGAAAGCTCGGAGGAAACATAGACCTTTCCGTCCCTGACCGCATGGATCGCCTTGACCAGCTCTTCCAACGCGTTTTCCTTGAGCACATAACCCTTTGCTCCGCTCTCAAAAGCTTCCGCCAGAATCTCTTCGCTTTTATGCATGGTGAGGAAGATGATCTTCAGGCCGGGGTGTTCCTTCACCATGTTTTTTGCCACGTCGAGCCCGCTCCTCCTGGGCATGGAAATATCCAGAATAAGGATATCCGCCGCCGCTTTTCTCAGGCCCTCTTCCACAGAAAGGCCGTCCTCAGCTTCTCCCACCACCTCGATGTCCGCTTCCTGACCGAGAAGGATGCGCAGGGATTCTCTGAGTATTTTATGATCGTCCGCAAGATAGATTTTAATTTTATCACTCATCTGCTGTCGGCACCTCCACAACAATTCTTGTTCCTCTTCCCTCCGCGCTCTCTATGCGGAACGTTCCGCCGAGCATCTTTACCCGGTCGGCCATGGAAGGGATCCCTACCCCATAATGATTATCCCCCGCGGAAAATCCGACTCCGTCGTCTATGATCTGGAAATCATAGCGCTCGCTGTCCTCCGATTCCCCTGCGACGATCCGCACCTTTTCCGCCTTTGCATGCTTCACCACGTTGGTAATGGCCTCCTGAACGACGCGGTAGATATTGAGGGTAACGGTTTCGTCAAAATGCGGAATCGGCTTTCGTATATCCAGCGTGCATGTCAAGGTGCCCGTCCGGTTGATTCCGTCGGCCATTGCCGCGAGGCCGCCGGCAAGCCCGTCTTCCTGCAGGGGCTCCGGCTTTAAATTATTCAGTACGTTTCTGATTTCATCTATGGAATTCTCGGTGAGAGCCACCGCCTTATCCGTATTTTCAAGGATGCCCTCCTTTTCGGGAGCGCCGGCCGCCGACTCAATGTTTTTCTTTGTGATTCCCAAGATCAGCTTCAGCGCGGCCAGGCTCTGCCCCACTCCGTCGTGAAGGTCTCTGGCAAGCTTGGTCTTCTCCTGTTCCTCGGTGACGGCCAGGAGGCGCGCCTGCTTTCGAAGCAGATCGTTCTTGTCATTGATCTCTCTTTCATAGCCGCTGATCTCCATATATTTTTCCCAAGAATAGATGTCCGCGAACTCAACGATGTTGAGGCCCTTTTCCTCTTCCTCCGGCGTTACCCGCAGCCCCATGGCCTTATCGATGAGCCTGAACATGAGATACGCCGCTCCGAATGCCCAGCAGGCGTTGACGGCAAGTCCCAGCAGCTGGACGAGAAACTGACTCAGCCTGTCCCCCGTATGCAGCAGCTCCTCCTTCATGAAAAACGGAAGCAGCAGCGTGCCTGCGATCCCCCCGAAAAGGTGGACGGGAACGGCTCCCACCGCGTCGTCGATTCCGGTCTTATCCAGCAGGTAGCTGGAAAGGTCTACGACCATGCCGGAAAGAAGGCCGATGATCAGGGCCGAGATCGGCTCCAGATAGTAGGAGGCCGCCGTAATGGCCACCAGGCCGCCCAGGGACCCGTTAAAGATGGAAATCAGATAGCCTCCGTTTCTGGAAAGAAGCAGGTTCATGGCGAGGGCTCCAAGCATTCCCGAGGCCGCGGAAAGGTTTGTGTTCAGCAGGATCAATCCAACCTTATCGCTGAACTCCAGAATGCTTCCCCCGTTGAATCCGAACCAGCCGAACCAGAGAATAAAGACTCCCAGCACCGCAAAGGGGATGTTTGACCTCCCGTTTTTCGGCTTATGCCGTTTTCCGACCACAATCAGGCCCGCCAGGGCGATAAATCCCGCGGTGGTGTGGACGACGGTGGCTCCCGCAAA
>DAITKX010000037.1:8864-15086 GCA_036835995.1 Bacillota bacterium | reverse complement strand
CCCATGGAGGAAAGCCATGTATCCTGCTTCAGGAACAATCCGCCCCAAACCCAGTGGCCGTAAACCGGAAATATGAACATGGCGCTGATGATCGCCGCGATCTGCAGCGGAAACAGCCTGGTCCGCTCCGACATGGAACCGGCGAATATGGTGACGGCGGTAGCCGCAAACATCAATTCAAAAAAGACAAAAGCATAGCCCAGCGGCGACGCTTCGGCGATCCCCTCAAAGTGCCAGAAGCTATTGCCGATCAGCCCCCGCCAGGTTTCTCCGAACATGAGAGGAAAGCCCACGAGGCAAAATCCAATGGAGGTGATCATAAAGGTGAGCAGATTTTCAATGGCGACGGAAATCACGTTCTTGCTCTGAACAAAACCCACTTCATAGCATATGAATCCCGCCTGCATGAAAAAGACAAAACAGGCGCAGATGATGATCCATAACGTGTCCATGGTTTGCACGGGATATCCACCTCCGTTGATGCGTTTCAATGAAATGAGAAGAAAAGATTTTTCCCTCGCTATATGTATGCCATGGTTTTCAAAGCAAAGATCCACAAGGTCAGCGTAACCGGAGAAAGCAGCATGGACAGGACGACGATTCCCGACGCCAGCACGCTGTCATTTTCCATATTCTTCGCCATGATGTAACAGGTTGGAGTCGAAGGAGCGCCCAGCATGATGATCAGGGCGACCAGCGCCTGATTCCGAAAGCCCAGCAAAACCGCAACCGGCAGAAAGACGGCGGGCTGCAGGATCAGCTTGATCGCGGAAGCCCCCGCGGCGACGTTGATCTTCCCCAGTGCTTTATGCAGTTCAAACCCCGCTCCGATGGCGATCAGCGCCAGAGGCGTCGCCATGCTGGCAAAGTTGTTGAGGCTTTTCAGCAGGATTCCCGGGATCGTGATATGGAAGTACGCGAAGGGCAGCCCTGCCAGTATTCCCAAGATAATAGGATTGGTGCATATTCCGATGAGGGTCCCCTTGATCCGCTCATTTCCCGGTTCCGCGTTTCCCGCCCCCTTCGCCGTCAGCACGACCACGGAAAATATATTATACAGCGGTACGGCGGCCACGATCATCAAAGGCACCATGCCGGCATTTCCATAGATGTTCTGGATGAACGCGATCCCCAGAACCGCCAGGCTTCCGCGGAAGGAACCCTGAACGAAGCTCCCGATCATGGTTTTGTCCTTCAGAAAGACTTCCGCGCAGCACCAGATGACGACAAAGCAAACCGCGGTTGCGATCATGCAGTAGAGAAAAAACTTCAGCTGGAAATCCTTTGTGATATCCATGGCCGCGATGTCCCGGAACAGCAGGACGGGAAGCGTAACGTTGAAGTTGAACCGGTCCGCGACATTTACAAAATTCCCGTTCAGCATTCCCTTTTGCCGAAGGATCCATCCCGCCAGCATCACAATAAAAACCGGTACGGTAGCGTTTAAGCTGTAGATAAAATTGTCCAAAATTCTTACCTGCCTTCAGATTCCAAAGCTTACACCTAATCGAACATATTATGACATTTTTTGTGTAAAGATACAACGCTAATATTTCCGGCGCCTCACAGGACGGCATTATTCACATCATAAAACGGCGCTATCCTCCACCGGATAGCGCCGTCAATATCTCATATCTTTGAAATTTATCATCTCGTGCTTTTTAAACGTATTTCCTCATATACTTCAAGGCGTTCTTTTCCAATCTGCTGACCTGGGCCTGGCTGATCCCGATTTCGTCCGCCACCTCCATCTGGGTCTTCCCTTCGAAGAACCGCATGGTCAGGATGTGCTTTTCCCTGCTGGTGAGCTTTTTTAACGCTTCCCGGAGCGAAATGTTCTCCATCCATTTTTCGTCGGTGTTCTTGGTGTCCTTGACCTGGTCCATCACATAGATGGCATCCCCTTCGTCATGGAAAACGGGCTCGAACAGCGAGATGGGATCCTGTATGGAATCCAGGGCCAGTACGACCTCTTCCCTCGTCAGCTCCAGATCCTTGGCGATCTCCATGATGGTGGGTTCCCGCTGCAGCTCTCTTGAAAGCCTTTCCTTTGACTGAAGGGCTTTATACGCAGTATCCCTCAGGGACCGGCTCACCCGGATCGAATTGTTATCCCGCAGATACCTTCGGATCTCTCCGACGATCATCGGAACCGCATAGGTCGAAAACCTGACATTGTGGGACGTGTCAAAATTGTCCAAAGCCTTGATCAGACCGATACACCCCACCTGAAATAAGTCGTCAGGGTTCTCTCCCCTGTTGCTGAAACGCTGTATCACACTTAAAACCAATCGCAGATTTCCTTTAATAAATTCGTCTCTTACCTCATTATCTCCCCCTTTTATCTGATCAATCATTCTTTTCATTTCTACGTCTTTGTAGACCGGCAGCTTTGATGTGTTCACACCGCAGATTTCAACTTTGCTGGCCATAATAAGGACCTCCGCTTCTTGTTTTGCCCCCTTAAGCAACACTTGAGCGTCAGCATCTTTTTCATCCGATGCTATCCTTATTCTTAACACTAGGGTATGTTTTTATTCTGCCTTCTCCGCTTTTCTAACCCAACTTTTTAATTTCTTTTCTCAACCTTCCGATAATCTTTTTTTCGAGCCGTGAAATATAGGATTGAGAAATTCCCATCTTGTCCGCGACCTCCTTTTGGGTCATTTCCCTGCCGCTGATCAGGCCGAAACGCATCTCCATGATCTGCTTTTCCCGGGTCGAAAGCTTCTTCAGGGCGTATATCAGAAGGTTTCTGTTCACCTCTTCTTCGATGTGGTTGTAGACAATGTCGTTTTCCGTTCCAAGGATGTCGGAAAGCAGCAATTCATTGCCATCCCAGTCGATGTTCAGGGGTTCGTCAAAGGATACCTCACTCTTCGTTCTGCTGCTTCTGCGCAGATACATGAGAATCTCATTTTCAATGCACCGCGAAGCGTAGGTCGCCAGTTTGATGTTCTTATCCAGATTAAAGGTATTCACCGCCTTGATCAGGCCGATGGCGCCGATGGAGATCAGATCCTCCACGTTGACGCCGGCGTTTTCAAATTTCTTAGCGATATATACCACCAATCTGAGGTTCCTCTCGATGAGTATCGTCTTGGCATCCTCGTTATTCAGAGCCAGCTGTTCCAGAAGGATCTTCTCCTCCTCCGGAGCCAGCGGCGGAGGCAGCACATCGCTTCCGCCTATGTAAAAAATCTCATCCGGCTTGTGTCCTTTCAGGACCAGGATCAGCTGGTTTCTGATCCTCATAGCCGACAGCTTCAACTTTCTCCCGTTCTGAATGGTAATTTCCAATAATGTTTTAAACATCGCAGGCGATCCCTCCCTCTATCATGCTTGGATGTAAAAGGACCGAGCAGTCTCCTTCCGCCTCTCCTCCGGAAAACATACCCCTGTATATCGCAAGGATAGCACCTTCTGAAGCCGTCACAGTCCTGTCGCTGCCCCTTCCGTTATGTATTCCGATCCGGATCTTATCCGGCCTTATCCCTATCAGGTAGCCCCTGTCCTCTCCGATGGACTGGAACGGGATCATCCTGATGCGGTTTGCGTAACTGCTGTTCATAATCGCTTCCGGCAGCACCGGCGTTTTCCCCCCTTTCACAGCTTCCGCCACGAGTTCCTCAGGTAAAAAACGCCTTGCGGCCTCCGATGAAATGATCATGACGGGCTTTCCCGTCATGGGGTCCTTCAGGAAATTTCCCGTGTCAACCATTCCTTTCACCGTCACGGAATTTCCTTCCATGGCGATCTCAACATCGGCCCAAGTTCTCTCTCTGACCATCCTCCCCTTGACAAATGCCGCGAAAAAGCTGAAGATCACCCAGGTAAGGATACATCCGGGCAAAAGGCACGCATATCCCAGAGGGCCCATATAGACGGCCGTGTTCTGGGTCACGCCCATGATTCCGAGAAAGTACATCATGCCGATGGTAACACCGCCCATCCCAAAGCTGACGAGGTAGAAAACCAGTGTGACCCGGGCAAAGGGCGTGAACCTTTTCGGCCGGAACACCGCGTATACCAGGGCTGCCGAAAAAACAAGCTTCGAGAGCAGCGCCACCGCGGAGTTCAGCGAATCCCAGAACAGGATAAAGGCGTAAAGGCCGCAGAGTACGCTCCCAAAGACCAACAATCTTTTTTTACAGCATATCCCGGATATTTTTCCCGTAAGCAGCAGGATCATCCCGCCTGTCACCGCGTTTTCCAGAAACAGGTACTCCGCATAAATCACCACATGAAAAAACCCCCTCGCTGCTGTAATCTAATTAAAGATTATAGTGCGTTCAGGGGGTCTTATTTTGTCAAAAGTGAATGTCGCTTTTGAATTTATTTCACTGCTTTCTTTGCCGTCTCAGCCAGCTGTGCGAAACCTGCGGGATCGTAGACTGCCATTTCGGAAAGCATTTTTCTGTTGATTTCAATACCGGAAACCTTCAGTCCGTTCATCAGCTTGCTGTAGGAAATTCCGTTCATCCTTGCGCCCGCGTTGATTCTCGCGATCCAAAGCCTTCTGTACTCCCTCTTCTTGTTCTTCCTTCCCACATATGCGGAACGGAGAGATCTCATGACCGCGGGATTTGCCGCTCTGAAAATTTTGCTCTTTGCTCCGTAGAAGCCCTTCGCCAATTTTAATATCTTTTTATGCTTTTTCTTAGCATTTAATCCTTTTTTAACTCTTGCCATTTCATCTTACCTCCTATATTCTTACACGTTTAAAACCGATTTGATTCTCTTGTGGTCAGCACTCCCGAGAAGAGTAGCTTTTCTCAGGCCTCTTTTTCTCTTCGCAGTTTTCTTGGTAAGAATATGGCTCTTGTATGCCTTATTTCTCTTAACTTTACCGGTGCCGGTCAACTTAAATCTTTTGCTTGCTCCTCTATGAGACTTCATCTTTGTTTTTGCCATTTTAAAAAATTCCTCCTAAAACTTGATCGAGCATTCCTTTGACTCGTTAAACGCCTCGTTATTTATCCGATTTCGGTGCTAAAATCATGATCAAACTTCTGCCTTCAAACTCCGGTTTCTTTTCCACAACGCCGCTGTCCGATACGAACTCGGAAAACTTGGACATGACAGCATGGCCTTTGCTGGCATAATCCTTTTCCCTTCCCTTGAACCGAAGGCTGACCTTGACTTTGTCGCCCTCCTTCAGGAATTTCGCAGCGTTACTGGCCTTTACAGCGAGATCATGTTCCTCGATAAAAGTGCTTAAGCGAATTTCTTTCACCTGCGTGATCTTCTGCTTTTTCCTTGCCTCTTTTTCCTTCTTTTGAAGCTCATATCTGTACTTTCCGTAATCAAGAATCTTACAGACCGGCGGTTTCGCCGTCGGAGCAATGTTGACCAGATCCAGCTTTCTTTCAGCCGCCAGATTCATAGCCTCATCCAGGCTCATGATGCCTAATTGTGTCCCATCGCTGTCGATAACTCTCAATTCTTTATCACGAATTTCTTCGTTGATCAGATTTTCCTTGCTAATCGCTCGCACCTCCCAAAAAAAAACTAAAAGCGGACTTTCGTACCCGCTTCAATAAAAACAAACCGACCCAACAATCAGGTTTTCTTCTTATTTGACCCTAACAGCTTCGCCGGTAAGGTGAGAAGCGGATGACTTCTTCTTTGTTTACTCGAATATACTATCATTTGTTCTATAACTTGTCAAATTATTTTTATTTGTTTTAAATAATCCGTATCCAATTGATAAAAGCGCTTTTCTATTATATGATAAATAAAGAATAACCGCATTATCGAAATTTGCTGCAAGGAGTAAAATTTATGGCAAACAGCAAAAACGCTCTTTCGGTCCTTTCCATCGACGAACTGATCCCGATTCTGGACAGCATCAGCGACGCCATTTTTATCGACGACGCACAGGGCTTTACCATCTGGATCAACAAGGCCAGCGAAGAGCTTTATAAAATAAAACGCAAAGATATCATCGGAAAGCACGTGTCCTTTCTGGAAAGAGAAGGCATCTTTACGCCTTCTGTAGCCCGCCTCGTGATGGAACAGAGAAAAGAGCTCAGCATCATCCATGAAAACAAGGATGGAAAGCGGCTGCTGACCACCGGTATCCCCATCGTAGACGCCCGCGGAAATATGAGCAAAATTATAACGACGACCCACGACATCACAGAGCTCATCAACCTGCAGAATGAGCTGGAAAGCGTTCAGAACACCCTTTTTGGCCTCAGACCTCAGGACGATCTCGGC
>DAITKX010000037.1:2675-8825 GCA_036835995.1 Bacillota bacterium | reverse complement strand
ATCCAGCTGACCAGGAGATTGTCCGACGTGGATTCCACCGTTTTGCTCACGGGAGAATCCGGCGTTGGAAAAGGCGTTATCGCAAAGCTGCTCCATGAAAACGGCAGCCGGAAGGAATACCCCTTCATTAAAGTCAACTGCGGAGCCATACCGGAAAACCTCATTGAGTCCGAACTCTTCGGATATGAAAGCGGCGCTTTTACAGGTTCCCGGAAAAACGGCAAAAAAGGGCTCTTTGAAACAGCGGATAAAGGAACGATATTTTTGGACGAGATCTCGGAGCTTCCTCTGAACCTTCAGGTAAAGCTCCTTCAGGTCATCCAGGAGCGTGAAATCACGCGGGTCGGCGGAGTTGAAAGCATCCCCATCGACGTGAGGATCATCTCCGCGACAAACAGGGACCTGATGCCCCTGGTCCATGGGGGAAAGTTCAGGGAGGACCTGTATTACCGGCTGAACGTCGTTCCCATCAGCATTCCGCCCCTTCGGGAGCGGCCTGAGGACATCATCCCCATGATCCGGATCTTTCTCAATCAGAACAACATAAAGATGAAGGAGCATAAGGAGATCGACTCCAAGACCATCGCGATCCTGATGAAATACTCCTGGCCCGGAAATGTCCGGGAGCTGCAGAACATTATCGAACGGCTTGTCATAACCACCAAGGGGACCACGATCCTTCCGGAAAACCTCCCGGGCTTCATCCTTGAAACCGCAGGCTCCATCGACCCTGACAACGCAGGCCTCCTTCCGACAGGCAGCCTGAAGGAGGCCCTGGACCGCGCGGAGCGCGAGATCCTTCTAAATGCCCAGAAGCAGTATAAAACGACGAGAGCCATGGCGAAGGCTTTAGGCGTCAGCCAGCCCACCATCGTCCGCAAGCTTCAGAAATATGCGATAGATGATGCAGAATTGTATCGATGATACAATTCTGCATCGGTCTGGAATTTCCTTCTTTTTCTCAAATCGGTGGATTGAAACCAGTTCAATCCATTTTTTTCGATACATTTATGAATCAACAAAACTTTATTTCTCTGAGATTTACAAATCCTTCCTGAAATCCTGCCGCTCCCAAAAGGCGGCTTATCGCCTTAAATCCTTTTATTTCAGCCCTTTCGCTCTTGCAATCCAATATTTTCATTTCGATTCATAGTTTTGGCACAAGCATTGCATAATAAGTATAGTGTAAAATAAATCTGTTTTAATTCTTTAAGGAGGAATGTAGAACATGTCAATTGATTATGGAGAATATGTAGCAGGCTTAGTTGCAAAAGGTCACGCTGCCCAGAAGATCGCCGAAAATTTCACTCAGGAAAAGGTCGATCAGTTAACGGCAGCCGTCGCTTATGCCCTTACCCAGCCTGATGTTGCACTTAAATTCGGTGAAATGCTCGTTGAAGAATCCGGAATGGGAATTGCCGCGGACAAGCAGGGCAAGATGTTCAGTAAAGTAAAGGGTTCCTATGCTCAGATGAAGGGCCAGAAATCCGTTGGCCTGGTTGAAGTCGACGAAAAGATGGGCATGGAGAAATATGCGAAACCCATGGGCGTTATCGGCGCCATTATTCCGGTAACCAACGGAGAGGCTACTCCTGTCGTTAAGTCCCTCATGGCTCTTAAGACGAGAAACGCCATCATCCTTGCACCCCATCCAAAGGCCAGAAATACGAACTGGGAAGTAACGGAAATGATCAGAAGCGTGCTGAAGAAGTTTGACGCTCCGGAAGATCTGGTACAGTCCATCGCCCCCGAATATGTCAGCATCCCCACTTCCGCGGAATTGATGAAGCAGGTTGATTTCATCCTTGCCACAGGCGGAACCCCAATGGTAAGACAGGCTTATTCCTCCGGAAATCCGGCAATCGGCGTCGGAACCGGAAACGTCGTCACCATCATTGACGGAACCACTGATATGGACAGCGTTGCGGACATGATCGTAAAATCCAAGACCTTTGATAACGCTACTTCCTGCTCCACGGAAAACAACATTATCGTGCTGGAAGAATGCTATGACAAATTTGTTGAAGCCATGGCAAAGGCCGGCGCGTACCTGGTAAAGGAAAACACCGAAGACAAGGCGAAGCTCCTGAAGACATTGTGGCCTGAAAGCCCAGCTAATCACGATCTGAACAGACACATCGTAGCCCAGCCCGCCGCCAAGATTGCGGAAATCGCCGGAATCGACGTTCCTGCCGGCACCAAAGTGCTCATGGCGGAAGAAAACGGCGGTTACGGAAACGAATTCCCGTTCACAGGCGAAAAGCTTTCCCCGGTTTCCGGCGTAAGAAAAGCTAAGAACTTTGAAGATGCCGTTGAAAAGCTGATGAATATCCTTGAGTATCAGGGAAAGGGACACAGCTGCGGTATCCATACAAGCCTCAAGGAAAGAGTTACGTATCTCGGAGAAAAGATTCCGGTCTGCAAAGTCTGCGTAAACGAACCTCAGTCCCTGACAAACAGCGGTTCCTGGACCTCTGGTTTCCCGATGTCCATGACTCTGGGCTGCGGAACATGGGGACACAACAGCATTTCCCACAACGCAACATGGAAGGATCTCTTAAACTTCACCTATGTATCCAGGCCGATTCCTTCCTGGCAGCCTAAGGACGAAGACCTCTTTGACGAAGATATCAGAAAAGCATTCAAATAATTCACATCGCACCACTAATATAAAGCGGGGCTGTGAGCAGCAGCCCCAAGCATTATACCCGTTAAATCATATTCGTTAAAAGGAGATAATAAAATGTCAAACATTAAAGAACAGGGAATGAAATACAACCTGTATTCCTGGAGCGCTCAGAAAAAAATCAATCCTATGGTAGTTTCCAAAGCGGAAGGAATCTATTTCTGGGATGAAGACGGAAAGAAATATTATGATATGTCCGCACAGCTCGTAAACTCCAACTTAGGTCACGGACACAAAAAACTGATCCAGGCCATCAAGGATCAGGCTGATAAAATGGCATTCATGGGCCCCGGCTACTCCGTAGACGTCCGTTCCGAAGCCGCTCAGAGAATCGTCGAGTTATCAGGACTTGAAAACGCGAAGATATTCTTTGCAAACGCCGGAGCCGAAGCAAACGAAAACGCAATCAAATTTGCAAAGGCTTACACTGGAAAGTGGAAGATCTTCTCCGCTTACAGATCCTACCACGGCGCAACCTTCGGAGCAAGCGCACTGACCGGCGAGCCGAGAAGATTCATCGCTGAGCCTGGCGTTCCCGGATTCATCCACTTTGACGGACCCTATCCCTACAGAGCACCAAAGGCCTGCAAGTTCAATTCAGAAGCAGACGTTACGGAATTCTATCTCGAACTGCTGGAAAACCAGATCCTCTACGAGGGGCCGGATCAGATCGCGGCGATCTTCTTTGAAACCATCGTAGGCTCCAACGGTATCCTGATTCCGCCTAAAGGCTACTATGAAGGCGTAAGAGCACTCTGCGACAAGTACAATATCGTATTGGTATTCGACGAAGTTATGGCAGGCTTCTACAGAACAGGAAAAGCGTTCGCGTTCCATAACTTTGGCGTTAAGCCGGACCTCGTGACCTTTGCAAAGGGTTCCACCTGCGGTTATGTTCCTCTCGGCGGCGTTATCGTTACCGAAAAGATCGCGAAGATCTTCGACGAAAAGAAGATGTTCAACGGGCTTACCTACAGCGCTCATCCGATGGGATGCGCAACAGCGATTGCAACTCTTGACGCTTACAAAGAGGAAAAGATCGAAGAGAACGTCAATAAACTGGGCAAAGTCCTGGCAGACCTCCTGGACGAAATGGAAAAGAAGCACGCAAGCGTAGGCCAGGTAAGACACATCGGACTTTTCAGCTGCGTAGAGCTGGTTAAGAATAAGGCAACCCGTGAGCCCATCGTCTCCTTCAATCATGATCCGGAAGGCTTGATGAACAAGATCGTTGGAATGCTGAAGGTAGAAGGATTCTCAACATATTCCCACGAGAACATGATCCTCGTCTGCCCGCCCCTCAACATCAATGAAACCGAGTTGAGAGAAGCACTGGCAATGCTGGATAAGGTTCTTGATTCCGTAGACAATATGATTAAATAACGATTCATAACCTCTAAAACTTAAAAGAGCCGCACCGTGGGAACACCCACGGCGCGGCTCCTTGTTTTTTTCTCTACTTACCAAAACACTTGGCATAGAGCCGTTTTTTGTTCGTTTTTTGCCCGGCTATAATCTCTACGGAACATATTGCTCCGTTACGCTGAGGGCGTACCCGTTCTGCGCAACGATTCGAAATGGTGGTGAAAACCCGGAATACTTATTAAGGAGGTCCAGAAACTGCTTTTTTGAAACTTCCTTGTTGGTAACGGCGTTTTCGGAGCCTTCCCAGTCAACGATGCTGTAAACCGTCTCGTCATTTGTTCCGACATACATAGGCCAAGTGGCGGGATTGTAGATATAGTATCCGTTAGGCAGCGAATCCGGATCGACGCCCAAGGCCTTCAATCTGTCGGCATCCTCCTCTGATGTCAGCCACTCGATCAGATCGAGATGGAAATAGGGTTCCTCCAAAGTAAAATTCGAAATATAGCCGATGTAGTGGCTCAAAGGCGTAACGGCGAAATCCTCCACCGTTGCCTCATACTTGACCTCAAGAGATTCGGGAGATACCTGGTAAGGACCGATAAAGATACCGATCTCGTTGTTGTTGATGAATGCGAGAGCGGTTTGCACCGGATCCAGCAGATATGATTTCGACTGTTCTCCCCCGTCGCATTGCTTCTGGAGTTCCTTGTAGTACTCCATGTGCCTGCCTGCAGTCGGAGGAGTGACGTAATATTCATTGCCGTTGGTATCCTTCCAGCGCTCCACGCACCAGATTCCACCGTCCCCTTGTGTAACCGGCTGGGACAGGAACAGCTGGCTCGTATCTCCCGACGACAAGGGAAATTTTACAAGGACATGATTGCCGTGATACGTTTCGTGGGGCAGCTTTTCGATTCCTTCGAGAAACGAGCGCACCGCCGTCTCCCGTCCCGCATCAGTCGAATAATCCTCTTCTCCGGTCCAGTCGCTGCCCAAATACTCCAGTTTTTTCCCATCCGCGGCGAGCACCAGCACCGGCTGCCCTGGACTTCCCCATTCCGTAATCCATCCGTCTTCCACGCTCATTCCCCCAGCAATGACAACCTTATTGATATCCTCCGGCAATAGGCGGTATTCCAGGAGCCAGACTTCCACCGGAGAGGAGAGCAGCCCATCATAGACGCCTAGTTTTTCAAGCCTCGTGATTTTACTGTCCGTGATCTTGACGTCAGAGCTGTTTTCTAGTGCGGAAATTTGAGCGGCAACAAACTGATCGGCATAGTCTTCCACCGTCAATTGCTCCCCTTTCGGATCGCTTACCAGGCCGGCGATCACTGCCGCAGCTGCGATGACCCCAACAACCACTACCCAGAATGCCGGCTTCTTATAGTTTAAAATATTTCGAATTCGCTTTTTTGTATTGCTTTCTCCAAAGGCGAGAGGACAGCCGCCGATCCTGTGTCGGCCTGCGGACAGCGCTAAAAGAGACGCGGAATAGTCTTTTTTGATCTCGCTGCCCATCTGTTTGATCACGCTTTCATCGCAGGACTGCTCCATATCTCCGCACATAAGATGGAACGCCACCCATACAAGGGGATTGAACCAGTGAACGCATAAAACCAGAAATGCAATCAGCTTGATTAAATGGTCAAGCCTGCGGATATGAGTCTGCTCGTGCTTTATGATATATTCTTTCTCCCGTTCGCCAAGTCCATCGGGAAGGTAAATCCTGGGTTTGAAAACACCAAAAACAAAGGGCGTTTTTATCCTATCGGTTTCGTAAGTATTATCGGAAAACAGCCTCGCGGGCTTTAATGATCTTGAGAGTTTGATCGATGTAAAGAAACTGTACAGAATCAACACGGCAATACCCAGCAGCCAGATGGATGCGCCCAGGCTGACCCAGATCTGCAACGGATCCGTGCCGGCTGCTGCCGGGGTTACCGGCAGCGCCTGATTTACCGCCTGACCCACAGCGATGCCGCCGTTTTGGATACCCGGCGTCTGGGAAGAGATGATGCCGTCCTGGAGTCCCGACGTCTGAGAAGAGATGATGCCCTGCGGCACAGTTTGTGCGCCTGCAGGGACCAAACTGA
>DAITKX010000037.1:0-2665 GCA_036835995.1 Bacillota bacterium | reverse complement strand
AGACAGTCTGCCTGCCGACGGGAACCAAACTGAATATACTTTCAAAGGAAAATGGACAAACAAGCCTGATGAGCACCGCCAGCCACAGGATATAGGAGCAGACAGCCGGCGCTTTCTTTAGCAGCAGCCTTACCGCGATGACGACCAAAATAACATAGCTCGCGGCGATGTTCATGTTCAGGATCGTTAAGAATAACTGCTCCATAGCTAATCCTCCCTGTATTCATCAATCAATCTCTGCAATTCAGCGACTTCCTTATCGCTCAGTTTTCTGCTCCTCGAAAATGCCGCTACGAATTTGGGCAACGAACCGTCAAATGCCTCTTCCACAAACTGTCTGCTTTGTCCGGAATCAAACTCATCTTTTTTTACCGCAGACGTAACGACAGAAGCTTCATTTTTCAGAATTCCCTTCTGGCACAGCCTTCGCAATACAGTATAGGTTGTTGGTTTTTTCCAGTTGAGCTCTTTTTCACTGAGCTTGACCAGTTCCCCGGAGCCGATGGGCTCATTTTGCCACACCAACTCGACAAATCTGCTTTCGAGCTCCGCCAATTTATAATCCGCCATATGATAATGCCCCTTTCGAAATATTCTCTATTGCATAAGAAAAGGTTTACTAAGTGTAAACCTTAATCAAAGTTTACACTTAGTAAACCATATTGTCAAGAAATGTTTTTGCTGATTGGATATCTTGATGGGTCAGACATGCTATTTACATGGTCCGGCATCATTTACAGGTATCGAAATACTCCCTTTACGAGGCCCAGGATCTTCACGTCGCTGACGATGATGGGGCTCATGTACTGATTTTCCGGCTGCAGGCGAATATGCCCGTTTTCTTTATAGAACGTCTTGACGGTGGCCTCGCTCTCAAAGCCGTCCACCATGGCGACGACGATATCGCCGTTGTTCGCGGTGTTCTGCTGCTGAACCAGAATGTAATCGCCGTCCATGATCCCCGCTTCTACCATGCTCTCACCCTTTACCGTAAGCATAAAGCTGTTTCCTTTGGAGAGAAACCTCGCGGGGACGGGGATCGTGTCGTCGATATTCTGCTCGGCGAGAATCGGAGTGCCTGCGGCAATTCTTCCTATGACGGGAACATCCACCACGTCGGGCCGCTCTGCCCGGTCCGGAGTGCTGTAGGCTGCGGGAGTCTCCTCGCGCACCTCAAACCTGTGCCCCGAGTCCGGATCGATGACCATCAGGGCCCTGGGTTTCGCGGGGTCTTTCTTGATATATCCCTTCCGCTCAAGGTTTTCCAGGTCCTTGTGAGTCGTCGAAGTCGACTTGATGCCCAGCGCGGTGCACATTTCCCTCACAGTTGGCGGATACCCCTTTTTCCTGATTTCTTCTTTCATATATGTGAGTATTTTACGTTCGCGATCTTTTAACTGCTCCATCGAAAAGTTCCTCCTTATCACCTAAAAAGACGAACATTTAATCTTTTATTACGAACATACTATCACATTTGCGCGAAAATGTAAACAGATGTTCCGCAACTTGTTCGGTAAAAATCCCGTCTCTGCTTCAAATATCCCGTCTCTGCCCGGTAAAAATCCCGTGGCATGGGCCGCGGGATCCGTTATGCGCTATTTTGAGACCAGCAGTTTTTTGATTCCTGCTTCCAGGCCGTCGATGGTAAGCTCGTACATGGGGAACAGCTCCTTTATCTTCAGCAGGGTCCTGGAGCCGTAGGTGTATTCCCATTCCCTTTCCGGGATCGGATTGAGCCATATCTGTTTCGGATACTTTTTTTTAAAACGGTTCAGCCAGTCGATGCCGGGGATCTCGTTGTAAAGCCCTACAAAGCAGTTTCCACCCTTGCTCATGAGCTCGGAGGGCGCCATGGAGGCGTCGCCCACCAGGATTACCTTGTACTCGCTGCTGAGGTTGGAAAGCACCCATTCGGTGTTGATCCATTCCCCTCTCCTGCAGTGGGGCGACGTATAGAGATGCTCGTAGATGCAGTTGTGGAAATAGTAAACCTTTAAATCCTTAAAGTGGTTGGACTTGCTCACCGCCTGAAAAAGCTGGCTGCAGAGGTTGCTGTAGGGCATCATGGAGCCGTCGGAATCAAAGAGCAGCAACAGCTTGACCGTATTTTTCCGCGGCCGCTCCCAGACCAGCTTCAGATTCCCCGCATTCTCGCAGGTCTCATCGATGGTGCCGTCTATGTCAAGCTCCGTCTTTGCGCCGTCCAGCCTCGAGGAATACTGCCGAAGCTTCCTAAACGCCATCTGAAACTGCCGGATGTCCAGGATATTGTCCTGTCTGAAATCCTTAAAATTCCGTTCACCGGCCACCTGCACCGCATTCTTGTGGCGGCTTTCCCCGCCTACGCGTATTCCCCGTTCGTGAAATCCGTTGTAACCCATGGTAGAGGTTCCGCCGGTGCCGATCCAGTAATTGCCGCCGTCGTGCTTTTCCTTCTGCTCCGCGATCCTTTCCTTCAGGCGCTTCTGCAGCTCTTCAAGCTCCAGGACAAAATCGTCAAGCATGTTCTTGTCATTGATGTCCCTGGTCCTGACGTCCTGGTTCAGCCATTTCCATATCTCATCCGGTATGTCCTCCGGCGTAACGACCCCTTCAAAATATTCCGCAAAGGCCAGGTCAAATTTATCGTAGTCCGTCTCGCTCTTTACCAGGATGATCCTGCACA
>DAITKX010000036.1:17345-28467 GCA_036835995.1 Bacillota bacterium | reverse complement strand
AATAAAAGAAAAAGCAGCAGTTGGCATTTGCATCTGCTACTTTGTCTACAGTCTGTAAGGAGCAATTGATGCTCCTTTTTTTTATTGCCTTCATATACTGTAGTAATAACGAGGCGCCGCCTCGTATCAAGGAGGTTAGACATGATGAACAAGGAGGAAGGCTCATTGACGGCAGGAAAGAGCGGCCCCGTTTTGATGCAGGATGTTCGGCTCATTGACAAGCTGACAGATTTTGTGAGAGAACGGGTTCCGGAGAGAGTCGTCTTTGCCAAAGGCACGGGAGCCCACGGCCATTTCAGGGTGTATATGCCCATGAGCGATTTTACGAGTGCCGCGTTTTTGCAGAACCCCGACAGAAAGACTCCGGTATTTGTCAGGTTTTCAACGATGACCGGGTCCAGGGGATCTGCCGACACACTGCGGGATGTAAGAGGCTTTTCGGTAAAATTCTACACCACCGAGGGGAACTACGATCTGCTCTGCACCAGCCTGCCCGTCTTTTATATCCGTGACGCGATCCAGTTTCCCGAACTCATGCATGCTGTAAAGCCTTCGCCCAGTACAAATCTGATCGAGTCTGCACGATTTTGGAAATATATCTCGGAAACGCCGGAAGCGACCAACATGCTGACATGGCTGTTTTCCGACAACGGAACTTTAAAAAGCTATCGCCATATGGAGGGCTATAGCGTAAATACTTATGTTTGGGTATCATCAAACGGGCAAAGACAGTTTGTGAGATATCATTGGAAGCCGATGCTGGGCGTAAAGAACATCACGCGGCAGGAAGCCGAGTTCCTGGCTGGATTCGATCCCGACGCTGCCGCAAGGGATCTCTGCGATTCCCTGGAAAGAGGAGAAATTACGGAGTATGAGCTCAACGTACAGCTCATTCCCTTTGAAAAACAGGATCAGTACGATTTTGACCCGCTGGACACTACCAAGCTGTGGCCGGAAGATTTGGCGCCTCTGCTGAAAGTCGGCAAGATGACCCTGACAAAACCGACGGAAAATTATTTTGAGGAAGTGGAGAAGGCCGCGTTTTCTCCGGCCAATATCGTTCCCGGGATCGAATTTTCCTTTGATCGCTTGCTTCAGGGCAGCATCTTTGCCTCCCTGGACGCCCAGAGATACCGGTTGGGTTCGAACTTTAAGGAGATCCCGATCAATCAGGCCCGGTATCCCGTTTCGGCGGCAGTCGCCCAGAGCCGGACTGTGGCCTCGATGTACTTGGAGGGGACCATTGGGAGGGCCCAGTCCGTAAAGGGCGACGACTTTATTCAGGCAGGGGAACGGTATCGTGCGATGTCGCCGAAGGAACAGGATCGCCTGGTGGATAATATCGTAGATCACCTGATGTTTGTGGATGATAAAGTACAGCGGAAGGTCGTGAATTTTTTTACCCGGGCCGACGAAGCGTTTGGCGCAAGGGTTGAACGGGGACTTGACTTTTAACGGTCAGGTCCCGGTTGGTTTAAAATTTTCTCTTCAGGATATTATTTGCATTTAAGTATGAAATGGACAAGACTGCCGGCTTTCTGGTACAATAAGGAAGAAGGGAACGGTTCGGAATCGAAAGGGTAAGGGATTGATCTATGTTGCTGTCCACGATTACAATGATTGAAAAAGATGAAGACAGGGAATTTATTTTAGCTCTATATGATAAGTACAATCGGCTTGTGCACAAGAAAATCAGAAATAAAATAGGAACCCGGAAGGATGCGGAGGATTTGGTCAACGACACGTTTATCAGGCTCATCGAAAAAATAGATGTTTTGAAGACGCTGGGGGAGCGGGAGATCGTATATTATATCATCCAGACCTCCAAGCATGTGTCGATCGATTTTATCAAGCGGAGCGCAGTCCGGCAAAAACATATTTATTTCGGAAACGACCATGATATCTGCGAAGAGATAGCGGAACTGGAAGAAGCGCAATATACATACGACGAGCGGATCGAGGATCTGGCGGAAGTGATCTCAAGGCTGCCGGAAAGGGATTCAAGCTTGCTGATCGACAAATATTATCTCGGCAAGACCGATAAGGAAATTGCAGATGAAATCGGCATTCAAGTCAACAGTGTCAGGCAGTCTCTTACCAGGGCGAGACGGAAAGCAAGGGCTCTGATGGAAAAGGGGGACGGTAAACATGAAAAATAATTGTGACGAACAATCACGCCGGGCCCTTTATGAGGGCAGACTTTTCCATGAAGCGATGAAGCGGGTGGCGATTCTTGAAGGGGAAAAGCTGATAATGGAAAATCAGGAGCTGAACGAGAGCGATCCAGAGGTATCGGTCCAGAAGCAATCGGAGTTTAAAAGCAGGCTGGATCAGGCAATGCGGAAAAGGAAGAAGTCCCGCGGCAGATTGTCACGGATGAAGCCATGTCAGAAGGTTGCCGTTGCGATTCTGATTATCGGTGCGGCAGTTTCCATTTCACTGTTTACCACAGACGCTCTCCGCGTCAGAGTCCTCAATCTTTTCATGGATGTGAAGCCGGAGTATACGGAATTTCGCCTGGAAGAGGACCAGGGACAGGAAAAGGCCCGGAATGTTGACTGGAAAGACGCGTATGCGCCCACCTACGTACCGGAGGGCTATTATGTCGACTCCGCTGAAAACCACGACTCGATGAAATCCATCATCTATGCGAACAAAGATGGGGACTTTATCGATTACGGGCAGTACTCCGAGAACTCAAGCGTCAATTACGATACGGAAGACGCTTCAATGGAGGACATCGCCGTCAACGGAGAGGCTGGAACCCTTATCGTGAAGGGGGACCGCTACAGCATTATTTGGCAGCACGACCGCTCGATCTTCGTGATTATGACCCATATCAGCGAGGAAGAAACATTAAAGATCGCAGAGAGTATAAAATTCTTAAAATAGAAACCGGCATAAAATTTACCGGAAATTTTCAGAGATTTTTTAAATAAGGTGTTGCAGATCGCACCCTGAAATCGTCTTCTTATATTAGGGGTATTTCTATATGTTTCTGATATGGGGAAATTGATGAAGGTAAAAAGCGGTGTTGCAGTAATATTTGGAGCGGCTTTGCTCATGGGACTCCTTATATCGGTACAGGCTGGCAGCATGCAGGGCTCCGAATCAGGGGGCCTTGTGCTCGCCACCAAGCTGAATGTCTATGAGGATGAGCTGAAAAAGATACAGGAAGAGAAGAAAACAGCCAACCAGATGCTCCTGGATTACGAAGGGAAAATAGCAGAGATCGAAAATGCGCAGGCAGCCGATAACGCCTATTTAAAAGAATTGGTCGCAATCGTAGAGCGGTATAAAATGGAAGCGGGCGTTGTAGATGTGGAAGGGCCGGGCTTCATTGTGACCATAAAAGAGCCTGTCACCGATGACGGCGATCATTTGGGCTATGATGAAAACGGCATCATATATACGCTGATCCAGCTGGTAAACAAGCTGAAATCAGGGGGAGCCGAAGCCGTGGCGATCAACGGCCAGAGGATATTGGCAACTACGGATATCAGCTTTATGGGAGATAACGTAGAGATCAATTCCGTTCCCATAGCTCCTCCATATACCGTACAGGCCATCGGAAATCCTTCCAGGCTTGAATATATTTTGAATCTCAAGTACGGAATCCTGGAACAGATACGGAATGAATATTCTTTTCGGATCAGTATTAAAAAATATGATGAGCTTACGATTCCAAGATACGCTGAGGAAGTAAAATACAGGTATGCTAAACCGGAGGAGGAAAGCTGATGGAAGAAATCAATCGAAGATCGCCCTCAGCGCCGGCCGGCGTGTTCTTTGCCCGCGCTTTCAGCGCCAGGTCCTGTCAGGATGATGGCTTGAAAATGAACGGTTGAAAACATAGGGAGGAACTCATGATGAAAAAACAAAGAATTTCTTCTTTTCTCTGGAATACACTGATTATTCTAATCGTTATGGTCTTAATCTATATTATTTATAAAATAAAATGGTATTCACTTGACCATGATACTTTTTCTCCATGGTTGGGGCAATTTGTAGGGGGTCAGGTTTCTGCCTTTATTTTAGCATTGCTTTTGCAGAGAGAAGAAATTCTAGCCATTATCCGCCGAAGAGAGACGCTTGTAATTCATTGGGAATTGATTCTGCTTACTATAGTTGTTATGCTGTTATCTTCGTATAAACTTTGGTTTCCAGCATTGTTCCCCAATATCCAATCGCTTGAAGCTATTAAATCCGGCATCCTTTTGACTTTTGCCCTTGGCATTCTGGAAAGCACTTTTGGAGATATCGCTTTTATATTTATTTCCGGATTTTTGTTAGTGCGGGCGTTTCATATAGAAGATCCTGCAAAAGAAACAAATGAAGGGGAAGTGTAACAGGAGTTCTGTTCAGATTTCACTTTACTAATAAAAAACTGAAAGGTAAAATAAGGTATAACCTTTCAGTTTTTATTTTTAATTGATAGACGTTTTACTGGGCGCAGGCCCGGCCCGAAAAAGGCTGCTGTTTATTGGAGATTAAAGATGATATTAAGAGAAGATCTTGAGAAAAGAGAATATGAGATGTTGTCTCCCTTTGCCGCCAAAGCCGCGGAAACGAGGGGAAGACAGTACGAGGAAGAAAAGTGCGAGGTAAGGACGGATTATCAGAGGGACAGGGACCGGATCGTCCACTCCAAGTCGTTTCGCAGGCTGATGCACAAAACGCAGGTGTTTTTGGCGCCGGAAGGGGACCATTTCAGGACCAGGCTGACCCATACCCTGGAGGTCTCCCAGATTGCGAGAACCATTGCGAGAGGGCTGGCGCTGAACGAGGATCTTGCGGAAGCGATTGCCATGGGCCACGACCTCGGCCATACGCCCTTCGGACATAACGGAGAAGAATTTCTGAACGAGAGGCATCCCGGCGGGTTCCGGCATAACGTCCAGAGCCTCAGAGTGGTGGAAGTGCTGGAATCGAGAAACGGCGTCAGAGGAATGAATCTTACCTTTGAGGTGAGGGATGGGATCGTGAACCATACGGGGTCCGCGACGCCCGCCACCCTGGAAGGGCAGATCGTCAAGTTCAGTGACAGGATCGCCTACATCAACCACGACATCGACGACGCGCTGAGAAGCGGCGTGATCAAAGAAAGCGACCTGCCGGCGGACTGCGTCGCCGTGCTGGGCCGAAACCACCGCACACGGATCAATACTCTGGTATACGATCTGATTCGGAACAGCGACGGCAGGGATCAGATCATCATGAGCGACGACTGCAAGTTTTACATGGACAAGCTTAGATCGTACATGTTTGAGAACGTATATCACAGCAAGGTCGTAAAAAAGGATGAGGAGCTGGATAAGGTAAGGAATATGATCTTTTCCCTCTATGATTACTACGTCAAAAACCCGAAGGCGCTGCCTGCGGAAACCCGCGGCATGATCGGGGAATTCGGGATCGACGAGGTGGTAAAGGACCATATTGCGGGCATGACGGACCGATATGCGCTGAATATTTACAGCGAGCTGTTCATTCCAAAAGGATGGAAGTAAAAAAAATTTTTTAAAGAAAAAAGGAATGGGACAACTTTTGTCGAATATGTAACTGTGGTTTCTCAGAGATTATGGAAATCATGGTTTGAAGTGTTCTGGGTTATGTTACAGCGGAGACAAAAGTGGGTGCGGGGTTTAGTGATAATATAGTAGATGAAATTAAAAGCAGGTGCAACATTGTTGATGTGATCGGACGCCACGTGCCTCTGAAAAAAACGGGGAACAACTATAAGGGCGTTTGCCCGTTCCACAGCGAGAAGACACCTTCTTTTGTTGTCTCTGACACAAAACAGATCTTTACCTGCTTCGGCTGCGGAGCCCGCGGCGATGTGATCGAATTTGTCCAGAGGTATCATAATCTGGATTTTCCCGAGGCCATTGAAAAGCTGGCGGGCGAATACGGCATCGAAATCAAAAGCGGAAAATTTCAAGGAGAACGGGAAAAGTCCGCCCTCTATGAAATCAACCGGGAGGCGGCGGCATTCTTTTATCAGACTTTCAAATCAGGCCCTAATCCCGGCTATGAATATATGCAGAAGCGCGGCATCGAGCCCGCGACGCTCCGGAAATTCGGGATCGGCTATGCTGACGCGGAATGGGACAGCCTGTATCGGTATTTCGTGAAAAAAGGCGTCGACCCCCGTACACTTCTTGATCTGGGACTCATATCTCAATCAAACGGAAAATACTATGACAAATATAGAGACAGAGTGATTTTTCCGATTATAAACACCAGGGGAAAGGTCATCGGTTTCGGCGGGAGAATCCTCGGGGACGGCACCCCAAAATATCTGAATTCACCGGAATCGGCGGTTTTTTTGAAGAAAAACAACTTGTACGGATTAAACCTGACAAGACAGGATATAAATAAAGAAAATTACGTGATTCTTGTTGAAGGATATATGGATGTCATTTCTCTTTATCAGCACGGCGTCAGGAATGTATCGGCATCCTTGGGAACTGCGCTGACGGAAAACCAGGCGGCTATGCTGAAGCGCTATACGGAAAATGTGATCCTGTCCTATGATTCCGATGCGGCCGGCCAGGCCGCCGCACTGCGGGGTATGGATATTCTCCATAAGGCGGGTTGCAAGGTAAAAGTGCTGCATGTAACCGACGGGAAAGATCCCGACGAGTTCATAAAGAAAAACGGAAAGGACGAATTCATCAAGTTGGTCCAAAACGCGATGCCCTTTGCCGACTACAAGATCCACCTTCTGAAACAGAGGCTGGACCTTGGTACAACGGAAGGAAGTGTTGAATTTCTTCAGGAAACAGCGAAGATCTTACGAGATCTGAGTCCGGTTGAAGCGGACGTTTATATCAAAAAAATTGCCCGGGAAACAAAAATTTCGGAAGGTGCTATAAGACTGGAGATTAATGGCAATAATAATACCGAAAATGCAAGGAATTCAACCGCGCCGCCCCTTCGGGAGGCAGCGGCTGGGCAGACGCGGGACGGTAAGAGCGCCGGAACAGGGACTATGATCGAAAAGTACCTGATCAAGCTTATGCTTCTGAAAAGCGGTTATGTTCCCAGAATAAAGCCTTACGACTGGGTCTTCCGAAGTTCCCCGGCATATAAGATTTACGAGCTGATCCTCTCGGTCTACAAGGACGATGAGGAAATCGACATGAAAAAGATCGAAGACAGTCTGGAAGCGGATGATGACCGGTTCCTGCGGGATATCATCGATAACATCCAGCTGGCAGATAAGGACGAGCAGGTCTTTCAGGACTGCGTTACACGAATTGAAACGGCCAGATTGGTAAAACGGGAAAAGGAAATCATTCAGATCATCTCCATACTGGAGGATGAAAAGGACCGGGATAAAATCGAAGCCCTTACAATGGAATTGATGGAAATACAGAGAGAAAAAAACAAGGATAGAAGGTAGGTGGTTCGCATGGACTATGAAGAAAGCCAGGATGATAAGAAGTTTGAATATGTGAACGAATTGCTTGAAAAGGCAAAGAGCAAAGGTTCCATCTCCTATAGAGAGATATCGGATTATCTGGAAAACGTCGATATGGACAAGGATCAGATGGATGACCTGTACGATTCTTTGATCTCCATGGGGATTGAGATCGTTTCCGAGGTCGATCCCGACGATTTTGAGATCATCGCTTTGGAGCATGAAGATCCGGACGCTGCACTGGATGATATCAACATCGATGAAGGCGGAGAAATCGATCTGGAGTCGACTCTTCCAAAAGGCATCGCCGTTGACGATCCCGTCAGGATGTATCTCAAGGAGATCGGCAAAGTCCCGCTCTTGTCCGCGGAGGAGGAAATCGAACTCGCGAAGCTGATGGAGCAGGGGGACGAGGAGGCCAAGAAGCGGCTCTGTGAAGCCAATTTGAGGCTGGTCGTCAGCATCGCAAAGCGGTATGTCGGAAGGGGCATGCTGTTCCTGGATCTGATCCAGGAGGGAAATTTAGGTTTAATAAAAGCGGTAGACAAATTTGACTGGAGAAAAGGGTACAAATTCAGTACATATGCTACCTGGTGGATTAGACAGGCCATTACCCGGTCCATTGCGGATCAGGCGAGGACCATCAGAATTCCGGTGCATATGGTTGAGACCATCAATAAACTGATCCGTATTTCCAGACAGTTGCTGCAGGAATACGGCAGGGAACCCACCCCCGAGGAAATCGCCGCGGAAATGGATATTTCCGAGGAAAAGGTGCGGGAAATATTGAAGATTGCACAGGAACCGGTTTCGCTGGAAACTCCCATCGGAGAAGAGGAAGACAGCCATCTGGGAGATTTCATTCCCGACGACGACGTCCCGGCGCCTGCGGAAGCAGCCGCATTCTCCATGCTGAAGGAACAGCTTGTGGAGGTTCTGGACACCCTTACCGACAGAGAGCAGAAGGTCCTGAAGCTGAGGTTCGGACTGGATGACGGCCGCGCCAGAACTCTGGAGGAAGTGGGGAGAAGATTTGACGTTACCCGTGAGAGGATCCGCCAGATCGAGGCCAAAGCCCTCAGAAAGCTGCGCCATCCCAGCAGGAGCAAGAAATTGAAGGATTATTTGGAATAACCAAAATTAGAACTTAAAGATAATAACGGAAAAGCACACATAAAGGAGGATTGTAAAATCTTGCTTGTGTGCTTTTTTTTCTGGTTTTGGCAAATGAGAAAAATTAGATATCAAGCATTCCCTGATGTGTTATAATACTTAAAACAATCGCAAGGCAAGTTACTCTTTTATGGAAACTCAAAGGAATGGTACAGGATATGGAAAGAAATAAGGACAAAGTTTACATGTCTTTAAAAGCATTATCCTTAAAACTGGATGCCGGTGTCAAAAGAGGCGTGACAGCAGAAGAAATATCGAAGGAATTGAATCTCAAAAGGAATGCTTCCAGCCACTTGTTAAATGAACTGTATGCTGAGGGTAAGATCATCAAAATCAACACCAGACCGGTTTATTTTATCGACCGGGAGGTGTATGAAAGCAATCCCTCACTTTCAGCGGGTATAAATTTTGATAAGGTATCCGCTTTAAATGACAGGAACGATCCCTTTAATAAGCTGATTGGGAGCGGCGGAAGCCTGAAGGAACATGTAAAAATGTGCAAATCCGCTGCGACATATCCTCCTGACGGTCTTCCCATATTGCTGCTCGGCAATACCGGAACCGGTAAAAGCTTTATGGCGCAGCTGATCTATGAGTATGCTAAGTATAAAGGCGTTATAGGCAAATCCGCTCCTTATGTGATCTTTAATTGTGCTGAGTATGCGAACAACCCGGAGCTGTTGTCGGCAAACCTCTTCGGATACGTGAAAGGTGCGTTTACAGGCGCGGATAAGGACAAGCCGGGATTGCTGGAAGAGGCGGACGGAGGTTACCTGTTTTTGGATGAGGTCCACAGATTGCCGCCGGAAGGGCAGGAGAAGCTTTTCCTGCTGCTTGACAAGGGAATATTCAGACGTCTCGGTGAGACGATGACATGGAGGTCGGCGAAAGTAAGATTTATTTTTGCCACGACGGAAGATCCGTCAGTAAGCCTTATAAATACATTTTTAAGGAGGATACCCCTTGTCGTCAATATTCCTGCTTTGCCGGGAAGACCAATCAGTGAAAAGCTTCAAATGATCTATAGCTTTTATCAGTGCGAAGCTCGAAAGATCGATATCGATATCATGGTCAGCAGACAGGTGGTATCGACCCTGTTGAATGCAAATACGGCAGGTAACATCGGGAAGCTGATCAATGCAGTCAAATACAGCTGTGCGCTGGCATATGATACCGCCTCCGCCGGCCGTATAAAAATGTTGAGGATACACCTTCATGATCTTCCGGAAGCGATCAGAACTCAGATGAATTTTACGTTGGCAGACAATACGTTAAGTGCGTTGAGCAGTAATTTGAGCAGCATGTTCATACCGAAAGACAATCAAAGAGATTATTACAATAATGCCGCTTTATTGGAAAACTCGAAGACATATAAAGAAACAGAAAGGCTTTTAAAGTGCATCCGAGATTACAGAGAACATGATACCGGTACGGAAGCTTTTCGGAAAATGATCATTTCGGACTTCAATAAGATTCTGGATGAAATCATTTATAAGAACATAGATAACTGCCAGGATACGGTTTTCAATGACGCAGAAAGAGTGATACAGAATATTTTAGGCGCCATGGAGAATTTATACGGAATCAGATATTATGGAAATGCGGCAGTTGTTTTCATCAGCCTGATTAATCTGATCCACGGCGAGGTGGCGGAAAAATTGGGCGCTGCTTATAATCTTGACGAGCTGAATCAGACCTTGAAGGGCATATTCCCGAAGGAATACCTGATTGGAAGGAAAATTCTTGAACTGATTGAGATGAATCTGGATATGAGTATCAATCCCTTGATACTTATCATTTTCACGCTGTATGTCAAGACGTTCTATCAGGATTGTAACGCAGGAGACACAACCGCTATCATTATTTGCCGCGGATATTCGACGGCCAGCAGCATTGCGAGCGTTGCAAACCGGTTGTTGGAACAGTTTATCTTCGAGGCATTCGATATACCCATCGAAATGTCGGCGCAGGAATTGACGCATAAAATCTGTGATTATCTGAAAAATATCGATACTTCGCATGGGGTAATGCTCTTGGTCGACATGGGCTCGCCGGATGAAATATATGATTCTGTAAAGGAAATCGTTGAAGGCGATGTGGGCGTTATCAATAATATTTCCACACAGTTGGCCATCAACGTCGGCAGCGGGATCAAATCCGGCGAATCTATGGAAAAAGTGATTGTGGAAGCGGTTCAAAAGAACGATAATCTGCATGAGTATATTCGGTTTGAGAAAAATAAAAAGGATGCGATCATCGTAACCTGTATGACCGGTATCGGCATGGCGGCGAAATTGCGGGATCTGTTTGCAGAATGCCTTGCAAACAGCGATATTGAAATTGTCGCGTATGATTATAACAGACTCCGTGGCAACGGAGCTGAAGATGAAATTTTTAAAAGCTTTAATGTAAAAATCATCATCGGGACAAGCAATCCAGGCATCAGGGATACGAACTATATCTCTTTGGAGGAGTTGATCCTTGGCAAGGGATATAAAAAATTCAAGAAAGCCTTGTCAGGGAATT
>DAITKX010000036.1:1401-17269 GCA_036835995.1 Bacillota bacterium | reverse complement strand
CTGCAAAACGTATTAAAATACATTACCATACTGGATTCAGACAAAATAATCGATCAGGTCGAGTTGATTGTCAATCAGCTTGAAACAAGTTTGGGAAAACACTTTGCCAACGATTTAAAGATCAGCTTATATATTCATCTCAGCTGTCTGATCGAAAGGCTGGTGATAAAAGAACCTATTTTGTCCTATCATAACCTGGATGAATTTATGCAGTGTCATGGACAGTTCATCGATTCTTTCGAAAAGGCGTTCAGTGTCATAGCGAACGTTTATAAAGTGAAGATTCCCGGTTCGGAAATAGGATATATCTATGATATCATCCATGCTAAAATTGGAGATCTGAGCGGGATATCATAATCTTAAAAGCTGTTGAATATCAGGCTTTGAAAGGCTCTTCAGGCAGAAGCTGAAGGGCCTTTCGGTTTTTTGTTACACTGCTTGGCATGAGTTTTGCGCTATATAAATATCGAAAGGAGGCGAAAAAGATGCCGATTGTATTGACGAGGATCGATAACAGACTGATACACGGGGCGGTAGCGGTATCCTGGACTTCGCATTCCGGCGCGAATCTGATCGTGGTAGTTGACGATGCAGTTGCGAAGGATGAAGGACAAAGGATGCTTCTTGATATGGCCGCGCCGCACGGTATCGGTACACGCTATTTCAGCGTGGAAGACGCGATCATGAAACTGCCGAAGGCAAGCCCGAGCCAAAAGATATTTCTGCTTGTGAAAGAAGTGGAAACTATTGTTAAGCTGATCGAAGGAGGTATCGATATCAAAGAGGTGAATGTTGGCAACATGCATTTCAAAGAGGGAAAGAAGCAGATATCATCCTCAATCTCTGTCGATGAGAATGATGTGAGGGCCTTTAAAAAGCTGCATGAAGCCGGCGTCATTCTGGAATCCAGGAGGGTCCCTACGGAAAACAGCGTTGAAGTCATGAAATTGTTAAAGGAGGTTGAGTGATGTTCTTTCAAATTTTGTTAATCTCTATTTTTGCGGGATTGTCCGGCCTGGACAGCGATGATACATTGCTGCACTTTCACAGGCCGATCGTTTCCGGCATTATCGTTGGATTGATTCTTGGAGATCCGGTTAAAGGACTTATCGTTGGGGGCACTTTGGAACTGGTATTCTTAGGCGTTATGCCCATAGGCGGCGCCCAGCCGCCCAACAGCATAATCGGAGGTATCCTGGGAACCGCTTTTGCAATCCTGACCAATGTCGATGCACAGGTCGCAATCGGTATTGCCGTTCCGTTTTCCATCGCGGTTCAAGCGGCCCTTAACCTGGTATATACCGGAAACGCCTGGCTTATCCACAGATCTGACAGATATGCAGAATCCCTTAATACGAAAGGGGTAGAGCTGATGAACCTTGCGGGAATGATCCCTTTATTTATTTTCTATTTTCTATTTGCCTTCCTGCCGCTTTATTTGGGCGCGGACCTTGCACAGAAGGGTATCGAATCCATCCCGGATTTCATACTCGGAGGTTTCCAGGCAGCCGGCGGCATGATGCCTGCCGTTGGATTTGCGATCCTGCTCAGGATTATGCTCAAGAGGGACCTGGTGCACTTTATGATCCTTGGATTTGTATTGGTAGCCTATTTCAAGCTATCCATTATCGGCGTTGCCGTTGTGGCTGTGATTGCGGCCATGTATACCTATTTCAACGGAGGCGGGAAGAAAGAAGAGGAGGCAGTGACAGATGGAATCTAAGGATAAAAGCAAGTTACTTGATAAAAAAGATTTATTTAAAATGGCATTCCGCGCATTCTTCCTGCAGTGTTCGTTTAACTATGAAAGAATGCAGGCCGGAGGCTGGGAATATATCCTGATGCCGGCATTAAGAAAAATATATAAAAATGATCCGGATAAATTAAAGGCTGCATTAAAGGATCACCTGGAGTTTTTCAATATAAATCCTCTCGTTGTAACTCCTGTAGCAGGTATTATCGCCGCTATGGAAGAGCGCAATGAGGACAGAGAGGCTATACGGGGCGTCAAATATGCATTGATGGGTCCGGGGGCCGGAATCGGAGACGCGCTGATTTGGCTGACGATATTTCCAATTTGCGCGGGGCTAGGCGCCTCACTTGCGATACAGGGCAACTTTATCGGCCCGATCATATTCTTTATTATATTTAATATATTGCACTTCATCCTGCAGTTCGGAGGAATCGGCTACGGCTATCGTACAGGGCTGAATGCCATGACCATGCTCAGAACCAGAATCAAGGATATATCAAAGCTGGCTTCCATTGTAGGTTTAGCAGTGGTAGGCGCATTGATTGCTTCTTATATAAGTATGGACACAGCCATTGTAATACATGCAGGCGAGGTTGCGGTCAATCTGCAGACAGATGTTCTTGACCAGGTCTTTCCCAAAATGATTCCGCTGGCATTCACATTCCTGATGTACTGGCTTTTGAAGAAAGGCTTGAAACCCACACATCTGTTTGGCATCATCATAGTGTTTGGCATTGCTGCCAGATATCTCGGTATTTTCTAGGAAAGCAGGTAGAGAATGATTAAGCTGGTAATCACCGGGCACGGTGAATTTGCAAACGGAATGATTGATGTGATAACCTTAATGATGGGCGATGTAATCGACCTGGAAAAGGTCGTACTCGATTATTCGGATCTGGATGAATATTCAGGAAGACTCGAAAAGCTCATCCAGAGTTCTCAGGAGGGTACGCTGATATTCACTGACGTGATAGGCGGAACTCCTTTCAAAACATCGGCGCTTCTGTGCAGAAAGTACGATAATGTATCTGTTCTGACCGGAGTTAACGTGGCTATGGTCCTGGAGGCGATCATCAAAAGAGAAAGCGCAGTATCCTTAAAAGAATTAACTGACTATACCGCTGAAATGGGCCGTACCAGTATTCAGGCTTTTGATAAGCAGGTGCTGGAGGAAAGAAGCCGGGGATATCAAAATCCATGAAAGCGGACCCTGCTTTTAGAGAGGCAGGTCAGCAGCTGTCCGCCGCCGGCTTCGGACCGGCGGCGGGCCGCTTAACAGAAAGAAGGAAAAAATGATGCATGGCAGCAATCAAAATGTAAAAATTATTAAGAATGCAAAAATTCCGTCAGCAAGCAGAATAACGAGAGACGACGACGTGCTCATAGAAGACGGCATTATTCAATATATAGGCCGATTGGGAGAAGATCTGCCGAAGGACGCGGAAATCATTGACGCCTCGGGACTTTATCTGATTCCGGGATTTATCGATTGTCACACACACGGGTTTAACGGGCACCGCGCGGATGACGGTCCTGACTCTTTAAAACACATGGCGGTTGAATATGCGCGCAGGGGCATTACGGGTTTTTATGCGACGGTTGAACCGGAGGATCATGAGGAATATGCTAAAATATTTGAAAATTACAGAAAGGCTTTTAATACCCAGTATAAAGGAGCACATTTTTTGGGGATCCACGCCGAAGGGCCGTTTTTAAACCCGGAAAAAAAGGGCGCCATCAATGAGAGCAAAATGATATTGCCCACGACCGATGAGGTTCAACTTCTTATTGACCAAGGATCTGATCTGCTCAGAATCATTACACTCGCTCCGGAACGGGATGGCGCCTGTGAGGCGGCAAGTAAATTTTCCAAGGCAGGTATCGTCGTCTCTATGGGACATACCATGGCAACCTATCAGCAAGCCTGGGCGGCCACACAGGCCGGCGTAACCCATGCAACCCATATGTTCAACGCGATGCGGCCGTTTGATCACAGGGAACCCGGCGTCATCGGAGCATCCGTACTCAACGACAGCGTCTATTGCGAGTTGATCGCGGACGGTATTCATGTGAGCCTGGAAGCGATGGAAATGCTCATCCGATTAAAGGGGACCGATCGGATCATAGCGGTATCCGATAGCGATTCCATGTCTGGAAGCGGTGTCTGCGGCCGGGAAATGGAGGATTATTTCATCAGGGATGGGGGCATCTATTTAAAAGACGGCACTTTATCCGGAAGCACAAGGGATCTGTCAGATCATTTCAGAACATTTATCACACAGCTAGGGGTTGGAATTCCGGACGCAGTGAAAATGACTTCCACAAATTGCGCGGAACACATGAGAATTAATAAAGGCAGGGTTAAGGAAGGCTTTGACGCCGACCTCAATCTGGTGGACGATTCTTTTAAAATCAGATATACTTTTGTATCGGGGGAGGTCTTGTAATATTGAATGCAATAAATGGGGCGATTATCGGTTTCGGCATGGCAGGCAGGGTATTTCATGCGCCGGTCATCAGCAGTGTCCAAGAGATCAATTTAAAAAAGATCTGTACTGCCGACCCTGACCGCACGGACATGATCAAAAAATTGTATCCGGAAGTCATGCCGGTTTCCGACGCGGAGGACATATTCAAGGACGACGCGATTGAGTTAGTCGTTATCGCAACGCCGAATACAAGCCACTTTTCCCTTGCCAAAAAAGCGATTCTGGCAGGAAAGCATGTCATCGTCGATAAGCCGTTTACGGTAACCGCAAATGAAGCGGATGAGCTGATCGAATTAGCACAGAAGCAAAACACGGTGTTAACCGTTTATCATAACCGCAGGTGGGAAAGCGATTTTAAAACGGCAAAGAAAGTTGTTGACAGCGGCTTGCTCGGTCCCCTTGCGGAGTGTGAAATACATATGGATAGATTTCGAAATTACATGAAGGATAAGGCTTGGCGGGAAGAGGATTTTCCCGGTTCAGGACTATTATACGATTTGGGATCACATTTGATTGATCAGGCAGTCTGCTTTTTTGGTTTACCTTGCGCTATTACCGCCGATTTGAGAAAACAGAGAAGAGAGGCAAAAGCGGTTGATAATTTTGAAGTTATTTTACATTATGACAGACTCAAGGTCACTCTTAAGGCGGGTATGCTGGTAAACGCAACTTTACCTCGGTTAATATTATTGGGTGAAAAGGGTTCCTTCGTCAATTATGGCGCCGATGTTCAGGAGGATGACTTAAAAAGCGGTTTTACACCTATTAACAAGAAAGATTGGGGAAGAGAACCCGAAGAATTATACGGAACGATTTGCACTGATATTAATGGTCTGAATATTAAAGGTAAGATTATAAGCGAAAAAGGGGATTACAGAGATTTATACATAAATGTATGCCGGGCTATTGCCGGAAAAGAAGCGCTTGCTGTAACGCCTCAACAAGCAAGAAATACCATAAGGATAATTGAGCTGGCAGTAAAAAGCGGTGAAAAAAGACGAACGCTCGATCTGGATGGATTACTTGATATGCAGAACAGATTTGTCAATGATATAAGTCTGAAGATAAGGGGAGAAGATCATGGAAAAAGAAGTAATACTTCTAAATTCGGAAGGGCTTCATGCAAGGCCTTCCGCACTGTTTGTAAAGGAAGCGATAAAATTTAAATCGAATATTCTGATTGAGTCAGAGGGAAAGCAGATCAATGCCAAAAGCATGATAAGCATTTTGTCGAGCGGGCTGGACCAGGGTGCGAAGATAAAAATCATAGCAAACGGGGAAGATGAAAAGGAAGCGGTCGATGTTCTTTCCGGAATGATCGAAGGAAAATTTGGTGAGAAAAACGGCTGATCGCTGCGGCCGATGAAGAGACGTTGGAAGGGTAGAAGGAGGAGAGAATGTGTTAAAAGGAATTGCAGCCTCACCGGGAATCGAGATTGGGAAAGTATATAGGTATGAAGAGGCTACGGTTGATATCCATGAATCCACTTTGCAAAAGGAAGATATCCAATCACAAATCGATGTTCTAAATTTAGCATTGATCCAGACAAAACATCAGCTTTCCGACCTGATTGCATTATGCAGGGAAAAATTGGGAGAAGAGAAGGCGGAAATTTTTGAAGCCCATTTAATGATTCTCGAGGATGAGGAGTTTATCAATGATATTCGGAACAATATTTCTTCTCAGTTCCTGTATGCCGATGCTGCGCTGCAGGAGACTCTGAATAAATATATCAATCGAAAATGAATATATAAAGGAAAGAGTCGCGGATATTAAGGATGTATGCGGCCGATTGATGAATAATATTCTCGGACTTCCCATTAAATCATTGAGAGAAGTCACGGAAGAATCCATTGTGGTTGCAAAAGATCTTACCCCTTCTGACACTGCCCAGATCGATAAAACCCTGATAAAGGCATTTTGTACCGACATCGGCGGCAGAACTTCGCATACCGCAATCATGGCCCGCCTGCAGGAAATACCGGCGGTAGTCGGATTGTCCGATATAACTTCCAGAGTGAAGGATGGCGACATGATCATTGTGGATGGAAATAAAGGTGAAATCCATATTAATCCGGCCCCAGATTTACTGAAGGAATATCAAAAGCTAAAAGAAGAATATGAACAATACAAGCACGGCCTGAAATCATTAAAGGGCTTGCCTGCGGAGACGGCTGAAAAAGCCCGCCGTGTTGAACTTGCGGCAAATATCGGATCCTTGAAGGATTGCGAAAATGCCATAGAGAACGGAGCGGAAGGAATCGGGTTGTTCCGTACGGAATTTCTTTATATGGACCGCGGCACATTGCCGGATGAACAGGAACAATTTGAAATATACAAGGCTGTCGCTTCACGGATGTCGCCTCACCCTGTTATAATCCGGACTTTGGATATTGGAGGAGATAAGAAAACACCATGCCTGGAACTGCCTGATGAAATGAATCCTTTTTTAGGCTGGCGCGCCATCAGGATCTGCCTTGATCGGCCGGATATTTTTAAGACCCAGTTAAGAGCAATTCTCAGGGCCAGCTGTCATGGCCATATCCGAATCATGTACCCCATGATTTCAAATATAGCAGAATTAAGAAGCGCCAATTCCGTGCTCCATGAGGCGATGGATGAACTTGATCATGAACGGCTTGAATATAATAAAAAGATCGAAGTCGGGATTATGGTTGAAATTCCTTCGGCGGCTATTACCGCAGATATATTGATAAAAGAAGCGGATTTCTTCAGCATTGGAACAAACGACCTTATTCAATATACGGTTGCAGTCGACCGTATGAATGAAAGGATATCACACTTGTATGAGCCTTTTAATCCAGCCGTTTTAAGGCTGATAAAAAACGTGATCGACGCATCCCATAAGGCCGGAAAATGGACTGGTATGTGTGGGGAGCTTGCCGGTGATGCTGCGGCCGTTCCCATCCTCCTTGGAATGGGTCTTGATGAATTTTCAATGAATGCAGCGTCTATCCTGACAGTAAAGAAGGTAATCCGCTCATTGACGATGCGCCAGGCGCAGGAAATAGCGGATAAAGCTTTATCCTTAGAAACCTCGGAAATGATTAAAGAAATGCTATTGATGCCGCTAAAGCTGCAATAAAAAATCCGAACGCCTGACCCTGTCGGCAGGCGTTCGGATGACATTGAGAGTTTATGGCTCAATCTTACTCGTCAATGGTCATTTCCGGCGGATCTTGCTTAAACATCTTAGTCAGATAGAGCAGTATAATGAATCCCACAATACCCCATCCGCAACCCAGAATGATAGCGGCAATATCCAAGTGAATGAGCAAGTAGAATACAAGCAATGCGCCTATAGCCGGGAAAATCAGGTATTTTACAACGCCCCCAAAACCTCTTTCCTTTTTCCTTACAAAATAGTGAGCTATTACAGATATATTTACAAGTATATAAGCTACAAAAGCTCCAAAATTGATGAAAGAAGTAGACGTCGTTACGTCGAGCTTTGTGGCTATCAGTGCGACTGCGCCTGTGATAAGAATACTTTTTACAGGGGTGTTAAATCTTACGTTTAAAGTGCCGCGGCCCATTGCATACAGCAATCTTGCGCCGCTGGCCTGAGCGGACACGCCGGATGCAAACTGTGCGATGATAACGCCTGCCAACAGGATTGACGCGAATATCGGCGGGGCTATTATCTTAGCTATTTCATAGGATGCGTTGTCCACGTTTGCAAAGTCATATGACGGATGTGCAAGGGCCGTAAAGAGTGATGCCGCTACGAATGCGATTCCGCATATCAAAAGAGTCAGCATAATTGCGCGAGGAATATTCTTTTCAGGCTCCACCGCTTCTTCAACAAATGTGGTAATCGCGTCAAATCCCAGATAGCAATAACATGATATCGCAGCTCCGGCGACGACATAATCAAACGGAATATCCGGGTTGAAGAATGGCGTCAATGTTATTGCACCTTCTCCCATACCTGACATGACAGCTTTTACAGAGAAAATAATAAATGCCATGATAATCATAATTTGAATCAGTACTAAGAAAACATTGACGTTTGCGCCGATTTTCATACCGATAATGTTGAGCGCAGATGTGACAACGATGAAAATGATAACCCATGCCCAGCGTGGAACTGACGGGATTGCGGCTCCAAAATAAGAGGATCCGATCAGCCAGATCGCCATAGGGATAAACAGATAATCGAGCAATATCAGCCAGCCGGTCATAAAACCAATTTTCGGATTTAGTCCTTTTCGTGTAAATGTGTAAGATGAACCTGCTATCGGGAATGCTTTTACCATATGGCAATAACTGTACGCCGTAAAAAACATCGCCACAACTCCAATAGTGAAGGCGCCCGCGGGCTGCCCATGTGAAGTAGCCGCAATAACACCGTAAATTCCATAAACAATCATCGGGGTCATGTAAGCCACCCCCAAAATTGTCAAATGGTACAGCTTTAAACTTCTCTTAAATGTTGGAGCGTTTTGTAATCGTTCTTCCATTTGTTTCCCTCCTTGAAATAATAAATATAAATAACTTAAAAAAACTTAACTAACTCCAGTCTTTAACGTATCTCAAATAAAATTCCTATAGAGCTCCGGCCTGTAGTCCGGCTCTCCCGCAGCGCCCGAATCATCCATCAGTCGCCTTTTCGCCAGGGAAAGATCGATTGTCCCAATGATTAACTCTTCCTGAACATTGTCCTTGTTTCCTGCATAATAGGTCATGTTCGTCTCGAAAAACGGCGTAATCTTCGGCCCAAGCACTGCGCTTCCGCCGCCGAAATAATGGGTATTGTCAAAACCTGTCAGGTTCGAACTGGCAATAAAAATGGTATTGCATAATACGCCATACTCCAAGGTCGGAGCGTAATAATCTATGAACGCCTGCCTGCTTCCTTCCTTGCCAATCTCTTCGACGACAGCCGTAGGATTCAGGTAGAGCCTGGATCCTTTTGCCACATAGTGCCGCATCAACTCCGGAAATTGGAATGTGTCATAGCATATCCCGATTGAAACCGGGCCCCATTCCGTGTCAAACATGAAAGGAGCTTCGCCCTTGGCAAAGAATTTGTTCTCCGAATCGAAGGGATGGATCTTTTTATATGAGCCGATAACGCCGTTGGGCCCTATGGCTACGGCAGAATTGTAAAGTTTATCTGAGACATTTTCGGCCATTCCGAATACGATATAGACGCCGTGCTTTTGGGCGGTTTTTGCAATATGTACGCAAGCAGGTCCGGCTATTGTTTCAGCCATCGCCTTTTTTTCGTCTAAACTGATATTGTCATCGATAAAGTAATCGTATCCGGTCAAACTCAATTCCGGAAACACTACGAGATCAGCCCCGCGCTTTGCTGCGGCAACTGAAAATTCATCTATTCTCCTGAGATTGTTCTCTTTCTGCCCGGCATCCACCTTAAAATTTACAACTGCGACATTCATAACATCCTTATAATTTTTCATTCTGTCTCCTAAAGCATATCCTCTCTGTTAAATTTTATTTTACATATGAACTCGATTCGGGAATTGGACTTGGATTTCTCCAGTATGCCCGCCACATGCTTCTTGACGGTCGATACGGTGATAAATTGCTTTTTTGCTATCTGCTCGTTTGTATACCCTCTCAATATCAAGCGCGCTACTTCATTTTCGGCTCTTGTAAGTAAAAACTCGTTCAATATATCTTCCAGCGAATCAACGAACGAAAACACATACTGAGAGGCTTTCGTTTCTATGTGCGGCTGCAGTATCTTGCATATCTCGAGCTCCTTATCGGTGAAATCCCGGTCGTTTCTGGCTCTGAACAAATCTAGGGTGCCGAAATTCGTCTCTTTGCCGCTCTTATTCCATCTGAAGTTCGCATCCAATGAGAAATGAGTCCTCACGGGCCGGATGTAGTCGTTATAGTATTCGGTTTCTTCCCGCTCCTTTAAATTGAAAACGTTGCTGCTTCTGATGGTGGTCAGCTTGGTGGGGAGCATCTTTTCAACTATGTCATCTATCCTGCAATAGTATTCATCGTATGTTTTTAGATCCCTGTCATCAAACCCCTTTCCGATTTTGGTATCAACGCTTAACTTGTTCTCTGACAGCGTGTAGAAATAAATCGACGCCTTTTCATATGGAACTACTTTATCTATTTCCAGAAGAAAAGAGTTGAGAGATTCTAAAATATCGGTCTCATAATTCATCTTTAAGATAATATCGTTTATTTTTTTCCAGTCTTTTGATGATAATTGGCTGTTCATAACGCTTTTTCACCCTTGTTCGTCCGCTTGAGCAAAACGAATTCTATCTACTATTATACAATTACAAAAAAATTTGCCTATGGTACTAAGGTACAGTCTTTTCTAACTTCAAATTTCCGGTTTAAAAAGGCGATTTCATTATATATGATCTGAAGGTTGATTTCACCCATTTGACAAAACAGTTTTCTCACATTATAGTTCTAATATGCGCTGTAGATTTTTCATCATTCTACATTTCAGCTATATAGGGAGGGCACATGTTAAAACTGTCGGATAGGCTTCAGAAAATTGCAGATTTCATCGAACCGGGAGAATCCGTGGCGGACATCGGCACGGATCACGGGTTCCTGCCTGTCGCTCTATGGGAGAGCGAAAAAAGCCCCCGGGTCATTTTAAGCGATATCAATGCCGGACCTCTGGAAAAGGCAAAAGCAAATATCGATAAGCATTTTCCCGGCAAGGAATTTGATCTTCGGATCGGGAGCGGCATCAGGACCTTGAAGCCTGCGGAAGTCGATGTTATCGTGATCGCGGGAATGGGAGGCTTACTGATCGCGGACATTCTCGGAGACGATCTTGAAAAATCCAAAACCTATCCCAAGCTGATCCTGCAGCCGAGAAATGCTCAGGATAAACTGAGGGGATGGCTTCTGGAAAACGGGTTCACAATTCGGGACGAAGCCCTTGTGAGGGAACGCAAATATCTTTGCGAGATCATCGTGGCCATGCCTTATCCTTCGGTTGAGCGGTTCAGCGATATCGATCTGGAAATCAGTCCCATACTTTTTGAAAAAAAAGACCCGCTTCTCATTGAATTTATTGAAAATAAGATTAGAATAGAAATGAAGGTATACGATGAGATTCAGGCCGGCGCGAAAAAGGACAAAGCTGAAAAGCTGGCGAAATCGGCAAAACGGCTTGAATCGCTGCTGGATCTGAAAAAGAGGAGAGAATTAAAATGAGTATGAAGATGAGTGAGTTGGTCTCGGAAATCGAAATCATTGCCCCGAGAGATCTGGAAGAAGACTGGGATAACTGCGGAATGCAGATCAACATGGGAAACCAGGAAGTAGAAAGAGTGCTTGTCGCCTTGGAAATCACGAAGAGCGTCATCGCCGAGGCAATGATGAAAGAAATCGACTTCATTATCACCCATCATCCACTATTGTTTAAAAAGATCGATGTAGTTGACAATAATAGTATTACAGGAAACTACATCATCGATCTGATCAAGGCGGGGATATCCGTCTATTCCGCCCATACGACCTTTGACGCCGCATTTGGCGGGAATAACGAATATCTGGCGGATTTGCTGGGCCTGTCCAGGATACGGCGGTTTAAGAGCAGGCGCTTAGATCAGAAGGAAGGCGCGGGAGAGTACATCATCGGCAGGATCGGCAATTTTCCGGAGCCGATCACGATGGCGGCCGCATGCGGGCTTGTGGAGGAAGCTTTAGATATCAGGGGAGAACTGAGAACTGTCGGAGATCCGAACAAGATCATCAGCACGGTAGGCCTGTGCACCGGAGCGGGGGGCGATACCATGGACGCCGCCATCAGGAACGGCTGCGACCTCTTTATCACCGGCGACGTCAGACATCATGAAGCTCAGAAGGCCAGAGAGAAGGGGATTTGTCTCATCGATGCCGGACATTACGGTACGGAAAAGATCTTTGCGGTGAATTTTGCGGACAAACTGAGGAAAAATATCGGCTCCAAAATCCAGATAATAGAATCGGAAATCAATACGAATCCGTTTAAAAATGCGATATAGGTTTACTAATGACCGACAGCATGTTATGATATTTCAGTGAGTAAGCCAGACAGTCGCGTGGTTACTTTGATCTCCACGAGGAAAGTCCGAGCTCCGCAGGGCAAGGGTGCCAGATAACGTCTGGTGAAGGTGACTTTAAGGAAAGTGCAACAGAAACACACCGCCGATGGCCGCAAGGTACAGGCAAGGTTGAAATGGTGAGGTAAGAGCTCACCGGCAGCATGGTAACATGCTGGCCGTGTAAACCCCACCCGGAGCAAGACCAAGTAGGGCGCAAAAGGCGGCGGCCCGTCGCTGCCCGGTAGGTAGGTCGCTTGAGCGTACTGGCGACAGTACGCCTAGATAGATGATTGTCTAATACAGAACTCGGCTTATAGACTTGCTCACGCTAAAGCAATTGAAAGGCTTCCGGAATTTCCCGGAAGCCTTTTTTATCTCAACAATCCCTTCTATGATGCATCTCTGCCCTGGCGGCAAAACCGGGAAAGAGTTTTTTTACATAAATTTCATTTTATCAGTGGTGCGAGGATATAAATAAATGTATAATATAAAACTAAAAGATGCTGCGTGCACGGAGATTCGGTGGAATGAATTATAGAGAAATAATGGAGCCATGCCAGGAAGATAATTTTATAAACAGCGACGCAACCTTGAAGGATGCTTTGACAGCGATGCAGGGCAGTCGGTCAGATGCCCTTATCGTCGTGGACAATAAGGGCATATCAGGAATATTGACCAGGGACGGATTGCTGGAAGCATACGGCGTCAGTGCGCCGATTTACGATGGGGTTAAACATTTTGTAAAGAGTTCGTATAAAATTGCAAATAAAAACGATGAGGTTACAGAGGGCATTTTTGAAGAAGTGCCTATTTTAATAATAGAGGACGATAACGGCCGTGCTGTTGGGATTGTGTCCTCGGCAAACCTTCCCAGACAGCTGCTGAAGTTATCAGTAACGAAAATGAAAAAAGAAATCGCGACAAAAAAATTGCTGCATCAAGAGGATTTCGGCATAAAACAAGAAACTTCTCTAGGCAGTACGGACTTTTATATCGACTACTATAACCGGTTGACGAAGCTGGTTCATATTAATAAGGAACTATGGGATATCATTGAATATTCCTCTGACAGCATCTATGTGACAGATGGCAAGGGCATGACGGTATATGTGAACGATGCCTTTGAGAAGATGACGGGAGCCCCTGTCAGCGCCGTTTTGGGAAAAACAGTTTTCGAAGCGGAAGAGGAGGGGATATACAGGCCGTCTATAAGCGCAATCGTCTTAAAGGAGAGGAGACAGGTAACGCTGATACAAACGGGATCAAATGGCAAGGACCTGATCGTTACAGGGACGCCTGTATTTGACGTGGACGGAAATATCTACATGGTCATCTGCAACAGCAAGGATATCGATGAGTTGAGCATATTGAAAAATTATCTGCTGGATATTAAATCGGCGTCGATAAAAACACTGGACGAGAGCAGCAAAAGAGTCAATGTAATGTATACCAGCGATAGCATGGTGAATGTCATGAAGCTGGCAAATAAGGTGTCTCAGGTCGATTCTACCGTGATGCTCACCGGTGAATCCGGCACCGGCAAAGGGTTGATTGCGAGATATATACATGAAAACAGCAGCCGGGCCGCCGGAAAAATGGTAGAGATAAACTGCAGTGCAATACCGGAGTCATTGCTGGAATCAGAGCTCTTCGGATACGAAACAGGAGCGTTTACAGGAGCGCAAAAGGGAGGCAAGGCAGGAATCATCGAAATGGCCAACAAGGGCACCTTGTTTTTAGATGAAATCGGCGATATGCCCATGCATATGCAGGTGAAACTGCTTAAAGTGCAGAAGCGCACTGGACGCGGCATTGTTGAGCGCACACGCGATTGAGATGCTCAGGGAGCATCTCATACCCGCTGCGGCTGACGCGGCCAACACAATAAACTATAACTTCCCTGACATCGGGCCTGAATTCCCAAGCGTAGTACCTGATAAGACGACGATGTGGGTAATAGGCAGATTGACGACGACTGAGCTCATGACGGACGTTATTTCACGAATAGACAAATGTGCAGAGGCGGGAGCTTTAGCTACGGGAACAACCGTTGAAAAAGAACTGATTACCGCCACTCATGAAAAAATTCCGAACAAAACTCTGGCTGAAATTGTGTACAAAAATTTTGAGGAGCTTGGAACGCCAAAGTTTACGCAGGAAGAGCATGATTTCGTCAAAGAGATGCAGAGATCAGAGGGGCTGGAGCAGACCGGCCTTGACGAGACGCTGAAGGAATTTGGGACCAGCGGTACTGCGCTTTGCGATACCTCTGAATTCAGCTGGAACGCACCCTATGCAACCTTCTGGATGGCATTAGCTCCCGCGGGCGGCTGGCACAACTGGATGGTAACAGCCTGCGCCGGAAACAGCATAGGCAAGAAAACCATGAGTCAGGCGTCAAAAGTTTTGGCGCTGTCCGCAGTTGATATCATCACTTCTCCCGATACGATAGAGAAAGCGAAAAAAGAACTTAGGGAGAGGCTGAACGGCAATACATATAAAAGCCTTGTGCCGGACGATATCGATCCGCCCCTTGGACTGAATAAGGACACGATGGAGAAATACAAGGGTAAAATCAGGTAAATGGCAGCGCTTCGGTATAGTAGGAACTGGAGAATTTGATTGGAGGTAGATTTTTGTGAAAAAAGTGATCGTTTTATCCCATTGCATCATTAATCCGTTTTGCGAGCTGGACGAATCGTTGACGAAAAATTTGTTCGCAAAGACGATAAAGGAGATTGCAGACAGAGGAATTGGGATTTTGCAGCTTCCCTGTCCGGAGCTCAGCTATCAGCATCTGGAGCGGGAATCCATTACATCTCAGGATGAAAGAGCGGAAGAGTATGGAAAATACTGCCGGGAGCTCTTGAAAAGTACCGTTCAGAACATAAAGGAGTATCATCAGAACGGGATCGGCCTTATCAGGCTGGTGGGCATAGATACGAGTCCATCCTGCAGTACCGCAGACTCATCAAGCATAATGATGCAAGTGCTGGCTGAAATGCTGAAGGACGCAGGGATTTCAATACCCGCTGCCGATATGCCTCATTTCTTTGATGGAGATGAGAGCGTATTTGTGGATGAACTGCTGGCATAACAAAAAATATAACGGTGAAAGAGTTAAGTTTCACCTAAATGTGAATACAGGAGGTTTCTATGAGTTACACAGCGTCTAACGAAGCAGATCTCGTTTTCCGTAATGGGCCTGTCCTTACGGTCAATTCAAAAAATGAGATCGCTGAGGCGGCAGCGGTTAAGGAAAATAAAATCATTTTTGTGGGCCGGGAGGAGGACGTGAAAAAATACATCGGCGAAAAGACAACGGTAATCGACCTAAAAGGAAGAAGCCTGATTCCCGGCTTTATTGAATCCCATCTGCACACCGCGGTGATGGGGGCGAACTCCCTTGCCATAGACTGCCGGTCTCCGGGGGTATCTTCCATCGAGGACATAAAAAATAAAATAAGAGAAGTGGCTAAGGTCACTCCCAAGGGTCAATGGATCAGAGGCTGGGGCTACGATCATTTCCCCATTACAGTGAAATACGCAAGGCTGCTGG
>DAITKX010000036.1:0-1391 GCA_036835995.1 Bacillota bacterium | reverse complement strand
TGAGTGGTTCGCCCACCGCTGGGTCTCCTGTGGGCGGCGCCGGATCACCCGGTGATCCTTCAGAGAGTTTGCGCCCATATATCCACTCACAACAGCAGAAGCCTTGCAATAGCGGGATTGGACGATGAAGCGCCGAATCCCGAAGGCGGAGTAATGGATAGAGAGAATGGAGTAATCAACGGCGTTATGAGAGAGAACGCCCATATGCAGATACTGAAGTCCTCCATGCTTACAAAAGAGGAATTGATTGAAGCTATGCGGGTCGCAAGCGAAATGCTCATCAAGGAAGGGATCACGACCATACATGATTCGGGAGGCTACGGCAGCATACAGATGGGGGCCTTTCAGGATGCCATTCAGCAGGAGAAACTGAAGATCAGGATGTATACCATGATGTTTTCCTTTGTCGACAATCTTGAATTTGTGGAGAGCTACATAAAGGTCGGCATTCATTCCGGCTTTGGAAATGACAGGCTGAAGCTCGGCCCTATCAAGATTATGATTGACGGAAGCAGCAGCGGGCCAACGGCGGCGACCCTTGAGCCCTATGCGATCAATCCTGAGGATTCCGGCATTCTGGCCATGACGCAGGAGCAGGTTGATGACATCATTTTGAGAGCACATGCCGCAGGCTGGCAGGTTACTTCCCATGCGGTAGGAGACAGGGCTGTCACCATGATCGTAGATGCGATAGAAAAAGCGTTGAAAAAATATCCCAGAGAAAACCATCGCCATAGGATCGAGCACTGCGCCATGGTTAACGATGAACTCCTTGAGCGCATAAAGAAGCTGGGAATAGTACCTATTTCCAACCCCATATTTCTTTATGAATTCGGCGACGGATATATGGTGAACTACGGCAAGGAGAGGGCATATAGAATGTTCAGCAACGGCAGTTACTTTAAAAAAGGGATCATTGCCGCAGGCAGCAGCGATTGCCCCATCACCTTCTCCAATCCCCTTTTAAACATGCACCTGGCCATAAACCGCACAACCCAGACCGGTCAGGTAATAAATCCTGACGAACGGGTCACTATAGAACAGGCGCTTAGAATGTTTACTTATAACGGCGCTTACGCCAGCTTTGATGAAGATAAGAAAGGAACCATCGAAGTGGGGAAATTTGCTGATTTGGCAGTGCTTTCAGGGTCGCTGTACGATACCGCCCCTGATAAAGTTAAGGACCTGTCTGTTGATATGACCGTCATTGACGGCAAAATCGCCTACCAGCGCTAGAGAGAAATAAAGATCACCATTCAGCGGCTCTATTCAGTAGTCTGAAAAAACCTGCCAAGCGGCAGGTTTTTCCTATCTATTTTTCATCACGGAGATATGTGCAAATACCGGTGCTTACAGATTTTACACATTCCCCGTAAATGTCAGATACAGCA
>DAITKX010000035.1:0-28925 GCA_036835995.1 Bacillota bacterium | reverse complement strand
CCTGTGAACGCTGCGGAACGGCTGTGGGGAAGAAGGACCTGGATCAGTGGTATCTGAAGATCACCGATTATGCGGACCGCCTGCTTTCCGATCTCGACAAGCTGGAAGGCTGGCCGGGCAAGGTCAAGACCATGCAGAAAAATTGGATCGGCAAGAGCGTGGGCGCTGAAGTCGATTTCAAAATCGACGGCTTCGACAAGGACATGAGGATATTTACCACAAGGCCCGACACCCTTTACGGAGTGACCTATATGGTGCTGGCTCCCGAGCATCCCTATGTGAAAGAGCTGATCGCCGGCACGGAATACGAGGCGACTGTCAATGAATTCCTGCGTAAGCTCCAATATATGACGGAAATCGAGCGGACCGCCACAACTCTTGAGAAAGAAGGGACTTTCCTCGGAAGGTATGCTATCAACCCCCTCAACGGGAAGAAAGTTCCGATTTATATTGCGAATTACGTCCTCATGGACTACGGAACGGGCGCCATCATGGCGGTTCCGGCCCACGACCAGAGAGACTTTGATTTTGCGGTGAAATATCACCTGGATATCATTCCGGTGGTGGATCCGAAGAACCCTGAGATCGACCTCTATCACCTGACGGAAGCCTTCGAGGCGGAAGGCGTGCTGATCAATTCCGGTCCCTTCGACGGAATGGACAACGTCACCGCCATCAAGAAGATCATAAATTACCTGGAAGAGAAAAAGATCGGAAACGAATCCATCAATTTCAGGCTGAGAGACTGGCTGATCTCCAGACAGAGGTACTGGGGAACCCCGATTCCCATGGTCTGGTGTGAAACGTGCGGCTGGGTTCCGGAAAAGGAAGAAAACCTTCCCGTTCTGCTGCCTACCGACGTCGTCTTTACCGGAAAGGGAGAATCCCCGCTGACCACCAGCAAGACCTTTATGGATACCACATGTCCTAAGTGCGGCGGAAAGGCCGCCAGGGAAACGGATACCATGGACACCTTCCTGGATTCCTCCTGGTATTTCCTGAGATATACCGACGCAAAGAACAGCGAACGCATCTGGGATCAGAAGAAGGCGGATTACTGGATGCCGGTGGATCAGTATATCGGCGGCGTGGAACACGCAATCCTGCACCTGCTCTATGCCAGGTTCTTTACAAAGTTCCTCTATGACCTGGGGTACTGCAAGGCGGACGAGCCCTTCACCAACCTGCTGACCCAGGGCATGGTCCTGAAGGACGGCACCAAAATGTCAAAATCCAAGGGGAATGTGGTAAGCCCGGAGGAGATCATCAACAAATACGGCGCGGATACGGCGCGCCTCTTTATCCTGTTCGCATCTCCGCCGGAAAAGGAGCTTGAATGGTCCGACGCCGGAGTGGAAGGAAGCTACCGCTTCCTGAACAGGGTGCACCGCCTTGTTGTCGAACTGACCGATAAGCTGAAGGACGCCCCGGCGGACTGGCAGGCCGTAAGCTCCGACGACAAGAAGCTGAACTACGCCATGAACGCCACCATCAAAAAGGTGACGGAAGACGTGGGCGGAAGGTTTAACTTCAACACGGCCATCAGTTCCATTATGGAGCTGGTCAATGAAATCTACCGGTACAAGGAAATCGAGCAGATCAATCCTGGTTTGCTGAAAACCGCCATTGAAAATCTGATATTGATCTTGTCCCCGTTCACTCCGCATATCTGCGAGGAAATGTGGGAGTACACCGGTCATAAAAACGCGGTTTACCTTGAAAAATGGCCGGCTTACAGCGAAGCTGCCCTGGTGAAGGATTCCGTTGAGATCGTGATTCAAGTCAACGGAAAGCTAAAGGATAAGCTTGAGGTTGCAAGCGGCCTCTCCAAAGAACAGATGGAAGAAGCCGTAATGGCCAATGAAAAAGTTAAGGCATTAGTGGCCGGCAAGGAAATCGTGAAACTTGTTGCCGTGCCAAATAAATTATTTAATATCGTCATACACTAAGAAAATATTGAACGGAAAAAAATAATAAAAAAGAAAGGATTTAAACTTGAAAATTTTAGAAAACAATAAAGGAACCGGCCCGGTTAAGGTGATTCCAATTGGCGGTCTGAACGAAATCGGAAAGAATATGACCCTGTTGGAATACAAAAATGACATCATGATCATCGACTGCGGGATGTCGTTTCCTGATGATGAAATGTTCGGAATTGACATTGTAATCCCTGATTTCAGCTATCTGATCAAGAACAGGGATAAAGTAAAGGGCATGATTCTGACTCACGGTCACGAGGACCATATCGGAGCCATTCCCTACCTCCTGAGAGAATTGAATATCCCCATTTACGGCACCAGGCTGACCCTTGGTCTGGTGGAGAACAAGCTGAAAGAGCATGGGATCAAGGGTAAGCTTAACACCATCAAAGCGGGACAGACCGTAAAGATAGGCGTCTTTAATGTGGAAACCATTCGTACAACCCACTCCATCGCGGATTCCATCTGCCTGGCCATCGACACCCCGGCAGGCGTCGTATTTCACACGGGAGACTTTAAGATCGACTATACGCCTATCGACGGCGAACCCATCGACTTCCGAAAGCTTGCGGAGCTCGGCAGCAAGGGCGTTCTCCTGATGATGGCGGACAGCACCAACGCGGAACGGAAGGGGTATACCGCATCGGAAAAAACCGTCGGCGTTACCCTTGAAAACATATTCCGCGGCTCTGAGGCGAGGATCCTCATCGCGACGTTCTCTTCCAACGTGCACCGCGTTCAGAGGATTATCGACACTGCCGTGATGTTCGGCAGAAAGGTCGCCATCTCGGGCAGGAGCATGGTAAACGTCGTCAACCTCGCCATTGAACTGGGATATCTGAAGGTGCCTGAAAATGTTCTCGTGGACATAAACAAGATCAAGCACATTCCGGATAAGGAGCTGGTGATCATCACCACGGGCAGCCAGGGCGAGCCTATGTCCGCACTGTCCAGGATGGCGTCGTCGGATCACAAGGCGGTCCAGATTAAAAAGGGCGACATGGTGATCCTGTCCTCTAGCCCCATACCGGGAAATGAAAAGACCATATCCAACGTAGTAAACAAGCTCTTTGAAAAGGGAGCCGATGTGATCTACTCCGATATCGCGGACATCCACGTTTCCGGACACGCATGTTCGGAGGAGCTTAAGCTGATCCACTCCCTGATCAAGCCGAAATATTTTATGCCGGTTCATGGAGAATACCGGCATCTGAGGCAGCATGCCCTGATTGCGGAGCAGATTGGCATGTCTCCGGACAACATCTTTATCCTGGAGAACGGGGAAATGCTGACCATGAATAAGGACAGGGTTATGAAATCCAAGGAAGAGGTTTCCGCTTCCGCGACCCTGGTTGACGGTCTGGGCGTCGGAGATGTGGGAAACATCGTGCTGAGGGACAGAAAGCTGCTGTCGGAATCCGGCCTGATCATCGTCGTAGCCGCCATCGACAAGAGCACCGGCATGATCTGCTCCGGCCCGGACATCATATCCCGAGGCTTTGTCTACGTGAGAGAAAACGAGGACCTGATGAACTCGGCAAAGATGGCCGTAAGCGCCAGATTGGACAAATGCTACGCAGGCGGACTGAGAGACTGGGCGGGCCTGAAAAATGCGGTAAAGGATGAACTGAAAAACTTCATCTACGAAAAGACCAAGAGGAGCCCGGTAATTCTGCCAATATTTTTGGAGGTGTAAAATGAACGTACATGACGAAGCCCACAACCTTGCAAGAGCCATCAAAGAATCTCCTGAGTATCAGGAGTATGTGAGGTTGAAGGAAGCTGCTTCCGCCAACGAGGAGCTGGCCGCCATGCTCAACGATTTCCAGTCGAAGCAGTTCGAGATCCAGGCAAAACAGATGATGGGCGAGGAGCTGGGCCCCGAGATGATGGAACAGGTGCAATCCCTTTATCAGATCCTGATGAAGGATCCCCTGGCGGCCCAATATGTTCAGGCGGAGATGAGGTTTTCCTTGCTGATCAACGATGTCTATACTATACTGGGGGAAGTGATCCAATTTGGAAACAGGTAATATGATCAAAACCGAAAAGGAAATCGAGGCCATATCCAGGGCCGCGGCTCTGGGAGACCGCTGCTTTACTCACATCCTCGGCTTTATCCGGCCGGGTATGAGCGACAGGCAGGTCGCCGACGAGATCGAACGGTTCTTGTATGAAAACGGGGCGGAAGGCCTTGCCTTTCCGGTTATAAGCGTGTCAGGAGAACGGTCCTGCCTTCCCCACGGAGAGCCGACGGACAAGATCATTCAAAAGGGAGAGTTTCTAACCCTTGATTTTGGAGCGGTCATCGACGGCTACTGCGGAGATATGACCCGCACCGTCGCCATCGGCCACGCTACCCCTGAGATGAGAAAGGTCTACAGCATCGTTCTGGAAGCACAGCTCGCCGCAATGGACTTTATCAAGGCGGGAGTGAGATGCTTCGACGCGGATAAGGTGGCGAGGGACATTATCACCAATGCGGGCTATGGAGAATATTATCCCCATGGATTGGGACACGGCGTCGGAACTGAGGTGCATGAACCTCCTACCCTCAACGCCAGGAGCGAAGAGGTCCTGGAAAAGGACATGGCGGTGACCATCGAACCGGGGATCTATATCCCTGACAGGTTTGGCGTGCGCATTGAAGACTTGGCAATTGTCACGGAGTTTGGTATAATAAATAAAGTTGAGTCACAGAAGGAACTGATTATTCTGTAGCTGAAATATTTTGGAGGTATTTTAATATGATTTATGCTAGCGATTTTAGGAAAGGGATTACCTTTGAGATCAACGGAGAACCGCATGTAGTCCTTGATTTCCAACATGTGAAGCCCGGCAAGGGCGCCGCATTTGTGAGGACCAAATATAGAAACATCCTGACCGGAGCTACAAGAGAAGAAGCGTTCAATCCAAATGACAAGTTTGAAAACGCACGAATCGAGACAAAGCAGATGCAGTATCTGTACAACGACGGCGAGCTCTACTACTTTATGGATCAGGAAACCTACGATCAGGTTCCTCTGATGCAGGATCAGGTTGAGGATGCGATCCTCTATCTCAGGGAAAACGACATGGCGACGATCAAATTCTTCAAGGACAACGCATTCCAGGTGGAACCGCCGAACTTTGTAAATCTGAAGGTCATTGAGACAGAGCCGGGCGTAAAGGGCGATACCGCAACGAACGTTACAAAGGCGGCGACCGTTGAAACCGGAGCGGTAATACAGGTTCCGATCTTCATCGAAGAAGGGGAAATCATTCAGATCGACACAAGAACGGGCGAGTATTTATCAAGAGCAAAATAAATAATAGGATTAGGAAGCGAATCATTTCGCAGAATATCTATTCTGCGAAATTTTTTCATAGGGGCAGATACATGAGCACGAAACGCAACAGGATAAAAAATCAGAAACGTTTACTGATTTACGGCGTTATCGCAATAGGGGCCGTCATTATCGCAGCTTCTGCGATTTTTTCCCTGTACATGGGAGCGGCGAACAAACCGGCAGACCCGGGCAGCAAGGAAACCTATACGGTTACGATCCCGTCCGGAACGGGAACCGCGGAGATCGCCGGAATCTTAGAGGAAAACAATATCATCAAAAAAACGGGAGTCTTTAAATTTCAATCCAAAACAAAAGGCTATGACGGTAAATACAAGGCCGGACAGTATTCCCTGTCGCCGGGAATGTCCATGGAAGAGATCATGAAGATCCTTGTGGCGGGAAAAGCGAATACGGCACGGTTCACCATACCGGAGGGCTACGATATCAAGCGGACGACGGAAAAACTCTCCAAGGAAGGCCTGATCAACGCTGAGGCTTTTGAAAAGGAAATCGAGAGCGGGACATTCAACTACAGATTCCTGGCCGACGCGCCTGCGGGCCCCAACCGTCTGGAAGGATTTCTGTTTCCGGATACCTATGATATTTTCACAGACGCAAATGAACACGATATCATAGACAAGATGCTGTACCAGTTTGATAAAGTGTTTACGGACGAGTATTATAAACGTGCGGAAGAGCTGGGAATGAGCGTGAGGGAGGTGGTCACCCTGGCGTCCATCATCGAGCGGGAGGCTCGGGTGCCCGAGGACAGGCCCGTGATTGCAAGCGTGTTTTACAACCGGCTGAAGATCGCTTCAGTCCTGCGCCACCGTCCAGTATATTCTGGGGGAGCAAAAGCCTGTTCTGAGCACTAAGGATACCCAGATCGAGTCGCCCTACAACACATACCTCCACAAGGGACTGCCGCCGGGACCCATCGCGTCCCCAGGCGCCGACTCCATCAAAGCGGCCCTGTATCCGGCGGACACCAAGTACTTATTCTTTCTGGCCAAAGGCGACGGCTCCCATGCCTTTTCCGAGACCTATGACCAGTTTTTGAAGGACAAGCACAAATATCTCGATTGACGGCCGAAAGTGCGGCACGGGACGGAAGCTGGTACCGCTGACCGGTTGCGCGACATGGGACGGAAGCTGATACCGCGGAAGGAATCAATGAACATTACAAACGATAAGGTAACGGAATATCTGGAGGGCCTTTACTGCCCTGTTAATGAAGCTCTGAACTCGCTGCGGATCGAGGCGGAAAAGCGGGAGATACCGATCATTTTAAGGGATACCGAAGGTCTCCTGTTAAATTTCCTTCGGATAAAGAGGCCCCGGCGCATTCTGGAAATCGGCGCCGCCGTCGGCTATTCGGCGATCTGCTTTGCGGCGGTATTGCCGGAAGCTGAGATCGTCAGCCTGGAGCGAAGCGAAAAAATGTACCTGAAAGCGATGGAAAATGTGGAGCGCTTCGGCCTGGACCGGCGAATTCGGATTCAAAAAGGCGACGCTCTGGAAATTCTGCAGGAGATGAAGGCCCGGGTTGCTGATCAGGAGCAGGAGGGATTTGATCTGGTGTTTATCGATGCGGCCAAGAGCTGCTACAGGGAATTCTGGGACTGCAGCGTTCCCCTTTGCAGGAGAGGCGCGGTGATCCTTTCGGACAATGTGCTGATCAAAGCCAGGACCGCATCCGACGAATTTATAACCGAGCGGAGGCAGAAGACCAGCGTCAGGCGGATGCGGGAATATTTGAACTATATCTCGCGGCTTCCCTATGCCGACACGGCGGTGATCGCCGTGGGGGATGGCGTTGCGGTGAGCGTATTGAAATAGAGCAAGAGGCCGGAGAAAACGGTCGGTCATTGATGAGGATAAAATGAAGAAAATAGAATTGCTGGCGCCCGCAGGGGACCTGGAAAAACTGAAGATCGCCATCGACTACGGGGCTGACGCCGTTTACTTCGGGGGAGAGATGTTCGGCCTTCGGGCGGCGGCGAAAAACTTTACGCTGGAAGAGATCAGGGAGGGCGTGAAATACGCTCACGACCGGGGCAAAAAGGTCCATATGACCATCAATATCTTTGCCCACAACGAGGACATCGAGGCGCTTGCCCGGTATCTGGACCGGCTTTCGGAAATCCCTATCGACGCTTTTATCGTGTCGGATCCGGGCATTATCATGATGATCAGGGAAGCGATCCCGGATGCTGAGATCCATCTTTCCACTCAGGCCAACATGACCAACTACAAAACCGCGGAATTCTGGCACAGGCAAGGGGTAAAGAGGATCGTGCTGGCCAGAGAGCTCACCTTTGAAGAGATCCGGGAGATGCGGAGCAGGCTGCCTGAAACTCTGGAATTGGAGGCGTTTATTCAGGGCGCCATGTGCATTTCATATTCCGGACGCTGCCTGCTGAGCAACTTCATGATCGAGCGGGATGCAAACAGGGGAGAGTGCGCTCATCCCTGCCGCTGGAAATACCATCTGGTGGAAGAGCAGAGGCCGGGGGAATATTTTCCTGTCGAAGAGGATGAGCGGGGGACATATATCCTGAATTCCAGGGATCTTTGTATGATCGAGCATATTCCGGACTTGATCGGGGCAGGCTTGACATCAGGAAAGATCGAGGGCAGGATGAAGAGCGTTTTCTATGTGGCGACCATCGTCGGCGCCTATCGGAAAGCCATCGACGCTTATTATGCCGATCCGGAGAACTATTCCTTCGATCCTGAATGGCTGAAAGAGCTGAAAAAGGTCAGCCACAGGGAATTTACCACGGGCTTTTATTACAACAAGCCTACCAACAAGGACCAGAACTATCAGACAAGCGCCTATACGAGGGATTACACCTTTGTGGGGCTGGTGAAAAGTTACGACGAAAAGACAGGGCTGGCCGTGGTGGAACAGAGAAACAAGATGGGCCTCGGGGATGAAATAGAAGTTTTCGGGCCAAATACCGACTATTTCACTCAGAGGATCGAAGTGCTTCTGGATGAGGAAAATCAGCCCCTAGAGTCCGCTCCCCATCCCCAGCAGATCGTCAAGATCAAGATGGATAAGCCTGTTTTGGAAAAATTTATGTTACGAAAACAGAAATAAAGTGATATAATATTTATATAACAGAAGAAGGAGGAGATTCCGAATGGAACCTGACCCGAGTATATCATTATCGGTTCAAATTTTATTTTTACTGCTGCTCATATTAATCAATGCATTTTTCGCTTCGGCGGAAATGGCAATCGTTTCGGTCAACAAGAATAAAATTAAAATACTAGCCCAGGAAGGCAATAAAAAAGCGAAGCTTTTGCTGAAGCTCAATGAAGAGCCGAACAAGTTCCTTTCTACTATACAGGTTGCTATCACCTTAGCCGGATTTCTGGCCAGCGCGGTAGCCGCCACGACTATGGCGGATAAAATCGCGGTATTTCTGACCAAACACGGCATTATGTACGGAACCCAAATTGCCATTACCCTGGTTACCTTGGCATTGTCTTACGTTACCCTTGTGCTTGGAGAACTGTATCCGAAAAGAATGGCGCTTCAATATTCAGAGAGGATCGCCCTCTTTTGCGTGAAGCCGATCCTCTATATCTCAAAGTTTGCAAAGCCTTTTGTATGGCTGCTTTCCGCTTCGGTAGGCCTGCTGCTGCGGATAACGGGCGTGAAGGATACCAATATCGAAGAGCAATACTCAGAAGAGGAGATCAAATCCCTCCTTGAAGTCGGCCAGGAAACAGGCCTGATCAAGGAAACCGGGAAGGAAATGATCACCAGCATCTTCGAGTTTGACGACAAGCTCGCCTATGAGGTCATGACGCCGAGGCCCGACGTCTATATGATCAATATCAACGACAACCTTGAGGATTATATCGACGAGCTGCTGGAAGAGAGGTATGCAAGGATTCCGGTCTTTGAAAAAGATATCGATAATATCATCGGGATCCTTTATATGAAGGATTATATCATCGAAGCGAGAAAGCACGGGTTTGAAAATGTGGACATCAAAAGCCTTCTTCGCAAGCCCTATCTCGTTCCGGAGAGCAAGAATATCGACGATCTGTTCCGGGAACTGCAGGAGACAAAGGTCCACATCGCCATCCTCATCGATGAATACGGCGGATTTTCAGGCATCGTCACCATAGAGGATCTGATCGAAGAGGTCATGGGGAACATTGACGACGAGTATGACGACTATGAGGCGAAGCTGGAACAAATCGATGAAAACACGTACTTGATTGACGGTTCTTATTATATCGACGACTTAAACGATGAACTCTTCCTCAACCTTGAATCGGAAGAGCACGAAACCATCGGAGGGCTCATCATCGACCTGCTGGGAGAAATTCCCGACGAGGGTGAAACGGAGAAGCTGGTCGTAGAGCAGGATAACTGTACCTTCACGGTGGAATCCGTAAAGGACCGCCGCATCGATAAGGTGAAGCTGCGCATCACCCCGAAAAATGCGGACGAGAATGAGGACGAAGAGGAATAATAAAATAATCTGATTTGAATTCAGGCTGTGTTTTTTCATATGCTCCCATGAGGGAGCATTTTTTATGCCTTAAGGAATGTCGGCAATTCGTTCTTTTTTATTTGTAATAAAATCTTGTCCCAAGAATATGATGTAATGTACATATTTCGAATATGTCGGCAAAAACATGAAAAGGATGAGAACTATCATGAACAGTCTGGACAAGATACTGACAAAACTGCCCGCAGAAATTGGAGAGCAGATCAGAGACCTGCCCGGTCAGATCAGAAAAAATCTGGAGGAGATACGGATTCGGAATGGAGCCGGCATCGTGATCTATTCCTCCGGGAAGGAATACGAGCTGGAGCTCGGAAATGGAAGCAAAATAGATAATATTTTAATAAACAATATATTTAATTCTTTATTAAACCATTCTGCCTACGCCTATCAAGAGGAGCTTGCAAACGGCTATATTACAATAGAAGGGGGACATCGGGTCGGCATTTGCGGGCGAACCGTCCTGGAAAACGGGAAGGTAAAGACCATCAAGGATATCTCCTCTATCAATATCCGAAGAAGCCGGGAAATCGTCGGTGTGTCCGACCCCTGCATGGGTTACCTGCTCCGGGGGAAAAACCGGATATTTAACACCATTATCGTCTCTCCGCCCAAATGCGGAAAGACGACTCTGCTACGGGATATGATCCGGAATTTCAGCGGCATGGGATTTCAGGTGGGGGTCTGCGACGAGCGTTCCGAAATATCAGGAATGTATAACGGCCGGCCCTCCTATGACCTTGGAATCCGCACCGATGTCCTGGACGGCTGCCCGAAAGAAAAAGGAATGATCATGCTGATCCGCTCCATGTCTCCCGACCTGATCGCCACCGACGAAATCGGAAAGAGAGAGGACTGCCACGCCATTGAGGCGGCCGTCTGCGCGGGGATCAGTCTGCTCACCACCATACACGGAAGCAGCTTTGAGGATGTCATAAATTCGGGAATCGGAGAGCTGGTGGAAAAGGGGGTCTTTGAGCGTCTCATCTTCCTGTCTAACATTCCGGCTATCGGATCTATTACCGCAATTCGGGATTGGAGGAATCAAAATGTTGTTTAAGGGAGTCCTCTGCATTTTTATTATTCTGGCGGGAGCCGGCGTCGGTCTTCTGAAAGCAAAGACATATGAAAACCGCGTCTACCATCTTCAGGAGTTGATCACCACTTTGAAAGTCATGGAATCGGAAATGAAATACAGGCTTGACCCGCTTCCGGATCTGTTTTTGCGGATCAGCAAGATCAAAAATGGAATGGCCTCGGCACTCCTTGAGACGGCGGGAACGCTCCTGAAAAACCAGACTGCCCGGGACCTGCCGGATTGCTGGAGGGAGGCTGTTGAGACCGCCTATCAGGAAAGCGCCCTAAACAAGGAAGACAAGCGCATCCTGGCGGATTTGGGTATCGAGCTTGGCAGAACCGATATGGAAAGCCAGTCCGGAATGTTTCAGCGCACCCTTTCCCTGCTGGAGGCTCAAGTGGCGGAAGCCGCAGGGGAGCAGAAGGTCAAGGGAAAGATGTATAAAAGTCTTGGAACGGCCATTGGGGTCCTTATTGTAATCCTGTTGATTTAGCTTGTCTTAATAAGATATTGGCGCCTGGCAGCCGCCAAATCCACATGAGATCTTGGACTATTTTGGGGGAATAAAATCTTGTCCCAGGAATATGATGTACTAAGAACTCGCGATGAGGTTTTTTTAAGAACTTGAGAGGAGAATTTAGAATGGACATCAATGTTGATATCATCTTTAAAATTGCGGCTATCGGTATTATTGTTGCCGTGCTAAATCAAGTGCTGATACGTGCGGGAAGAGAGGACCAGGCGATGATGACGACCCTGGCGGGAATTATCGTCGTGCTGCTTTTGATCGTCCAGATGATCAATGATTTCTTTGTTGCGGTGAAAACCTTGTTTCAATTGTAGGCCTGACTGAAAAGACTAAGGAAACGAGGTGTTTTTTATGGACATGGATATCTTCCGGATCGCGGCCATCGGGCTATGCGGCGTTATACTGGCCTCGATATTCAGAAGAAATAACAGTGAGCAAACCGTATTCGCAACCTTTATCATCATCGCCACCGTCATCATCATTTTCATTATGGTGATCGGCAAGCTTGCCATCGTCTTTGAATTTCTGGGTGGTATCTATGATCAGATCAGTTATGGGAAGAACTTCTTTCCGATCATATTAAAGGTTCTGGCCGTAGCGTACATAGCGGACTTCACCGCGCAAATCTGCAGGGATTCCGGTGAGACAGCAATCGCGGGAAAGGTGGAACTGGCGGGAAAGGTGATGATTTTCTATTTGGCGGTGCCTGTGATCGTGGCGGTTATGGATCTGATCAACAAAATGCTGCCGGGGTGATACCAACGGTGGAAAACAGCGGATAAAACGCAGAGATACTGTCCGGGGAAGGTGAGGGAAATTGAGTATAGAGAGCATCGTAAACGAACAGCTTGCTTCAATGGACATGAAAAAAATAGAGGATCTATTCGATATTGCCTCGCGCAATGGCAATGTCTTTGGAGATACGAGCCCGGGTGAAATCATCCATAGCTTATTGAAGGGAGAGCCGATTTTCAACATTCACGACATCATCTCCGCTATCGCAAATCATTTTCTGCATGAAATTAACGGGAGCATCATATTTGGAGTCGAGCTGGTAGCCATATGCATCATCATCGGCCTTCTGAAAAACCTGGCGAATTCTTTTTCCGACGACGCCGTTTCCAACCTCGGAGTCGTCGTATGCAGCTGCTGCATGATCGGGCTCTGTCTGAAATGTTTTTTGGACATCTATCAGGTCTGCAGCAGTGCGGTGGACACCATGACGGTGACGATGCAGGCGCTTTTCCCGATCCTGGTGCCGCTGCTGGTGGTCATGGGGGGCTTTACCTCCGGAGGGGTCCTGAATCCGTTTATCGTCACGGCGATTACGATATTCAACTCGATCCTGCAAAAGATCATCATGCCGGCCATATATGTCTCCTGCGTGTTCATCCTGGTAAACAGCATGTCTGAGAAGGATTATGTAAAAAAACTGGCCAATCTCATCCGCGGGGCCGCAATCTTCATGATGGGGCTGATGGTCACGCTGTTTTCAGGGCTTACGTTCCTTCAGGGCGTTGTGACAAAGACGGCGGACGGCATGCTGGCCAAGACCGCCAAATATTCGATGGATAACTTCGTCCCTATCGTCGGAGGCTTTGCCGCAGATTCGATGGATATGATTTTGAGCTGTGCGACTGTGATCAAAAACGGCGTCGGGATATTCGGGCTCATCATTGTAATTACGCTGCTGATCATCCCGATGGTCAAGATCCTCGCGGTGGCCCTGGTATTCAAAGTTTCCGCAGTGGTCATCGAGCCCATCGGAAATAAGGCCATTTCCGACGGCCTGAATGAGGTCGGGAACACGGTGGTCACCCTGGCGATCATCCTGCTGCTGGCGGCCATGATGTTTATTATCTTCCTGTCGGTGATTATCGGGATCGGAGGAGGAAGCTTATGGAGATAACGGAAAGAGGAGGCGGTGAGTTATGGATATCGTCAGAGAGTGGGTTAAAAATATTTTCATTATTATCGTTGCGGTGAGCTTTGTTGAAATCCTGCTTCCGGCGGGCAGTATGAGCAAGTACCTGAAATTTATTTTTTCCCTGATCATTATGGCCATAATATTGTCCCCATTGGCAATTTTGATGGAATAAGGACATATCCATATTTATATATTTAGAAGGAGGATAAGGAATGTGGGATAAACTGAAAAACGATAAATACGTAAAAGACTTGCTTGTCAAGCTGATTACGATATTAGCCGTGGCGGCGATCGCACTCCTGCTGTTCGACGTTCTTACCCAGAGTAAAGACGGGAGAAAGCAAATCGTAGACATGGACGGCGGAACAGAATATACGGAAGAGACGGCCCTTGCTACGGGAGATGAAGTCCGGCTGGAAAAGATTCTGAGCCAGATGAAGGGAGTGGGGGATACCGACGTCATGATCACCTATCGGAGCGAGGAGCAAGCCGACAAGCTGTTCAGCAGCGGAAGCGGAACTGACGGCCGGAAGGTGGCTGGCGTGATCGTAGCATCCAGTGGAGCAGGTGACGTTATTGTCAAAAATAATATCATCAATGCCGTGGCGACAGTGTTTGGCATCCCTGTGTCAAATGTGGTGGTATTCGAGAAAAAAGACAGCGGTACAAAATAAAAGAACGGCGTATCAGTCGATTCGAAATGCGAGAGCATGATTTAGGGGGGATATCGTAAATGGAATTTATGAAGCGTAAAAAAATACTTTTAGTAGGTATGCTGGTACTCATCGTAGCGATCGGAGTACTGAACAACAAGCTGAATAACGATCAGGGTCTTTCCGCATCCGCAGGATATGTGGAATATGAAACCGATCAGATGAATCTTCACGACGGCGACGTACTGGTCGACAGTCTGAATGTTACCGGCGTTCCGGGCACCAGCAGCGGACCGGCGGTGGAAGGCGCGCCGACAGATCAAAATGCTCCTGCCGATACGAACACTCCGTCGGGGATAGACACGTCAGCGGGCAATCCTGCCCTTATCGATACCATCGCTCAGGGCCCGAAAACAGCCGACGCAGCCGCGGGATCCCTGGACGAGAGCTTGATCGTTACTTCGGATGATCTGTCGGAAGCAACCAGCGCCGACGTATATTTTGAAGAGACAAGGGCTACGATCAATATGGACAGAAATCAGGTGATCTCGATGCTGACCGACGTCATAGAGGAGACGAAAGCCGGCAGCGCAGAGCAGAACAACGCGACGCAGCAAAAGCTGAAGATCATCGACTACATGAATAAAGAAAAGGTCATGGAAAGCCTGATCAAAAATAAAGGCTTTACCGACGCGCTGGTACTGATGACGGATAATTCGGTCAACGTAGTGATCAACAAGCAGGAGGTCACCCAATCCGACGTGGCGAAGATCTGTGATATCGTCATGAGGGAAACCGGCAGGGACGCAAGCCAGATCGTGATCCAGAGCAAGTTTTAATACCGGCGAGTATAGGATTGTATCCACGCGTGACTTCTGCTATAATGATTTTGTGATTATATGCGGCGAAGCCACAGGCGGCATTGCTGCAAATATAATGCTTGAAAATCAGGAGTGGAAGTATGAGTTCTGCCGCGGAAGAGAAACTGGGAACAGTTAAAATAGCAGATGAAGTCATCGCGGTCTGCGCCTTGAACGCGACATCGAAAACCAAGGGCGTCGCCGGATTGGGCGGTGTCTTTACGGATAATATCTCAAAGAACATTTTTGGGAAAGAGCCTCTTTACAAAGGGATCAAAGTAAACCAGGGTGAAGAAGGAATCGGCATAGACATCTATGTTATAGTGGAATACGGGGTTAAAATCCCGGAAGTGGCCTGGGATATCCAGGAAAACGTAAAAAAAGAAGTGGAATCCATGACGGATGCTGTTGTGAAAGCAGTGAATATACACGTTCAAGGGGTACATTTTACAGACGAGGAGGGCTAGAGAAGATGCCAAAACCTGATATGAAAGAGTTTTTTGCCCGCAGAACGGAAGCGAGAGAGTTTTTCATGCAGCTGCTGTTTCAGATGGAAATGCAGAATGATTACAGCGAAGCGATCAAAGATAGATTTATGAAAGAAAACGGGATGGATTCCGACCAGACGGAATACTTCAACAGAATTTTCAGGGCTGTAGCAGAGAACCTGCCCGCCATCGACGGGAAGCTGGAGGAATGCAGTGAAAACTGGAAAATCAGCCGTATGGCAAAGGTAGACCTTTCCATTCTGAGGCTGTCCGCGGCGGAGATCCTGTATCTTGACGACATTCCGGATTCGGCGTCCATCAACGAAGCGGTGGATATGGCCAAGAAATACGGCGGCGGCGATTCCGGGAAATTCATCAACGGTATCCTGGGTAAGGTTGTAAAAAGCAAAGATGCAGAATAAAGATTTTGTTCTCGGTATCGATACCAGCAATTATACGACATCCCTTGCGATTACTGATATCAATGGGACGATTGTCGTTGATTCACGAAAACCGCTGACGGTTAAGCAGGGCGAAAGGGGGCTTCGGCAATCATACGCCCTTTTTCAGCATATGGAAAATCTTCCGGAGATGTTGATAAAACTCTTCGAGCAGATCGACAAAAGCCGGATGGTCGCCGTCGCGGCCTCCGATCGGCCGAGGCCGGTGGAAGGCTCTTACATGCCCGTATTTAAATCAGGAGTCAATTATGGAAAAGTGATGGCAGCCGGCCTTGGGGTGCCATTCTTTACATTCTCTCACCAGGAAGGGCATCTCGCGGCGGTCCTTCGCCACAGCAGCCTTGCAACCGCAGAAGAATATCTGGCATATCATCTTTCCGGCGGGACCTGCGAGCTTCTGCATGTGAAAGACGGCGCTATTCAGCTTCTTGGCGGAAGCAGGGACCTTTCCTTTGGGCAGGTTTTGGACAGGGTCGGCGTTTCCCTGGGCATGAAATTTCCCACGGGAAGGGAATTGGATCTCATTGCGGTGAAAATGAGGGACGGAAATAAGGCGGGAGGTTCTGCCGGAAAGTCGGACAAGCAGGATTCCGGACTGTTAAAAAAGATACCCATCGACGGTTTTGAAATCAACCTTTCCGGAATTGAAACCCAATGCCGGCGAGAGCTGGAAAGAGGCGCGGATCCTGAGCTGTTGATTTACGAACTGTTTTTGAATATAAGCGAATGCATTTGCAAACTGACGGAAAAGGCTGTGACCGCCACCGGCTGCGGCTCTTCACGGGGGGAGTAACCGCGAGCCGGTTCGTCAGAGACGCCATAGCCGCTTATTTTGACCGGGAGGGGAAAAAGGCGGAGATCACACCGAAGCCCGTTTTCGGCGACCCTGCGCTGTCGTCGGATAACGCTGTAGGAATCTCATTTCTTGGGGGAAAAGAATTATGGCGATCAAACCGATAAGGGTTTCCCAGCTCAACGGATACATAAAAAGAGTCCTCCAGTCGGACCCTCTTTTAGGCAACGTGTCCGTCATCGGGGAAATTTCCAACCTCAAGTATCACAGCACAGGACACGTGTATTTTACTTTGAAGGATGAGACGAGCAAAATCAACTGCTTCCTCGCGGCAGAACACCTAAGGGATATCCGGTACGAGCTGACGGACGGGGTTGAAATCGTAGCAAACGGGTACATTTACCTCTATGAGCGCGGCGGCAGCTATTCCCTGAATGTGAGGGATATTTCCATCGAAGGGCTCGGAAACCTGACGGCCGCGTTCGAAAGGCTGAAGGAAAAGCTCGCAAAAGAGGGGCTCTTCGATGAGAAATACAAAAAGCCGATCCCGTTCTTTCCCCAAAAGGTTGCGGTGATCACGTCCGAAACCGGCGCGGCCGTGCGGGATATCATAAAAATCATCAAAAGCAGGAATAATATTGTAGACGTGCTCGTCTACCCTTGTCTGGTGCAGGGTCCGGGCGCAGCCGCCGAGATCGCGGAGGCCATCGCCGAAGTGAACCGGCTGTTTCCGGAAACGGATACCATCATCGCAGGCCGCGGCGGCGGGTCAATGGAAGAGCTCTGGGCCTTCAACGAGGAAGTGGTGGCGAGAAGCATATTCTCGTCAAAGATACCGGTGATCTCCGCGGTGGGTCATGAAACCGACTTTACCATCGCGGATTTTGTCGCCGACAAGAGGGCGGAAACCCCGACGGCGGCGGCCCAAATGGCGGTTCCGGACATCGCGGCTCTGAAAGAGCACGTTGAAAACGAAAAGGAAAGCCTGATCCATATCATGGAGCGCCTCATAAAATATATGGAGCTCAGGGTGGCGGGCAACAATATCGGCGCTTTGAGCGTCAGCCTGAATCACCGGCTGCTGTTCCACGCCATGAAGGCGGAAACGCTGTATAAGGAGATGAGGGGCTCCATTGACAGCCGGCTGGGAGAATGGTCCTCCCGTGCGGAAAATATGAAAACCGCACTGGACGCTCTGAGTCCGAAAAATATCATGGAGAGAGGCTATGGAGCGATTCTGGACGAACAGGGAAAGCTGGCCGGATCCGTAGGCCGGTTTGAATCCGGCGGCCGTCTGACCGCAGTGCTGAAGGACGGAGAAATCGATTGTAATGTCGAAGAGATCAGGAGGGAATTACATGGCTGATCAAAAGAAAAAAATGAGCTTTGAAGAAGCCCTGGCAGGGCTGGAAAAATCCGCGGAAATCCTGAAAAAGGATGGAACTACCCTGGAGGCTGCCATGGAGAGCTTTGAAAAGGGAATCGAATACTACAACTATTGCAACAACATACTGAACGATGCAAAGCAAAAGATAGAATTCTTTGAAAAGAAGGAAGTATAAATAGAGAGGAGATGAATCCGGATGCAGAATAAGGAATATGAAAGGTTTCAAAAACTCGTCGAGGAACACCTGCTGTATTTTCTCCCGGAGATTGACCATAAAAGCATTACGTTGCATGAAGCGATGACATACAGCTTGCAGGCGGGAGGGAAAAAACTGCGGCCGGTGCTTTTGCTGGCGGCCTGCGATTTCTGCGGAGGCGATGAAAAACTTGCGCTTCCTTATGCCTGCGCTATCGAATACATCCACACCTATTCCCTGATCCACGACGATCTTCCGGCCATGGACGACGACGATCTGCGCCGGGGAAAGCCGACGAACCACAAGGTTTTCGGCGACGCGACGGCAATCCTTGCCGGAGACGGGCTGCTGACTTCCGCCTTTGAAGCCATGAACAAGGATATGCTCCTGTATCTGGACAATATCGATCTGCTGAAGAGAAGAGTCCGGGCGGTCTATGAGATTTCCAAGGGCGCGGGGTGCAGGGGCATGATCGCGGGCCAGATCGCCGATCTCGAAGCGGAGCACAAGCAATGTACCAAGGAAATTCTCGATTATATCCATCTGAATAAGACGGCGGCCATGATCAAAGCGGCCGTCAGGGCGGGCGCCTATCTCGGAGGAGCGGATTTGAAGACCCTTGAGAACCTCGACGAGTATGCGGAGAATATCGGCCTTGCGTTTCAGGTGGTGGACGATATTCTGGACGTCAGCGGAGATGAAGCGCTCATTGGAAAAAAGCCCGGTTCCGACCAGGCGAAGCAGAAGGCGACCTATCCGTGCCGTTACGGCCTCACGGAATCCAGAAACAAGGTGCGGAAGCTTACGGAAAATGCCAAAAAGGCTATGGAGCCATATTATGACAACGCAGAATTCTTTGTCCAGCTTGCGGATGAGCTTGCGGGCAGGATCAAATAGATGTATGCATGCAAAATCGGCCGGCATGAAAATAGCCGGCTGAAAGGAGTTTATTCATAAATGAAAAAGACAATATTGGATTATCAGTTCCCTGAAGAGCTTAAAACCATGAGCGAAAGGGAACTGGAGCTTCTGACCTATGAGATCAGAGACTTTCTGATCGAAAAGGTTTCAAAAAATGGGGGGCATCTTGCGTCCAACCTCGGCGTTGTCGAGCTTACCATCGCCCTCCACAGGGTATTTGACAGCCCCAGGGACAAAATGGTATGGGACGTAGGCCATCAGTCCTATGTACATAAAATTCTGACCGGCAGGGCTTCTTCCTTTGACGGACTTCGGCAGTTCAACGGAATCAGCGGTTTTCCCAAAAGGGAAGAGAGCGTCCACGATATGTTCGACACCGGCCACAGCAGCAATTCCATTTCCGCGGCTATGGGCTACGCGGCTGCCAGGGACCTTGACGGCGACGATTATTCCGTGATCGCCATCATCGGCGACGGCGCGTTAACCGGCGGAATGGCTTATGAAGCGCTGAACAACGCCGGTTCTTCCAAATCAAAGATGATTGTGATCTTAAACGATAATGAAATGTCCATCGGAAAGAATATCGGCGGAATTTCCCAGCACCTTTCCAAGCTGAGGGCGTCTCATACCTATCTGGATTTTAAGAAACAGCTGAAGAAAAACGTAAAAGGGATTCCCGGCGTCGGAGAAGGATTGTACAGCGGTATGGAACATATCAGGGATACCGTGAAGTACGCGATCCTTCCGGACGGAATTTTCGAACAGCTCGGATTCAAATATTTCGGTCCGGTAGACGGGCATAACATCCGCGACCTCATTGAACTGCTTTCCTCCGCAAAGACCATGGACGGTCCCGTCCTGATCCATGCCATCACCCAGAAGGGAAAAGGCTACCGCAACGCGGAGACCAACCCCGGAAAATTCCACGGCATCAGCGCCTTTGATCCTACAACGGGCCGGATACTGGAGGATGCGTCCAATATGAGCTACTCTATGGTATTCGGAAACAAGCTGGTGCAGCTTGCCGGCGAAAACCCGAAAATCGTCGCGGTAAGCGCCGCAATGATCGACGCCGCCGGTTTGGGAAAGTTCGCTTTGAAGTATCCGGACCGGATCTTTGACGCGGGGATTGCGGAGGCCCACGCCGTCACCTTTGCCGCAGGCCTTGCGGCAGGCGGATACCGTCCGGTTGTGGCGATCTATTCGACTTTTTTGCAGAGGGCCTATGACCAGATCCTCATCGACGTATGCATGCAGAATCTCCCCGTACTTTTTGCCGTAGACCGGGCGGGAAACGTGGGGGCCGACGGAGAAACCCATCACGGTGTCTTTGATCTGTCCTATTTCAGCCACATGCCTAACATGACAGTATTGGCTCCAAAGGACGGAAAAGAACTGGCCGCCATGATGGATTACGCCATGACGCTTTCCGGACCTTGTGCCATACGCTACCCCAGAGGAGAAGCCCAGGACTTCAGCGCAGGCGGCGGAGAGAGCGGCATGGTTTCGGTGGACGGCCGCAGCGAACGGCTCCTTTCCGGAAGCGACGTAGAGATCTTTGCCGTGGGGAAAATGGTCTCCATTGGGATCGAGGTCTGCGAAAAGCTCCGATTCAGAGGGATCGAGGCCGGCCTGACCAATGCGCGCTTTATTAAACCCTGCGACAGGGAGGCGATTCTCTCTGCGGCGCAAAAGGGAAAGAAGCTTGTGACGCTGGAGGATAACGTTCTGGAGGGGGGTTACGGCTCCATGGTCAACGACCTGCTTATAGAAGAGAGCAGGATGGACGTCAGGGTTTTAAACATCGGCTGGCCGGATAAATTCATCGAGCATGGAAGCACGGCGGAGCTGTTTGAAAAATATGGATTGGATTCGGAAAGTATCGCAGAAAGGGTGTGCAAATTCCTTGAAGGAAAGGCTTGATGTTATTCTTGTAAACCGGGGCTTTTTCCAGTCCAGGGAAAGGGCGAAAGCCGCGGTGATGGAAGGGGTCGTATATGTAGACGGTCAAAAAGTGGACAAGGCCGGAACAGGGATCAAGGAAGACGCGGAGATCTTCATCAAAGAGGATACCTGCCCTTATGTCAGCCGGGGGGGACTGAAGCTTGCAAAGGCCATCGATTCGTTTCAGCTGAAGCTCGCGGGGCTTGTGGCCGTGGATATCGGCGCTTCCACCGGAGGCTTTACCGACTGTATGCTGAAAAACGGGGCAAAGAAGGTCTATTCCATCGACGTGGGTTACGGACAGCTGGACTGGGGCCTCAGAAACGACCCGAGAGTCGTAAATATGGAAAAGGTGAATATCCGTTACCTTGAAACGGAAAAAATTGCTGAAAAGGCCGATTTTATCAGCATTGATGTCTCTTTTATCTCTCTGAAGCTCGTCTTTCCGGTTGCTGCGCAGATCCTTTCGGAGGACGGAAACCTGGTCTGCCTCGTAAAGCCGCAGTTTGAAGCCGGACGGGAACAGGTGGGAAAAAAAGGGATCATCCGGGATGAGGCCGTTCACCGGGAAGTCATCGAAAAGGTCATCGGTTACGGCGAGGCAAGCGGGCTCTATCCTCAGGGCCTTGACTTTTCTCCCATGACCGGGGCAAAGGGGAATATCGAATATCTGCTGCTTTTAAATAAACACGATACAGGAACGGATTACAAACCTGTGATCGAGGCTGTAGTGAAGGCTTCCCACGATCAGCTCGACTGAGCTGCGATCCCGCATGATCACTGCTGAAGTTCATGAAAGATTGAGGTTACAGACAAAATGCAAATTACGCCCATGATGCAACAGTATATGGAGATCAAAAAGGACTACCAGGACTGCATTCTTTTTTTCAGGCTGGGGGATTTCTACGAAATGTTCTTTGAGGACGCTATCACCGCTTCCAGGGAAATGGAGATCACCCTGACGGGAAAAAGCTACGGACAGGAGGAGAGGGCTCCCATGTGCGGAGTGCCTTACCATGCCGCGGACAGCTACATTGCAAAGCTTATCGAAAAAGGCTACAAGGTAGCCATCTGTGAGCAGACGGAAGACCCGGCGGCGGCAAAGGGGATCGTAAAAAGAGAGGTCATCCAGATCGTCACCCCGGGCACTGTCGTGAGCCAGACCATGCTCAACGAAAAAGAGAACAATTATCTGGCGTCGGTTTTTCTTGATGAAACAGGCGCCGGACTTGCATACTGCGACGTTTCCACGGGGGAAATCAGCGCGACGGAGCTCACGGGTTCAAGGTACATAGAAAAGCTTTTAAACGAGCTGGTAAAGATACGGGCCAGGGAGGTGATCTCAAACGAAGCGGCAGAGCTTGACGGGCTTTCCGGGGAGATCAGAGACGCTTCCGGAGCGTATTTCAGCATCAGAGACGAAGGGCATTACAACCGGAATTCCGCCGAGGAATCGGTGCTGAGACAGTTCCGGGTAAAATCCCTGAAGGGTCTTGGAGTCGAAGAAATGCCCCTTGCCGTCACGGCTCTGGGCGCGCTGCTCTCCTATCTCTTTGAAACCCAAAAGCAGAATTTGTCCCATCTGGCTCACTTAAACGCGTATGATACGGCAGGCCACATGTCCCTGGACAAGGCCACCATCAAAAATCTCGAATTGACGGAGACTCTGTTTGAGAAAAAGGTCCAGGGATCCCTTCTCGGCGTTCTGGACAAGACCCAGACGGCCATGGGATCGAGGAAGATGAAGCAATGGCTGAGAGAGCCCCTGAACGATCTGAGAGAGATACAGGAACGCCTGAACGCGGTGGAGACTTTGACTGATCAGGTTCTCCTGCGCAACAATATAAAGGAACATTTGAAGAAAATCTACGACCTGGAACGCCTTGCGGGCCGGATCGCCTGCGGGAATGCCAACGGCAAGGACCTCATCGCCCTGCGGAATTCAATCTTCGCTCTGCCCGACATGAAGGGCGAGCTCGCTTCCTGCGGAGATCCGCTCCTTGAGAAGCTGGAGGAAAGCCTGGATCCCCTGACGGAAATCTATGAGCTCATCGACAGGGCTATCGTCGATGAACCCCCCTTTACGATAAAGGAAGGCGGGTTGATCCAGAACGGCTATTCGGAAGAGCTGGACCATATGAAAAGCTCCATCCGGGACGGGCAGCAATGGATCGCCGGGCTGGAAGCCGTGGAGAGGGAAAGGACCGGCATCAAAAATCTGAAAGTCGGTTTCAACAAGGTATTCGGGTACTATATCGAGGTAACCAAGTCGAATTTAAATCTGGTTCCGGAGGACTATATCAGAAAACAGACCCTCGTCAACTGTGAACGGTACATCACCCCGGAGCTGAAAGAGGTGGAATCGGTGGTGCTGAACGCGGAGACGAAGATCAATCAGCTGGAATATGAGATATTTGCGGAGGTCAGAAGCTTCATCCAGGGCTATATCGGCGCTATCCAAAGGACTTCCGCCGCGGTTTCAGTGTTGGACGTCCTGGCTTCTTTCGCCGAGGTAGGCAGCCGGCTGGGATACGTGAAACCGGATGTGAAGGCCGGCGACGCCATCATCATAGAAAAGGGCCGCCATCCCGTCATCGAGCAGACCATAAAAAACGGCATATTCGTATCCAACGACGCCTATATCGATAGAAGCAGCAACAGTCTGCTGCTGATCACCGGACCCAACATGTCCGGAAAGTCCACCTATATGAGGCAGACGGCGCTCATCGTGCTCATGGCCCAGACGGGATGCTTTGTTCCCGCGGAAGCGGCGACCATCGGCATCGTCGACAGGATATACACCAGGATCGGGGCTTCCGACAACCTGGCCCAGGGCCAGAGCACCTTCTACGTGGAGATGAGCGAGCTGGCATATATTCTGAACACGGCCACCGACAGGAGCCTCATCATCCTCGATGAGATCGGAAGGGGCACCAGCACCTACGACGGACTGTCCATCGCATGGGCCGTGGTGGAATACCTCTGCAACAGCAAAGGCCGGATCAGGACCCTGTTTGCCACCCATTACCACGAGCTGACCGCCTTGGAAGGCCATATGACGGGCCTGAAAAACCTGAACGTAGACGTCCAGGAGAAGGACGGCAACATCGTATTCTTACATAAAATCGTTGAGGGAAGCGCGAGCAGGAGCTACGGAATCCACGTGGCAAAGCTTGCCGGAGTGCCCCAGCAGCTTCTTCTTACCGCGGAGGAAAAGCTGAGAGAGCTTGAGGAGAGCGGCGCTTCCATCGATCTGGGCAAGTATGCCGGCAAAGCGGCGGAAGAGGAAATCGATCCAAAGGCCGACACCGAACAGATATCCTTCTTCAGCTTTGCACCGAATCCGGTGGTGGAGCGGCTGAGAGCGCTGGATCTGATGAACATTACGCCTTCCCAGGCCTTCGGGATACTGGAGGACTTGAAAAAGGCGGCGGAAAACTAGAGAAAACGCCCTTTGGAGGGTGAAATCGAAGAGAGGCCTGTATGGAAACACGTGAAAATAAAAGAATCATAGAGCTGTCTAAGAACGTGGCCGATAAGATCGCGGCGGGAGAGGTGGTGGACCGGCCCGTATCCGTGGTCAAGGAGCTGGTGGAAAACTCCATAGACGCCGGCGCGTCCTCGGTCATCGTCGAGATCAGAAACGGTGGGAAGTCCTATATCCGCGTCACCGACAATGGAAGCGGGATCGAAAAGGAAGATGTGGACCTCGCCTTTAAACGCCATGCAACCAGCAAGATCAGAAGTGCGGCGGATCTGGACCATATCGGCAGTCTGGGCTTTCGAGGGGAAGCCCTCGCCAGCATTGCGGCGGTTTCAAGGGTGGAACTGATTACGAAAACAACGGCTGACAAGAGCGGGATGCGGATCAAGATCGAAGGCGGAGAAGTGCTGGAGAAAGAGGATACCGGCTGCCCGGAAGGGACCACCATCATCATTGAGGACCTGTTTTTCAACACTCCCGCCAGGCTGAAATTCATGAAGCCCGACTCCACGGAAAGCACCCTGATCATCGACCTCATCTCAAAGATGACTTTGGCATATCCTCAGATCAGGATGAGGCTTATCAATAACGGGAACATCCTGTTCTCAACGGCGGGAAAAGGGGATATTCACTCCAATATCCTGACCATCTACAGCAGGGAGATCGGCGACAAGCTGATCCATCTGCAGGAAGAGAATGGTCCTATGGCCTTGGAAGCCTTCATTTCTGCTCCTGATAACAGCAAAACAAACCGGAAGAGCCAGATCTTCTTCGTCAACGGCCGTTATATCAACAGCAAGCTCATGGAAAGCGCTGTTTCCGACGGCTATCTGGAGAAGCTTTTTGAAGGCAGATATCCCATCGCGTTTCTGTTTCTTCAGGTGGCTCCCGAAAAGCTGGACGTCAACATTCATCCCAACAAAAGGGAAGTCCGGTTTGACGAGGAACGGCTCGTAAAGGATTTCATCGTGGAGTCCATCCGAAAAGGTCTGAAAACCAAGGAGGCCATTCCTGAAATAAAAGAGAAGAACCTCTTTCAATTCAAGCAATCCGATTCCGGCTCCGCCACGTCTGCCGTATTGCGGGAATCAGCCCCGGAGACAGAGGCAAAAGCTGAAATTCCCGCCCCAGGGATAGAGACAAAAATCGAAATTCCCGCCCCAAAGCAAAGGGTTGAAGAACAGGTTAACATAAAAAAATTATTGTTCGAGCAACGAAAACAGGAGAAAGAATCCGAACAGAAGATAGAGTCGGAACCCGAGGAGGTAAAAGAGCCGGAAGGAAGATATCGGCCCTCAGACGAAACACACCGGCCCTTGGAAAAAGCCCATACCCCGCATGAGTTTGCCATAGAGGACCTGACGGTTACCGGATCCATTTTCGGCACTTACATCACGGCGGCGGATGAAAACAGCTTCTACCTGATAGACCAGCACGCGGCTCACGAACGGATTTTCTACGAGCAGCTCCTCGCCCAATATCAGAAGGAGGAGAAGGCCCAACAGATGATCCTGACGCCGATCGTAATCAACGTGACCCACGCCATAAAGAACAATATGGAAGGAATGCTTGATTTCCTGGGAAATATGGGCTTTCAGGCCGAAGAATTCGGACCGGCCGCATATATTATAAAGGCGATCCCCGTATTTATGGAGCTGGATGAAGCCAGCGACTTCATCGATTACATATTGGACAATATATCAGAGGAAGGGGATCTGAAAAATCAGAAAAAGATCGACTCCATTATCACGAACGCCTGCAAAAAGGCGGTAAAGGCCCACGATGTGCTGGATATGCAGGAGATCGAAAGGCTGATGGCCGATCTGGCAAAGACGAAGAATCCCTATTCCTGTCCCCACGGACGGCCGACATTTGTGAGAATGCGGAAATATGAGATTGAAAAGATGTTTAAAAGGGTTTAAAATGCAGGATCATAAGGTTATTTTTGTTTCCGGCCCCACGGCCGTCGGCAAAACAAAATATGCAATTGAAATCGCCAGAGCCTTTCAGGGGGAAATTATTTCGGCGGATTCCATGCAGATCTATAAATACATGGACATCGGCAGCGCCAAGCCCACCGGAGAAGAGCTGGCCCAGGCCCGGCATTATCTGGTGGACGAGATCGATCCGAGAGAGGAATTTTCCGCCGCGGAGTATCAGGCTCTTGCGAAAAAATATATTGAAAAAGTGTTCCGGGACGGCAGAACTCCCGTGGTGTCAGGGGGTACCGGGCTTTATCTGAACTCCTTGATCTATGATATGGATTTTTCCGTGATGCCAAAACAGGCGGAATTCCGGAAGCAGTTGGAACGGGAAGCGGAGCTCTACGGCGCGGAACATGTCCATAACCGGCTGAAGTCGCTGGACCCTGCCGCCGCTGAAAGGATCCACCCCAACAACCTGAAGAAAGTGATCCGGGCCATCGAGGTATTTGAAACCACCGGAGAGGGAATGCGGGAATTCCGGGAATCCTTTGTCCCCACAGAGGATTACGGCTGTATTCTCATCGGCCTGACCAGGGACCGTGATGAGCTGTACCGCAGAATCGACGAAAGAGTGGACCTCCTCGTGGAAGCAGGGCTGGTGAATGAAATCAGGTCCCTTCTCGATATGGGACTGACGGAAGACTGTATCTCCATGAAGGGGATCGGCTATAAGGAAATCATTGCATACCTTCACGGCGAATACGACCTGCCCGAAGCAATCCGCCTGGTCAAGCGCAATACGCGGCATTACGCGAAGCGGCAGCTGACCTGGCTCAGGCGGTATCCGGACATGCGCTGGTTCAATTTATCCGAATATAGAACGGAAGCGGAAGCCCTTGCAGACATTTCTGCTGCGATATCACGGCAACTTTTGCACCCTACCACATTTGCATAGCATACGACAGACAGGAGAAGGGAAATGGCGGTAAAAAAGGAATTAAAAATCCATAATAAGAGTGATAAACCCGACAACATCATCCTGAAGGAAAACGAGATCATGGAAAAATGTCAAGGGATTCAGGATGAATTACCGCGTTTTTTAAATGGTTTTTTCGTATATCTCAAAGGAAATGTTCTGCCCATGACCCGGTTGGCCTATTTGCAGGATATCCGTTTTTTCTGCAATTATCTGATCCACGAAACGGATCTGACGAGGGCGAAAGAAATCCGAAATATCAGACAGGATGATTTTGAGCAGATCAAGGCGGCGGACATCAATATCTTTATCGATTACTGCAGAAGATACAAGGTGGAAAAGGAAAAGGCAATATACGTATATGAGAATGATAAGAAGTCCCTTGCGAGAAAGAAATCCTCTTTATCCGTGTTATTCAAATACTTGTACAGAGATGAACTGATCAGCAGAAATATCACCGATGCTTTCGACCCCATCAAGCTTCCGAAACCGGGGGAACGGGAGATCAAAGCACTGCAGGACGACGAGGTCATGCGCATGCTGGACGCGGTGTCCACAGGCTCTAATCTGACAAAAAAAGAGCAGGAATTCTGGGAGAAGACGAAAAAAAGGGACAAAGCGATCCTGATTTTATTCCTTACATACGGACTTAGGTTGTCGGAACTGCAACAGCTCAACATTTCCTCCTTCAATTTCAGCCGGGGCGAATTTAAAATCTACCGGAAACGGGGTAAGGAATCCATTATGCCGCTGAACAAATCGGTAGAAAAGGCACTGGCGGAATATCTCAACGAAGAACGGGCCGATGGCGATAAAGTGACAGAGGAAAACAGGGACGCCCTGTTCCTTTCCCTTCAGGGCAGGCGCATGACGGAACGTCAGATCCGGGAGCTTGTCAAGAAGTACACCTCTATCGGGCTTTCAACGTCTCGAAATGCAGGCTACAGCCCCCATAAGCTGAGAGCTACGACAGCTACCTCCCTGATCGGCCGAGGAAATTCCATATTCGACGTACAGGCTTTGCTGGATCATGAAAGCGTAACCACGACTCAGCTTTACGCTGCTCATAAAAAGAACGTGAAAAAGGACTTAGTTAAAAATTTTGAGTGGGAAGACGAATTTGACAAGAAGTGATGAAGAAGAATTGACCGGAAATAACGAGAAATATAGTCGAAAGTAACGATATAAATATTATGTAAACAAGCGGGAGATTATCATGCAGAAAATCACGTATCAATTATTGAATGAAAAGTTTAAAATTCACGAATCCGTGCTGGATGCCGTTGCAAAAGCCGAAGATCAGGTTAAGGATATCTATCGGGAACTGGACGATATCATGGCTTATAATCAGTATAAAGTACTGGACGCCTTTCAGAAAAACAGGATTTCCGATATGCATTTCGGCTGGAACACCGGTTACGGCTACGATGATCCCGGAAGAGAAGCCCTGGAAAAGGTCT
>DAITKX010000034.1:28834-29409 GCA_036835995.1 Bacillota bacterium | reverse complement strand
CGAGATCCTTCAAAATTTTCATCACGTAGAGCGCTACCATGGTCGGGCCCTTGTCGTCCTGTACGCCGCGGCCGTAGATCCATCCGTCTTTGACCGTTCCGTCGAAGGGTTCCCAGGTCCAGCCCTCGCCTTCCGGCACAACGTCGATGTGGCCCACCAGCGCCATGACTCCTTCTCCGCTGCCGGGGAAGTCGATATGCCCTCCGTAGTTGTCCACGTTTTTCACTTCAAACCCCATGGATTTCCCGAGGTTCAGCATGTACTCAAGGGCTTTCTGGACTTCCTTTCCGAAAGGATATTCTCCTTCGGCTTCTCCCGCTATGCTCGGGATTTGCAGAAGACCTTTCAGATCGGAAATCATTGAATCCAGGTTCTTTTCCAGTTCTCTTTTAAAATCCATTTCCATTGCAGTATCCCCCATTCATCAGCTAAAAGCCGCCTGCAGCAGCAGCATGACGATTCCCAAAATCGTAAGGAATCCCAGCAGCGGCATCAGAAATTTTACATATCTTACATAAGGTACTTTGACCATTTCGCAGGTGATCAGGGCAAGGCTGCAGGGCGATATCGCCGTA
>DAITKX010000034.1:0-28824 GCA_036835995.1 Bacillota bacterium | reverse complement strand
CCCGAGCCCGTAGATGTAAGCGGAAATGACCAGTTCCCTCTGGAGTCCCACCGCGTCGGCAAGAGGCGCCATGATCGGAATAGTCAATACGGCGAGAGCCGACGACGAGTTGATGAAGAATCCTAAAATCAGGAACATGAACATCAGTACGATGAGGAAAACGTAGGGGTTCATCCCGCCGACTCCGCTGATCAGGCCCTGAAGGATCGTATCCTGGATCTTGCCGTTTTCCAGCAGGATATTGACGCTCCTGGAGAACCCGATGATGATGCCTACGCCCACCAGGGCGGAAGCGCCGTTGATGAATTCTTCAAAGAACACCTTTTCAGGCAGCCCGAGGATGATTCCGATGATGATGCCGCCTATAAGGAATACCGCCGTCATTTCGCCAAACCACCATTCCAGCTTGATAACGCCGTAGATCATGACCACAAAGCAGACCAGGAATACGATGAGCGCTATGGAAAAACGGGATGAAAGAGGCTGCACTTCCTGCTTTGACTCAAAAGCCGCGGCGATTTTGTCGCGTTCGCTGTAAACCAGAGATTTGGTCGGGTCCGCTTTGATTCTCGAAGCGTACCGCAGGATGTAAGAGATGACGATGATCAGGCCGATTACGAGGCCTCCGAGCCGCCAGAAAATTCCCGATGTGAAATCGACGCCCGCCGCGTTGGATGCTATTACCACCGAGAACGCGTTGACGGAGGAAAACATACAGCCGATGGTGGAGCCCATGTAAATGGACGTCACGCAGACGAGGGCGTCATACTTCGCCGCGAGGAACACCGGCACCAGCACAGGATAGAGGGCCATGGTCTCCTCCGCCATGCCGAAGGTGGTTCCGCCCAGGGAGATCAGGAACGTCATGGCGACGATCAGAATGTATTCCTTTCCCTTTGTCGCCCTGCTCAGGGCCCCGATCCCGGCGGTAAACGCCCCGGAATAAGTAAGGATACCCAAGCAGCCTCCCAGAATCAGCACGAAGAACATGATGTCCACGCACTCGTAAACGCCGTTCACCGCGGACATGACGACGTCCACCGCGCTCTGATGCTGCGGAGCTACTCTCTCATAGCTGCCCGGGATCGAAATGGGCTTCCAGATCGTTCCGTCCACAAGCTTGTTCAGCTCCGTCTTGATCCCATATTGGTCAAGGGTCTCCTGGGTCGCGGGCGCTTCGCTTTCCGTGCCGTCCGGCGCGGTGATGGTAAAAGCTCCGGTGTCTTCATTGTACAAGAGCGTCGAATACGCTCCCGCCGGTATAATGTAGGTTAAGATTGCTGCAATGACCAATAAAATAAATACGATCAGCCATGCTGAAGGAAACGACAGCTTGCGCTTTTTCGTTTCCGTCGACAAATTCTCTGTCATTTTGTTCCTCCTGTTAAAATTATTATCTATATATAAAGTCCGTCTGGAACTTTATACCCAAGGCCTGCAGGCAGAAAACCAATTTTCACTCTTTACAATTATCATATTACGATTTAGTATTTTATTAAAGAGCAATTTTCATGCCAATTTTAAATGAACTGAGGTCCTCATGATAAAAGAAGAAGTCCCTTTTGGAATACGCGTCGCGCAAATAGCGAAAACCGTCAGCGAAAAGCTGGCGGAAGAAATCGATATGATGAAGATTCGGGAGGACCGGCGGTATATCTCCGAACTCCAGAGCGGGCGGCTGAAAACGCTGCTTTTCGAATCCGCAAGGACGGAGAGCCTCATCGCCCAAATCTATTTTCAATTCACCCCCGAGGTCACTCCCCAGCTTGGACCCGATGAGTTCGGCGCCGGGGTATGCATTGAAAATATCGGCGACTGGAACATCTGCGAGCATAACATGTCCTATATCCGGGATTTCGTTCCGGAAAACAGGTTTCTAAAATGGTGGTATTTCGAATCCATCAGAATCCGGGAGGGCGGTTTTACGCGCCCCTACTTCGATCCCTATATGCGCATCGACGTCATCACCTACAGCGTCCCGGTCCACAGCTCCCGCCCCGAATCAAAAGAGGTGCTGATGGGCGTTCTGGGCATTGACGTCGCCTATAACGACTTCAAGGAAGAGATGAATCGAAAGCTGGTGGAGCACATCAGAAGCGATGTGGAATCCGTCCGAAAGGACTTCGAGCTCGTCGGGGACAAGGGGGCTCTGGCCAACCAGCTGATCGACGTCAATACCTTTGAAATCATCAGCAGAGAAAAGATCCTGGACGGCCTCGTGACCAGCAGCGGCGATATGGAGCGGGTCATGGACCTGGCGATGAAGGCTTCCATGAGCGACGCAAACGTCCTGCTCCAGGGTGAAACCGGCGTCGGCAAGGATTTCTGGGCGAATTTCATCCACTCACGGTCAAAATCCTGCGGCGGCAGGCTCATTAACGTCAATTGCTGCGCCCTGCCGGAGAGCCTGGCGGAATCGGAATTCTTCGGTTATGGAAAAGGCGCCTTCACCGGCGCGCAGGGAGCGGGAAAGGCCGGATTCTTTGAGGCCGCCAACGGCGGAACTATCCTTCTCAATGAAATCGGCGATCTGCCGCTGCATATCCAGGCGAAGCTGCTGAGCGTCATTCAGGATAAAGCGGTGATCCGCGTAGGCGAGACGCTCCCCCGGGTGATCGACTTCCGGCTCATCGCCGCCAGCAACAAAGATCTGCTCCAGTGCGTGAAAGAGGGAAAATTCAGAGAAGATCTGTATTACAGGCTGAACGTCATCTCCATCCACATTCCTCCGCTGAGGGAAAGAAAGGACGATATCTTTTCCCTGCTCAATTACTTTCTCGCAAAGAACGTGGAAAAATACAAAACCGGCAAACGTCTGTCCATCGAGCTCCTTACAAAGCTCCTGAACTACAGCTGGCCGGGGAACATCCGCGAGCTTGAAAATCTCGTGGAGCGGCTCTTTATCACGTCAAACGGCCCTGTTTTAAGGGAAGAGGATCTGCCGGAAGAATACATGGCAAGGATGTCCGAAAGCGGACCCGACCGGGGAGAAAAGGTTTTCCCAGCCGGGGCGGAAACGGTTTTCCCCTCCGGCGGTGAAAAGCGGCCCGCTCCCACCTTAAAGGAACTGATGGAAGCCGCGGAAGGGGAGATCATCCTTGAGAGGTATCAGCGGCTGGGAAGCTCTTACAAAGTTGCGAAGGATCTCGGGATCAGCCAGTCCCAGGCTTCGCAAAAAATCAGAAAATATCTCGGCGGTCCCTCGAAACAGCTTCCGAATCGTGAACCGGGGCAGGGACGCTCTGATGAATTCGAGTAAAATTTTGTTTATTTGAGTATATTTTAACTTAAGCAAGTGATATTTTGCTTGCGATTTAGTGTTATACGCTCTGTTAGCGTTGCCGTGAAAATGCCGTTTGCCGCCGGGGAGGGCCACTGATAGGAAAAGTATTCTGTGCGTCTGGGACAGCTTGATGATTTGATAATGGCAGGTCAGCGGCATACAGCTATGACATGGGAACCTCTCTGTTTAGTGTGGGCTTATGCAGCGGAGCCGGTTTCGCCTGATTTGCAGACAACGTTTTGCCTAATTGCTGAAAAGTAAATGATTAAAGATGAAAATACATTTTCACCAAGCCCAAAATCAACAGATGTGTAGGATAGTATAAATAGAAAAACCACTTCATACCCTTCCATTTACCACGCTCTCCATTGTATATTTTTAATAACGGTATAGATAAAACAACAAGCATTTGCAACATTCCATAAACAGGGTTGATGAATATTGCATAGACAACAGAATACAGAGAAATCCATAGCGTCATCCATAGCATTTGTTTTTTGAAATTGTTACGATTGATTCCCATATAAAGAATAGTCCCGGCTGCCGGAGAACTCCAATCGCCGGGAAAAGCAAGCCAGATGCATAAAAAAACCAGTATATGCCGTTGCCATTCTTTCAGCTTTGAATTTTCACTTTTTTGTATTGCCAACGCCAACAGCCCTACAGCGAAAGTCCACATCACGCTCGTCTGGTCAAAGAAGGAATCCCTAAACGGCACAAAGTTTTTGCCAAACATCAAACAATATGCGAAATGCGAAGGAATAGCAAATAAAAACAACCTGCCAATATATTTTTTCACATTTTTTGTATGATAAAATCCTTCGGCAATGAAATACATCATAATCGGGGCGGTAAGTCTGCCAATAATATGCATAGCCAAAGTAATGCCATCGGTACGGTATCCGGGAAAAAAAGTCCACGCAATATGGTCGATTGCCATAGCTATAATGGCAATCATTTTTATTTGATTGCCATTTAGTCCTCGTTCTCGTACTTCCATGTATAGTCCCCCTGTTTCTTCTGTGCGCTTCCCTCTATACATGCCATCACTCAAATGCAGTTCCGCAAGGTCTGCATTTGGGTGGTTTTTTGATTCGGCCAGCCCCAGCAGATAATCAGCGGACACACCGTAGAATTCCGCCAGCGTCACAGTACTGGTATGGCTGATGTCCTTGTAATCTTCCGTTTCGGATTTTTCCCTGTTCCCATTATACCATACTTTTCCACAAACGTGGAAATTTTGCTTTTCAGCCTGTTTTCCAACCTTGTGGATATACGGGAAGGGCGGTCAAAAAAGTATACACTTGGATTAGTTCATCGATGGACAACACAAGTGAATGACCATCCGAAAGAAATATCACCCGCAGGGAGAGCACTGCCATGAACCGCACTTCGGGCCAACATGGGAAAACGCCGCAGGGGGAAAGTGCGAGCTTTGATGATAAGCGGCGGGTGCTGAATTTGCTGGTCACTCCGTGGAAGCCACCGGCGAAAAGATGAACATTACATGGAAAATCTGACGGGAATACATCACCCGCCAGACCGTTACTCTGTGTAGTCCCTTGTAAACTGTACTTTGGCACCTATTTTTTTCTCGCAAAACACTTTTCCTGTCTCTATTTTTGTCCCTGCTTTCGAAACAATATTTCTTAATAGATAAAAAATCCCCAAGTTGCTTCTACAGCGTTTTGGGGATTTTATTATACTCTATTACGATACCGGCACGATCCTTACTCCCTGAGGGGTATCCTCCAGCGCGAACCCCTTCGCCTTCAGCAGGTCTCTGATCTCATCCGCCCTGGCGAAGTTTTTCGCTTTCCGCGCCGCCTGACGCTCATCCACCAGCTTCCGGATCTCATCGTCAATTCCGCCGCCGCCCTCTTCCTTTTCTCTCAGAAGTCCCAGAATTCCAGTCAATTCGTCTAATAACGATAGACACTTTTCGGCAAATTCCTTCGTGGCGCCATCCCTGGTGGCGGTATTGATGTCTTTAATCAGTTCAAAGACGGCGCTGATGGCGTCCGCCGTATTCAGGTCGTCATCCATGGCTTCAATAAACTTTTCCCTGTATTTCGACAGCCCCTCCAGGCTTTTCGATTCCGCTTCCGTAATGCTTCCGGCGCCGTTTTCCGCCTGAATCAGATGCTTCAGATTGTTCTTGGCGTTCTGCATTCTCGCCAGGGCGTTTTTCGACTGATCCATCAGCTCCCTGCTGAAATTGATGGGGTTTCTGTAGTGCCCCGACAGAAGGAAGAAGCGGATCACCTCACCGTCGTAGTCATTCAGGATATCCCTGACAGTAAAGAAGTTTCCCTTTGATTTCGACATTTTTTCATTGTCGATGGTGATGTATCCGTTATGCATCCAATAGTTCGCAAAAGGCTTCCCGGTTTGGGCTTCCGTCTGGGCGATTTCGTTTTCGTGATGGGGAAAGGTCAGATCCTGCCCTCCGGCATGGATGTCGATGGTCTCTCCCAGATATTTTGTGGACATCACCGAGCATTCGATGTGCCATCCCGGCCGCCCCATTCCCCAGGGCGATTCCCATGCGATCTCGTCCTCCGCCTTTCGTGCTTTCCAGAGCGCAAAATCCAGCGGGTCCTGCTTTTTTTCGCCCACTTCGATCCGGGCGCCGGATTCCAGGTCCTCGATGTTCTGCTTGGACAGCTTGCCATAGTCGTGAAACTTTCTGGTGCTGTAATAGACGTCTCCGTTCGATTCATAGGCGTACCCTTTGTCGATCAGACCCTGGACAAAGGAGATGATCTCATTCATGTTCTCCGTCACCTTGGGATGTACCGTTGCCTTTTCCACGTTGAGGGCTTTTGCGTCCTTATAATATTCCTCAATATATTTTTCACTGATCTCGCCGGCGCTTACGCCCTCTTCTTTGGCCTTGTTGATGATCTTATCGTCAACATCAGTGAAGTTCTGGACAAACTTTACATGTTTTCCCCGGTACTCGAGATACTTTCTCAGGGTGTCAAAAACGACAAAGGGCCTGGCATTTCCGATGTGGAAATAGTTATAGACCGTCGGCCCGCACACGTATATCTTCAGTTCATTTTCGTCGATGGGTACAAACTCTTCCTTTTTTCTGGTCAGCGTGTTGTATATTTTCATTCCGTTTCCTTTCTCCTATCCGGCCGGATGCCGCTTTCTTTCATCTCTTCTACCTCCCGGAGCCTGTTTTCAAGCATTACGATACGTCTGCGCAGGCATTCCACCTCCACCGCGACGGGATCCGGCAGATCCGTCTGATTGAGATCCTGGGGCTTGCTGCCTCCCCTTCGAACGATCTTGCCCGGAATGCCGACCACCGTACAGTTTGGCGGAACTTCGCTCAAAACCACGGAGCCCGCTCCGATCTTTGAGTGGTCGCCTACTTTGAAGGGCCCGAGGACCTTGGCACCGGAGCTGATTACAACGTCGTTTCCGATAGTCGGATGCCTCTTACCCGTATCTTTACCCGTTCCTCCCAGGGTAACCGCCTGATAGATGGTTACATCATCTCCGATTTCAGCGGTTTCTCCGATGACCACCGCCATGCCGTGGTCGATAAAGCATCTCCGCCCGATGGCTGCGCCGGGATGGATTTCGATGCCGGTCAAAAACCTTGCCAGCTGGGAAATCAACCTTGCGATGAGCTTCAGGTTGTGCAGATACAGCCAGCGGGCAGGCTTATGTAATATCAATGCCCAGATCCCGGGGTAGCATACCAGCACCTCAAAACCGTTTCTGGCAGCGGGGTCGCGGCTTAAAACCGCGCCGATATCTTCTTTTATATCTTTGAAAAACGCCATATGGAAGCATCTCTCCTTTTGAGTGTTATTACATTATATTACCCAATTTATCACAACATACAAACAGGGCAGGTATTATCACCTGCCCTAAAATTATACCCTATATTTCCTATAGAATCAAAAGAATTTACAAATAATTCATCGGATTCTGCGGAACTCCGTTTTTCCTGACTTCAAAGTGTAAGTGATACCCCGTCGCATTTCCGGTTATACCTACTGTGGCGATCTTTTCTCCCTTTTTGACCACCTGTCCGACGGAAACCAGGATCGTATCGCAGTGCTCATACCATGTTTCCAGCCCGTTTCCATGGCTCAGCTTGACAGTCCTGCCGGGGCTTCCGCCGCTGGTTACGGCGATGACCACACCGTCGTCCGCAGCCATGATCGGGGTTCCTTTCGGATTTCTCAGGTCAACCCCCGTATGCCTTCCGCCTCCCCGGGAACCAAAGGCCGACGAGACTTCGATATGCGCTACCGGACTTGATAAGGAACCGCTCCCCGTGAAGGTTGCGACAGATCTTGTCCCTTTCAGCGCCACCTGGTCCTGAGGCTCGGCCGTAACTACGCTGCCCATTTCGGCGGACGCGATGACGACGCCGTTCTCCTTTGTGATTTCCTTTTTAAGCTCTTTCGTCCCATAAACTCCGGCGCTCTTGACCTTCACCTGGCCTTTATACAACATGTCTGTATTTTCATATACCGTTTGAAAATCGATTTTTTCGGTAGTGGCTACGATTTCTTTCGTCTGAACGGTAACGAAGGGTTTTATCTGGAATAAGTTGAGCTGCTGTCCGATCTTCAGCTTATTCGGGTCGAATCCCGGATTGGCGCTCTGGAGCTCCGCCGGGCTCATGCCGTTCGCTTTTGCGATATCCCATATGGTATCTCCGCCCTGAACCGTATACACCTTCGGCTCCTTTGATCCGGTGATGATCAGGTTTACCGCGTCGTCCGGCTTCATGATATCCGCCACATTCACAGCCGCCTGCGTAACGATAACGCTCTCCTTGAAGCTTGCGCTCACCAGTTCGGCTCCCTCCGCCACGTAATGGCGTTTCACACCGTCCAGAATGCTGTTGGCCTCCGATTCGGTGGCGGCCGCCACCACGTTGGCGCCGTTGATATTTAGCGCCCAGGCGTTGGCGTTGCATATATTCGCGGACAGAATCAGGTTTTTCAGCTCATCGGCCGTCAAAAGGTCGACTTTCTTCGCTTTCAGCTTCGTGATCTGTGAGGCGATGGCTTTGTCGTCAACGATGATTTCCACTCCGTCGGCCTTTTGGGAGAGATCGGCTTTGATCTCATCGATGGCCTGGGGGATCATTTCCGTATCGGTAATATAGCCCGCGTCATGACCCGCGATGGTCACCTTGTAAACGTCCGGGCCCATATTCATGAACAGCGCCGCGCTGATTACGACTGCGCACAGCGCGCCGGACCCGATCCCTATTTTGGCATTTCTGCTCAACCTGCTCAGTTTCTCTATTCTAAAATCTGTCGCTTTGACCTTTAAATCAGATAGAAGCGGTTTTGCTTTATCTGCAGCTTTCGATATATTTATTCCAATATTAAATCTTAATTCATTTACCGCCGGCTTGAGATGATCCGCTGCCGATCTCAGTTTGCTCAGGTTTAACTTATCCAAATTCAGTTTTTTCAGATCTAATTTTTTCAGGATATTCTTGATCGAATCTCCCTCCGAATTATCTTTTAAACTCATTTTTCCTCTCCTTGATAAAGCGATTTTTTCTTAATCAGCCCACCTTGTACTTGTACTTTTTTCAGTTATGACTCATAAAACACCTTAAGATATTATATGTACGTGCTGTCGGTTTTATGACACATTTGGTGAAATGTTACATTTTTATTACAGATTTATTACACAATAAATATTACAATATTGTTACAGCAAAGTCAATGACAACAGAGAAAAATTCACATAATTTTCATATCAAAAAACCGCTTAAGCGTTCACTTTCAAACACTTAAAGCGGTTTTCAAGCTCTTGTTTCGATAGACTATTTTGCTTGTGCAATTAATTACTTTGCGGTCACTCGATGCTGACCTTTTTCATCGTCTGCTTTTCCTTGGGCTTGTCGCTGAAATCCCTTTTTACGCCTGCGATTTTATCGACGGCTTCGATTCCTTCAATGATCTTTCCAAAAGCGGCATACTGCCCGTCGAGATGGGGGGATTTTGCCACCATGATAAAAAACTGCGAGCCGGCGGAATCGGGATCCATGGTCCTTGCCATGGAAAAAACACCCCGGTCGTGCTCCAGATTGTTCTCAAAGCCGTTGGCCGTAAATTCTCCCTTGATGCTGTATCCCGGCCCGCCCGTACCTGTTCCGGTGGGGTCTCCCCCTTGGATCATAAAGCCCGGGATCACTCTGTGAAAAATTGTGCCGTCATAGAATCCCTTTTCCACAAGGGTTACAAAATTCTGCACCGTCTCCGGAGCGATTTCCGGATACAGCTCCGCGCGCATCACATCGCCGTTTTCCATTTCAATTTTAACTGTTTTCATCCCTATCCTCCATTACTTCCGTATTTTAAATACCTCATTCCGGTAATATCGCGGTTCCAGAGCTTCCCACAGCTCCGTTCTCAGATACTCCGGATACACGTTTTCAAGGCTCAGAATCTCTTTTTTACTCAGGAACCGGACTTCCCTGAGCACCTGGTTATCTCCGTCGAATTCCGGATCCGCTCCCAGTCCTAGGCTCCCGCCGGTCCTTTCCGCCAGGAAAAAGTTCACAAACCGCTGTCCGCGGCTTTCGGAAACCTCTTCCACATGCCACAGCAGTCTGCCCACCCGCACTTCGAGGCCCGTTTCCTCCAAGACCTCGCGCGCGGCGGCCTCCGCGGCGTTCTCACCGGCTTCGATGGCTCCGCCCGGAACCATCCAGATATCCTTTCCTTCATGGCTTTGCTTCACCATGAGGATCTTCCCTTCTTCATCGGGTATGACCACCCGTACTCCACCTGTCCACATAATATTCACCTGATCACCAGGGCGCCGACCAATCCCGCGAGGATCGTGAGCTTGATGGGGCCGATATTGAATTTACCTGACAATAGGATTGTAACCAAAAAAATGGCACAGGGCAACAGGTTTATATATTCCGCCGCATTTTCAATGAGCTGCATGGAAAACACAGGGCCGTTGAAGATTGAGGTCTCCGCCAGCATGACCACGGCAGATCCCAGCATTCCCACGGTAGCCGGCCTGATACCGGCGAGAACCGCGTCCAGGGATCGGCTCTCCTCAAATTTCTTTATAAAATGCATCACCAGCAGCACCAGAATGAAGGAAGGCAGCGTCACGGCGACGGTCGCCACCGCCGCTCCTCCCAGAGAGGCATATTTGTATCCCACATAGGTGGCCGCATTGACGGCCACAGGCCCCGGCGTCATCTGTGACAGCGCCACAAGTCTGGAAAACTCCTCCGCAGTCATGATACCGAATTCCTGCACGCTTTGGAAAATCAAGGGTAGCATGGCGTATCCCCCTCCGAAGCTGAAAAACCCGATATGGAAAAAGATTATAAACAAATTAAAAAAAGGCATCATGCTTCCCTGCCTTTCCTGCGCCGGTACCAATAGGAAAAGAGCCCTGTCAGACCGCCGAAAACGATGGCCCAAACCGCGCTGATACCAGCGATCACGATAACGATGAATGAAACGGCGGCGATAAAGTATTCAATCTTCCTTTTGAGAATCTGTTTTCCCATTTTATAGGTGGAAACCAGTATCAGGGCCACCGTCGCCGCCTTAACTCCCTCAAACGCGCCTTTTACATAAGCGTTATCCTCAATCTTTCCAAGGAACAGAAGTATTACGATAATGCTGACAAAAGCCGGAAGAGAAACGCCCAGCGTGGCCGCAACAGCGCCCGCCAGGGCTTTCTTTTTATTTCCGATATAAATTGCGGCATTGATCGCCAGCACTCCCGGCAGCGACTGGCTGATGGCGAAGCAGTCCGTAACTTCCTCCTCGGTCATCCAGCCCTTTTCCTCGATCACGGTCTTTTGGATCACGGGAAGCATGGCGAGCCCCCCTCCAAAGGTAAAAGTGCCGATTTTAAAGAACGTGAAGAATAACTCCCAGATCAATCTCATAAAAATCCCTTGCTTTAGTACCCTTAACTATACTTTTCCAGTTCGGAGGTCACATAAGCGATGGCTTTGGCCGCCGCCTCGCCGCCGCTGATTTCCGAAAAGCCTGATTCCTGCCTCAGCTTATATTCAACCAGGCCGTCGGCGGCTTTCTTTCCGACGGTGATCCTGACCGGAATTCCGAGGATGTCCGCATCCTTGAACTTGACCCCCGCCCGTTCGTTCCTGTCGTCCAGAAGCGCTTCCACTCCGGCCTGGAGCAGTTCCTGATAGATGGTTTCAGCCAGCTTCTCCTGAGCCTCATCCCCGCTGTTTACGATGGTCACGATGGCGTGGTAAGGCGCCACGGACATGGGCCAGATAATCCCGTGTTCGTCGTGGTGCTGCTCCACGATTGCCGCGAGGGTCCTCGTTACACCGATCCCGTAGCACCCCATAACGATGAGGTGGTCCTCCATGTTTTCGTCTTTATAGTAAGCCCCCATGGATTTGCTGTACTTCGTGCCGAGCTTGAACACCTGACCGACCTCGATCCCCCGGGCCAGTTTGACCGGCGCGCCGCAAACCGGACACTTGTCTCCGGCCTTGATCAGCTTCAGGTCCGTTACGATATCCCCCTTATAATCTCTAGCGTAGTTTACATTAATAATATGATGGTCAACCTCGCAGGCTCCCGCAACCATGTTTTTCATGCCCGTCAGCTCGCTGTCAACGACGATCTTGCAGTCGTGAAGCCCGATGGGGCCGGTAAATCCGCCTACGCTCCCCGTGGCGGCCCCCATATCGCTTTCATCCGCAAATTCGATAGCGTGTTCCGGAATATTCAAAGCGTTGACCAGTTTGATCATATTGAGCTCTCTGTCCCCTCTGATGAACGCGGCGACGTACTCGAAGGATTCGGCATCATCACCGTAGACCTTGAAAAGCAGCGCCTTGATGGTCTTAGTCTCATCCACCGCAAGAAAGCCCGCAACCTCTTCAATGGTCTTTGTTCCGGGCGTCAGCACCTTTTCCATGGGCTTTTCCGCCTCATCGGAAGGGGCGTCGTCGACACAGGCAGCCCTTTCGGTGGTCGCCGCCATGTCGCAATTATCACAGTATGCGATCTCGCTTTCCCCTACTTCGGAAAGGGCCGTGAACTCATGGGAGGAATTTCCTCCGATAGCGCCGGAATCCGCCTCTACTGCGCGGAACTTGAGGCCGCATCTCGTAAATATCTTTTCATAGGCGTCGTACATATCGCGATAGCTTTTATCGAGGTCTTCCTGATCCCTGTCAAAGGAGTAGGAGTCCTTCATTACAAATTCCCGGCTTCGAATAAGGCCGAAGCGGGGCCTTTTCTCATCTCTGTATTTCGTCTGGATCTGGTAGAGGTTCAACGGAAGCTGACGGTAGGAACTGACCTCGTTCCTGACGATATCCGTAAATATCTCTTCATGAGTCGGACCAAGGCAGAATTCCCTTTCGTTCCTGTCCTTCAGGCGCCATAATTCCGGCCCGTAAGCGGACCATCTGCCTGATTCTTTCCAGAGCTCCGCCGGCTGCAGCGCCGACATGAGGATCTCCTGTCCTCCCTTGGCGTCCATTTCCTGCCTGATGATCTCCTCGATCTTGCGAATAGCGCGGTAGCCCAGGGGCATGAAGCCGTATACCCCAGACACGAGCTTCCTGATCATTCCTGCCCGCAACAGCCAGATATGGCTGGAAATTTCCGCTTCATTCGGCACTTCTCTCAAAGTTCTGAAATACATTTTTGAAAGTTTCATAAAAGTTTACTTCTCCTTTAACATTCTGTCTTATTCTGTCCAATTTTTCATATTTCTTTTTAACATTCTGTTCGGCGCTTCAGCGCCGCTCTCGTATCAAAACCGACGCCTGTGCGGCAATGCCTTCTTCTCTGCCGCAGAAACCAAGCCTTTCGGTAGTCGTCCCCTTGATATTGATCCTGTTCCCTTCAATTCCCAGGGTCTCCGCGATATGAAGGATCATCTCCCCGATATAAGGCGCTATTTTCGGCCTTTGGGCAATGACCACGGCGTCGATGTTTACGACGCAAAAGCCGCCTTCACGCAGCATTGAGCCCACAGCTTTCAGAAGCTCCAGACTGTCGGCGCCGCGGTACTTTTCGTCGGTGTCGGGAAAATGTCTGCCGATATCCCCAAGGGACGCCGCCCCCAGCAGCGCGTCCATGACGGCATGGAGAAGAACGTCCGCGTCGGAATGGCCGAGAAGCCCTTTCTCAAACGGGATCTCCACGCCGCCCAGAATCAGCTTGCGCCCCTCTGTCAGCCTGTGCACGTCGTATCCCGTGCCTACACGGATCTCCTGCCGCTCTTTTAGGATCGCTTCTCCAAACACGAGGTCCTCCATGGTGGTGATCTTGATATTGTTATAATCACCCTCTACAAGATATACTTTTTCTCCGCTATTTTCAACAAGAACCGCGTCGTCGGTGCCGTAAAAACCCTGCCGGTACGCCTCTTCATAAGCATGGACCAGCACTTTTCTATGAAACCCCTGGGGAGTCTGCATGGAATACAGGACGCTCCGGTCCAGAGTCTGCCTGAAATAGCCCTCTTCCGCCACCTTTACGGTATCCTTTGCCGGAACAGCCACGGCAGCCGCTCCATGCTCCTTCGCCGCCTCGATGGTGCGGCGGATCACGTCCGCTGTGACAAAAGGCCGAACTCCATCGTGAACCAGCACCAGATCAACGTCCTCAGGAAGCCGTCGAACCGCCTCGTAGATGGAATCCTGCCGCTCCATGCCCCCCGGCAGGATGCCGCAAACCTTTGGCATCAGTCCAAGACCGTCCAGTTCCGCCCGGCAGTGTTCCACATAGTCTGTGTTTGTGACAATAAAAATCCCGCTGACCTCTTCCAGGCCAGCAAAGGCTTTGACCGACCTTGCAAGGATCGACATCCCTCCAAGGAGTCCATATTGTTTGGGAACACCGCCGCCCATTCTCCTTCCGGATCCGGCGGCGGTGATTATGACAGCGGTTTTCATTCCTTTTATTTTCCGTTCTTCGGTTTTGCGAAGATCATTCTTCCCGCGGCGGTCTGCAGCACGCTGGTAACGATTACGTTGATGGTCTGTCCGATATATCGTCTGCCTTCCTCCACGACGATCATGGTTCCGTCGTCCAGATAGGCCACCGCCTGGTTGGACTCCTTTCCTTCCTTGACCAGAAAGAGCGTCATGTCCTCTCCTGGCAGCACAACCGGTTTCAGGGTATTGGCCAGCTCGTTGATGTTCAGGACCTCCACGCCTTTGATGGTCGCCACTTTATTGAGGTTGAAATCGTTGGTCACGACCTTTCCGTTCATAATCTGTGCAAGCTTCAGCAGCTTGACGTCCACCTCCGGGATCTCATCCAGAGATTTTTCCGACGCCGTGTTATAGATCTCGATGCCGTATTCGCTCTGGATCCGGTTCAGGATGTCCAGACCTCTCCGGCCCCTGTTTCTCTTCAGGCCGTCGGAGGAATCGGCGATATGCCGCAGCTCCACCAGCACAAATTCGGGAATCACGATATTCCCTTCGATAAACCCCGTCTTCATGATATCCGCGATCCTGCCGTCGATGATCACGCTGGTATCCAGAATCTTCGGCGTCGCATCCCCCGACTTTCCCTTTGTTTTCGAGCCTCCGGTCTTTTTCGTGGAAACCCATGCCGGAAGAATGTCCTTGCCCTTTCTCGTGGCCACCAAAATTCCAAGATACGCCATAAAAACGTACGTAATGATGGACAGAACCGTCCCGAGATATTCGATCCCGCTGTAAATCTGACTGATCAGGAATGCGATGACAAGTCCGATGACAAGTCCGAAGGTTCCTGTAACGATATCGTTTGTCGGCACCTTCTGCAGGTCGGTTTCAATGTTTTTTGCGATTTTTTGTCCGTGCCGCCTCAGGGTTGGGGTCAATAAATAAAAAATAAGTCCAAAAATCAGTGCGCAGCTAACCGCCGCAATAAATTGCTGTGTTTCCGAGGCGAGAATCTTATCCCCAAGATCCATGCCTTTAATCAGAAACCTCAATAATAAGAAAACCCCATAACCAAAGAATACGCCAACCAGGCTCAGCACGATTCGTAAAAGTTTTTTCAGCATTAACTTTCCTTGAATCCCCCTTCTTGTGAATTTTTTGCAAAACTAGAGTTGCTAAACAGCAGAATTGATAATTTGCTCAGCGGAATCATGATCAATCTCTTTCACAAGAATAATTTCACTGATCAGAATCTGCTTTGCGTTGGACAGCATTTTTTTCTCTCCTGTCGAAAGCTTCTTTTCCTTGTCCGTGCGCATCAGATTTCTTACGACCTCTGCTACATTATAAATATCCCCTGTTTTCAGTTTTTCCATGTTTTCACGGTATCTCCTGTTCCAATTGGACGACATCTCCGTGGATTCGGAGCTCAGTACCTCCAGAACCTCTTTGATCTCCTCAACAGAAATAATGGCCCTGATACCGATCTCCCCACAGCTGTCGATAGGGATCATGATTTTCATATCACCGCTTGGAACCTTTAAAATATAATATTTCCTGATTTCGCCTAAAATTTGTTTTTCCTCAATCTGTTCAATAATTCCGGCGCCGTGCATAGGATACACGATTTTATCTCCTATGACAAACATGGCAATAAACCCTCCTATCCTATCTTTTAGTATAAGCCATACCAAAAGCCACTGTCAAGAAGCTACTGCCAAACAAATATAGTTTTTTAGTTTATCACATTGGATTTTACGTGTCAATATGTTTTTAAGGCAGGATTAACATGGAATTTATTTGTATTAATTTGAATGGTTTGAGCTTATTTTTAGCCATCAAAATGGTAATATTGCTCAGTTTATCCGCCTTAAATTGTCTTATGGGTTCTATATATCCGCATTGCCTCTGGCAATCTAATCAAAATTTTATACTAAATTAACAATAATTTTATCAAATGTCTTGCCATATTTTCGACTTATGATAAAATAATATTACTATAAAGCAATCTTTGGATTATAATATTTGTATGATTCATGCGGTTCGCCGTCGCTTTGTTCAGAAGTGCAAGGGGGCGCGCCAGTAAAGGAGGAAACTATGTCACAACTGAAAGGAGCTGTTTTGATAGGCCAGTCCGGAGGTCCGACTTCGGTAATCAATGCCAGTGCGCTGGGCTGCATCGAGACCGCTTTAAAATCCGAAAACGTTACCAAAGTTTATGGAGCCGCTCACGGCATCAAGGGCGTCCTGAACGACTGTCTTTATGATATGAACCAGGAGGACCCGGAAGAGCTGGCGCTGATGAGGTATACCCCTTCGTCGGTATTGGGGACCTGCAGATATAAATTGAAGGACTTTACCGTCGATGATACCGATTATAAACGGATCCTTGAAATATTCAGGAAATATGACATCCGCTATTTCTTCTACAACGGCGGAAACGACTCCATGGATACCTGCAACAAGATCAGCAGATTCATGGCTCAGAATGGTTATGAGTGCAGGGTGATGGGAATTCCGAAGACCATCGACAACGACCTCGCCCTTACGGACCACTGCCCGGGATACGGAAGCGCCGCCAAATATATCGCCACATCCTGCATGGAAATTTACCGTGACGCCAAAGTATACGGCACAGGTTCCATCACCGTTCTGGAGATCATGGGCAGAAATGCCGGCTGGCTGACCGCGGCCTCCGCCATCGCCTCCTTTAAGGGAGCGGGACCTGATCTGATCTACCTTCCTGAGGTTCCCTTTGATCTTAACCGGTTTATCGCAGATACCAAAAAGGTATATGAGCAAAAGGGAGACGTTCTCATCGCCATATCCGAGGGTATTGTAGATCAGGATGGAAATTATATCTCCGAAGTCCTCTCCGCCAGCGAAAAGTCCAAGGACGCCTTCGGTCACGTTCAGATGGGCGGCCTGGCCGCAAGCCTTGCAAATTATGCAAGCTCGGAAATCAACGCCAAGATCCGGGGCATCGAATTCGGCATCATCCAGCGCTGCGCAGCCCACATGGCCTCCGAAACAGATGTAAACGAAGCTTACATGGCCGGAGCGGAAGCCTTCACGGCTGCGGAAGCCGGTGAAACCGACAAGATGGTGGCCTTTGCCAGAGGCGACGGTTCGGGATACACCTGTAAAACCGTTCTGGTGGACCTCGCAGACGTCGCAAACTTTGAGAAAAAGGTGCCGAGAGAATGGATCAACGAGGAAGGCAACGGATTGCTTCCCGCGTTCATCGATTATGCGCTTCCCCTCATCCAGGGAGAGAGCAAGGTGCCGATGGAAGATGGAATTCCGAGGTTCGCGAATCTTAAGAAGATCTCGACCTGCGGAAAATAACCGAAGCATATAGACGGCACGCCGCCGTCATAACATGCGAATAAAAAGTGGCTTACGCCACTTTTTTGTTGTATACTCATATAAACATCACCAAATCTACATATTAGCGCTATAGACTGATTTTAGAGATTCGCCGAATGATCCGTCAAGGGCGAATATGTACCAACTGATTTTGGAGGTTACAGCGATGTATAAAATATTAATCGTCGACGACGAGCAGAAGATCCGGGAAGTGATACGGGAATACGCGGAGTTCAACGGTTATGAGGTGGCAGAGGCCGAAAACGGAATGGAAGCCATCGGCCTCTGCAAACTGAACGATTACGATCTGATCATCATGGATATCATGATGCCGAAGCTGGACGGCTTTTCCGCCTGCAAGGAGATCCGAAAGATCAAGGATATTCCCGTGATCATGCTCTCCGCCCGGGGTGAGGAATACGACAAGCTGTTCGGTTTTGAACTGGGCATCGATGATTATATCGTAAAACCCTTCAGCCCGAAGGAGCTGATGGCCCGGGTCAATGTCGTGCTGTCCCGCAGGAACACCACAGCCGCAGACAATTCCGGCATCCTGAAATTAGAGGGGCTGGAAATCAACATCCCCGCCAGGTCCGTCACCGTGGACGGCGTCAAGGCGGAGCTGACGCCAAAGGAATACGACCTCTTGTTCTATCTGGTTCACAATAAAAATATTGCACTTTCCAGAGACAAGCTGCTTTCCGACGTCTGGGGCTACGATTTCTTTGGAGACGACAGAACCATCGATACACATATCAAAAATCTCAGAAACAATCTTGGAAATTACCGGGATTATATCGTGACGCTGCGAGGGGTAGGTTATAAATTTGAAGTTTAATTTAGACAGAAAAAGCTTAAAATTTAAGATCTGGCTCTATTTTGTGCTGTTTGCCGCGCTTTTGATGGGCATCCTGTGGTTTTTGCAGATTTTCTTTCTCGATACCTATTATGAAGAAATGAAAATATCTCAGACGAGAAAAATCGCCAATTCCATCATCAGCCACTACGGCGACGACGATCTGGTGGAGTATATCTCCTCCCTGTCCTATAAGAACGATTTGTTTATCCATATCGAATCCAGCGACGGTACCATCATCTTCTCTCCGTCTCAGAGTCTGGACCGGTCGTCTTCTCCCAGCGGGAATTTCTATCTCGTGGAAATGGCCGTATTAAGAGATAACCTGGTCAAGAGCAATAAGCCGGATATCTCGATCCTGTTGAGCGACCGCGGCCGGAAAAACAATACGCTTGCTTACGGCGCCTATCTCGACGCTACGAAGGATCACGAGGTGATTCTTTATATCTTTTCCCCGCTGTTCCCGGTGGCCTCCACGGTTCAGATCCTGTCAGACCAGCTGAAATATGTCACTCTCATTTCGCTGGGCCTTGCTTTTGCGCTGTCTCTGCTGATCTCGATCAGGGTATCCAAACCTATCGTGAACATCACAAAATCCGCGTCCAAGCTTGCGGAGGGAAACTACGAAGTGCACTTTGAGGGCGGCCGGTATTCGGAGATCGCCCAGCTGGCGGACACTCTTAATTATACCTCCCGGGAGCTGGCAAAGGCCGACAACCTTCAAAAGGACCTTATTGCCAACGTGTCCCATGACCTGAGAACGCCTCTCACCATGGTCAAATCCTATGCGGAGATGATCCGGGACCTTTCCGGCGATAATCCCGAAAAAAGAAACGCCCATCTTCAGGTGATCATCGACGAGGCCGACCGCCTGAACCTCCTGGTCGCCGATCTGCTGACCCTTTCCAAAATGCAGTCCGGCGTAGACGCTTTGAACATCACAAAATTTTGCCTCAGGGATTCCATCTTGTCCATCCTGAACTCCTACTGGCTCCTCTCCGAACAGGAGGGCTATAACTTTACCTACCAGTGCGACCCCAACATCATCGTGACCGGAGACGAGGCCAGGATCAAGCAGGTCCTTTCCAATCTGGTAAACAACGCGGTGCGGTACAGCGGTGAAGATAAGAACGTCTCCATCACGGTGACGGAAAGGGATGGCTTTGTCCGGTGCGAGGTGTCCGATACGGGGCAGGGCATCCCGTCAGATGAACTGGAGCACATCTGGGAAAGATATTATAAATCCAGCTCCAACCACAGCAGAAACACCATGGGAACCGGCCTTGGGCTTTCCATCGTAAAGGAGATACTCCTCCGCCACAAGGCCAGCTTCGGAGTCGAGAGCAAGCTAAACGAAGGCAGCACCTTCTGGTTCGAGCTGAAAAAATAAAAAAGTGAAAAGTGTAAGCGACGAAAATCTGCGGATCAAAGATCCGCAGATTTTCCAGCGGAAAATTAAAGAAGGAAAGTCAAATTAAAATGCAGACCTCAAAAAGCAAAATCCATAAATTATTATCCAATCTGAACGAATTGAAATGGAGCATCACCGCAAAAGGACTTTTATGCGGCCTTATTGCGGGCTCCCTGGCAGTTTTATATCGTCTGGCATACGAATACGGGACGGAATTCTCCCTGAAAGTATACCATTTTCTGACCGGAAATCCTCTTCTGATCCTGCCCTGGCTGGCGGCGGCCTCCGCTGTCGGCCTTTTGATCGCCTGGCTTGTCAGGCTGGAGCCCATGGCTTCCGGGAGCGGAATTCCGCAGGTGGAAGGCGTTTTGCTTTACGGTTTAAAAATGAAATGGTACACCATTTTACCGGTCCGCTTTGCCGGAGGCTTGCTGTCATCCCTTTTCGGCCTTTCCCTGGGCCGCGAAGGTCCCTCCATTCAGATCGGAGCCGCGGGGGGCCAGGCAACTGCGAAGGCAATTGGAAACAGCGCCCTCGAAGAGAGCTACCTGATCACAGGAGGCGCCGCCGCCGGGTTGTCCGCGGCTTTCAGCGCCCCCATATCAGGCATGCTATTTGCGTTGGAGGAAGTGCACCGCAGTTTCTCTCCCCTTATATTGATCGCGGCTACCACATCGGCGCTGACAGCGGATATGATATCAAAAACCGTTTTCGGGCTGCATCCGATCCTGAAATTTTCCACTGTGACGCAACTTCCGGTGGCCCTCTACCTATGGTTGATTCCCATCGGAATTCTTTCCGGCGTCTGTGGAGTTTTGATGAACAAAACTCTGCTGTTATGTCAGAGCCTGTACTCCAGGCTCCCGTGGTTTTTACGCCCCTCCGCAGCGCTGTTGATCGCACTGCCTTTCGGCTTATTCCTGCCGGAAGTCCTGGGCGGTGGTCAAAACCTGATCAAGCTCGCGGAAAACCCGAACTGTGGAATTTTATTTATTCTGATATGCTGTATCCTTAAGATCATATTTACCGGCACCAGCTTTGGCAGCGGAGTCCCCGGCGGCGTTTTTATGCCCATATTGGCAGCGGGAGCATTGTCCGGCAGCTTTCTTGGAATGCTGGCGGTAAAGACAGCGGGCCTGCCGCCGGAATACATTCCTTTCTTTGCTGTCTGCGCCATGGCGGGAGCGCTGTCCGGATCAGTGAAAGCCCCGCTGACCGGAATCATGCTGGCGGCGGAGATGACCGGCTCGTTTATGTATCTTCTGCCTGTGGCCGCATGTTCTTTTATCGCCCTTCTCTTCTCGGACGTCCTTAAGGTGGAGCCCCTTTACGAGTCGTTGCTGGAACGGCTTTTCTCAGGAAGCGGTTATGAAAGGAAAGAGTCTGAAAGGAGCGCCCTGATTGAGATCCCTGTAGAATTCGGAAGCCCTGTCTGTGATAAGATGATCCGCGACATCGAATGGCCCCAGGGTGTTTTAGTCGTCGGAATAAAGCGGGGAGCGAAGGAAATCGTTCCAAAGGGAAACACCAAAATCATTCCCGGCGATTATCTTGTCATTCTGACTTCCCGGGTAGAAGAGGACCTGAGAGCCGCGATCAAACAGCTCTGCCGCTGCTAAGCAGCGGTTCCTGTTGCGGCACGCGGCACCTTGTCCCTTTACAGTTTCCTTCCCTTTTAGAGCACCTTCTTTACGGTATACATCTCCTGGATCGACTGGGTCGCGGCAGGGAACGGGCTCATGATCGTCCATATGCTGACTCCGGCCAGACCGTATTCCCCCACCAGTTCCAGCTTGACCCTCGTGCTCCGTTCATCTTCATACCACACTTCATGTCTGGAGCCCGTCTCATTGGTATAAGTATAGTGAGGCGATTCCAATTCCGCATCATACTGCGGTACCGCCCCTATTCTTATCGCCTGGTTTTCCGCCTCGATGTGAGGAATCATTTCCGCAGGGGAATTTGCGGAAAAGGGTGTTTTCCAGTCAAGTCCATAGTTTGTCAGCCCGAGCAGTATCGTCCTGGGATCCACCAATCCGGAAATCCTAGACAGCATTTCCCGCACCCTGGTGATGGGCGAAATCGCAGAGGGCGGTTCGTTCACCTGTTCCCAGTGAAATGCCCTCAGTTCAATAAAATTTGCCGCTCTGCCCAGGGATTCGTAATCCAATCCGGCGTCATAAAGCCCCGGAGTTAAGGAAACGATCATCAAAGCGCCGATCCGGTTCAGCCTGGCAGCTGTCTTGGACACCGTGATGACAAATTCATCCGCGATGGTTTCCGGTATGTATCCGAAATCATAAACAGCACCGTAATAATGCTTCGCCTTTACCGTCTCCACGATATTGTTGATCAGCCGGTCCCTCATCCTGGGATCCGTGTGTACCTTATTCACCAGTTCATAGCTGTATTCCCCGTATTCATTAAGAGGCACCACCACCATGAGAGGCGCTACCCCGGTGTTGAACGCATTCTGGATCATCTCCTCATCATCGATGGGAATCAGTTCCCCCTCCATTGTAAAGCCATAGGCATAAGCGGACACGTAAGTCAGGTAATTCGCCCATTGCGCTATTTGCTCCGCCGTAATATCGGTTGTGGCATATCCGTTTACGATAATTTCTCCGTGCTGCAGGGTATAGATGATCTCAGCCACTCCCACGTACCCCCTTTAAATTCAAATTATGAGCTGTGTCAGTGAGGAAAATCTTTAATTCCTCCATTTCCACCTTCTCTATATTATGTGTCCTGAGGTAAAATGGTCCATGATTTTGGCCCAGGCTGACCGGGCATTGGTAAATTCAAGGTAGTGGGTCTTTACGCTGTTGTGATACCGGTCCAATTCGGTGATGATATTCATGAAATCCGGCTGGTGAAAATATTTGCAGACTTTTGGAAGGGACGCGGCAAGGTGCGCTCTCATATCCTTTATGGTATCCTCGTAGGCTGTCCTGTTTGTGATATAGACCAGCAGCGGTTTATAGCGGACCCATCCCAGGCAGGCTTTATAGAAACGCGTGATAATTTTTTCGTTGTCCGCACTGATAAATTTAAGGTGGATCGGGAGAACCCCTTCCAGCAGATATTGATAAGTGGAAAATCCGTCGTGAAAGGTGTAGCACGGCACCCGCATCACCTTCCTCTCTGAAAGACAGGTGCTCAGGAAGGTATCTTCTCCTCTGGCCCCGGGAGGATTGTAAAACGGAAACACCCGCCGCGGATCCTTTAAGTTGATGCCAAGATTGGAACCGGATATAAATTTTGAGCGGTTCTGTTCCTGCACCTCGAAAGCACAATCGTTTGACAGGACAGCGGTATTGGCATAAGTGACTCCGCCGTTTTCCATAACTGCATTGATTTTGTCCCAATTCAGGATATCGTTGCTGATGGCTTCGATAAAGGTGCGGAAATCAGATTGCCCCATCGTGTCGTTGTACTCGATGTATGGAATGGGTGATATGTATCCGCAATGCCTTCCGTGGGTGATATCCGCCTCCTGCAGATATTGAAGATGTTTTGACAGAACATGCTGGCCGCCCCAGACGGCGGTCTTTCTCGTGTTGGTCACCGCCACGGGATACTCGTCGTCGTCTAAAAACAGGAGATAATCCATCTTATTTTTTATCGCGAAATAGAGAACCGCGTTTCGTCTGGCTGCGTAACCCCTTCCAAAGAGCAGCCCCGCTTCCCCTTTCGTTATGATTTCTTTTCCCACGAGTTCGTCCGTTTCCTTTCGGATATCATAGTCTCCAATAAAGGTTTTACCGTCGATCAGGCCTTCCAATTCCGGCAGAATCTTCGTGAAGTCCGTTACTTTCGTGTTCGCATAGCTCAAATCGTAAGCGATGAAAAGGTTGATGTTTATCCTCTCGTTGTCCACCAGTCCCGATTCCTGCCAATTATAGATATAACTCCTCAGTACCCTTTGAAACCCCTTTCTTCCGGTGGCAAATCCGATGCCGACCCGGATGCGTTCGTTATTTATCATATGCTTACCCCTTTCAATAGCGACGCCGCAAAGATATCGGCGGCGCCTTCCGCCGGAGAGCTCCGGCAATAAAAAAACTGCGGCTTATCTCCGCAGCATCAGACAAAAATTGGTACGTCAAAAACACATATCAAATCATTCCCTTTTCTAATGCTTACGAGATTAGCTGACGGATTCGGACAGAAAAGAATGCCCTACGCGAAAAATATCGCGATTCACCCCAAAGATCGGTTCTCCCGTTCCATTGCTGGATTCAGCTGTTATTCAGATTTTATATACTGTCTTTTTTATGATTTATAAAATTTTACCACATTTTAGCCTAAAATTCAAGGTTCGTTCCGGAACTTTGTCAATTCCACGTCCTACCCAGCACCTTTTCCACGAATATCCTTGCGATTTCAGGGTCGAACTGGAGCCCGGCGTTCTTTCTTATCTCATAAAGAATGACGTCATCATCCAGGGCCTTTCGATAAGGCCGTTCGCTGGACATGGCGTCATAGCTGTCCGCCAGGGCGATGATCCGCGCCTCGAGGGGAATCGCCTCTCCCGCGAGCCCTCTGGGATAACCCTTGCCGTCCCACCGTTCATGATGCGCGAGAACACAATCGGCCATTTCCTGCATTTCACTGGCCGCGCTCAGGATCCGGTACCCCACGTCAGGATGTCGCCGGATTTCCTCCCTCTCTCTTTCGGATAAACTGTCCGTCTTATTTAATATCGTCTCTTCGATGGCTATTTTCCCGATATCGTGAAGATGCCCGATGATTTTCAACCTGCTCACCAGCAGATCGGAAAATCCCATTGCGGAGCCGATCTGGCCCGCCACCTCTCCTACCCGCTCCGAATGCTGTTCTTCCCTTGGGTTTTTTTCATAGAGAGTGTGGATGATGGTGTTGAGCAGATCGCCCCGGAGGCCCTTGTTCTGTATCAGTTTGTGATCGTACATCCGGTCTTCCGCAGTTCTCAGAATCTCCGCAAGCTCGGTATCGGCACATGTTTTCGTATCCCAGCCCAGGGACATGCTCAGCTGAAAGACGCCAATATTTTCTGTCTGGCACGCTTCAAGGATCCGGTTGGCGATATTTTCCGCCTCTGCCTTCGGCGTCCTGGGCAGAAAGACGATAAACTCATCGCCGCTCCATCGCGCCGCTATGCCGCAGCCGTCGCAGCCCTCCCTGATCACTTCGGCGGCCCTCTGAAGGATCTCATCTCCCAGCTGGCGGCCAAAGGCGTCGTTGATCATTTTCAATCCGTTGATATCCACTAGGATGACAGAGATGGGGAGATTTTTTTCCGTATCAAGATTTCCGACCTCCAGCTCGTAATACCTTCTGTTATAAAGGCCTGTCAGAACATCGAAATAGCTGAGATAGAGATTTTCCTGCTCAGACCGCTCCACTTTTCTCAACAGTCTGCAGATGAGTATGTACAGAATTACAAATGTGATTAGAACGAAGGCCAGCCCTTTATAGGTGTTGATTATGAGAAGCAATGGTTCATTGCCGGAGGCGATCACAAAGGCCAGCCTGTCAGAGAAAAAAATCCACAGACAGCCGAGGATCAGATAGATCAAACTGATTTTTAAACATTCTTGCCGGTACTTATAATCTGCTGTTATGAGGCGTAACGATTTCTTGCAAAGCTGCAGCATTTGTTTCACCTTCAATCCCACAACTATGAAATATTAAACCAGGCCGGCAAAGCTGCCAAACAAATCGCCGGAATCAGAATCGGCGCTGTCAGCAGTAAGAAGACTCAACTGCATCTGATAGCGGTGCAGATCCATAAGCAACGCGCAGTCCTTGGCATCCAGGCTCCCGAGATCGGTGTTGAGAAGGCCGAGGCCAAGGTTCTGCAGGCCAAGGCTGCCGAGATTCTGAAGCCCCATGCCGCCAAGGGCCGAAGCCAGGCTGGAAAGCGCATTTCCCCCCGACATGGACGTTTCACCCGCTGTAATGGATTCTCCCGCATATCCCATTACCTTTGCTATGTAATTCTGGGTTTCCTTAAAAGGAGGAACTCCGTTGTATTTCGCCACGTTTCCCGGCCCAGCGTTGTAAGCGGCCAGGGCTAGCGTCGTATTGCCGCCGTAACGATCCAGCTGCTGGCTCAAATATTTTGCCCCTCCCATGATGTTCTGCTCCGGATCGAAGGAATTTGTGACTCCAAGGCTTTTGGCCGTTCCCGGCATGAGCTGCATGATTCCCTGAGCCCCTGATCCGGACTGGGCCATAGGGTTAAAATTGGATTCGGCCTTGGCCACCGCCTTCAGCAATTGAACCGGCACATGATAGGTGTCGGATGCCTTTTGAAAGATATCGTCGAGATTGACCGTTCCACCTGTTTCGGCGGCTTTCCCGGAATTCATATTGGAAATGACGGATTCTAAAACATCGGAAAAGCTCCCTGCGCTGTCGGCAGAGACGCCCTGCATACCTGCCGACGCTCCGCCGCTCTGGGATCCGGCCGCCGTTCTGGCTGTATCGATCAGATTATAGTTGGGATTGACCAGATTGATTGACATATTCCTCGACCTTTCAAAATGAAAAAGGATAATTTGCTTACAGTATCCTTTCATTCTTGCGCATATTATATTACCATAAAATTACATGATTCTACATCGTTTGTCAATATAGTTTGTTCTTATTTTATGACTATTTGTTGAAATTTACTTGATTTTTGCCAAATATGCACTGCATTTTTCCATAAAAACTTTCAAATTCGCATTTTCCGCCTTCTTATCCGGGTTAAGCCTCCCCATCCGGTCGCAGTATCCCAAAAGTGCAACTTCCTCGATATCGGTCTCCTCCGCCATAGATTTGATGTCGGCAAACTGCATGGACCTGGCGACGAAAAGGATCTGCATATGCCACCGGATCAGCGCGGCTATCCTGCGGATAAGCCCTTCGTCCTTCGTGAACTCCTCTAAAAAATCAACCGCCTTCCGCGCGCCCACCTTGTCGTGATCGTATGCGGTGATCCTGCCGTCCTCTTCATTGGTCGTCTCTGCTTTTCCAATATCGTGAAGCAAGGCGGCCCACATAAAAGCGACGGGAGACCGGCTCCTCTTCCTTTTTTGCGCGGCTTCATCGATGACCAGCATGGTATGGTTCCATACATTCCCTTCCGGGTGATGCTTCGGAGACTGAGGAACCTCCTTTAGCCGGTTCAGCATCGAAAATGGATATTCGTTGAATATCTCAAGCCCGCTGATGCGGGTAAAATAAATCGAGGGGGCTTCATCCTCAAGAAGATGCTCCTGCATTTCTTCAAACAGTTTCTTTTTCTCCATGGCTTTCCATCTTTCATTGTTTCATAGGAATCGGTATCAGCCGCAGGCGGTCTTCAATCCAACCGGAAATCGGTATCAGTCGTAAGCGATTCCCAGCCAGGAATCGCTGTCTGCGGGGTAGGAAACCGCATCAGAAAGCCCGTGGCCGGAACCGTTGATCCGGAGCATCCCGAAGGGGCGGACCGTTCCTCCAAGGCTTTCTCCCGCGTAGGAAGGCGTCCTGACAAAGTATTTTTCAGCCGGCAGCAGCTTTGCCAACTGTTTCAGCGCCGCAGCCAGATACAGGTCCGAAATCAGCAGCTCTTTCACGATCACTTCTCTCTCCGATATCCTTTCCGCATATGCGCAGCCCTCGAAGCCGCCCTCACAGCTGTTCTCGAAGCCGTCCTCACAGCTTCCTGCTTCTATCGCAAAGAGGCCGGCGCCGGACGTGAGCGCAAGCTGCTTCTCAAAAGCGATCTCCTCCTCCCTGTACTCGAGATAAGGTCGTTTTTTCAACTGCTCGCTGCGAATTTGACCGTACCGGGCCGCTTCAGCAGGCTCGATCCGGCAAGATGCGGCCGGATCAGACGGAAATGCTTCCCCCGCAGTCGGTTCTGTCAGTCTTTCGATTTCCCCGCGGCTCAGCACCGCTTCACGGACAAAAAATCCGTCGCGGTATCCGCGCTTCTCATAGAATCGAAACAGATTCTCCCCGGCGGGGACGAGCAAAGTTGCAAAGATATCCTTTGAAAGAAGATATTCGTTGCTGTATTCGATCAGCCGCTCGGCAAAACCCCGTTTCTGAAAATCCGGGTGGGTCGCGATGGCGTAGAGCATCGAGGCCTGAAACTTTTTGCCGTTTCTGTCCGTCAATACCACGGGGATCATCGTCAGCATGGAAACGATCCTGCCGTCTAAACTCATGACCGCCATTTCCCTCAGCCAGTCCCGGCTTTGAAAGTAAAAATCGATAAAGCTCTCTTCATCCCCGAAGCAAAGCTTCCAGATTTCTTTTAATTGTAACAGGTCCTCTTTCTTTGCGATTCTCATTTCCATATCAGTATATCCTTCTACATTTTAAAATAAAGTATGCGGCGGTCCATCCCGGACATCAATCAATATCCGAATTTTTTTCAGGCAGGAACCTATCGTCCCCCGGTTGCATATACTAGATATGTTGATATCACACATATCAAACAAAATATCAAAGATGGGGGAATTAAAGGAGTGTATATTCAAAGCGCAAGCGATACAAGCTTTCAAAGCATTTATCCCGACGTCTATTACCAGGTCCTGCCTTTCGTCATGATGGCATGCGATGAAATGGACGCGGGGGACATGGGAATGCCTACATATGATACGATGCGGCAGATTTCGGACCGGATCCACGACGACGTCCTGGGGGCGCATCCCGACCTCGCGGCAAGAAACGACAGCTATCAGGAGATGCCCTATGAGGCAGCCGAGGCCTATGGCATAACCGAAAGTCTCGCGGAAGCGCAGCAATGGCGCGGAGGCGGTTTTTTCCGGGATCTGGTTGACATTATCCTTCTAAACGAAATTTTCCGCAGAAGAAGGCGCTGGTAGACGAGAGTTAAGGAAACGCTGATTTAATGGAAGGCGCGCGCATGGAATTAATCAGTGTTTCCCTAAAATACATCAATCCAAAGCTATCGTTTCTTATGAAAAATGCCCCGCAGGGGCCTGAAGCCCTCCCTTGCCAAAAGCCCC
>DAITKX010000033.1:13667-29776 GCA_036835995.1 Bacillota bacterium | reverse complement strand
TGGCAAAAGCGACGCTGGACTCTGTCGTGGTTCCGGACTTGGAAATGACGCAGAGGCACAGCTCCTTTCCCCGAATCTTTTCCAGCAGCTCCTTGTGGTATGTCCCGCTGAGATTCTGACCGGCGAAATAAATCTCAGGGCCTGATTTGTCCTCTGTCCGAAGCGCGCTGATGGCCGCCTGGGCACCGAGATACGAACCGCCGATCCCGATCACGATGAACACTTCGCACTGTTTTCGGATTTTCTCCGCCGCCGCCATGATATCCTGCAATTCTTTTCTGTCGTATTCAAATGGAAGACTGACCCAATCCGTAAAGGCCTCCTTCCCCGACCAAAGCCGCCGTTTCGCGGCCGCAAGATCCTCCCTGCACGCATCGATGGTCCAGGAGGGCACCAGAGACCGCATCAGGTCCAGTTTTAATGTTTCGCTCATTGAATTTCCTCCTTATTCCCGTTTTCCCCATTTTCTCCGCTGTTGCCGTTGGTGTAATTTGGCACCAGCCTATGCAGCCAGGCCTTGACCTCTTCATCCTTCATGTCCAAAATGCTGCTGATGCTGTCTGTGGTGCAGACCATATCTTCATCCAGCAGCTTGCTGATCTCCGGAGACGGCGGCAGCGGATGCCCGACGTAAATTTTATTGTGAGCGGTTTTTTCAAGTCCTTCTTCATCCAAAAGCAGCTCTTCATATAACTTTTCTCCAGGACGAAGACCGGTGACTTTGATGTCGATATCCACGTTGGGCACGTATCCCGACAGGCGGATTACGTTTTCCGCCAGGTCCATGATGCGGACCGGATCGCCCATATCCAGGATGAATATCTCGCCGCCCGTCGCCATAGCTCCCGCCTGGATCACCAGTTGGACCGCTTCCGGAATTGTCATAAAATATCTGGTAATATCCTCGTGGGTTACCGTAACGGGACCGCCCCGTTCAATCTGTTTGCGGAACAGCGGAATCACGCTGCCGTTGCTGCCCAGCACGTTTCCGAACCGCACTGCGGAATAGCTCGTCCTGGAATGAGTGCTTTTCTCCTGCAGGATCATTTCCGCGACCCGCTTCGTCGCCCCCATGACGTTGGTCGGATTGACCGCCTTGTCGGTGGAGATCATGACGAAATTCTCTACGGCGTATTCATTCGCCAGGTCGATCATGTTCTTCGTGCCGATGATATTGTTGATGACCGCGTCCTTCGGATTGCTCTCCATCAGCGGAACATGTTTATGGGCCGCCGCGTGGAAAACGACATGGGGCTTGTATTTGACGAAAACCTCCCGCATTCTCTGCCTGCTGCGAACCGAGGCGATCACTACCTCAAACTCCAGATGGGGATACACGCTTTTGATCTCATTTGACAGTTCAAATACGCAGTTTTCATAAATGTCCAGCGCAATGAGCTTTCTCGGCTTGAACCGGGCGATCTGGCGGCACAGCTCGGACCCGATGGACCCGCCGCCCCCTGTGACCAGTACGATTTTTCCTTCCAGATAGCCGCTGATCTCCCTGAGATTCACCTGGACCGGATCCCTGCCCAGAAGATCTTCGATATCCACGTCCCTGAGCTTGCTGATGCTGACCTTTTCATTGATCAGGTCGCTGATTCCCGGCAGGATCTTCATCTTGCAGCGGGTTTTATTGCATTCGTTGACGATAGTCTGAATGGCTTTTCTGTTTGCCGACGGAATTGCGATGATGATCTCGTCCACACGGTACTTCCGGGCGAGCTGCTTGATCATTTCATGACCGCCTGCGATTTTAACGCCTACGATGGCCTGGTGCAATTTATTGGGATTGTCGTCGACAGCGACGACTACGGATTTTCCAAGATCGGGATGCTGCTTGATATCCTTTATGATGGCCGCTCCGGCGTCTCCGGCGCCGACCACCATGACCCTTGAAACTTCCGGGCCTTCATTGCCCTTGCCCAATGTGCGGAAAAAATTCAGCAGAGCTCCGGGCTTCCTTATATCCCGCAGGATGCGGTACCCGAATCGAACTCCTCCGATGAGCACGAGATCCAAAACGCAGCTGTACACATAAATGCTCCTGGGGAACATCTGCCCGGTAAATTCCAGATAGACGATGACTGCCGCCGTCCCCGCAACCGCTGCCAGGGCGATCTTTACGATCTCCTCCGTGCCGGCGTATCTCCAAAGGCTCCGGTAAAGTCCGAATATCCAGAAAACAACCAGCTTCACAAGAGTGATCAGCACGATGTTGTCAGCGTACACTACAAAGAAACCCCAAAAGAGATCCGATATCGTAAAGTCGAAACGCAGCAGGAACGACAAAATATATGCAAAGTTAATACAGATGATATCCGCAAGCAAAAGCAACGCAATTCGCGAGTATTTAACCATAAAAGCAATGATCCTTTCAAATTGAAATGGCGGCGCCGGGCCGGCAGAAACGGCTTCGGCGTTTAGCATTAGTTTACTCTATTTTGCGGACATTATCAAGGTCTGCGTCATTCAGCCTTTTCGGTTTGCCGCCGCCTATTTTTTATCATAAATCGCGATGGCGGCGATGACGATGGCGGCTCCGGCAAGCTGCACAGGCGTCAGCGTGGTTCTCAGGATCAGATAGGACAGGGTTATGGTAAAAATAGGCTCAGACAGGCTCACGAGAGAGGCCATGCCTGCCTCCAGAAGCTTCAGCCCTTTCATTAAGCAGAAAAGGCCGATCACAGTGGACCATACCGCCAAAATGCCGATATTCACCCAGACGGACCATTGATGCGGCACGGTGAGCTCTCCGCGAAAAAGGCTGAAAAGGAAGGTCAAAACACAGCAGACCGCACAGATATACGTCATGAGGACCGGCGTGCTTATCTCCGATGTAAATTTCTTATTGAAAATAAAATAGCCGGCGCATGCCATTGCCGAAATGACGACCAGAATCACCCCCCGGGCCTGAACCCCTCCGCCGGGAGCGTTCAAGATCGTTCCTATCCCGAAAAGAGCGGTTATGATTCCGATGACCTTGAATTTTGTGATAGCCTCTTTCAGAAGGACTACGGATAAAATTGCAACAAAAACGGTATAGATGTAAAAAATAATTTCGCCCACCGCCGCCGATATGTACTGAAACGCCGAAAAATACAGCGTACACTGCACGGTATAGATAGCGCCCGCGCCAAGCACGCAGGCATAACTTTTTCTCTCCTGGAATAGCAGCGGCTCCCGTTTCACGATGCAATAGAGGAAAAACAAACAGAAAGCGATGCCAAAGCGGTAAAAGAGCATCGTCCCGGCGGCCATGTCCGCCGAAAATCCCAAAGTCGCCAGGATGGGAATGATGCTGAACCCCAGAGCAGAGATTGCCACGTACAGGATCCCTTTTTTCCGTCCGCTGATTTTCTCCATATATTTCTCCTATCTCTCCACGCTTTTAAAAATATGACCAAGTGATACTCAAATCTAATCAAGCGATATTTAACAAAAGGTGCGCTTATAAAAGCACACCTTCAGTTTAACACTTTGCAGTCAATATTTGCACCTTTTAAATCATCGGTTTCAGATTCGGGCTGATAATCAGTTCGGCTTCCGTCGCCTCCTGAACCTGCTCCACGGTGAAGTCAGGATGGAGTTCCGTCAGAACGATGCCGTCCCTGGTGACTTCCATGACGCCCATTTCCGTGATGATCATATCCACAACGCCTATCGCGGTGTAGGGCAGCCTGCACTCCTTCAGGATCTTATGGGCTCCCTTCTGGGTGTGCTGCATCGCGATGATGACCTTCTTTGCGCCTACCACCAGATCCATTGCCCCGCCCATTCCTGGAACCATCTTTCCGGGCACGATCCAGTTTGCAAGGTTTCCGTGCTGATCCACCTCCAGGGCTCCCAGGATGGTGGCGTCCACATGTCCGCCCCGGATGATTCCGAAGGATGTGGCGCTGTCAAAGAACATGGCTCCGGGGTTCACCGTCACATACTGTGCGCCGGCGTTGACGATGTCGACGTCCTCGCTTCCCTTTTCAGCCGCAGGGCCCATGCCCATGATGCCGTTTTCAGACTGGAGAACAATGTGCACCCCTTCCGGCAGGAAGTTTGCCACCATGGTGGGAAGCCCGATCCCGAGGTTCACCACATCTCCGTCCTTCAGTTCCTTCGCGACTCTTGCCGCGATGATCTCCTTTATATCTGCCATGGCTTTTCACCTCCTACGATAGCGTCCACGAAGATTCCGGACGTCACTACATTGTTGGGGTCGATCTCTCCGATTTCCACGACCTCGCACGCGCCTACTATGACGTATTCTGCGGCGGCGGCCATCATGGGGTTGAAGGTCCTCGTGGTCCCGTTGTATGTGGTATTTCCGAATTTATCGGTCACAGATCCCCTGATCAGCGCAAAGTCGGCTTTCAGGGGCTTCTCCAGAAGATAGTCCCTTCCGTCGATATTGATGACCTGCTTGCCTTCCGCCACGATGGTTCCCACTCCCGTTGGAGTCAGGAAACCGCCCAGGCCGGCTCCGCCTGCCCGGATCCTTTCCGCCAGGGTCCCCTGGGGAACCAGGATGCATTCCAGCTTATCTGCTTCCACATCGGTATTCATCCTCTGAGCAACCTCGGGATTTAAGCCCACGTGGGACGCGATGAGGGTTTTGATCTGGCCGTTAGAGAGGAGCTTCCCAACGCCTCTGCCCGGCACGCCCGCGTCGTTGCAGATGATGGTGAGGTTTCTGACGTTCTTTTCCACAAGGGCATCGATGAGGATCTCCGGGGTTCCGCAGGCCATGAAGCCGCCTACCATTACGGTTGCGCCGTCCTGGATGCCGGCCACTGCTTCCTGCGCAGTCATGATCTTGTTTTTCATATGGTGTCCTCCTATACTAATTTTCTTTTGACGATTTCCGTGAGTACGAAGGAAGCGACATCTTCCGCATAGCTGTGAGCGCCGAATCCGGCGTCATAGCCCAGCTCCTGAGCAAGCTCGTGAGATATCCTGGGTCCGCCGCATACGAGGATGACTTTGTCTCTGATCCCCTCCGCTTCCATCAGCTCTACAAGGTTCGTCAGATTTGCTATATGCACGTCCTTCTGGGTTACGATCTGGGATACCAGGATCGCGTCCGCGCCGACTTCGACGGCTTTTGCAATCAGCTGTTCATTTGGCACCTGGCTGCCCATGTTGATGGCTTCAATGCCGTGATACCGTTCCAAACCATAGTGTCCGTGAAAGCCCTTCATGTTCATAATGGCGTCGATTCCCACGGTGTGGGCGTCTGTTCCGGAACAGGCTCCTACGATGACCACGTCTCTCTTGATATTTTCAGTGATATATTTCTCGCATTCCAGACGGTCCATCACCTCGACGTCGACTTTTGTGACCTTGATGGTGGTATAGTCGACGGTATGCTGGCACTTTCCGTACATTACGAAATAGGTAAAGCCGACCATGTCCTTGGAATAGACCACCGCAGGCTCGTCGAGGCCCATCTTTTTCGCAAGTATTTTCGCCGCTTCATCCGCTTCTTCTCCGTAGGGCACCGGAAGGGTAAAGGAGAGCTGCATCATGCCGTCGTTCATGGTGTCGCCGTAAGGCTTTACTTTCGTCAGGTCTACGGCAGTGGTGGCAGTTGCCGCGCATGTTGTATGAGATCCCATTATTTTGCACCTCCCAGCATTAATTTAATAAACGGATTGAAATAGTTCTCGTCCTTGACACAGACGCCGGCAAGTCCCTTGCCTCCGTCTCTCGGACGTTTCACGCCGCCGAACTTGCCTTTTTCAATGGTAGAGAAAAGGCCCTCTTTTTCAATATCATGGAGCAGCTTGTCGGCTTCCGCGAGAACGAACTGCGCTCTCTTCTGCATGATGCCGTCCTGTTTGTATTCCACTTCGTCGCCGATGGCTCTGGCGTTGTTGAAGATATACTTTGCATTTTCAATGGAAAGCATTCTATCCTGAAGATGGGGCGTATGGATCGCTTCCGTCAGCATTCCCAGGAGCTGCAGGGATTGTCCGGACCAGACCGCGATCATGTTGAACAGCGCATCCTGGATATGGCCCTTGAAGATGTTTCCGGTCATATACTTTGTAGGCGGCATGTATTTCAGCGGAGCCTTCGGGAAGATCTCCCTGGCCATGATGGCCTGCGCCAGCTCGTAAAGGAAGCCGTTTTCGATGTCGGGATCCATTTCAAAGGCGTGGCCGAGCCCCATCTGCTCTTCCTTGATGTCTGCAAGGACGGCAAACTGTTCGTTGATGAACTGGGAAGCGAGGACGGTATGGGCTTCTTCGTATGCGTCCGCCGTGGTCAGATAATTATCCTCGCCGGAGTTGAAGATGATTCCGCAATATCCGATGATGACTCTGGAAAAGTACTGGTCGACCAGGGTTCTCTGCATGTTGATGTCACGGAACAGGATGCCGTAAAGGGCGTCGTTCAGCATGACGTCCAGTCTCTCGATGGCCCCCATCGCCGCGATTTCAGGCATGCACAGGCCGGAGCTGTAATTGCACAGCCTGATGTATCTGCCCACTTCCTCACCGACTTCGTCAAGGGCCTTTCTCATGATTCTGAAGTTTTCCTGGGTGGCATAGGTTCCGCCGAAGCCCTCCGTCGTCGGTCCGTAAGGAACATAGTCCAGCAGGCTCTGAGCGGTGGTTCTGATGACGGCGATGATGTCAGCGCCCTGTCTTGCGGCGGCCTGGGCCTGGGTCACGTCCTCATAAATGTTTCCGGTAGCGACGATCACATAGAGGTAAGGCTGTCTGCCTTCGCCTATGGTCGCGAGATATTCGTTTCTCTTAGCGGTCTGAGCTTTGATTCTCTCCAGCGCGTCCTCCACGAGGGGAACGATTTTTGCTTCCGCCTCAGCAGGAGTCGCCATTGGCAGCTTCATGATATCCAGCTCTCCTGCGGACATTTTCTCCGCAATGGTCTGGGGATCGAATCCGGTCTGGATCATCGCATTTCCGATCCAGTAGGCAACTCCCCTGGGGAGGCCGCCGCCGTCCTGAATGGCGTCCACAACAACGTTGGGAAGGGGTGTATCAACATCATCCACTCCGTCCACTCCTAAAAGTCTCAGGACTGTTCTTTCCGTGCTCACCGTAGTGTGCCTGTCGATAAAGGTCTGCATGCTCGCAGCAATTCTGGCGGCGCTGGATCTTGCGCTGTCGATTACCTTCGGGTCGAGGTTTAACTTACTCTTCATCCTTTTTCCTTCTTTCCTTTCTTAATTCCTCAAGTATGATTTCGCATTCTCTATAATTTCATCATATATTCCAAGCATTTTAGCTATATTTAACGCGTCCTTCGGTATTTCTTCGTCGTTTTCCGCATGATAGAGGCGGTAGTCCATATATTTTTGAATGATCTCGATTCTTTCTCTCCGGTTTGCGTAGCGGAGTTCTTTTTCCAGTTTGGCAAAATCCGCGTTTGCAAGGCCCCTGACCTGCATGTTCTTGATGCCTTCCCCCACTGTGACGCTGTCAAAATGGGTGGTGATCAGGCTGATATACGGTCTGACCTTCAGGTATCCCACCAGGCTTTTTGTAAGGGCAAGTCCCTCTACGGGGTTTGTACCGCTTGCGATCTCATCGATCAAAAGAAGGGACCGCTCTTTGCTGTTATCCAGGATCTCCTTGAGCTCCTCCATCTCGCTTCCGAAGCTGGAAAGGCCTCGCTGCACGTTTTGGCTGTCGCCGATCAGGATATGGATATAGTTTGAAAGCCCGACTTTGGCCATAGAACAGGGAACAAAAAATCCATATTGGGTCAGCATGGCTACCAGGCCGACAAGCTTCAGGGATACGGTTTTTCCGCCCATATTCGCTCCCGTGATACAGGTCACTCCATCCCCCAGGCATATGCTAACAGGGCGGTAAGGCTTGTTTTTCTGTTCCAGAACCTCTTCCACGACGAGGTGCCTGCCCTCTTCGATTTCGATCACGTGCTCCGGTACGAGCTGCGGCCTGACGCACCGGTGCTGTCTGGCGTAAACCGCCTTTGCCAGCGTAAAGTCCAATTCGCCTATTTTATCGCAGTTTTTCAGCAGAACGTCGCTGAACCGGTAAACCGCTTTCGACAGCGCTTCCTGTATCCGCAGCTCCTCTTCTTCGATGGTTTCATTGAGGCGGTCCATTTCCTGAACAATATCGTCGATTTCATCGGTATTTTTCAGGACGAAGGTCACAGACAGGTAGTCCTCGTCGGCGGGAACCAGCTCGGGAATCTCTTTGATGATCTTGACCAGTTCCTTGTTTGATTTGGAAACCAGATAATCAAACTTTGGAGTCAGCGTGATTCCGTATTTGACTTCTATCTGCTGTTTGATCGCCTTCTGCGCTTTTCTGACGCTGATTTCAAGCTCCCGCTTCCGCTTTCTCAGGACGCCCAGGGTTTCGGAAAAATCGTCATAGATATAAAAGGTATTCATCCGGTCTTTTCTGGGATCGATGATGTCCAGAAGCTCCGTGGTGTCGATGAGGACGAATTCCTCCGAGAGCCGGTGCCCGGCCGCCTCCAGAAGCTCGGTGATGCTCCTCATCTTCAGAAGCAGGCTTTTTATCTCAAAGAGCTCCACCACGGAAAGGGCGTTATCCCTGCTCCTGCTGATGGTAAAACTCACATCCTTTATTTCCATAAAGGCTTCGCTCAACAGTTCGACGGTCTGAGGCTTCTCAGCCGCCAAAGCGAGAAGCTCCTCCAGCTTCCGAAATTCTTCGTTGAGCAGGTCTTCGTCTCCCGGCTGGAAAGGGACGATCTCTTTCATCCGTTTCTTTCCAAAAGGCGTCATGATATTGATGCTCTGCATGACATGGTCAAGGCCGGTTTCGCTTCTTGTCTTTACATTGGATAGTCTCACTAAGCTTCCCCTCCCAGCTTCACATCGATTACGGGAATCCCTTCCACCGCGCTTCTCATAGCTTTCAGCAGGGCTGTGTGTTCAAAGGAATATCCCGCGGGCGCGTAGGGATTCACCGTCAGCGCCGCAACCTTAATGTTCTCCAGCACCTTTACCGTAAAGCCTTTCTTTCTCAGCTGCTGCCACTGCGTGGAATCGATAAAGATCTTCGTCGGATCTTTGAGAATAAATTCGACTTTTTTCAGCTTTGCGGGATGAATGTCGGAAATGACGCTGCACGTCAGGGCCCCTGGAATATATACGCAGTCCGTCTCTTCATCGATGGCCTCATCCAGATATTTACCTGCCAGCAGCCCGGTCTTCAGGTCGAGCATTTTGACTTCTTTTCCTTTGACCAGCGTGATTTTTTCCTCATGCAGATGTTCAAGAATTCTGTCCCTGGAGTTTCCCTCCTCCAGGGAGGGCAGCTGATAAAGTCCCACAATATGGGCTGTCTCCTCGACGACCTTTTTGATGCTCCGGGAAAGAACCGCGCCTGTGGACAGGATGATCGCGTCCGAAGTGTCCGGCGCCGCAATGGATTTCCGGTCGATAGCGCCGTCGATGAGAATGATTTCAGCTCCGTAATCCAGCATCTCCCGGCACATTTTTTTATGATCCCTGGTGTTCACCGGTCCTGCGATCTGTACATATCCGCTTTCCGCGACCCTGCAGATCATGATCTGACCCAGAGCGGTGGAATAATTGGTCATGCGAAGGATTTCCAGGCCGGCATCCGCCATGTCGTAAAGCTTTACAGGGACTGATACGATGGTATCTGTTTCGAGAAAAACCCGGGGCTTGTCTGTCCCAGTCACCAGGTCGGTACTTTCGCCATCTCTGCCCGTCGATGTGATGCCCAATACAACGCCGTCGTCCATTGCTTCTTCGATCAGGTAGTTCAGCGCTGTGGTTTTTCCCGCATTCTTTGCCATTCCTACGATTGACAGGGTTTTATAGTTCTGCTTCAATTGGCTTAGTAGACCCATGCTTTTCTCCAAATTCCGATATATTTCCTACTCCATTAATACTATATAAGCTTCTGATTTTAACTTTCTTTAAAACGTACGGATGCATCTGGACGCAGATTCCCTTCCGGGAATCTGCCGTCAGATGCATGGCTGGTTGTATTATTTACTTCCTATTTGTGCTTGTTTCTTTCATGTCTGAGCAGATGCTGCGGCTCCATCGACATTCTTTCGCCGTTGAGCAGACCCGCAACGCCCTCGTAATGATATTCCTTCTTGCCGGTGCAGTAATCGCAGGTGCAGTCAATATGCGGCAGGTCGGTGGGCTCGGTGTATGTGGTGATAACGCCTTCGTAGTTTCTCAGGATCACCTTGTCAGGCGACTGGGAGATGATGTACTGCGGCATTACCGGAATCTTTCCGCCGCCTCCGGGAGCGTCTACTACGAAGGTAGGCACAGCATAGCCGGAGGTATGCCCTCTCAGTCCTTCGATGATGTTGATGCCGGCCGCAACGGAAGTTCTGAAATGCTCGATGCCCAGGGACAGGTCGCACTGGTAAATGTAATACGGCCTTACTCTGTTTTTCACCAGAGCGTGAACCAGGTCTCTCATGATATGAGGACAGTCGTTGACTCCCCTCAGCAGCACGGACTGGTTTCCGAGGGGGATGCCGGCGTCGGCAAGCTTTCTCAAAGCTTCCATCGCTTCGGGGGTCATTTCCTTCGGATGGTTGAAGTGGGTGTTCAGCCAGACCGGATGGTATTTCTTCAGCATGTTCACCAGGTCGTCGGTGATTCTCTGAGGCATAACCACCGGGGTTCTGGAGCCGAGCCTTACGATCTCTACATGGGGAATCTTCCGGAGTTCGCTGATGATGTATTCCAGCACGTCGTCGTCCACCAGAAGACAGTCGCCGCCGGAGAGAAGAACGTCTCTGACCACGGGGGTTTTTCTGATGTATTCGATGCACTTGTTGATGTCGTCCATGCTTCTGGCGCCGTCAGTCTCGCCTGCGAGCCTTCTTCTGGTGCAGTGTCTGCAGTACATGGAACATTGGTCGGTGATCAGGAATAAAACTCTGTCCGGATATCTGTGAGTCAGTCCGGGAGCCGGAGAGTCCGCGTCCTCGTGAAGCGGGTCAAGCATATCGGCTTCACTTCTATGATTTTCTGCGATTACCGGAACCGCCTGCATTCTTACGGGACATCTCGGATCATCTACGTCCATCAGAGATGCATAGTAAGGGGTGATTCCGAGGCGGAAGTTTTTCTCTACCTCAGAAATATCCTTTTCTTCCTGGGGTGTAAGGTTGATGATTTTCTTTAACTGTTCTACGGAGGTGATTCTGTTCGCCACCTGCCACTTCCAGTCATTCCAATCGGCTTCGGAAACGTTCTTCCACGCCTCGATGTCCTTCCAATTTCTTCTTTCTGACATTCGATTTTCCTTCTTTCCTTTTTTGTTGTCCGCCTTGCGGTCCGCGCGGCGCGGACCGCAAGGCACACGGGTTCGTTCGTTCCTTAGATTAAATACAAATTTGGGATTTCATTCAAAAATAGTAACAGTATAAAGTAAGCGCAGGTAAATTCATTCACAGCCAGGCGCGCGACCAAGTGAGAGCGGAGCATACTTCCCGTACGCGAGCACCGAACGCGGAAAGCGCAACAACGGCTACGCCTCCGACTCGCTTCGCTCGCTGCTGTCCGTTTTTCCGTTGCAGCTGAAGTTGCGGAAAAAAGGCAACGCTGTGGATGAATTTAACAAGCTTATGCGTACATTTCTGCGAACAGTTTCTTAAGAGGTTCGCACTCTCTCAGCACCTGAAGCGCGATTGCGGCATGTCCCTTGCAGTATCCGTTTCCTACGATCATGTTGACGTCTTTTCCTACGCCTTCAGCGCCTAACGCCGCCTTTGTAAAGCTGGTGGCCATGCTGAAGAAGTATACGGTTCCGTTATCCTTTGTGGCGAGGATGCTGGCCATCTCGGTATTTTCAATGTTTACGCAGTTGATTACGACGTCGGCAAGCTTTCCGTCGGTCAGTTCCATGACCTTATTGTAGATTCCGATAGCGTCCGTAGCGTCCGCTGCGAAATATTCGTCGGCGAGTCCGAGGTTTCTCGCTCTGCTTGTGCTCTTTTCGCTTCCGCCGATGCAGATAACTTTACCGGTAACGCCGGCTCTCTTCTTTGCTTCATACAGGCAGAGGAGTCCGGATTTTCCGCCGCCGCCGATTACCACTACGGTGTCGCCCGACTGTACGAGCTTCGCCGTCTGGGCGGGAGCGCCGGCTACGTCGAGAACGGACAGAGCCAGTGTTTCGGGAAGGTCTTTCGGAAGAACGGCATAGATTCCGCTCTGGAAAAGGATCGCCTGGCCTTTGATGTCCACCTGATCGATAGCAGGTCTTACTTCAAGAATTTCATCGATTACCAGCGGGGTCAGGGAAAGGGATACTAATGTAGCGATCTTGTCGCCTACTTTCAGGTCGCCGACATAAGCCGGTCCGATCTCTTTAACGGTTCCGATGAGCATTCCGCCGGATCCGGTTACGGGGTTCTTATGTTTTCCTGCCTTTGCAACGATGCCGAGCATGATCTTTTTGATTTCTTCGATATCGCCGTTTGCCTGCTTCTCGATCTGTGTAAAGCTTGCAGAGTCGATATTCAACGTCTGAACGTCGATCAGCACTTCATTATCGTAAATTTCCATCGTGTTGTCGATGACGTCTGCCGGCTGCGGCAATACTCCTTTTGGTGAAATAACTCTGTGTGTACCGTATGGGCATCCTTTTTTCATTGTTTGTTCCTCCTGGGTTTTTAGTTTAATTAAATTTTATTGTATTTGGCAAAAGTATTACGAGATTATTTATAGCAAGTAGTATGCCAAGAATAATCCATTGAAAATCCATCGCTCTTTCTCGTTTTCGAACCATTTTCGTTCCATTTTCCCGATTTGTCCGAACCGAAATCGGTTCGCATTTTTGGAGGCCGTACCTGAGCCAAAACCAGAACAAGATCAAGGCCAAAATAATATGAGGATGAACCGCAATTTTTAGTTTATCCAATAAAATGCAATCCATCCTCCGGCAGTTTTCTCACGCGGCTGGCGCCGCGCGTTACGCGAGGTTATATTTACTTTTCTTTCTGACCAGCTGGGTTTGGCTGATTCCAATGGCTTTCGCCGCTTTCCTGGTGGAGCCGTGCTTTTCGCAGGCATACTGTATGATGTTCTTTTCAAAGCTTTCCACCATGTCGTCCAGCTTCATTCCCGCCTCGCCGTCGAAAGCCGTGTCGTCAAAGTCCATGCTGACTTTTTCAAAGAGGTCGGTGTGAAGCTCCTTCATCACGTCGAGAACGGTGATGGTCTCACCCTTCGCGGTGATCAAAAGCCTCTGGACCACATTCTCCAGCTCTCTGATATTTCCCGGCCAGCTGCATTCCTTCAGATACGCCATGGCGTCCTCCGCGATCGTCCGCTCGATCCCGAACTTCTCCGTATATTTTCCCATGAAATACTCAACGAGAGCCGGGATTTCAGCCTTTCTTTCATCCAGCGCCGGCACCCTGATGGGAAATACGTTCAGCCTGTAATAGAGGTCCCTTCGGAACTTCTTTTCTTCGACAAGCTTCTCGAGATTCCGGTTGGTGGCCGATATGATCCTCACGTTGGTCTTGACCGGCTCCGTACCGCCTACACGGTAAAATTCTCCGTCCTGTATGACCCTCAGCAGCTTGGCCTGAAGATCCTGGGGAAGCTCGCCGATTTCATCGAGGAAGATGATCCCGTTGTCCGCCAGCTCAAAGTATCCCTTTTTTCCGGTGGCGTTGGCTCCGGTGAAAGAGCCCTTTTCGTAGCCGAAGAATTCGGACTCGATGAGGTTATCCGAAATGGCGGCGCAGTTGATCTTAACGAAAGGCTGCATCCTTCGATTGCTGTTTTTCTGTATGATTGTGGCGACCTTTTCCTTGCCGACCCCCGTATCTCCGGTGATCAATACGTTGCAGTCATACTTGGCTACGCTGAGGATCTCCTCCAGCACCGTGGTCATGGCCCTGCTTTCGCAGATAAAGTCCTCAACCAGGCTCTTCCGGTATCCCGAAAGCTCAAAGCCTTTCTTGGCGCGCCCCAAAGGATAGGCGATGTTGTCCTCCACCTTCATTTCCGTAACGACCGCCCGCTCAAGGAACGGCGCAAGGTCCTGCACGACGCCGATGTCGAACTCGTCGTATTCTTCAAGATAGCCGTCGGCGCAGCGGATATCGAGCTGGCGGGAGATGGCTTCCGTCAGGTACAGCGCAATGTTGTAATTGTTGATCAGGTTTGCAAAGCAAACCATTCCGCCCGATTTTGTAGCCAGAATGTTGATGGTCTCAGCTCCCGGAATATCGGCGCAGTTGACGCTCAGATCGAAAAGCGAGTCCACATTGAGCTTTTCCAGGCATTCCATAGGTTTCAGGATGTTGACGTAATGGATTTCCGAAAAGACGTTGTGCAGGAGGAGGTCGATGCTCTTTCCTTTCAGCATGACTTCTGATTTATTGTCGATGAGGCACACGATCCGGGCGCCTGGTCCCGCCGCCTTTCTGATCGCAAATCCGAACAGGGAATTGGTGAGCAGATTGCTTCCTACCACAAGAAAATCCTTCTTGGTCTTCGCATATTTGCTGACGGTATACATCGTCCCCGATTCGTCAAAAGCGAAGAGCAGCAGGTTCAAAGGCACTCCCTCGGGCCTTCTCACGATGGGGAATTCATTGAACAAAATCGCGTAGCCTTCCGCATCCACCTGATTGTAAGCCATGTCGATCTTCGTGATGCGGCTGATGTACAGCGGGATCGCCGCCAAAGACGCGTTGCATATGATCTCGTCCCCGACCTTCAGGTCCTTCTTGTTGTCATACTCATCGCCGATCTTCTCGACGACTCCGTACAAAAGCCCTCCCGTGTCGGTGACCGGGTTGTGCATCTTCCCCCTCTTGATCACGATGTCGATGATCCGGTCCTTAATTTTCTCCAGATTGTTATTGGATTCGATGCAGATCTGTTTGAAACTCGTTCCTTCAATCTGCAGCTTCTTGATAGCAACTCTGATTTCATTGGGATAGATTTCTCTGTTATTGTCCACTTTCCACGCCGAGGTGGAAAGCACGTGCTGAGGCTCCAGCACCCGTTTGATTCCATATATGTTATCCTTCACAATCCCCGGCCTCCTCTTTCATATTCCGTCCAACCTTTTATGGCTCCCGGCAGAATCTATGATGAAAAAACGCAAATCTTTGTTTCCTGATTCCGACTCACCGCCGAAACATGTGATGCGAAATCGGTTCATTTGTTGTTCAATACAAGGATAACCCATTGGCACGCTGTTTGCAATATTAAAATTCAGGATAAAATAACATTATACAAACCAATTAACACAAGTAAAGACGATGAAAGAGGAGAGCAATTATGGAAAAAATAACTTCTACAATTCGCTTGAGAATGTCCCATAAGGATGCGCATTACGGCGGAAGCCTGGTAGACGGCGCCCATATGGTTCATCTTTTCGGCGACGTGGCCACGGAGCTGCTGATCAAACTTGACGGCGACGAAGGCCTGTTCCTGAAATATACGGACGTTCAATTCCTGGCGCCGACGTATGCGGGAGATTACATTGAAGCTTACGGAGAGATCTACGAAGTAGGAAACACTTCCAGAAAAATGAGATTTGAAGCCAAGAAGGTCGTTGCGGCGAGACCCGACATCAGTCCCTCCGCGGCTGATTTCCTTGACGAGCCTATCGTGGTATGCAGAGCGGAAGGCATCTGCGTGACCCCAAAGGACAGCAAAAGAAAATAACATAATTTTCCCATCGGTAAGAGCCCGGAGTTCTCATGATACAGGAGCCCCGGGCTTCTACTTTACTTTAAGGATCGCTTTTGGAATCTATCCTTACTTGAAAAGCTCGACAATCCTGATCAGGATCACCAGCAAGCCGCTGGTGATGAGCGGGCCTACAGGCACACCCCCCAGGAACGCTGTCGCGGTCACGGCGCCGAGGATCATTGCGGGCATCACGTCGCTGTGGCCCTGAACGGTCAGAAAGTCGAGCCCCCGCCCGCTCAGGTATGTTGTGGCGAAGGACAGGAGCAGCGCCGCAATTCCGATCCATGACATAAAGATGCCCTTTATGCTGTCTGCGGTGATTTTTCCGCTGGCTATGGGAAGAAGAATTGCCGCGACGAGTATGATGATCCCGAGAGACATGCCGTTTTTTTCGATGAAGGGGTATATGTAC
>DAITKX010000033.1:9409-13657 GCA_036835995.1 Bacillota bacterium | reverse complement strand
CTGCGTCGCCTTCGAACGAGGCAACTCTCCAGGAGGGGTATATGTACTTATCGATCCCAGCCAATTTGACGATCAGTAAAATTCCTGTTGCAACGGCGACGGTATAGGCCTTTCCTATGACGGCCACAGCCAGAACCGCAAACAGAATGATTTGTGCGCTCAAATTAAACATCTCCATATTATTTCTTCAATTAATAATATGAAGCTGCCGTCGGGATGTGCACCGGTTTTCTTGCAATCGGATTTTCCATGCTTTTGTCTCTCTTACATTACGCCGGAATCGCGGCGAAGCTATCCTTTTGCGCCAACTCAACAATTCTTTAAATAATCGACTTCCTTTTGGGTAAGCTTGCGGTAATGTCCCTCTTTCAAGTGTCCGAGATAAAGGTCGCCGATGGCGGTCCTTTCCAGATCCATCACTTTATTTCCCACCGCCGCAAACATCTTGCGCACCTGGCGGTTCTTCCCCTCGTAAATTTTGATTTCCACGATAGCGGAGCGCTCCGCCTGCTTGATCACGTTTACTATGGCCTTGGAGGTCACAAAACCGCCGATGTCGACGCCTTTGCAGAGCCGTGCAACCTTTTCAGCGGAAAGCTGTCCCGAAACTCTGGCCCGGTAGGTCTTGTAGATGTGATGCTTCGGATGGGAAAGTCTGTACGCCAGGTCGCCGTCGTTGGTCATCAGCAGCATGCCCGACGTGTTGTAATCCAGACGGCCGATGGGGAAAACCCGTTCCTCGATATCCGCGACCAAAGCCATGACCGTAGGCCGGTCCTTCTCATCATCCGCCGAAGTGATATAGCCCTTGGGTTTGTTCAGCATGACGTATACCTTCTTTGCGTCCTGCTTTACGGCGCGCCCGTTTACCTCCACAATGTCGTCGTCCAGGACGTCATACCCCGGCTCCTTCATGACAACGCCGTTTATTTTGATCTTTCCCTGCAGGGTGAGCTCGTCCGCCTTTCGCCTGCTGGCAATTCCGGACTGGGCGATGTATTTATTTAAACGCATATCTTTACTCCTTGATTATTATTTCTACGATCATTATTTCCACATAAATTCTAGCATAATACTGCAGAAATAAAAAGGAAGATTATTGTTGAAGAACTCCGGTATGGCGCAGCCGTATTATTGGCCCTTTCTTGCTCCCCTATACGGGAAAAGGACCCGCGTTTCCGCCTCGGATCCTTTTCCCGTTCTTTATAAATATTTCCGGATCATCTTTCCGGATTCATTTTTGCCCGATAATTTTTTATGGATATGTCTATTTTTAAAAGCGAAGCGCAGCAAATTTCTATAATATCGATTCTTTATAAATATTCTCCAGGTCATATTTCCGGATCCGCTTCCTGACGGTTTCCGAATCCGTGGTATACAGTCCCTTCTCCTGCATTCGCTGAAAATACTCCGCTCCGGCGAAGGTATACCGCGTCATCAACCCGGACTCCGTAGCGATCCGTTCGTTGGCATAGGAAATCAGATCTCCGATGGCGATCTGAGCCGGCAGCTCCAGAGGCCGGAGCCCCTTTAAGTACCGGACGCTGTTGTAACCGGCAAGGGTGCCCGTGGATATGGCTTCCGTGCATCCCACAAAGAGTCCAGATTTCTCCCCTCCGCACAGGAGGTTTTCAATGCCTGTAACCCTCATTTGATTGTCGCGCTCCGCGACGGAAAGATACCGGATGGAGTTGCCCTTTCCTCCGGCATAGGGATCAGCATATCTCGCGTTTTCAAAACCCGGGATCTTTCTCAGCTTTTCCAGCGGATAAAAAGGAGTCATGATCTTCGCGTATCCCGTATCCAGCAGCACGATATTCTCAGCGTATTCATCCAGCGCATATTGCTGGCAAACCTTCAGATCGAGCTTTTCTTTGGAAACTTCTTCTTTTTTGAGAGGAATGACCGCAACGCCTGTCTCGTTGAGCATCTTTTGGATTTCATCGGAAAGGGATGACTTCTCCAGCTTTCCTGAGCCGCTGAAAGCCCCGAACGCCCCGTCCTTTCGCTGTCCCATGATATCGTTTCTTCCGGCCTTCTGGGTAATGCTGACCCTCGGTCCGAAGGCGGGGCACCGCAGGATGCACATGCAGCATCCATTTCCATAAGTAAGGCAATTTCCCATGGGTCCTGTGGACCCGGTGCATTCTATGAATACGTCCCCGGAAATCTCCGAGTCATCCGCTAAGATGATCTCTTTCATTACACGATTTCCATCGAGGGCTTTATGCAGATCCATGACTACGTCAACGGCCCGCGCAATCGTCTTTATTTCAACTCCCCGTTCTTCCAGGAGGCGCCTGACCTGAGGTTCCACCTTGATCACATCATACAGGCTGGCATGCTTGTGCCCCGGGAAATCCACGTTGACATGCCGGGAAAACTTGTCGGTGATTCCGAACAGTTCATCTGCTCCAAGCGCTATATTTTCTTCCGCGGCAGTATATCTGCCGTTGTTCCTCATGATCCCCCCTACATTGCCAAGCCCAAGGAGCATATCTGTCTTTTCAAGCAAGGTCACTTCCGCTCCGGCCTTTCTGGCAGCCAAAGCCGCGGCGCATCCGGACCATCCGCCTCCTATGACAACAACCCTGTTCATCTATTAGCCTCCAATAATCAGAATATATATCAGCATATTCCCTGAGACAGCGAAATGATACAGGGAGGCGACATTTTCTGCCCCCGTTATATTTCTTTTACCTTCACCTTGGAGACGCCCTCCAGCATGGATATTTCCACAATGAAGCCGTCCCGGTCAATTTTCTTGCCGCATTTACTGAGGCTTAGGTCTGAGATCAGATGACAGATCGGCTTGCCATCCTCGCCGATTTTATCCGTGATGTCGATATCGCTGATAACGATGTCATAGTTTGGCGCGATTCGTTTAAGGCCGGTCAGAGTCGAGGATATTTCCTTACAGTCCATCTCGATCCGAAGCCCCTGAACCCTTGCCCGCTTCCTGAAATGATTTTCCAGATACTCAAAGATGGTGAGGGTCAGGATGATGGCGATGCTGCCGATGATCGCCGCCTCATAAAATCCTCCGCCCGCGGCCAGACCCAGGCAGGCGACGGCCCAGAGACTGGCAGCCGTGGTCAGCCCCCTTACCGACAATCCCTCCCGCATGATGGTTCCGGCTCCGAGAAACCCTATTCCCGATATGACCTGCGCCCCTAGACGGGTCGGATCCATGCTCGTGATACCCGAGTATTTTGCCAGGGCCATTTCTCCCATCATCATTACCACAGCGGCCCCGATTGCCACCAGCATATGGGTTCGAAGTCCCGCGGGGCGATTGCTGGTTTCCCTTTCCCAGCCGATCACGCCGCCGATCATCATGGCCAAAGCGATCCTTAAACATATTTCGATTATGTTCATAGTCACACTCCTGTCATTACTCTCTTTGACGAAGTACCCTGCCAAAGAAAGGTATTATATACTGTTATTAAATTTCCATTATTTTATACCTTTTTTTAACTTCTATCAATCGGGCAATCGGGAGTTATTTCCTGGCCGCCGTTATCGCGCAATAAAAAGGCGTCAAACAGACCGTTTGGTACTGCTTAACGCCATTGTCGACCTATCCGCCGATTTGCCTAGTTTGTGATGACCATCTCCGTATCCTTATCGAAGATGTGAATTTTCTGGCTGTTGAAAACCATGGAAAGAACGCTCTCTGATTTCAATCCGTCGATGACGGGGGTGCGGACCGTAAGCTTCGTCCCGTCCATATTGCAGTGCAGGTACACCTCCGAACCCATGAGCTCCACCAGATCCACGTTTACCTCGACGGGCGCCTCTCCTTCCCTGACTGCGATATCCTCGGGCCTTATTCCAAAGACCACCTCTCTATCCTCATAGGGAGCAAGGTTCTGATGTTTGCTCTCCGGCAGCGCGATCCTATATCCGTCAAATTCAGCCGCATATCCGTTTTCCGTTCTTGCGATCTTCCCGTTAATAAAGTTCATTTGAGGCGTGCCGATAAATCCGGCGACAAATAAATTGCACGGCTGGTTGTACAAATGCTGCGGCGTGTCGATCTGCTGAATAAAGCCGTCCTTCATGACCACGATCCTGTCCCCCATGGTCATAGCTTCCGTCTGATCGTGTGTAACGTATACGAAGGTGGTCCCCAGATTTTTATGCAGCTTTGAAATCTCTGCGCGCATCTGATTCCGCAGCTTTGCGTCCAGGTTGGAAAGGGGCTCGTCAAGCAGGAATACGGCAGGGTTTCGGACCATTGCGCGG
>DAITKX010000033.1:0-9345 GCA_036835995.1 Bacillota bacterium | reverse complement strand
GCAAGTGTTCGATATCCAGAATTTTAGCCGCTTCCTCCACCTTTCGCCGGATCTCCTCCTTCGGCAGCTTCCGCAGGGTGAGGCCAAAAGCCATGTTCTTGAAAACCGTCATATGGGGGTAAAGAGCATAGTTCTGAAACACCATGGCGATGTCCCGATCCTTCGGCGCCACATCGTTTACCAGCTTGTCGCCTATGTATAATTCTCCTTCGGAGATGTCCTCGAGTCCTGCGATCATCCGCAGCGTCGTGGATTTTCCGCATCCGGAAGGGCCGACCAGGATAATAAACTCCTTGTCCTCGATTTCCAGATTGAAATCCTGTACTGCCACAACATTGCCCGGATAGATCTTCTTCATGTTTTTCATCGATATTTTCGCCATTGGAATTCCCTCCCGATTTACTTGATGATTCAGTCTAGCACGGCATTTTTCGGGTCACAAGAGCAATATATTGATATTTAAGGGTAAAATGTTGATGTGTCGAACAAAAAGGGGTATACTGAGCCAAAGGCTGCGCAGTCATGCGTTAAACGGATAGTCAAAGGAGATTTCCCATGGACCGGATCGAATTGATATCAGGACGTGCCCATAAAAAATACCCGCCTCTGGTGCAGGATGCGGCTGCTTTGATCGAGACGGAATATGCTTATTTGTACGGAATTGATGAGCTGGCGGACCGTCTGGAGGTATCGAAGAACCATCTGATCCGGGTGTTCTCCGCCAGTGCGGGGATCTCGCCGGGCAGATACCTCACCGACATCCGTTTATACCATGCAAAGCTCCTTCTGGAGTCCGGCGAGAATACTCCCATGGAGATCATCGCCGGAGCCTGTGGTTATTCATGCGCGAATTACTTTTCCAAGGCATTCAAAAAACACACGGGGCTTACCCCGACGGAGTATATGAAAACGTATCAATCCACCAGCCTGCCGATGGGCGTTAATTTCTCCAAAGAATCAGGCTTGTGGCATATTTGGTAATACATTGTTAAATCGGCGCCGGCAAGAAGCCCGTTATGGATCCCCCCTGACCAGGGAGGGAAATCCGTTACGTCATAGATGATGCCGCCTACGGCTACATAGGCCCGGCGCCCCTCTTTTCCATCAAACTCCAGAAGCTGTGTCCGGGTGAGTTCTATCGGTTCCATTTTGAACCTCCTTAAACACGTTTTGCATGAGTTCGTCGCCGCTGAGCTGGCACTTGCACATTTTGATGGTATCACCGTCGGAAGTGTCGACGGAACAGGACCCGCACAGGCCTTCGCCGCAGCAGATGCGAAAATTATTGCTGACCGCCAGATCGGCCTCGGGGATGACTCTTTTGACCATTCTGCCGATGTTTTCAATATAGTAATCTGAGGTCAGAAGGATTACGCTTCCGTACTGCTTCTGCCCCATCAGATCCTCAAGCTCTTTCCAGGAATCCCTTTCCGACAGGGATAGGTACCGGACCGGCTCGTTCTTCAGATAATCGCCGATCAATTCCTCGCTGATTTTTTCCGTATCGACGACCATATCCACATTGCCCCTGAGCCGGAGCGCCTCCAGCGCCAGGATCCCCGGCGCGACGCCGATGCCTTTTGCGATGATCAGCGTATTCAAATCTTTCCCCTTTTTTCTTATGATGGGAGCGATCCCGTGCACTCCGTTCCGGTAAAGCCCTCTCAGGACAAACCGTTCCTCTTCCATGAGCAGCGCTTTTGTCTTTGCCGATATGACCTTGACAGCCAGGTGGATCTGACCCTTTTCCACATCCGCTTTCATGACGGAGATGGGAATATCGTAAAAGCTGTTGGACTCTCTGCCCTTCACAAACAAATAGGAACCCGGACGCTCGGCTTTCATGGCAAAGCCTTTTCCCACGTCGAGGATGTATACGACCAGATCGTCTTTATAGAACTTTTTTTCAACAATTCTCGCTTCAAAATTCTGTCTGGGGTTATTTACCTTCCGGTTGTTCTGAACAAACTCATTATAAATGCATACACCCCGCCAGTTGCAGTTGCAATAGTCCTTTCCTTGAAGCCGGCTGCAGATGAGACAGTCACCGGTTACCGCCAGGTAACAGGGGCAGTTTTCCGAGCCCGCGTCGATACAGTTGGCCAGTTTTTGCGCCGACGTACTGATGATCTCTTCCTTAATACCGTAGTTCATTTTTCGGCCCCCTCTGATTCAAATCGTCAAACGCGCGATTCACGCGTCGTTCAAAACTACTGTATCAGGATATTGTCATTTCCTTTAATTTGCTACTGGTATTCCGGCAACTTTACGCGGCGATCCGCCGGCCCTTCTCCGGACGGCAGATCACTCAACGTCTTCGAGATAATATAAAGGCTCGGAAAAAAGACAGCGTCCGTCAACATAGATCTTTAGTTTTCCGGCCTCCTGCCACCTGCTTACCGGCGCTTTCTGCCTCTTGGGAAGATCGTACAGGACGGAAATCTCGCTGTCGGAGCCCTTTTTCACAGGACAAAGGACATCTCCCTTGGTGCCGATCATTACAAAACCTCTGTCACAGCCGGATAGCCGGACCGCCTTCAAAGGCTGCTGACCGGATGCAATCTTCACGTTTTCGTACTGGCTGTAGGCATAATCCATGAGCCGGTAGGTATCGTTGAACCAATCCGGGGCATTCATGACGACGCAGATCAGCTCCATGCCGTTCCGCTCCGAGGACGCTACCAAAGTTCTTCCGGCTACCTTGGTATAGCCGATCTTGATGCCGTTTCCGCCTTCATACTGATAGACGACTTTATTCTTGTTATAAAAGTAATTGTACTTCCCCTCGCCCCGGTTGGCGATCCAGGTTTTCGTTCCCGCTACTTTTTTAAATTCCGGATTTTTCATGGCGGCCATCGAGATCAGCGCCATGTCCCTTGCCGTCGTATAGTGGTCCGGATCGTGAAGCCCGTTGGGATTTGCAAAATGCGTATTATACGCTCCAAGCTCCCGGGCTTTCTTGTTCATCATCATGACAAAATTATTTTTGCTTCCCCCGATTGCCTCCGCGATGGCGACTGCGGCGTCGTTTCCGGAGCGGAGCATCAGGCCGTAAACCAGATCCCGCAGAGGGATTTTTTCACCGACTTCAAGATATATGGACGAACCTTCTACTCCTGCCGCATTCTTTGAAACCTTTACCTTTTTGTCCAGGTCGCCGTTTTCAACGGCCAGCAGCGCCGTCATGATCTTTGTTATGCTCGCTGGATAGGCTTTTTCATCCGCGTTTTTCTCATACAACACTTCCCCCGAATTCGCTTCCACCAGGATCGCGGTCTGAGCGGAAATGTCCGGGATTGGAAGGGGCGCCGACTGCTGGGATTCCGGCCCGCCGGCCGCCGGTTCTCCGTAAACCGGAACAGAAAACCCAGCCATCAAAATGATTAATATGGCAATGATAATTTTCTTCATAAAAATATCTCCTTTCAGACTATTTTTGACTCGTTGAAAGGAGATATGCTTGGTAATTTTATGTTAGAATTGGATCGAAAAGCGGCAGGAAAAGGTATTTCATTGTCCAACACTGCTGCTGTACAAGCAAAACGTGAACCCGATTTGCGGTACAGCAGCAGTGTTGGGCATATTAAGTGCTTTTCCGCCGCTTTTCGCATCTAGGCCTTTATAAAATCAATGGTTATCTGCTGAAGGTCGAGGCTGTCGTTCTCCTCTTCCTCCCGAACGATGCTTCCAATGTCGTCGATATCCGGCAGATCCTTTAAGTCCTTAAATCCGAAGTTTTTTAAAAATACAGGCGTCGTTCCGTAAAGGATCGGCCTCCCGATTCCGGCGGACCGGCCGACTTCCGCAATCAGTTCCTTTTTCATGAGGCCCTCGATGACCCTGTCGCATTTGATCCCGCGGATGGATTCGATCTCACCCTTTGTAACGGGCTGTTTGTAGGCGACAATCGCAAGCACTTCCAACGCGGACTGGGAAAGCCGCTTTTCCTTCACCGGGGTGCAAAGCCGTTCTATGTATTCGTTGTTTTCTATATTGGTGCAGAACTGAAAGCTTTTATCGATTTCCCGGATCTGGATCCCCCTGCCCTCCTGCTCATATTCCGCCTGAAGCTCTTTGAAATAGTCGTAGGCATCCTTCCAGTTCATGTTGAAAATTTCCGCGGCGACCTTGACATCCAGGGGTTCTCCCCATACGAAGAGCATGGATTCAAAAGCGGATTTTATCGTCTTCTTGCTGGTCATGATACGTTTTCCCCTTCTTCCGGAATTCCCTTTTCGCCGCTTGTCCCCCTGTCGCAAAGATTCAGGTAGATCTCGCCGAAATTCACATTCTGTCTGACTGTGATGGTTTTCTGCCGGATCATTTCCAGCATGGACACAAAGGTAAGAACGATTTCATACCGATTGCTTTCCGGCGTCAGCAGTTCCTTAAAGTTCAGCTTTTTCTTCTCTTTGGACCGGAACAGATTTCTGATATATTCAATCTTCGACTCGATGCTTATCTTCTGCCTTTCGACCCTGGCGTAATTCCTCCTGATCTCTTCAAAGCGCTTTTTCTTCTGAAGGAACAAATGAAACACCTTTACAAACTGGTTCAAATCCAGATTCAGATATTCGTCCGCTTCCTTTGTGAAAGGAGCCAGATCCTCTTTCGGCTTTTCGAAGATGCGCTGATTCTGCTCCTCCTGAAGCTCCAGAAGCTCTGCGGCCGATTTGAACCGCTTGTACTCCAGTATCTTCTGAACCAGCTCGGTCCTGGGATCGTCTTCAAGGACCTCTTCGCCGTCGGCTTTCATTCTCGGGAGCAGCATCTTGGATTTGATCTCGATCAAAGCGGCGGCCAGCACCATGAATTCCGTCGCCACATTGACGTCCAGCGCTTTCATGTCTTCTATATATCTGATGTATTGATCCGTAATCTCCGATACCTGAATATCATAGACGCTCATCCTTGCATTCTCGATGAGATATACGAGCAAATCAAAGGGGCCCTCGAAAATATCCAGTTTGATCTTATAAGACATATGCCGCTCCTATTTTTTCCGTTACGAACCTAACCTCATTTGTGAAGCAAATGAGGAATGAACAATATATTTTAGCATATCCCGGGAGCGGATTCAATCCTTCATATCGGCAGGTGAAGCCATATGGTTACATATGAAGGGCTCTTTGCCTTTTGTCTTGTACTGTTTGGTCTTGCGGCTTTGTTGAAAAGCCGCAAGAAATAAGCACAGCCGCCTAAGTTCTTAGGCGGCTTCCCCGTAGGGAGTTACCGCCATACGAAAAGCGGCAATTCCTTTTCTTTTTTCATTTAACCATATTCCCTGAGGAAATGCAAGAATATTTTATTGATGTGAAAAAGCCCGCAAAGCGCCTTTTGCCGTAGTTTTTACTCCTTTAGAGCGTCATGATAGTTGTAGTAAAGAAGCCCGCAGATGGTAATCCCTCCGCCGATCCACTGCCACAAGGTCGGTATTTCCGCAAAGAGGACAGCCGCGGCCGCGGCCGCGATAACGGATTCGCCGGTTTCGATGGTGGAGATGTAAAGCGGAGATACGTGCCCGAGACACCAGTTGAAAACCGCGTGAGCCCCGATCTGGCAGATCATGGCAAATGCAAACATAAGCCAGTAATTTTTCGCGGAATATCCGGTGAAAGGCGTCCCTGTCGCAAACATCCCAACGGTAAAGGCCAGCCAGCAGGTGGTAAATATGATAAACACGTACACTGAGGCATTGACCTCTTTCCGCATCCGGCGCCCCACAAGAAAATAAAGCGAATAAAACAGCGCTCCGAAAAATGCCAGGATATCGCCGTAAATCGCCTTCCCCGCAAAGCTGTAATCTCCTCCGGCTATGATCGCGGCTCCCACCAGAGCGATGATCACCCCGACTACCGCCTTCAGGTTGGTTTTTTCCCTCAGGATCAAGGCTGTGATAAGCAGAATGATGATGGGGCTGAGGTTGCATAGAACCACCGCGCTCGCCACCGTGGTGCGTCCGAGAGCGGTGAACCAGGTAAAGTAATGGCCGGCCAGAAACAGGCCTCCCAGCATACAGCCCAACCCTTGCTTGACTGAGATGGATTTCAATTCCTCCCGGTGATGCAGAAAAACCGCCGCGGCGAAGAACGGAACAGAAAAGGTCAGTCGATAAAATCCGATGGCAACGGGGCTGGCGTCGATCAGCCGGACAAAGATCGCCGAAAAGGACGCCGCGACAGTCGCCATAATAACAACTTTTTTTGCGTTTCTCTCAAAAATGTTCATGCCGTTATTTTACCACAAAAAAATCGCGGTGAAAATGCAACATTGCATAATTTGTGACATTCTACAATATGGCACCTGCCGGCGTTTGCTTCGCAAACGCCGGCAGGTGTGCAGTCACAAGTTCTATGGACGCGAAGCGAGCAGTTTCTTTATGCTCTCTTCATATGGAGGGTACAGGATACCTTTTTCGGTGACGACGGCTGTGATATATTTCGCCGGAGTCACGTCAAAGGCCGGATTGTAAGTCTTGATCCCCTCCGGCGCCATGTCCTTTTCGTACCAGAGCTTATATATCTCCTCTCCCTTTCTCAGCTCGATGGGGATGTCGGCTCCCGTCTTTGTATTCAAATCTATGGTCGAGGTCGGCGCAAACATGTAGAACGGGATGCCGTACTCATGGGCCAGGATCGCAACTCCCGAAGTTCCGATCTTATTCGCGCCGTCTCCGTTGGCCGCCATTCTGTCACAGCCCACCACCACCGCGCTTATCCAGCCGTTTTTCATCACGATGGATGCCATGTTGTCGCAGATCAGAGTCGTATCGATCCCGGCCTGAGAAAGCTCCCAGGCGGTAAGCCTGGCTCCCTGAAGCAACGGTCTTGTCTCATCGGCAAAGACTTTAAAGTCATACCCTTTTTCCCGGCCGAGATAAAGGGGCGCGAGGCACGTGCCGTATTTTGCGGTGGCGATGGTCCCCGCGTTGCAGTGGGTCAGGATCCCCATTCCCGGCTTCAGCAGGGTCAATCCATATTCTCCCATAGCGCGGCAGGCGCGTTCATCCTCGACGCGGATCGCTTCCGCCTCCGCCAGCAAAGCCCGTTTGATTTCTTCCTGGGTCTTTTCCCAGCCGTTTCCGGTTTGATCCTCTTCACGGGAACCGATCGTCCTATCTTTAAACTCTTTCACACGGTTTTCCATCCGGTCCAGCGCCCAGAAAAGATTCACCGCCGTCGGCCTGGAGGATGCCAGGTAGTTTTTTATCTCCATAAACTGTCCGTAAAAATCCTGATAGCTGACAGCGCCGATTCCTCTGGCGCAGACGTAAAGGCCATAGCCCGCCGCCACGCCGATGGCGGGAGCCCCGCGGACCTTCAGCTTGTAGATGGCGTCCCAGACGTCTTCCCTCGTCTGCATCTCCAGGTAAACCGTCTCGCCGGGGAGCCGGGTCTGATCCAGGATCAGCATTTTATCCTCTTCAAATCTGACCGGCGCTATATTTAAAACTTCCATTGATTTTCCTCCGATACTTGTATAGTATAATTAATTATACCATAAACGCTCTGCGTTTATGGGGCCATGCGCCTTTTCGCCTCTGGCGAAATTCTGGCGCGGCATTAGATCCGTATAATAATCGCCAATCTTCGAATACTGCGATTATTATAGCATATTTAGGTTTCAGGAGGCGGCATGAAAATTGTTATTTTAGACGGATATACGATCAATCCGGGAGATTTAAGCTGGTCCCGGCTGGAGAAATACGGAGAATTAACGGTATACGAAAGAACGCCGGGGGATCTGATCGCGCCCCGGATCGGTGACGCGGAGGTGGTCATGACGAGCAAGTGCATCCTCAGCGCGGACGTGCTGAGCCGGTGCCCCAACGTGAAATGGATCGGCGTCCTCGCGACGGGATTCAACATGGTGGACCTGGAATATGCCTCTTCCCGGGATATTCCCGTCACCAACATCCCGGCCTACTCGACGGATTCGGTGGCTCAGCTCACCTTTTCTCTGCTGCTGGAAATCTGCAATCACGCCGGGCTCCATAGCGATTCCGTCCAGTCCGGCCAGTGGCAAACCTCCAAGGATTTCTGCTATACCCTGACCCCTCAGATGGAGCTCTCCGGAAAAACATTCGGCGTCGTCGGGTTCGGCAATATCGGCAGACGGGTTGCGAAAATTGCGGAAGCCCTGGGCATGAAGGTCCTGATTGCAAGCCATTATCCCGACCCCGAATTTGCAACAGATGATATTTCCTTTACCTCCCTCGACGGGCTTTTTTCCGACGCCGATGTGATCAGCCTCCACTGCCCTCTTACGGAGGATAAGAAAGGTTTTATCAACAGCGATTCGATATCAAGGATGAAGGACGGCGTCATCCTGCTCAACACTTCCAGAGGTCCGCTGATCAACGAAGAGGACCTGGCCCAGGCGTTAAAATCCGGAAAAGTCCATGCCGCGGGACTCGACGTCCTGTCCGTGGAACCGCCGAAGGACGGCAATCCGCTCATGGGTATCCCGAATTGCCTCATCACTCCTCATATCGCGTGGATCACAAGGGAAGCGAGAACCCGGCTCATCGATACCGCCGCCGTCAACCTTGAATCCTGGCTGGCAGGCGGAAACATCAACCGTGTAAACCCGAAATAAATAACCTGAAGAAAGGCGGTAGAAACCCTATGATAATAAGAAAAGTCGAGCCCGGCGATCTGGAGGGCCTCGTAAAATTGGAGAATGTCTGTTTTCCCGAAGCGGAAGCGGCTACACGGGAAACTTTTGAGTACCGGATCGCCGCGTTTCCGGACAGCTTTTACGTCGCCGTGGAGGATGGCGAGATCATCGGAATTGTGAACGGATGCGTCACAGACAGCCCGGTGATCACCGACGAGCTCTTTGAGCCGGAGGGCGGGCACGATCCCAACGGCAAAAATCAGGCGATCTTCGGATTGCTTGTGGATCCCCGATACCAGAAGAAAGGCATTGCCGCCGGCCTGATGAATCACATGATGGAAGAGGCAAGGAAAGCGGGCCGCAAGAATATGATCCTGACCTGCAAGGAGTACCTGATCAAGTATTATGAGGGCTTTGGATATGTGAATCAGGGCGTTTCGAAATCCACTCACGGGGGCGCCGTCTGGTACGATATGAAAGCTGGGCTGTAAATGACATTTGCTATATGGATAGATGTTTAAAAAAAGTGACTTCGCCACTTCCGCTAGGAACCATAGGGGAGTCCCCTTCGGCGGCTGCAAGCAGCCTGAGCGCCATAGCTTCCTGTTGCCTGATCCGCTGGGCTCACCGACACTTAGAGGTCCCATTGCTCAAAATATCGAGCAGGGAGCATCCTTCCCATTTCTCTTGCTCAAAATGCCGAGCAGGGAGTATCCTTCCCGCTCC
>DAITKX010000032.1:22472-30355 GCA_036835995.1 Bacillota bacterium | reverse complement strand
AGATATTAAAAAGGAGCTGCACACTAATTTTTATTTTAGTGCGACAGCCCCTTTTTCATGGTTTATAAGTTTTTTACCATATGGAAACGGTTAAATTTTCTTGTAACCGCCAATTTTTTTGTCTTCGATGGAGATATGTTTCAGCAGCCAGTCTATAACCATCTGGTTTGCGTTAAGGATCACGAGGATGCTTCCGCCGGATTCCTGATAATCTTTCTTCAACTGATCCAGAGACGCGATGAAATCTGCGTGCATCTTCCTCTGGGCTTCATACTCCGGATAATTGATGGAGCGCATGTAAGCTTCTTCACTTTGGAAATGCTCTCTGGTATAATCGTCTAAAAAGCCCAGCAACTCAAAAATAAATTCCTTTGATTTGTTGTTTTTTCCCGCTTCAAAGAGTTGATTCGCCTTTTCGAAAAGGGTCTTGTGCTGCTGATCGATGCTGCTTACTCCAACGGCTAGGCTGGGCGTCCATTCTATTGCCATGTTTCGATCCTTTCTGCGATAGGATTGGGAAAGAGGCGATTAAGCCTCTGCTTTCCATAATCCGTGGAGATTGCAATATTCGAACGCGGCAACTAAGGTCTCACCTTCGCCCAATGCGAATGTCGCCTTTGGTTCTGCGCCGACTTCAAGGTATTTAAACTGACCGCCTAAATTCGTCTGCAGATAGATCCAGGCGATATGATGCTCCGCAAGCATGGGGTGGGGTGCGCTTCCAACCTTTACGGTCACTTTGTCTCCATCCTTTTCAATGACGGGAACATGTTTTTCCGTTGCGCCGTCCGATGTGTTCGCGGTCAGCTGAGTCATCTTTTCCCCGCAACATACGACGGGCACACCGGAATCCTCCAATAATGTCATAATATTTCCGCAATGCTTGCAAATGAAGAATTTAGGTTCCTTGTTCATAGTTTTTATCTCCTCTCATCATTAAGATCCATTTTTGTCGGTTAAATTTTATCTTTTTTACTTTAAAAATTATATTTTGTGAGCGGCGTCGAGCAAAATATATTGATTCTACCTTGCGGCAACGCCGTTTTGCGGCTCTGCCGCATATTAGTCACTGGAATCATTATACCACATTCCTGTGGACTCAAACAGTTGGAATTGAAAGTTCAAAACAGATTGCACAAAATTTTCGGTATAGAACATCATATTGATAGATTCTTGAATTTAATGCTGCTATAGCTGTATGATCCTGGACAAAATTCGTTGAATTATGTAATCTGCTAAAATGACTGTTCTAAATCGAAAATTTTGTGCAGAATGCTGTAACCGGCAGCCGGTTGACATCCCCTGCCGATTCCAGTACAGTAGAAATCGTAAACGGACAGAAGCAAATGACTGGAAAGGCAAACAGCGGCAGAGAAAAACACGAAGGCAACAAGAGATAAGGGGAGCCAGAAAAATGGAAGGACAGAACAGGATGCAAGAGCGAAACAGGATGGAAGAACAGGAGAAGATGGAGGCCGATATGATGGCCGCAATCGCGGATGTCAATGAAAAACAGGCCGCTATCGTCAATGGCATGATGAAGCCCGAATTTGCCGGCTGCAGTTTTGAGGAAAAAACACTGACGTTGAGGTTCCCGGTCATGGACTGGGAACGGAACCGGGCCGGGAGCATGCACGGGGGCATGATCGGCGCCGCATTTGACATCGGAATGGGATTTTTGGCAAGGTATCTGACCGGGAAAAACTTTCTCCCAACCATCAGCCTGGAGACGGTATTCATACGGCCGATCTTCGTTGGAGATGCGCTGATCGTCAATGTCAAGGCCAATTTCTACGGTCAGAGCCTGATTCATCTGTACGGCGAGGGATATTTGGAGGGCAGCGGAAAGCTGGCGGCGACGGTGACGGCTTCGTATCTCAATAAGGACACGAGCGCTCAGGACCGATAAATATAGAAATGCAAGCCCAACAGGCTGCCGGACCGGCCTTGAACGACTCTGAAATCTGTGGTATACTTACGCGGTAGGTTTGTAGTTTGGGAGGTAAGAAAATGATTGACTGCAAGATTTGGAGCAGGGAGGAAACCCTGAAAAGAGAAGAATTTGAAAAGCTTCAGTTGGAGCGGCTGAAAAAGACCGTCGAGCGGGTTTATCAGAACGTTCCGTATTATAGAGAGAAACTGAAGGAAGCGGGAGTCGAACCCGGGGATATCAAAACCTTGGCGGATTTGCGGAGCATTCCGTTCACGATAAAAGACGACTTCAGGAAAAATTATCCTTTCGGCCTGTTTTCATCGCCGAGAAGGGATATTGTAAGATTTCACGCATCCTCGGGAACGACGGGAAAACCTACGGTTGTGGGTTATACGAGAAAGGATATGGACAACTGGAGCGAGATGATCGCACGTCTTGTCACCATGGCGGGAGTCACCGATGAGGATACGGCCCAGATCGCTTTCGGCTACGGGCTTTTCACAGGAGCTTTCGGGTTGCATCAGGGCCTTGAAAGGGTGGGGGCCTCAGTCATTCCCATGTCCAGCGGAAACACGGAAAAGCAGATCATGATCATGCAGGATTTCGGAACCACCACGCTGATCGCCACTCCGTCATATGCGTTACATATGGCCGAGATCGCCTATGAGATGGGCCTCGATCCGAAAAAGGATCTGTCCCTGAAATGGGGCTTGTTCGGCGGAGAAGGCTCCACCGAGGGCATGAGAAAAGAGCTTAACGAACGTCTGGGCCTCTTTGCCACAGAAAACTATGGCATGAGCGAGCTCGTGGGGCCGGGGGTTTCCGGCGAATGTCTGGCCCTCGCGGGAATGCATATCAATGAGGACCATTTTCTCCCGGAAATCATCGATCCGAATACCGGCGAAGTGCTGGGAGAAGGCGAGGTCGGAGAGCTGGTCATCACCACCATTACCAAGGAAGCTCTGCCGATCCTGCGGTACAGGACGAAGGACATTACGTCCCTTCATTACGAAAAGTGCGACTGCGGCAGAACCACGGTCAGAATGTCCAAAATCCAGGGGCGTTCCGACGATATGCTGGTTCTGGGCGGCGTCAACGTGTTCCCGTCGCAGATCGAAGAGGTGCTGCTGAAGATCGACGGCATCGGACCCCACTATCAGATCAAAGTATTCAAGAAGGGTTATCTGGATAAGATCGAGATCGACGTGGAGCTTGTGGACGCAAATCTGCTGGATTCCTTTGCTTCTCTGGAAAACCTGAATCAGAAGATCCGCCATAATCTGCGGACGGTGCTTGGGATCGACTCGAAGGTAAATCTGGTAGAGCCCAGAAGCCTTGCAAGATTTGAGGGAAAAGCGAAAAGAGTAATCGATATGAGGGAGGATAAATAGATGCTGATCAAACAGATATCAATCTTTATACCGAACAAAAAGGGAAGCCTTGCGCAGTTGACGGATATTCTCGTCGCGCACAATATCGACATCCGGGCTATCGCCGTGTTTGACACCTCCGAGTTTGGCATCCTGAGAGTCGTCGTCGACGATCCGGATCGCGCGGTGGAGATCTTGAAACAGGAGGGCGTAGTCGCAAAGGTCAGCAAGGTCATCGCAGTGGAGCCGGAGGATAAGCCCGGCAGCCTGAACCAGATATTTTCCGTTTTAAGGGATGCGGATATCAATATCGACTATATCTATTCCTTTATCATGCGGAAAAATGAGATGCCTTATATCGTCCTGAAGGTAGACCAGCAGGAAAAAGCGGTGGAAGTGCTGGCCGGCCACGGAATCAATGTAATCAATAAAGAAGAGGTTTACTCAAAATAAATAGCCGGGGGTGCCGGCTAAATATGAAACTTGAATTTTAAGATCCCGTCCTCGCTGCTGACGTAAGCGACGTTCAGCTCAGGCGGGATTTTTTCTGCAAAGTCCAGGGCATCGAGGTCGATGGTGATGCTGTTCTCCCCGACGCTGATGAAATCCAGTTTCATCATTTCCGCGGCGACCTGCAGGTAATTGCCCTTCATGCCGGCGGCCTTGAGCGCCATGTTCTGTAAAAAGTTGCCTTCCGATTTCACGTCCTCTTTATAGGACATGCCGATCTTGTGGATATCGTCATGAAAATCAAACCGTGTGAAGGTCAGCATATACTTTGCCTTGAGATTTCCAAGCTGCTTTACGTGGATGTCCAGATCCACGAGAATGGCGTTCTGAAGGAACAGAAGCCCGTAATCGTTCAGATAAGGCGCGGCCTTATCCAGGATCAGCATCTTGATATCCTGATTGATCATGCTTTCCGGAATCGCCAGAAGCCCTCTCTCTATATCTTGCGGTTTAAAATTATCAAGCACGGAAGATACCGTGTCTTTATTTCGGAGCAAAAAACCGAGCAGTTTCTTCAACCCCGGATCTGTCATAATGACCACCTCGCTAATCAAATTTCGCCTCGCAGCTAACTGCGGCGACATTGAATCCATATAATATCCGTATTCTCAGATATTATACCACAAATTGCCTGCTGTTAGTCAAAAGAGACGGAAGCATTTATTATGTAGGGCCATTTAATCTGACATAGTAATGCCAGATAATTTGTGATAGACTTTCTCTAAGAGGCACTTTGGTTTGAATATTGTCCTTATGGCAGTTATGTCGTCGGTGGTGAAGAAAAATGTATGAAAGAATGTTGGATAAAAATCACATGCCAGAAGCGACTGACATTGAAAGATTTATCGGCAATGAAAGCAGCGGAAGATTACACGCTTTGGAGGAATTGTTACAAAGCAAATATTCAATCAATCGGGAATTGCGTTATCCTTTTGGAAATTCCTATGGGTGGGGCTTTAAGTATAGCCATAAAACAAAACATTTGTTTTATCTGTTTTTCGAAAGAGATGCATTAACAGCACAGGATACTTTCGGATGATGAATTGGGCGATATTATCAGGTTTATCGCATTAAGAAAGAAGCCTTTTTGAATTAAGTGCCGCGGTTTTTTCATCGCGGTAAAATGTTACAATATGAGAGAAAGAAATTATTCGGGCAAGTCCATTGCTTTTCGACAATACAAATGCTACAATATATAATTGCTCGCACTACGAGTGTCGAAATCCATAGAAAGGCTGGTGGAACTTATAAGTTGGAAAAATTACAATTATACGGCTTTAATAACTTAACAAAGACGTTGAGCTTCAACATGTATGACATCTGCTATACGAAGACCGTTGAGGACCGGGAAGCATACATCGAGTACATCGACGAGCAGTACAACGCTGCGAAGCTGACCGACATTTTAAAAAATGTGACGGAAATCATCGGAGCCAAGATTTTGAATATAGCGGTGCAGGATTACGAACCCCAGGGTTCCAGCGTAACGATTCTGATCTGCGAGGGCAGCATGCCTCCGGAAAGCCAGGTGAGGATCGGTAATCCTTCTGTTGCGGCTCATTTAGATAAAAGCCACATTACCGTACATACGTACCCTGAATATCATCCGGATGGGGGCGTATGCACCTTCAGAGCGGATATCGACGTGTCCACCTGCGGGGAGATTTCTCCCCTGATGGCATTGAACTATCTGATCGAAAGCTTCGAGGCGGATATCATGACGCTGGATTACCGGGTGAGAGGCTTTACCAGAGACATTACCGGAAGAAAAATGTTTATCGATCATAAGCTCAATTCGATTCAAAACTACATCAGCCAGGATATTCTCGACCAATATTACATGATCGACGTCAACGTGTTCCAGGAAAACATCTTCCATACCAAATGCAAGCTAAAAAGCTTTGACCTGGACGAATACTTCTTTAACTTTACGGTGGACGATATCTCCACGGAAGAGATCAACATGATCACCTCAAAGCTGAGGAAGGAAATGGATGAGATATTTTACGGCAAAAATATGCCGGATAAAGTGAGATAAGACAATGAAATTCTGCCGTTCGGCGCTAAAGCGCCGGGCAGAATGTTAAAAGGGAGGTACGATAATGCTGCTTACAAAAAACGGTGATCTATATTTTTCGGAATACAGGGTCGATAACGATGTGAAGTTTTCCTACCGGATCGACGAAGTGCTCCATACGGAGGAGACGGAGTTTCAGGACCTGCAGGTCTTCCACAACAGAACCTTCGGAACGTTTCTGGTTCTGGATTCCTTTGCCCAGCTGTCGGAAAAGGACGAATTTATTTACCATGACATGATCTGTCATCCGGCGATGTGCGTCAACCCCGATATCAAAAGAGTGTTGATCATCGGCGGAGGCGACGGAGGCACCGCCAGGGAAGTATCGAGATATAAGCACATCGAAAAGATCGATATGGTTGAAATCGATGAGGCGGTGGTAAGGGCCTGCAAGAAGTATATGCCGTTTACCGCGTCGGTATTCGATAACGAACCGAGATTGAACCTGATGTTCGACGACGGCGTAAAGTTTGTGAAGGAAGCGCCCGACGGCGCATACGACCTGATCTTGGTCGACTCCACGGACCCGGAACCCGACGGCCCCGGAGAAAGCCTGTTCACCATTGATTTTTACAAGAATTGCTATAGAATACTCAGCGAAAAGGGAATCCTGATCAACCAGCATGAAGGAGCTTTCTATGACGTTGACGTCATAGAGATGAAAAAGGCTCACGCAAAGATCAAAAAGACCTTCCCCGTGGCAAGGGTATTCGGCTATAATACCGCGATCTATCCCTCCGGATACTGGTATTTCGGGTTCGCCTCAAAGGGCCTGGATCCGGTCAATGACATGAAGCCGGAGATATGGAATCAGTTCGGACTGAAGACCAAATACTACAATGAAGGCGTTCACAAAGGCGCGTTCGCTCTGCCGAACTACGTGCAGGACATCCTGGCGTCGGTGGAAGTATAACAAAAAATATGACAAAAGAGAAACCGAGTCGATTTGGTTTCTCTTTTTTTATTGCGCTTATTTTGTCAGCCGCATTCTCGGGTGCCGGAGCGGCCCTTTTATTTTACGATCACATGCAAATATCCGGGGTACTCCCGGTTCGCTTCTCCCCGGTATTCCAAAATTTCCACCTCTGCCTCGCCGCCGGCACTGTCGTTATCTTTGCTGTCATTTCCCGGGGCCCTTGCTTCTTCCGCTTCCTCAAAGCCCATCAGCTTGTAGGTGATGTACATGACCCTGTTTCGGCTGGTGCTGACAAACTGAGCCCGGAGCTTTTTGCCCCTCTCCCGGGCCAGCTTCACGATGTGGATCAGCAGAGCGGAGCCGATGCCCCTGGTCATCACCCTGCAGGACATGAGCAGAAGTTTGATTTCGATCACATCGTCCATTTCCTCCAGGAGGACCAGGCCGATCTTTCCGTAGGTTCCATATTTGTCGTCCAGGCCGGCAATTAAAAACGTATGCTTTTCTGAGGTGATGAAGGACTCCAGCTCGTCAAAATCGTAAGTATAGCCGGTGGAATTGAGCTGATTCGTGCGCAGGGTCAGCTCCTCCACTCTCTCCAGATCTCCTTTTTGAACAGGAGCGATGGTCAGCTTCATATCCAGAGTCGCTAAAAATTCTTCGCTGGAACCCTCAAAGACGTCCTCATCTCCCTTTCTCTGCAGATCGCTCAGATACATAAGGCGTCGCTTCTTGGAGTCCTCGGTGATGAACCGGGGCGTGAGCTCTTCCATGTCCGTCAGCTTTTGATAGTCGGCAGCATTTATGGTGAGCACCTCCGGGCAGGAATATTTAACATCCTCCCGCTCGAAGCTCTGGTCGTCGATAAATGCCCTCCGCAATGGCTTTCACGGACTGGGCCTTGGAGTTCCAGTTGATCTGGGGATAGATGAAGTATTCGTCCACTCCAAGCTGCCGGAGCTTCGCCGTTGCGTCGGCCCGGTCATTCTTGCTGGCGATGGACAAAAGGATTCCCCTCCGGTCCAGCTCCTCCAGAATCTCTTTTATTCCGGGCTTCAGCTTTACGTCGGAGCCCTC
>DAITKX010000032.1:14611-22462 GCA_036835995.1 Bacillota bacterium | reverse complement strand
AGAATCCTCCAGCAGTGTTCCTTCCCACAGAGTGTTGTCCAGATCCCAGACAAGGCATTTTACTTTCTTAGACATCTTGGTATCTCCTCTATTTCTTGTCCGACTTCTGAACCACCTCGGCGATAGAGCGGATGGTTTTAAAATTTTTCTCGTTGATGTCCTTGTTCTTTATCTTGATCTTGAACGTAGTTTCCAGATACATGACCATTTCAAGGGCAAAGAGAGAGTTTACGTACCCGCCTTTAAACAGGTCCGTGTCTTCCGTCAGGCCCTCGGCCTTTCCCTTTTCCTCAAAAAATTTGAAAATAAGCTGCTTTATTTCATCCATTTCAATTTTCCTCCAATAATCTCAATAGTGCTTCTCCTGTTATTCTATTCGTGATGTTGTATCTTTTCAAGCCCAGAATGCTTTGGGGGAGGCCTTTGAGGACGCTGTTGGGGCCTTCCTCCACCGTGAGGGTGGATTTTACGCCCATCCGGTGCAGCAGCACCTCGGCAAAGCTCGTGTGATAGCCGAAGGGGTAAGCGTAGACGTCTACCGCGTTGCCAACCTCTTTCTCAATCTCCGCTCTGGAGCGGGTGAAGTCGTCGGTAAAGGCTTTCACGTATTCTTCCTCTGTTTCTCCGGGCTTCGGATAGACGCCCTCCCGGTATCCGTTTTTCTCCAGATCCTTGGACTGATGCATATCATAGCTGTGGCTCTGAATGTCGATAACGCCGGAAGTTTCCATTTCCCTGGCCTGGTCGTAAGTAAAATGAGGATAGATAGGAGCGCCGGTATCCTTATAGGTATCTTTTCCCACTGAGACTCCGATTACGTTGATGGTCGCCTTCATTCCAAGCTGCCGCAGGATTGGCCACGCATAGGTGTAATTGCTCTCATAGCCGTCGTCAAAGGTGACGACCACCGGCTTGTCCGGCAATTCCGTGCCGTGTTCGACGTAATCCGTCAACTGGGAGAAGAAAATAGCGTGATAGCCGGCCGCTTTCAAAGCTGCCATCTGAGCCTGGAAGTTCTCGGGAGTGATGACGCCGTCGTTGCCATCCTCGTATCCCAGGTTGTGGTACATGAGCACCGGAACAGAGTCGGAATAGGAGGCGCGGTAGGCGGGATCTCCCTGGGCTCCTTCCGGAACTGGGGTAAAGGCGGCCTCCGCCCGCTCCCGGGCATTTTCCGCGGTTACATGATATCCGAAACCGGGCGGCACGTAAACGCTGGCGTCGCCAAACATCCAGGCTAAAGCCATATCTCCCACCGCATTTCGGAAATGGTATGCGTCATAAAAATACCTGGGCTCATAGCTGACCGACGTATATCCGGCAAAATCCCAGAAATCAGTGACCTGAGCCAGCTTGACCCAGTAATCTTTCAGGTCCGCCATGTTGTACGTGTCGATTTCCTTACAGTATATCGGCGATACGAACAGCCGGAAGGTGATGCCCTTTTCTTCGCACAGGGCCTTGATCTTTCCGATGGCGGCGATGCATTTTTCCTCCGCCGCAAGGGAGTCGTTGAATCCGTAGGTATCGTTAAAATACGGGTATTTAGCCAGAAATTCATCCTGAGTTCCGATGTAATCCGTATCCCTCACGGATTTATTGTAGGCTCCGCTTTCCGCCAGGAACACATCGTCCTTTCCCGGCAGCATGGATTTTTTTTCGTATGCCTGGAGCTTGTCGAAGGCGTACTGGGGATGGAGGAACAGGTATCTAAAGTAGAACTTCAGCTTTGAGGAACCGTCCACTTTGGCGTGAAGGTTGCCCTTTAACGGGTCGGTTTCGGTGTTGTAGGTGACAGCCTCCTCCAGGCCCATATTTATGATGATGTTCTTCGGGTTGTAATTTTCAATGATATATTCCGCTGTCTTTTCCGCGTCGTACATGTCGCCGCCGTACATGAGCATGTTGTAAAAGCGGGCGCCTCCGTAGTATTCGTCAAGCTTTTCCACGGGGAAAGAGCTGGTCTTTGAGCAGCCGATGATATAGGAATCGTATTTGTCATGTTTTTTGTCCAGATAAGCGATCTTTGCCACCCGGGGGTTGTTGGTCATGTCGTAGGAATACCAGTTGAGCAGCTTGTCCCCAAACACGCCGAAAGGGTCGATAAGGGCGTTCATGCCCGCAAGGAGGCAAGCGCAGCCCAACATGCCGGCCAGCAGAAATCCAATCCATTTTTTCAGATTCATTTTCATCGCCTCCCTCTAAAACTGGAAATACAGGAACTGGGATACGTGGGTCATGCAGACGAGGGACACGGTGAGCAGAATCCCGCAGAAGACCGCGTGATACCACCTGGGTTCCAGCTTGTCCACAATCTCATTGCTGTTTTTAAAGAAAAAGCAGATGACCGCTCCCGCCAGCATCAGCAGAACGACCTCCAGATTTTCCCCCACATAAGCCTTGCCCAGGCCCAAGAACTGGCCAAAGTCCGCAAAGGCCGGCCGCAGGTCAAACATGGATTTGTAAACGTTCACCACCTGGCTCATATTGTTGGCGTCAAACAGCACTCGGGTTACCAGTATAAAGAAGAACGTCAGGGCCCAGGCCAGAAACGCCGGCAGCTTTTTCCGCTTCAGGGTCATGATGTTTGCAAAACACACGAATACGCCGTTGACCAACCCCCACAGGATGAAGTGCCATCCCGCTCCGTGCCATACGCCGGAAACCAGGAAGGTAACCATCGTCGCAAGGATCAGTTTTCCTATCCTGTTGCCGAACTTGAAGATGCTCCGGAAGATATAGTCGTTGAAAAACATGGATATCGTTATATTCCAGCGCCTCCAAAAATCGGCAAAGTTTCGCGCCTTGTAGGGGGAGTTAAAGTTGATGGGGAGTTTGATGTTGAAAAACAGCCCCAGCCCCAGCGCCATGTCGATGTAGCCGGAAAAGTCGAAATAATAGGCAAAGGTATAGGAAAAAACCGCGCCCCAGGCCTGAAAGAAGTCGCCGTTGCCCATGACATTGTAAAAGTTTTGAGCATGGGCGATCATGAAATCCGCCAGCAGGACCTTCTTTGCGCAGCCAATGGAGAAAAGCATGATGCCGCACATGATGTTGCGGGTGTCGATCCTGTGTAAATCGGGGGATCTCAACTGTTCGATCCTTTCATCATAGCGAATGACAGGTCCTACGGTGAGCTGGGGAAAGAATGTGGCGAATACCATGTAATCCAGCAGATTGCACGGCTCCGTCTCTTCCCGGTAGGTATCCACCAGATAGGCTATGATTTGAAAGGTATAAAATGAAATGCCCAGCGGCAAAATCAGCTTGAGCATCGGGAAATCGGTCCCCGCCGCCCGGTTGACGTTTTCCAGAAAGAAATTGGTATACTTAAAATAGAAAAGAAGCCCCAGGTTTTCCGTCATTCCCGCGGTTAGAAGAGCCACTCGTAAGAGTTTGCGCTCTCCGCACTTTTGCATGCCGCTTCCTACAAAATAGTTAAAGAGGACCGTGAAACATAAAATCGGAACATAGCGAACATTGCCCAAGCCGTAAAAGGCCAGGGAGGCCGCCACCAGCCAAAGCTTTGTCACGGCATCTGAGCAATAGCGCTGCAGAATATAGTAGCCAAGCAAAGTTATAGGCAGAAATGCCAGAATAAACCCATAGGATGAAAAAATCATACTGCCATAAAACCCCTTTCGTCAGTATAAGACCCTCCGGCAAATATTTTTTTCGATCCCGCCGGATAAGCCATCAGTGCCCTGAATTGAATTAAAACACGTCCTGCATTATATACGAAATAGGCTGAAATGTCAATTTCACGGCAGGAGGCGTCACGGAAATCAATTTTAGGTTGGCGCTTCAGAGGATTCAGAATGAGAAGCGATAGGCCATGGCTGAAACAAACGTCGAAGAGGTTTTGCTGCACCTTCCGCTGAAATCGAGCAACATGTTCAGCTACTGTCAAACACCGTTTACTGGCTTCGTTTGTTTGACAGCCTGAACATGGAGAGATAAGGCGTAGAAGGTGCCAAAACCACGCCCGTTTGGAGAAGTCATGGCCTATCGCTTTTCATGACCCTCTGAACCGCCGTTTCAGAAAAATTGATTTCCGTGGGAGGCGTTTTATAGCAGGGGCGGAATTTTGATCTGATAAACAGGCGGAGAATGGGCGGGTTAACGGGATCTACCGGTCGAAACGGTTGGGCCCGCGAGGTCTACCAATCGAAACGGGCGGCCCCGCTAGGTCTACCAGTCGACGGGAAGATATTTGAATAAGTGGGCCGCCGCATCCTCTTCCAACCGGCCCTCAAGCTGCTGCGCTCCTCCATCGAGGCGCTCTTTATTTTGAACGTCTATAACGCTTGACAAAATGGCGGCGATCAAAAAACCGAAAATCGAAACGCCAATGATTATTTTAGTTCTCATAATTGCTTTTGCCTCCTCATTTAATTATATTTTGCATGTTGATGTAAATCACCTGAGCCGGCTTCATGTGAGCCGGCTTCCTTATATTTAATAAGCAGCCTTTTATATGTAGTATGCGCCGCATACACCTTTTTCAAACTTTTTACGATTTACGGCCCGATTGCTTCTCAAAAATTCGAGCAGGGGGTATCCGAGCGCGTCGATGTGTTCAAACTTTCGAGTGTGGAGTAGTTTTTTTGTGTTTGCAGGGCCTCGGAGCCAGAAAATATACGCCATACTTGACAATTTGAGCGAAATGTTACTCCAAACTCGAAATTCTGAGCAGGGCGAAAAAATTATCCACCCACACTTGGAATTTTGAGCAGAGCCAACTTAAATTGGGATCAAGGGCACAGCGGAGAGGGAACCAATTAAAGGGATATGACGTCTAAATAAACTATAGGGGTTCTACATATTAAGAAATACCAACGGGGGTGCTTACTTTGAAAAAGACGAAAAAATTATGCTTTTTTCTTGCAATTGCGGTGCTGACTTGCACGCCAGCGATCAATGCCGACGCCATGACCAAGGGGCAGAACGCCATCGGGGATATCGGGGCCAAGATCACGTGGTTTGATTTCGGAAAGGCCTACAATTATTATCAGATGCAGGATGATATGGAAACGGGACTCTACGCCCTGACCATGTCCAACGATTCCACAGGCGTCGTGAAAACGGGATACGTCAACGGAAAGGGTGAGATTGTGATCGAACCGGATGTTGAGGAATCCTCCGATTACGGCAGTGAAGGGGACAAAACCGTGTTCACGGCCCATCGGGGAAACTCTCTCCTTTACGGGGACGTCAACGGGCTGAATACCGTCGACGTCAGCGCCTTCAGCGATATCGAAACCTTTCATGACGGCTATGCTGTCGCAACGGTAAAAGCAAGCGAAAAAAAAGCGGTCATCGACAAGAACGGCAGCCTGCTCTTTGAAGATAAGGCAGGAAAGTACATAAGGTTCGACTATCTTGGAAGCGGCCTCTTCGCGGCGGAAATCGGAGCGACTGAATCAACTGCGGCAACCGGCACGACAGGGACAGCCGGAGCATCGGGAATCGCAGAGGCAACCGAATATGATGTGTTGGACCGCACAGGAACGCTCTTATCAAAGGCGCCTTATACCAACGACTGGCTTTGGACCGTAAGCGAGGAAAGGCTGCGGGTAGGCAGGGATGGGAAATACGGTTTTCTGGATCTGTCAGGCAATGAAATCATTCCCCTCGTCTATGACGATGCCTTTTCCTTCCATGAAGGGCTCGCCGCCGTCTGTAAGGACGGAAAGTGGGGCTTTATCGATAAAAACGGCGGGGAAGCCATTGCACCGGTCTATGATCAGGTGGACTCCTCCTTTTCCAACGGCATGGCCTCAGCTTCCCTGAACGGGAAATGGGGGCTTATCGACAAAGCTGGAAACACCGTAGTCCCCTTTGAATATGACAACCATATCTATCGGTCAGAGGGAGGCTATTTCCTTGCGGAAAAAGACGGTAAAAACTATCCACTGGATGCTTCGGGAAAACCCGTAAGCGGGGAATATACCGATATGAGCCAGGAGGCGGACGGCCGGATCTATGTGAGCAAAGATATAAACGGATCAAATGTCAGCGCTTATCTTGATCAAAACCGGACAATGCTGACAGGCTTCAAGGAATTTACCCTCTATCCCCTGAGCGATGAGCTTTATCTGGGGGAAAAATCCGGCGATTATCCTCCGGGAGTCGTTCCTCCTCACGATTACAGCCAGAAAGTTGCCATTCTCGATTCGGAGGGAAACAGGCTTACCGGCTTCAACTATGGGAACGTCAGATGGAGCGGAGGCTTCTGGAACGGTTTTCAGGTCGTGACCCGGGATTATTATGGCAAGGCGGGTCTGGTAAACCGGAACGGGGCGGAGGTTCTGCCGACAATGTTTCAGGATATTATTTTAACCAGAGATGGCTATGCCTTTGTCACCGTGGCGGACCCTGACACAGGGGGGAACTGCAGGGTAGGATATTTCAAAATTCCCGACCAATTTAACGAAATAAAGGGCGCCAGGCCGGTCACAGTGTATCTGGATGGGGTCGAACTGTACTTCGATTCCGAGCCTGTGATAAAAGACCAGCGGACGATGGTCCCCATGAGAAAGATTTTTGAATCCTTGGGAGCAGAGGTTCAGTGGGATGAGAGCGCAAAAACAGTTACGGCTAAAAGCGCTGAGCAGACCATAAAGCTGACTATCGGAAGCAAGACAGCTTCCGTGAACGGTTCGGAGGTCCAGCTGGACGCGGCGCCGTTCATTCAGAGCGACAGGACCCTTGTGCCGCTGCGGTTCGTATCGGAGCACCTGGGAGCCGGGGTTCAGTGGGACGACCTGCATCGCAGAGTCATCATAACCGATGGAGGCGACCAAAAGTGAGATCAAAAGAGAGTCGTTTTAAAATGGGAAAGCGCGTCGCCGTCATTTTAATGGCAGCGATTATGATATTGTCCTTTCAGGCGGGGGCATGCGCGAAGGACGGCGGAGTTTACGGAGGAGAAGAGAAGGGAATCAGTGTCATCGCCGATGGGGAAAGGCTGACTTTTTCACAGGATGACGGGATGGGCATCCCCTTTATCGACAGCGCGGGCAGGGTACAGGCGCCCGTGAGAAAGGTCCTTGAAAAGGTCGGGGCGGAGGTATCCTTTGAAACGGATGGGGGTTCGGATGAAAGGATCATCAGTATATCAAAGGGCGGGACCATGATCAGGCTCGCCGCCGGGAGTCCCCTCATAAGGGTGAATCAAGATGTGGTCTATCAGCTTGATACTTCACCGCAGATCATTGAGAGCAGAACCTATATGCCGCTGCGGGCAGTGCTGGAGGCCCTGGGGTATTCCGTGTCCTGGGATGGAGTTTCCAGGACCGTCGCAATCGAAAAAAACCGGGATGGATCACCGACGCCTTCGGCTGTTTCCGGATCAGCGGTCACCCCTGTCGGACAGTTTGATCTCCCCCGGGCCGGATATACGGACAAAGAACGGCCTGAGGTGATCGTAAACCACGGCTATATCTATTACATAGAAAAAAATAACGCTATCATGCAGACCACTTTTTCGGACTTGACGAAACCCAGAAAGGTCTATGACTGCCCGGGATGGGTCGCCGTTCTCTTCAACGATGAGAACGAGGTGCCAAGGTTTTATTATCACACGGCGCTGCCCCAGGGCAAGCCTTATCAATTCATTTTAAACACAGACGGAAGCATGACTGAGCTGAACGGCGGCATAGAGGGTGAGACGGAGATTTACACCACAGGCGGCAAGACCTTTGCGTTTACAGAGCTGAACTCCGGGGGCTACCGTCTGGAGATGAAAGATGAAGAAGGAAAATATGTCGACCTGGGCGAAACGAAAAACCAATACTATTATGAACCGGAAATCAACGGATTCAACGGCAGGCGGGGCGTATTCCTCAT
>DAITKX010000032.1:225-14601 GCA_036835995.1 Bacillota bacterium | reverse complement strand
GAGCTTTATCTGATGGCGTCGCCTCTTGACAGGATTGCGGAACGGGCCGTGTACAAGATAAACATAAAGACGGGCGAGACGTCCCGCGTAATAGACGCGGCGTACAAGTTTCAAATAGAAGGAGATTACCTTTATTACAGTACGGGCAAGGAAGTGCGGAGAAAGAGCCTGAAAGACGGCACTGAGACTTCTCTCTATAATTTCTTCGGCTCGGCGACTGGTTGTGTCACTGATTTTGCGGTGCTCAACGGGAATCTGTACCTGGCGGACAGAAACCATTTTTTCATTCTGGCGTCCGGCTTAGACGAGGAATCTTCATCTGGGGAAGTGCGTTATACTCTCGCCTGCTATGACATGGCGCTGAGAGGGGATGAGGGGAAGCAATACCTCATCTGTGATATTTCGAAGAACGATCTTGAAAAGGGAACGGGAAGCCCGTGGATGAGGGTCTATGACGAGGATGGCAGGATGATCATGGAAAGAGAAGGTGACATCAGGCTGGATTCCGTTTCCATTGAAGGGGATAAGATCTGCTATTATAACAACACCACGAATCAAATCAACGTGGAAAAGCTCAGGTAAAGCGGCTGATGGATGGAAAAAAGCATCGGTCTTCATCCAATTTTCATCAACACTTCATCGAATTATCATCTACTTTTCATTTCCTTCCTATTGTTTATTAAACATGCGGTGATAGAATAATAAATGCTGAATATAAATTTAGCATTTATTATTTGCCCTGCAAAAATGGATCCGATAAAAAGGAATATTATAAAATTAAGAAGCTGGAAATTCTATGAAGACCTTAAAGAGGATGATGAAAAGCCAATTGATTCGATATATTATTTCCGGAGCCTGCACTACCGCGCTCAATGTGGGGCTGTTTTACCTGCTGCGGAAAGTTCTTCTGTTTCCCTTGTTTCTGTCCAATTTTATTTCTATCATCACAGCGATTCTCTTCGCCTTTGTCGTGAACCGGGAGATCGTCTTTGAGTCTGAACGCAAAGGCGGAAAATATATATCACAGGAATTCTTCTTATTTTTAAGCATGCGCTTCATTTCAATGGCCATTGAAATGCTTGGAGTATGGTTCACCGTCGAAGTTCTTCTGTTTTCAGATATCTGCGGCAAAATGACCATGCAGGGGGCAGTGATCATATTCAACTTTATTTTCAGCAAATATATTATATTTAAAAAGGGAAGTGTTTCAAATAAGCCGGTTCAGGAATAGAGGTCAGGTCATCCTAACCCTTTTTACAATATTAACAATAGGAATTTATATAGCCCGAAATGGATTTCTTGGCTCCAGTACGGACTGGATAAGTCAGCATACTGTTTTCCCCGATTATTTCAGAACATTGTTCTATGAAACCGGGGACTTGTTTCCGAACTATGCCGTAAATTTAGGAGCAGGGCAGAACCTTTTCAACTTTTCTTATTACGGATTTCTAAGCCCCGCAGTTCTGGTGTCGTATCTGTTCCCGTTCGTAAAGATGACAGCCTATATCCTGGCGGCCTGTCTCGCCAGCCTGGCCGCGGCTTGCCTGCTGTTCTACAGATGGCTGAAAACAAAAGGATTTTCAGATTATATCAGCGTTTCGGTAAGCATGATATTTCTGCTCGCTTCGCCGATGCTCTACCAGACATACAAGCAGATCGTGTTTATAAACTATATGCCCTTTTTATGCATGGCGCTCATTGGAGTCGACCGGTACTTCAGCGCAAAGAAAAAGGCTTTGCTGTCCGCCAGTGTTTTCCTGATGATTATGAGCAGCTTTTATTTCAGCGTCAGCGGACTGTCTGTAATCTGTTTATATTGGCTTTCGCTCTATCTGGAGGAAAATGAAAAACCCAGGGTCCGAGACTTGTTAATGGACGGGGTGAAGTTTATCGTTCCGGTTTTGACGGGGGTTCTGATGGCTGGAATCCTTCTGCTCCCTACCTTCGCTTCACTTCTGGAAAGCCACAGGGATGGACAGATGACGGTAAGCCTTTCAGCTATGCTGATACCGCAGTTTAAACTTCTGAGATATGCCGCTTCCCCTTATGGGATCGGTTTGTCCTCTTTCGCAGTCACTGCTTTGATCGCGAGCCTGTTTTATAAAAAAAGGAATGAAAGGATTCTTGCAATCGGAATCCTCTTAATCACAGTGCTTCCGATTTTTCTGTTCTTGCTTAACGGCGGACTCTATATCGAAGATAAAGTGCTGATACCGTTTTTGCCGATAGTCTGCTATCTGATTGCCATATTCCTCCAAAAATTTGAATCCCAGGACAGACTGTTTGTCAAAAGAGCCTTTCCAGCCTTTCTGGGCACGATCGTTCTGGTTTTATTCGGTGTTAGGCAAACGACATACCGGATTGACGTACTTGCAGACGCGCTGCTCATGGCCGTGCTGTATTTGGCGTACCGGAAATATCATTCAATCAAGCTTTTTATCCTTCCGGTGATCATGATCCTTTTGGTCACAAATTTTGTGATTCAGAATCCCGAAAAGCCGGTTGACAGGAATACCTATCGGAAAATTTTCGATCCGGATATCTACGCGGCATTAAAAGAAGTGAAGCATGAGGATCCGTCCTATTACCGCTCGGATTCCCTGTTAAACGAGGATGCTGACTTTAACCGGGTCTACAGTGGAAATCAAAACCTGACATCGTTTTATTCCTCCTCATTTCAAAAGGATTACTTTGACTTCCGGAATGATATATTCCAATTGGAGAGACCATACCGCAATTTTTTAATGCAGCCTGCTTCCCAAAACCCGTTATTTCTGACCTTTATGGGAGTGAAATATATCCGTGGGGACTATGGGCCTGCCGGCTATGAATTGTTCAAGAAAAAGGGAAATGTGAAAATTTACCGCAATGAAAATGTTTTTCCTCTGGGTTATGTGACAAATAATCTGATTCCGGAAAAAGCTCTGCATAGGTATGAATTTCCTTTCAGACAGGAGCTTCTTCTGCACAATGCCGCAGTCGGTGAAAGATCATCTGGTGCGAAAATTTCCGCCGGGATGTCAGCTTTTAAATCGGAGATTCACCCGGAGGAAGTGATCTTTCCGGAATCAAAAGGAAGGAATTTCTCAATCACGTTCGGTGATGGAATTTATCAGATAAAGGCAAAGAAAAAAACAGATCAAACCATCCGTCTGCGGCGGCCCGCACCGGAGGACGAAATACTCTTTTTGGAAACGAACGTGAGAAACCTGACTCCGCTTCAGGATATCAGCATGAAAATACAGAACGAACAGAACAGGTTAAGTGCGAAAGATCATATATATTACAACAAAAATACAGTCTTTCACTACGCGGTTTCCGTAAAAAAAGGCGAAGCCGCATTGCCGGCGTCATTCAGCGCAGGCAGATACGAGTTTTCAAACGTCCGAGGTTATACCTTGAGCGCTGCCGCCTTAAACATCAGAAAGGAAGGCTCGTTTATCGTTTCATCGACCGGTACGAGGGGCGACGTCATTACAGGATCGGTGAATGGGGCAGAGGACGGCTGGTTTATAAGCACGATCCCCTATGATAAAAATTTTGAGGTCTTCGTGGACGGAAAGGCTGTCCCCTTTGAGAGGGTAAATACGGCCTTCGTCGGGTTTCCCATCACAAAAGGCGCCCACCGGATCGTATTTCGCTATACCGCCCCGGGATTTTCCGCCGGAGCGGCTGCCAGTGTCATAGGGGTTTCGATTTTTGGCCTTGCCCTTTACACGGACCGAAAAAAGCGTGCAGATCGAACAGATGGAGAAACAAGCGATTCTGGTATATCAAAAACGAGGGGGATGCCATGGGAAGCAAAAAACTATCAATTGTAGTATCGGTATATAACGAGCAGGAGGTTCTGCGGCATTTCCACAGGGAAATGACAAAGGTGCTGGATGGAATGAACGTGGATCATGAATTGATCTATGTAAACGATGGAAGCGGCGATTTCAGCCCGGATATTCTGGCGGAGCTCGCAAAAGGTAATCCTGCGGTAAAGGTTATCAATTTCTCACGGAATTTTGGACATGAAGCCGCGATGATCGCAGGGATCGATCACTCTGCGGGCGATTTTATCGTCTGCATCGATTCGGATCTTGAAAAGCCGCCTGAGGAAGTTGTCCGAATGTATCAGGCATATCTGGACGGCAATGAAGTCGTCAACATGGTATACAGAAGTGATAAAAACCGAGGAATGGCGAGGCAGTATATGACAAAAGGGTATTATCGATTTTTGAATAGGATCTCGCGGATTCGATTTGTTGAAAACGCTTCCGATTTTTTTGGAATTTCCCGTACCATTGCGGATATTCTTAAGGAGAACTACAGAGAACGCAGGAGATATATCAGGGGTTTTATCCAAAGCATGGGATTCCGGTCCATATCTTTGGAATACGTTCCGGGTGAACGGTATGCCGGAACAAGCAAGTATAGCTTTAAGATTTTATTGAATCTTGCTATCACTGCAATTACGAATTTCTCTGACAAACCGCTTCGATTGGGATTTTATCTGGCTGGATTCTGTCTGTTTCTGACAGGGATCGACGGGATTATTACGATAAAAGATCTGATCACCGGAAGAGGCGGCTTGATGTTTGACTGCACTGACCTGGTCTTTTTATTCCTATTTGCCTCTGCGTTTTTCTTCATGGGTATTCTGGGTATTTACCTGGGAGATATCCAACAGGAGTGCAAAAAGAATCCGATTTATCATATCAAAGATACATATAATTTTTAAACATCAAGCGGCCGGATAAGGCTTGAGTGAATTATTCCTGAAAATGATCGTACATCCAGCGGACCATCTCCTGGCCTGAGGCCTCGTCTCCCCCGGAGTTCGGCTCGTTGGAAACGATGGCGGTATCGATGTTGTAGCTTATGATGCCGGTGCTGTCGCTTCGCGTCGCCACGATAAAGCAATATCCAAGGCCGTCGTTTCCCTCGCCGAAGTATTTGATATTGCCAGACCCCGGATCGACCTCTCCCGATTCAAAGCTGTTGAACACCTTTTCCAGAAAGGCGTTCCATTCTCCGAGCACAGGCTCGACGTATTTCCCGCTGTCATCCTTTGCAAACACCAGACTTGACGGCACCTCGCTCACAGATCCCGAGCCCTTGTCTGCAGATTCCGAACCCGTGGCATTTTCCACCGATCCGGGAGTTGAAACGTCGGGCTTCGACGCCGAATCCTGTTCCGGCACGGTGCTGCCGCAGCTGGCGAGTGCGAAAATACAGACGATGCTGATCATCAAAATAAAAGTTTTTTTCATGTCGCGCTTATCCCCCAATTCATCGTGAATCATCTAATCCCCTATAGTTTATAACATCAGGCGCAATTATTCAATTGCAACGGGCGGAAATATTCAACCGCAATGATTCAATTGCAGCGGACAGAAATCTTTAACACGTAATTGTCATAGCCTTTTACGGAAAGCTCGTCGAGTATGACGTCCTCGTAGAAATAGCCGCCCATGGTATATCCGTGGGCTTTTATATATTCGGCCAGCCTGGCGTAATCGAGGTACGCGGTGTCGTAGCCGCCGGTATGGTAGACGACGGCATAGCTTCCCCGGGGCCTTCTGTCGTTGGCGGCGCGATATTCGCCCTTGCCAAGCTTCGTAAAAAAGTGGGAGTAGTTATAATACTTTTCGGTAGGGATTTTGTCGGAAGGAATCATGCCGCCGATGGAATAGGCGCTGTAGATATCCAGACCGTGGCAGTAATTGAGATGCTCCGTTACGGCCCGTGCGATCTTCTTGTCGTCGTCGGTGTCGTTGTAGGGGGTAGTGATCAGGTATTCGTCCTCCGGCAGCTCTTCCGTCAGCACCTCGCCGGTGGGAACCTCCAGGGCATTTTGGGTTATCCGGACCTTGGTGCGGAGCATGTCCTTCAGCCAGGCCAGATCCTCCATCTTCCGGTCTATCTCTATAATCTGCGTTTCCAGAAGGCGGATCAGGTCGCCGGGGCTGCGGTGATCCAGATAAGCCTTGATGCTTTTCAGCGGCATGTCCATTTCCTTCAGGATCGAAATGACCTGAAACACTTCCAGCTGACTGCAGGAATAGTACCGGTAGCCGTTGCCGTCTCTGATCTCCGGTGAAAAGATGCCGATATCGTCATAATGGAACAGGGTCTGTTTTTTGACCTTGCAAAGCCGTGCAAACTCGCCGGTGGTGAAATAGGTGTTTTTCTCGTCCATTACCTTGTTTCTCCTTTCGGAATCCGATTGAAATCCGATCTTTTTATTGACTATACGGTTACCGTATACTTTATCATAACGGAGGGAGGACTGCAATGATAACGGCAGGATAGAGTGATTATGGAATATTTATTTGACAAAGGCGTGACTGCGAGAAAGTTTGCGGCCACTGTAACCCCTTCGGTGATCATGCTGGTTTTTATCGCCTTATATTATCTGATCGACGCAATTTTCGTCGCGAACTTTGTAAATTCGGACGCTCTTGCGGCCATCAACATCGTATATCCCATCACAGGCCTGGGGTGGGGGATCTCCATCATGCTGGCCGCCGGGTCCAGCGCCATTGTGGCAATCAAGATGGGGGAGGAAAAGCAGAGGGAGGCGGATGAAAAGTTCTCTCTGATCTGTTACGTCTCCGTGGTTCTCGGATTAATACTAGTCGTATTCGGATTGATTTTCTGTGAGCAGATCCTCCGGCTGCTGGGCGCCACCGACAGGTTATGGCCCTACTGTATGGACTACGCGTGGATTTTGATCATCGCCCTTCCCGCCGCTTTTCTGGGCGTGTTGCTGGAATATTTTATCCGCGTGGACGGAAGGCCGGGTTTCACCCTGTTTCTGTATTTGTCAGGGGGAATCGTACACTTGTTTTTGGATTATGTGTTTCTCGTCCGCTGGGATTGGGGAATCGAGGGCGCGGGCTGGGCCACCGCGGCGGGTCAGTTCACCGTAATGGCAATCGGCCTCCTGTATTTCATAACCCAGAAGACAAAGCTCGTTTTTGTAATACCGAAATGGGATCTGCGCTATATCAAAAACTCTATGGTGAACGGGTCGTCGGAGATGGTTTCCGAATGTTCCGTCGCCTTTACGGTGTATCTGTTCAACAGGATCGTCCTGGGACTGGACGGCGAGGACGGAGTGGCGGCCCTGAGCATCGTTTTAAACGCCCACTATCTGCTGATCTCGGCGCATCTGGGCTTCGTTACCGGGGCGGGGCCGCTGATCAGCTACTATTACGGGGCGAAGGATTATGAAAAAGTAAATCAATTCCTGAGGTATTCCAGAACGTTTATCCTGGTTTCCTCTGTGGGGGTAGCGCTGCTGGCGCTGGCGGAAGCGCCTCTGCTGGCAAGGGTGTTTGTGGATGCGGACACGGAGGTCTATCACATCGCGGTCCGGGGGATTCGGATGATCTCCGTCGCGTTTCTGTTTACGGGTATCAACGTGTTTGCCCTGGGTTTCTTTACCGCCTATGGGAACGGGATTATCGCGGCGTTGATTTCCCTGAGCAGGGGGCTGGTCATGGTTGTCATCGGAGCTGTGACGCTGCCCCGGGTCTTCGGGATAGACGGCGTGTGGCTGACGGTGGGCTTCGCTGAAATCGCGACCCTTGCTTTGACCCTATTCATGCTGCGCAGGTACAAGGACGTATACCATTACAAGTTTACCTGAACCTTCCCAAGGGTATAATCAATTTGACTGAATAGGTTTCCTATTGTAAAATAGGCATAGGAAAACGAAAGAAAAAGCTGGCGGGGAGAAGCGATGAAGGATAAATTCGGCAGAGAAATCAGCTATATGAGAATATCCGTTACAGACCGGTGCAATCTGCGGTGCAGGTATTGCATGCCGGCGGAAGGGGTCGAAGACCTGGGCCACGAAAATATCCTGTCCTTTGAGGACATTGAGAGGATCGTGAAAGCCTCGGCCGCCCTTGGAATTACAAAATACCGGCTCACCGGAGGGGAGCCTCTGGCGCGGAAGGGCATCGTAAGCCTAGTGGAGGCTCTTTCGAAAATAGAGGGCGTCGGAGAGCTGGCCATGACCACAAACGGCACCATGCTGGCGCAGCACGCGGAAGCGCTGAAAAACGCGGGACTGCAGCGGGTCAATATCAGCGTCGATTCCCTGATCTATCATAAATACGAAGAGATCACCCGGGGAGGCGATCTGGATGCGGTGTTCGAAGGCGTCAACGCGGCGCTGAAATTCGGTCTGACCCCGGTAAAGCTGAACGTTGTGGTCATGGAGGGCTTTAACGACGATGAAATCCTGAATTTTGTCCAGCTTTCCATCAATCATCCCCTGGACATCCGGTTCATCGAACTGATGCCTGTGGGACAGACTTCGGAGGAAAACCGCTACCGGTACCTTTCAAGCGAAGATATCAAAAAAAAGCTGCCCGCTCTGATTCCCTTGAATAAGCAGGAGGGCGTGGCGGAATTATACAAATATCCGGAGGGACTGGGAACCATCGGATTTATCAGCCCCATGAGCAATCTCTTCTGCGGAAGCTGCGATAAGATCCGGCTCACCGCCGACGGAAAGCTGAAGCCCTGCCTTCACAGCGACGAAGAAATCGATTTGCGGGGCATCCTGAAAACCAACGACGACGAGCTGCTGAAGGAGATTGTCAGAAAGGCCATATTGCATAAAGGCGATAAACACTATCTCAACGAAGGGGCAAAACCTGTGGCTCGGAGCATGAGCCAGATCGGAGGCTGACGTGAGCGAATTGACCCATATCGACGGTAACGGACGGCCCCGGATGGTGGACGTCGGAGAAAAGGCGGATACCAAACGGGTCGCCGTCGCCAGAGGCAGCATCTATATGAAGCCGGAAACTCTGCAGCGGATCAGGGAGGGTTCCATGGCGAAGGGAGACGTGCTTTCCGTCGCCCAGACCGCCGGGATCATGGCCGCAAAGCATACGTGGTCGGCGATTCCCATGTGCCATAACATTCCGATCACCGGCGTGGAAATGGATTTCGAACTGGATGAAACGAATTCGGCGGTCCATATCGAGGCCTGCGCCAACACCGTCGGAAAAACGGGGATCGAGATGGAATCACTTCACGCGGTTTCCGTGGCGGCCCTTACGATTTACGATATGTGCAAGGCCATCGACCGGAGCATGAGGATCACCAATGTCCGGCTGGTGAAAAAATCCGGAGGCAAATCCGGTGACTGGGAGGGCTAAAAAATGGCAAAAGTATTATCTATCAACGTCAGCGATAAGACCGGCGTAGTAAAGCTTCCGGTGGAGCGCGCGGAATTTATAGAGGGAGGCATCAGGGGAGACGCCCATTTTGGGCTGGACGACATCAAACAGGTGAGCCTGCTGGCGGACGAAAGCGTCGATAAGATGCGGGCTATGGGCCTCACCCTCGATGCGGGAGTCTTTGCGGAAAACATCACGACTCAGGGGATTGAGCTGAAAACGCTGCCCATAGGGACAAAGCTGAAAATCGGCGAAACGATTCAGGAGGTATCCCGGATCGGAAAGGAATGTCATCACGGCTGCGCCATCCGGCAGCAGACGGGCACCTGCATCATGCCGACAGAAGGGATTTTTACGAGGGTCCTGAAAGGCGGAACGGTTAAGGTCGGCGACAGCATCGAGCGGCTTTAGCAAATAGTTAGGTAAATATTGTATACATGGATCGGATGGTATTGATTTTACGGAGAATACTATTATATAATGATTCCAATAATTGTTATGCGGCGGAGCCGCGAAACGGCGTTGCCGTAAAGTAGAATCAATATAACATGCTTCGGCGCTGCTCGCATGTTAGAATGATTCCAATAATTGTTATGCGGCGGAGCCGCGAAACGGCTGCGCAAGGCGACGTTTGAAAAACGGAGGAGAAAATGGCTAAATTAAAAGTTACGGAAACAATTTTGAGGGATGGCCACCAGTCTTTGATCGCGACGAGGATGACCACCGATGAAATGCTTCCTATATTGGAGACCCTTGACGGCGTCGGATACCACGCCCTGGAGGTATGGGGCGGCGCAACCTTTGACGCCTGTCTCAGATTCCTGAACGAGGATCCGTGGGAACGCCTGAGAACGATCAGAAAAAATATTAAAAATACAAAGCTGCAGATGCTGCTCAGAGGTCAGAACCTTCTTGGATACAAGCATTACGCCGACGACGTGGTGGATGAGTTTGTAAAAAGAGCCATCGGAAACGGGATCGACGTCATCCGTATCTTCGACGCGCTGAACGATACGAGAAACCTCTCAAAAGCCATCGAAGCCACCAAGAAATATGGAGGCCACGCCCAGGGAACGATTTCCTACACCATCAGCCCGGCTCACACCAACGAGGTGTTCATTCAGCTCGCAAAGGAGATTGAGCAGATGGGCGCGGATTCCCTCTGCATCAAGGATATGGCGGGCTTGCTGAGCCCATATAACACGTATGAGCTGGTGAAGGAGATCAAGAAGGCGGTCAAAATTCCTCTTGAGCTTCACACCCACGCCACCAGCGGTCTGGGCAGCATGACCTATATGAAGGCGGTAGAGGCCGGAGTCGATATCATCGATACCGCGCTGTCCCCCTTTGCGGAAGGTACTTCCCAGCCTCCGACGGAACCCCTGGCCTACGCCTTTAAGGGAATGGAGCGGGATCCGGAGCTGGACATGGATCTCTTGAACCATGCGGCGGAATACTTCCGGCCTATCAGAGAAAAATACATCGCGTCCGGCCTGCTGGATCCGAAGCTGATGGGCGTCGATATCAATACACTGATCTATCAGGTGCCGGGAGGAATGCTCTCCAATCTGGTCTCTCAGCTGAAGCAGTCCAACGCCATGGACAAATTCGAAGAGGTGCTGAAGGAAGTACCGAGAGTGAGAGAAGATCTGGGCTATCCGCCTCTCGTGACGCCGACGAGCCAGATCGTAGGAACCCAGGCCGTGCTGAACATCGTGACCGGCGAGCGGTACAAGATGGTTCCCAACGAGGTAAAGCAGCTTGTAAAGGGCATGTACGGAAAGACCACGGTTCCCATCAAGGACGAGATCGTGAAGAAGATCATCGGAGACGAAGAGGTCATCACCTGCAGGCCTGCCGACCTCATCGAGCCGGAGCTGGAAAAGATCAAGAAAGAAGTCGCGGAATACGTGGAGCAAGAGGAGGACGTTCTCACGAGAGCGCTGTTCCCGGGACCGTCTGTCGAGTTCTTCAAATACAGAAACGCAAAGAGGTATCAGATCGACTCCACACTGCTGAACGAAGAGGATAAGGTCTACCCGGTGTAAGAGAGAAAACGGCCGTCCGGCTGTTTCATGACAACGATTGTAAACATTAAACATAAATAAGAGGCCGGCGCCGCTGTGTCGAAAAACGACACGGCAACGCCGGCCTCTTGTGTGTAAATCCTGTGCTTCTCCTGATCTTTTCTGAGATCAATTTATGTGATAAGGTTAACGGTGAGATTTTTGTTTCATGTCCATTATTTTTTGTGCAAAGCTTTCAAAGGTGAAATCACTGTGCTTTAATGGGCCTTCTTCCTCCATGCTGCAGAAGAAACATTTTGGAATTTCATGATTTTTCAGGCCCTCTTCCACACAGGAATCACAGCCTTGGGACTCATAACCCGGCATCGCAAATTTCGATTCCTGGTTTGCGGGACAGAACGGGGAACCCGTCATACAATCTTTCACTGGCATTTTGTTTCACACTCCTTATTTATTTTTTAAGTTTGTTTGCACGTTCTCTTTGATGATTTATACATTTAATACCCCCGACTGCGAAACATAATCAAAAAAATTCCATACTTATATTTTTTGTGTTACAATTAGGAAAATTGAGGAAGGCGAGGTCTTGAAACGTGTTTCGTGAAATTAAGAAAAAGAAGCTCATACTGGACAACAGAAAGCCTTACGCAAGGGAAACGGCAGAATATATCGACGAGATCAATCTGGTGGACTGGATATACACATCCATGCGCCTGGACGGCAGCGGCATCGGGAAAAGCGATCTTCAGAGGATCGTGAGAGGCGACTTTGTCACAGGCGCTACCGTGAAGGACCACTCGGATGTGGGGAATTACCACGATGCCATCCGGCTCGCCTACGATATGGCCGATATGGAGATCGAGCTCACCGAAAAATACCTTTTCCGGTTCTATCAGATCCTGGCCAACCCCGGGAGACCGGAATACCGCAGGACCAATCCGGTTTTGATCATGCTCGATTACATACCGCCTCCCCCAAGCGAGATCGAGGAGCAGATGGAGATCCTGTTCCAATGGATGAACACCAACGATTTTGAAAGCAATCCCATCCTCAGGGCCGCGTACCTCCACAATAAGCTGGTGGAGGTATATCCTTACGAGACCTACTCGGAAGCGGTGGCGCGGATGGCCATGTTTTACGAGCTGATCCGAAACGGTTTCCCGCCGGTCTCTTTAAATCTCAGCGAGCAGGAATACTACGGGGCCATCAGAAGCTATCTCAAAAACGAAGAAATCCAGCCTCTGTACGAGCCTCTGGAACGAGGGGTTTACAACAAGCTGGAAGTTATGATGCAGCTGACCTGCGAACCCTAGCCGCGTTTCACCAATCCGACAGCATGCGCTCTACGCTCTCAAATGACGTGGAGCCTTTTGATTTTTTCGCGTTGATGCAGGCGCGAACGTCGATCTTTTTGTAGACGTCCTCTTCGAATTTGTCGGAGAAGCCTTTCAACTCGTCCAGGGTCAGCTCCTCGATGGCCTTGTGGTTTTCGATGCAGTAAAGGACGATCCTTCCGATGATCTCATGGCAGTCACGGAAGGCGAGCCCCTTGGAAACCAGGTAATCCGCGGCGTCTGTGGCGTTCATAAAACCGGATTTCGCGGCGTTTTCCATCGCCTCCCCCCGGATCTTCATGGTGGCGATCATCTGGGTGAAGATGGCGAGAGAGCTTTTCAGCGTGTCGCCGGCGTCAAAAACCGGCTGCTTGTCCTCCTGCATGTCCTTATTATACGCTAACGGCAGCCCCTTCATAATGGTCAACAGACTCATGAGATCTCCGTAAACTCTTCCCGTCTTGCCGCGGATCAGCTCCGCCATGTCGGGATTTTTTTTCTGGGGCATGATGCTGCTTCCGGTGCTGAACGCGTCGTCCAGCTCGATAAAGCGGAACTCGGAGGAGCTCCACAGGATCAATTCCTCGCAGAAGCGGGAAAGGTGCATCATAGCGATGGAACAGCAGCTTAAAAACTCAAGGGCGAAATCCCTGTCGCTCACCGCGTCCATGGCATTGACGCAGAGCTTTGAAAAACCCAGCTCTTCCGCCAGATAATCCCGGTCGGTGTCGTAGGTCGTTCCGGCCAGAGCGCCGGAACCCAGGGGCAGGGAGTCGGTTCCGCCGTAACAGTCTTCAAATCTCCTGATATCCCGCCGGAACATTTCCCGGTAGGCCATGAGATGGAACGCCAGAGTGACGGGCTGGGCCCTCTGGAGATGAGTGTAGCCGGGCATCACCGTGTCCCGGTTCGCCTTTGCGATCTCTTTAAGAGCGTTGTTCAGTTCCGCCAAAAGGCTGACGATCCCCTTGATTTCATCCTTCAGGTAAAGGCGGAAATCCAAAGCCACCTGGTCATTTCTGCTCCTTGCGGTATGCAATTTCTTTCCGGCGCTGCCGATTCTCTCCGTCAGAATGCTTTCGATATTCATGTGGATATCTTCCTGCTCGACGGTGAATTCGATCCTGCCGGCTTCGATATCCCGCAGTATTTCAAGGAGACAAGCCTCTATCGAAAGGGCCTCGTCTTCGCTTATGATCCCCTGTTTCGCCAGCATCTTCGCGTGTGCGATGCTGCCGGTGATGTCCTGTTTATATAATCTTCTATCTACGTCTATGGAGGCGTTGAATTCCTCAGCCAACGAATTCTCCGCCTTTAAGAACCTTCCTTTCCAAAGTTTCACTTGCCGGTTTTCCTCCTTGCTTGTTCTGGTTCATGATAGCTCTGATCTTCATCGTCAGGGAGAACAGATTGATAAACCCTTCTGCGTCCTTCTGGTTGTAAACGTCGTCCTTGCTGAAGGTGGCGAACTCTTCACTGTAGAGGGAATTTTCCGATTTGGAAGCCACCGGCAGACAGCTGCCCTTGTAAAGCTTCATTCTCACCGTTCCCGTCACCAGCTCCTGGGTCACGTTGACAAATGCGTCGATGGCCTCTCTCAGAGGTGTGAACCACCGGCCGTCATAAACCAGCTCCGAATATTTCTGTGCAACTATATTCTTATATGCCATGGTGTCCCTGTCAAGGATCAATTTCTCCAGGCTGGCGTGGGCTTTATAGAGGATGGTCCCTCCGGGGGTTTCGTATACGCCTCTGGATTTCATTCCCACAAGACGGTTTTCAACGATATCAATGGTTCCGACCCCGTTTTCCCCTCCGATTTTG
>DAITKX010000032.1:0-175 GCA_036835995.1 Bacillota bacterium | reverse complement strand
CGTTGAGTCCCACGGGAATGCCCTTTTCGAAATCGATATCCACAAAGGTGGGCTTGTCGGGGGCCTGTTCCGGCGGTACGCTCATGACGAGGATGTCGTCGAGATGTTCGTTCCAGGGGTTTTCCAGATTTCCGCCCTCATGGCTGATGTGCCAGATGTTCTGGTCTCTGCTGTA